>CAZSIL010000009.1:0-63914 GCA_964607025.1 uncultured Eubacteriales bacterium
TCCTCTGATACCGCAAGTGGAAGAAGTTCTCCTTGCCGAAAAAGAAAAGCAAGAGGAAATGATGCGTGTGATGCGACGAGGGTACTGCAAAAAATATACCGACTACATCTGCGTAGATGCAATCGGTGAGATTATAAAACCAAACTATGTGACCGACCATTTCAAAGTGGTGCTGAAGGAAAAAGGGTTAAAACCTGTACGATTTCATGATCTGCGACACAGTTGCGCTTCACTACTTCTCGCAAACGGTGTGCCTATGAAGATGATTCAGGACTGGCTTGGTCACAGTGATATGGGAACCACTGCTAACATCTACAGCCACATCGACAGTGAAAGTAAGAAAGCAAGTGCGATGGCGATAGGAACAGCGTTGGGGTGAAAAAGAGAAAACTCCTTGAAGGATAAAACCTTCAAGGAGTCCTTGGCGGAGACGGCGAGATTCGAACTCGCGGGGGATTGCTCCCTAACTGATTTCGAGTCAGCCCCGTTATGACCACTTCGATACGTCTCCATATAAAATTGTAAAGGCAAAGCCAAAACCTAAATTGCGAGAAAACTGCGAGATGCAGATTCGTGAGCGTGCAAACCGAAGTCCTAAAAACCCCGATAAATAAAGGGCTTACGGAGAAGGCTAAGTGACAGACCCGACTATGTTTCGAGTGCTGCACCTTCGACCACTCGGACAACTCTGCATATTAAATTTGCAACAAGACAATTATATTAACAAACTATTCAAAAGTCAAGATATTTAAATAAAAAAGCGGAAATTTCACGTTGAAATCTCCGCTTGAAAAATCAAAGTTTACTTAGAAAAGCATCTATTGAATCATCGTCTGTCGGGTTAAAGTCGCACGGCTTTTTGCGAAGTGACCAGTTTTCAGTATGTACAATAGATTTGCCTGTGGAAATCTTTTTGAGTTCGCTGAGTGTTTCAATCTCTGTGAACTTGTTGCATGAATATGTTTCATAAGAAACGCCGCCGTCGGGGTAGTTGCCGGCAGGATAGTTTGGCTCGTATTCTTTAATGAATATGCTATCTTCAAGAACATAGTATACCTTGCCATCCTTAAGGTCAAATCCAAGCTTTACGGCTCTCTCTTCGGGTTGACGGATTGTTGCATATTTCTTGCCAAGATAGATGCTTTCTGATCTGAGATCGGTATATGGCCAAACGACTATCTTTGCATTAGGTAATAATCGCACATGGTTATTATTAAGTGGTATAATTTCGGTACCGCCCTTGGCACAAATCGAAAGCGCCCAAGCCGAGAATTCTTTAACGCGTTCGCCAATATTGGTGATAGTGTGCTCTATTTCGACATCGGTACCCTCATCAGCCATTGTTATGCGGATGCTCATCTGAATTCCGTTTTCTGCCTGTGTGGGTGGAGTTAAGATAACACCGTTCGGGAAGAACTCATATTCAACGGGGTCGTTATCGGGATAATACATTTCAGGAAAATATTCCGGGGAGGTCCACAATCTGTGTCCACCGTAGAAGTAAAAAGTTTTATCCTCACCGAAATATTTGCGAAATTCCGCATCATTTACCGGCTCAAAGTTTTTTGAGTTATCATTAAGAATATTTGGTCCGTCAATAAAGCAGTAGCGCAAAATTCTGGGGCCAAAATCAACACTTGCAATAAGCTCAACCTCGCCATTTGATAGGCGGATGCACTTGCCGTAGTCCTTGTACTGGGTAATATCCTTTGTTATTGCCATTTTAAAACACTCCTTATGCTTTAATAATTTTTTGATAATATTCATCTCCGCATTTTCGCGGTGGATTTAATGATAATGCGTATATATCACTCGCTACACTTTCCAAAGACCAAACTTTTTTGGTGAATCCATCATCGAGATTTAATTGTTTAGTTTTTGTTATTATAGGTAATGAGCTGTTTTTATTTGCTTGTTTTAACAGTTCTTCGCCGTTTTTACCCATTGCCAATACGCGTATATAAGGTGGTAATTTACCAAAGAAGCTGTTATCAATCCCTAAAAATGCCGACAAACAAAGGCGGCGAATACGCGCCAAAGTATACCTTTTTGTTTTAGTAAGCGCTAAAAGTTCTTCAAAACTCGTGGCAATTAAAACAGCATTTTTAAGGCGATTTTCTATTCCTTCGCTGATATCGGGCAGGGCAGGAAACTTGTCACCGCTAAAATCCATACGTAATTTGCAAAGTATAGCGTTTTCTATTTTTCTAATATCCGAAATCGGTGAGTTTTTCAAAATATCAGCCGTGCTATCGGGCAAAAAAACCGAAATATTTTCAAATTCATCGCTTTTAATTTTCTCTCGGATTAACGATGCTGAAACAGTAACATCGGTGTCTAGAGAGTCGTGAGCGGCTCCGATGCGTTTTATACATCCAAATTCACCTTTGAACCCCACACGCTCTGATGCCAAGATATACTCGGCGCCGAGCGTATCGTTTGGAGAATTTATAATGTGTGACAAAGTTGGATAGTCACTTTCGAAAATTTTGCTCCTTGCTGCGGCAAAGGTGGATGACACGGTATTTATTTTTTTATTAACCTTATTGTTAAAGTCGGCACTTTTAAGCACCGACGCGGTTTGCTTTAAAGCATCAATATCGCCGCTTTCGCTACCGAAAACTATTTTGTCGGTAATGCCAAGTGCATTTAAAATTCCAACCGCACCCGTAGCGAAATTTTGAGCGGTTGACATAGCCCACGGTGTTGGCAATTCCACTACCAAATCGGCACCGTTCATTACCGCCATTTTAGCGCGGGTGAATTTATCGGTTATTGCCGTGTCGCCTCGTTGAACATAGTTGCCGCTCATAACGCAAATTACGGCGTTTCCGCTTTTCTTTACAGTATCAATTAAATGTTTATGCCCGTTATGAAAGGGGTTGAATTCTGCAATAATACCTATGTTTTGCATAAATTAACGGTCCTTTCACAAAAAAGTCTTGAAAAACGAATATAAATAAAGTATTATTATATAGTATGGTAGTATTTAGCTGCCAAATCCATATATATAATAGCATAAGACATAAGTTTATGCAACACATTTTATTATCAAGCAAGGAGAATTGTAATGAAAATTTTCGTAGTAAACGCAGGTAGTTCAACGCTTAAATATCAGGTTATTGATATGACGGACGAGTCTTTGGTATGCAAAGGTATTTGTGATAGAATCGGTGCAACAGACGGTTCTCTCGGCACCATTACCCACAAAACACCCGACGGTAAAAAGTATGAAGCCGAAATGCCCATGCCCACCCACGCCGAAGCATTTGAGAGTGTTGTTTACGCGCTTACAAAGAGCGATGCAAAGGTTATGGATTCTTTTGATGAAATCACTGCTATCGGCCACCGCATAGTTCAGGGTGGTAGCATATTCAGCGACTCTTGTCTTATCAATCCCAAGGTTATTGATGATATAGAAGCGCTTGGCGAGTTAGCTCCGCTTCACAACCCGCCGCACGTTTTGGCTATCCGTGCTTGCGTTAAAACCTTTGGAGAGAAGATTCCGCAGGTTGCTGTATTCGATACTTCTTTCCACCAGACCTTACAACCCCGCGCTTATATGTACGCGCTTCCTTATGAATACTATGAGAAATACGGCGTTCGTAAATACGGTGCACACGGTACTTCTCACAAGTATGTAAGCGATCGCGCTGCAGTTATGGAAGGCAAGGATAAAAAAGACCTTAAGATTATTACCTGCCATTTAGGTAGCGGATGCTCTATTTCGGCAATTAAAGATGGCGTTTGTTTTGATACATCAATGGGATTTACCCCGCTTGACGGCTTTATGATGGGTACACGTTGCGGTACAATGGATCCTTCAGTTCTGACTTATCTTGCCAAAAAAGAGAATTTATCACCCGATGATATTAACAATATTTGTAACAAGAAATCGGGTACGCTCGGTATTTCTTGTTTAACTAACGATAATCGCGACCTTGTTGATGCTGCGGCTGCCGGCAATGAAAAAGCGGCTTTGGCACTCGAGATGCAGCGCTATCAGATAGTTAAGTTTATCGGCTCTTATATCGCCGCTATGAACGGTGTTGACTGCATCGTATTTGCAGGTGGTATCGGTGAAAACAACCCCGAGCTCCGCGTTGATATATGCAAGGACTTTGAGTATATGGGCGTTAAAATTGACCCCATACCCAACAAGGTTCGTGGTCAAGAAATCAAAATTTCCACGCCCGATTCAAAGGTTAACGTTTACGTTATTCCGACAAACGAAGAACTTGCAATCGCGCGCGACACTGTAAGAATTATCGGCAAATAAATAGGCGGTGTATTATGAATACAAAGCAGTTAAAACAAAGCATACTTGAAGGCAAATATGATGGTATGTTTGCAAAACTATATAAGGATGTAGTGTCAGCGCGTACTCGTTATGCCGATGCTTGCGACGAGTTTGTAAAACTTTATGGTGTAAGGGAAGATATGCGTCTTTTCTCAGCCCCCGGTCGTACCGAGGTGGGCGGAAATCATACCGACCATCAGCACGGTAGAGTGTTGGCGGGAAGCGTTGATTTGGACGTTATAGCCGTTGTATCTCCCAATACCGAGAATATCGTTCGTATAAAATCTGCAGGTTACGAGATGGACACCGTAAATCTTGGCATCCTTGAACTCAACGATGCTGAAACGGGCAGAGCAATTTCTCTTATACGCGGTATGTGTTCTATTTTCAAATCGAACGGATATGAAATAGGTGGATTTGATGCCTATACAACATCCAACGTATTAAAGGGTTCGGGGCTTTCGTCTTCTGCCGCGTTTGAAGTGCTTATCGGTAATATTTTAAGCGGTATGTTTAATGGTGGCACAGTTGACAGCATCGAGATTGCTAAAATATCCCAGAAAGCAGAGAGCGAATTTTTTGGTAAACCTTGCGGTTTGCTTGACCAGTCGGCAAGTTCACTAGGTGGCTTTACTGCTATTGACTTTAAGGACCCGAAAAACCCGAAGGTTGAGCAGGTTGACTTTGATTTGGCAGCTCACGGCTATGCGCTTTGTGTAGTAAATACAGGCGGTAATCACGCAAATCTCACTCAAGATTATGCCGATATTACGGTTGAGTGCCGCAATATCAGTAATTTCTTCGGTAAGGGCTTTTTACGTGACGTTGAGCCGATTGATTTCTTTGAGAATATTGCAAAATTACGTAAAGAGTACGGCGACCGCGCAGTACTTCGCGCACTCCACTTTTTTAATGAGGATAACCGTGCCGATCTTGAAAAAGAAGCGCTCAAAAAGGATGATTTTGATGAGTTTTTACGCCTCGTTAACGAGTCGGGCAACTCGTCATACAAGTATCTTCAGAACGTTTATTCAACCTCAAATCTTTATGAACAGGGCATATCCTTAGCGTTGGCAGTTACTGAGCAGTTCTTTAAAGGAACCGACAAAGGTGCATATCGCGTTCACGGTGGCGGCTTTGCGGGAACTATTCAGTGCTTTATTCCTACAAATATGTTGGAAGATTATAAGACCGTTATCGAAAAGGTATTTGGGCAGGGTAGTTGTTATATCCTTCTTATTCGCCCTATCGGTGGTTGCGAAATAAAATAATATTATAAACCGACTGTTTTTAGTCGGTTTATTTTAACGGTGAAGAATATGAAATCAGTTCGTAATATTTATAAAATCGGTAAAGGCCCTTCAAGTTCTCATACAATGGGACCTGCATTTGCGACCGAAAGGTTTTTGAATGAAAACGCTGACGCTGATGTGGTTGACGTAATTCTTTACGGATCACTAGCTAAAACGGGCAAAGGACACGGTACTGAACGCGCGGTACTTGAAGCGTTGGGCCATAAAAAAGGTAAGATTATTTTAGATACCGAAACACACGATTTGCCGCATCCTAATACAATGGATTTTATAGCATACAAAAACGGCAAAGAAATATCACGGGAGCGTTTTCTGTCCATTGGTGGCGGTGAGATAGAACGCTTCGGTGAAGAGAAGCATGAAAAAAACGAAGTTTATAGTGAAAAAACGTTTACCGAAATAGCCGAGATTTGCAAATCAAGAAATATACGTCTTTCCGACTACGTTTTTGAACACGAAGATGAGCATTTCAAAGCGTTTTTGGGCGAAGTGTGGTACACAATGTGTCAGGCGATAAAGCAAGGCCTTGTAAGCAACGGAATACTGCCCGGTGGACTTGAAGTTGAGCGTAAAGCACAACATTTGTTTTCACAACGCCACATTGATGAAAGTCCGCAAACCAGGGAAAACCGCATTGTTTGTTCCTATGCATTTGCCGTAAGTGAGCAAAATGCCGATTGCGGCACCATCGTAACGGCTCCAACTTGTGGTTCTTGCGGCGTTGTGCCCGCGGTGCTTAAATATATGCAAGAGAAAAACGACTTTTCGGATGATGAAATAATAAGGGCATTAGCTGCGGCAGGACTTGTTGGAAATATTGTAGCTACTAATGCGTCTGTAAGCGGTGCAGAATGCGGCTGTCAGGCCGAAGTAGGTACCGCCTGTTCTATGGCAGCAACGGCATTAGCCGAACTTTTCCAAATGGGTATTGACCAGATAGAATATGCTGCAGAAGTTGCTATGGAACACCATTTGGGTCTTACCTGCGACCCTGTTTTCGGGCTTGTGCAAATACCTTGTATCGAGCGTAATGCCGTTGCGGCAATGCGTGCGATAAATGCATTGAGTTTGGCAAATTTCTTATCGGGTAGTCGCAAAATATCTTTTGATTTGATAGTCGAAACAATGTATCAAACGGGTAAGGATTTATCCCGCCATTATAGAGAGACCTCCGAAGGCGGCCTTGCAAAACTATATAAACATAAAAAGTAGAGTCGAATTCGACTCTACTTTTTTATATCAAACGTATTAAACGGAAATGTATTATAGGGCAGTACCGAAAAACACATTTCTTTTTGTGTTTCAGGGTGATTAAATTTAATTGCCGATGAAAATAGGGCGATGTTGCATTTTGTACGGCTGCCGTACTTTCCGTCTCCCAAAAGCGGCATTTTGCGCGAGGCAAACTGTACTCTTATTTGGTGGCTTCGCCCTGTTTTTAGCATGACTTTTACAAGGGAAATATCTTTATCTTCATATTTTTGTGTTTGTATGACGCTGTATTCGAGTTCTGCCGTCTTTACACCTTTACGTGCATTTTTAACTACAAAAACCTTGTTTTTAGAAGAGTCCTTAAAAAGCAAATCCCGATATACTCCGATATCTGTTTCGGGACGCCCCGAAATCACCGCAAAATATTCCTTTTTAAAAGCACCGTTTTGTATTTGTGAGGATAATTTTGCCGCAGCTTTTTTTGTCTTGGTATAGACCATAACACCACCGACTGCGGTATCAAGGCGGTGTATAATGCCTATGTATGCGGTTGGTTTATTCAGATGGCGGCGGATAATATCTGGCATATTTTCCGCGGATGATTCTTCGGATGAAACCCCGATTTCTTTTATGCAAACGATAATATTTTCATCTTCGAATAAAATATTCATAAATTGCCCCCACAAATAGAGATAAGTCAAATATACAACAAAATTGAATAAAAGTAAATAATAAGGTTTAACAGGGATGTTATAATTTATGTTGATAAATCTTTATTTTTGTAGTATAATGCTAGACGTATATATGTTAGTTTGATTTTAGGGTATATACTTATATAAAAAAATAGTTTGTTATATGGAGATGTAATAATGAAAAGGGAAAAGAAAAAAACATATACAAATAACGATGTTGATATTTTTAGCAGCACCAAAGGTCGCGCAAAACACGCTAAAAACAAACCTGTTAATCGGCAAAAACGAACAGTAATTATCCTTGTTAGTGTCATTGTTATTTTGGCAATGATTTTCGGCGGTGGTTTTTGGTATCTTAACAGTTTGCTTAACAATGTTAACCGTGGTGAGAATTATACTTCAAGTGAGCTTGGTGTTAATTCGGCTCTGGATGAGCATGGCGTTGTAAATATTGCTTTGTTTGGTATTGATACAAGGACGGAGTCTTTTAAAGGACGTTCAGATGCCATAATTATCCTTACAATTGATAAGGACCATGACAAGATAAAAATGACATCCATTGCGCGTGATTCATACGTAGCGATGGAAGGCCATGATTACGATAAGTTGACTCATGCCTATGCATACGGTAGCGCGCGCCTTGCGATGAAAACGATTAACGAAAACTATGATATGAATATAACCGATTATATAACGGTTAATTTCTTTGGTATTGCGGAAATTATTGATTATCTCGGCGGTTTGACGGTTGACGTTGATGAGAGCGAGAAAAATGTTATGAATACCTATTATATACCCGAGCTTAACAAAATTGGCATTACCTGTGATTATATTACCGAAACAGGTTCACAGCACCTAACCGGCGCGCAGGCACTTGCTTATTCTCGTAACAGATATTCTGCGGGCGGAGATGCAGCACGTACCGGCAGACAAAGAGAAATACTCTCACTTATGCTTGAAAAGGTTAAAAGCATGGGCATTTCAAAATTGCCGAATCTTATGAAACTGGCGTTGAGCAAATGCGAAACTTCGCTTACTAATAATGAAATAACAAGTATGGCTACTTGGGGTTTCACAAACTCTCCTACAATCGAAAACCTAAGCATTCCCGATGAAGACTGCGGCGAAAAATCAGGCGATGATGCATTTATCGGTAAAATTTGGTATTCTATTTATGACCTTGATATAGCTACACAAAAAATACACGATTTTATCAAAGAAGAAGGAACCTATCTACAAAATCAAGAAAACTCTTCGGCAACCAACTAATTTTATCCTGGCGGTGATATTTTGAAAGCAAAAATTAGTGTTATAATACCGGTTTATAATACGCCGGAGTTATATTTAAAACCATCGATTGAGTCTGTTTTAAATCAAAATACTGACTTGGTGGAAGTGATAATTGTAGATGATGGTACGACGGACATTAAAACGTTAGAAGTGCTGGAATATTTTACCAACGAGAAAAATGTTATGGTTTATCATATCGAAAACAAGGGCGTTTCTAATGCCCGAAACTTCGGTATTAATAAAGCCAAAGGCGATTATATTGTATTTGTTGACGCGGATGATATTTTGCTGGATAATGCCGCAGAGAAAATATTGGCTAATCATAACAATGCAGATATAGTTTGTTTTGATTATGTTAAAAATTATACAACTCGCAAACAAAACTTTATTTATAGCGATGAGTCGGAGTTGTTTAGAGAAGAACAGTGCAGCAAAATTTTGTCAGATGCTCTCTCGGTTGAAAAAGGGCTTGCTCTTTGCTGGGGTAAAGCATTTAAAAAAGAATTTTTGAAGCAAAATGATTTGTATTTTGATACCGAACTTGTTTTAGCAGAGGATGCAGATTTTGCAATCAGATGCTACTCAAAGGCAAAAACGATATACTATTATAAACAAATAATGTATAGTTATACTGTGTCGGAAGATTCCACAGCCAGGAGATTTAACATGCAGATGCCCGAACAATATGCAAAAAGCATACGTCGTGTTATATCTACAGTGAAAAAAATCGGAAGTCAGGAACTAATGGTAAGAGCATATAACTTTGCATTATATCATCTTTTATTTATAGTTGTTAATAATGTTTTTCATCCTAAAAACAAAATCGGGATTTCCGCGCAATTCAAACGCCTTAGAGAAATTTGCTCTTTTGATTGTTTCAATGTGGCTTTAAAACATATTGAGTATTCCTTTTTTTCAAAAACACGTGCTATAACATTGTTTTTGATTAAAAATGGTTTGTATTTGTTTGTTTATCTAATTGCCAAATTTCGTCAGGCAACTAGGAAGGATTAGATATGGAAAAGATTTTGGTTTACGGCATGACTGATACCGCAGGCGGTATGGAATCATATGTGATGACAATGTACCGTAATATCCCAAAAGACAAAATACAATTTGATTTTGTTACTGATTGGGATAAAATGGCGTATGCCGATGAAGTGTTGGCGGGCGGCTCTGTGATACACCATATTCCGAAAAAAAGTGAGAGCATTTTGGGGCAAATAGCGGCTTTTTCGAAAATTTTAAAAAATCACAAAGAGTATAAAAAAGTTTATTTTAACATTATGAATGCGGGTGGCTTTATAAATATGATAGCCCCGATACTTTTTGGTAGAAAAATCATTGTACATTCACATAATAGTTTCGATGAGAAGGTGCGTTTGCATAAAACCTTCAAAGGTATTTTGAATCGGTTTGCCGATGTAAAACTGGCGTGTTCATTAGGTGCCGCCGAGCATATGTTTACGGGAAAAACGTTAAAAAATGGCGAGTTTACAGTTATAAGAAACGCAATTAATACCGAAAAATTTGTTTTCGATAGCAAAAAAAGAGAACAAAAAAGGCGAGAACTCGGTATTAGTGATAAATTCACCGTTTTACATGTAGGCCGTATCGTTAACCAGAAAAATCCTATCTATTTGATTGATATATTCTCTGAACTGTTAAAAATTAAGCCCGATTCGATTTTGCTTTATGCTGGTGTGGGTGAGATGGAAGAAGAAGTTAAAGCCCATGCCGAGCATTTGGGCATTACATCTTCGGTGCGGTTTTTAGGGGCGTACAGCGATATAGCTGCTCTTATGCAGGCGGCTGATGTTTTCCTTTTGCCATCAAAATATGAAGGACTTGCCATAGTTGCTATTGAAGCGCAAACAGCGGATTTAAAATGCTTTTTCTCGGATAGATTCCCGATAAACGAAATAACTTTGACTAATAATATTACGTTTTTGAACATCGAAGATTCAGCGGCTGTTTGGGCTGAGAAGATTGCAGAAACAGAACTTACCCCGCGCCGTGACAGAACCGAAGATATCACAAGAAATGGGTATAATATAAAAAGCGAGATTGAGAAATTACTGTCGGTAATTTAAGTAATTGGAGGATAAAGATGTCTAAACTTAAGATATCCGCAAAATATGAGGATGTATTAGAGAAAATATTTATATATGCTTTTATGTTATATGCCGCTTTGGGCTCAAACGTTTTAACATACGGTAAATTTATAATTTCCATAGTTATGTGGCCTACCTTTATGTTGGGCTTGTTTATTATTCTTTATCGAGTAATAAATTATAAAGAATATATAAAAATGCCGGCGATTTTTTGTCTTATAGCGTTGCTCGTTAGTATCGGTGTTTCGGTTCTTTTAAATATAGGACCATCTTTTAAACAAAATGTAGTTATTTGTCTTCACTGGGCATATTGTTTTTTGATTCTTTATTTGATGAATCAGAATAAGTCAGCAGAAGAAGTGCGCAAAAATATTGAACTTATGATGAAGGTTTTTGTGTTGTATACAATAGTGAGTATTATATGCGGTATTCTGTTTATGGCGCTTGGTATTAACGGAAAGGTGATTACAAAAGACACGGGATACGAATATTTTTACGGCTTTAAAATCGGACGTTTATTCGGTGTGTTTATAAGCGCTAATAACGGCGCTATGACCTCATCCGCCACGATTGCTATACTTATATACTATATTTGCAAACATCAAAAGGTTTTGTGGCGTGTACTTTCAGGTGTTGCTATTGCTCTTTGTATCTTTTATATTGCACTTTCCGATTCAAGAACGGGTGCGGTATGCACAGGCGTTTCGGTGGCGGTATTTACGAGCGTTATATATCTTTATAAATGCCGTGATGCCAAAGCTATTAAAAGGATTTTTGTTGTTATACTTGCATTAGTTGTGGGAATTATAGGGTTTATGGCTCCGCGAATTACGAAGAACTGTTATAACAAAATTATAACCTCAAATAAAACCAGTACTATTGAAAAAAGCCCCCTTGAAGTTGATAGGGGATACGATTTAACTGATGACGTGAGTAACCGTCGTTTTGACCTTTGGAATGGCGCGGTAGAGCTATATCTCGATTCACCCAAAACAATACTAATTGGTACGTCGTTTAAAGAGTTCACCGATTATGCAAAAGAAAACCAACCCGATAACTATATTGTCAATAACGATTACACCAAATTCAATACATTGGATAACGAGATATTCAATATAATGGTGGCTCAAGGTGCTCTTGGATTAATTCCGTTTGCCGCACTTATAATTACAGCGCTCGGCGTTATATTTAAGAATTTTTACAAGGTAAAAAAAGAGCACGAATTACTTGTTGCAGTATTATTGTCTGGTGTTATAACTCTCACCGCAGCGGCAATGTTTGGCAGTGTTATGTTTTATCATATGTCACCAAACACCATCTTCTTCTGGGTAATACTCGGCGGATTGTTGTATGTTATGAAGTGTGACGCAAAGGAGAAAATCGATGCATAATGCAGTGGATATTGTAATTACTTGGGTTGATGGATCTGACCCGGAGTGGCTTGCCGACAAGGCGAAATACTCACCGCAAAAAAATAACGATGATAGAGTAAACCGCTATCGTGATTGGGGGTTTTTGCCCTATCTCTTTAGAGGCATAGAACAATATGCGCCGTGGGTGCGAAAAGTACATTTCGTAACTTGGGGACATATCCCTACTTGGCTTAATACCGAAAATCCAAAACTTAATATCGTTAAACACAGTGATTATATACCGAAAAAATATCTTCCTGTATTCAGTGCAAATCCGATAGAATTAAATTTCCATCGCATTGAACAGCTTTCAGAACAATTCGTTTATTTTAATGATGATACGCTGCTTATAAACCTTACGGATGTTGAGGCGTTTTTCAAAAACGGACTTCCTGTTGATACGGTATGCGAGATACCGCTGAGATTTAATCCCGGCGGAATTGACCATATTATAGGCAATGATATGATGCTTATAAATAAAAACTTCAATAAGCGGGAGGTTGTGAAGAGGAACTTTAACAAATGGTTTTCGCTGCGTTCCCCCAAAGCAGCCCTTAAAAATTTGTATATGATGGCAGCCAACGGATTTTCACAGTTTGATAACCCGCATTTGCCTGTTCCGCTTCTAAAAAGCACAATAGAAACCTTGTGGGAAAATGAAAAAGCTATGCTTGATGATACCTGTACTCATCGCTTTAGAAGTAATGATGATGTAAACCAGTGGCTTATCCGTTATTGGCAGTTTGTAACTGGTAGGTTTTTTCAAGCGAAGGGACCGCAAGGTAAATTCTTTTCGATTGGTAGGGACGATAGGGAAATAGAAGGCGCATTGGTAGGCGAAAAATATAAAATGGTGTGCTTGAGTGATGACAACCCCGATATTGATTTTGAAGCCGAACAAAAATTTATTTTGAATTTGCTCCATAAAAAATTCCCGCAAAAATCAAGCTTTGAGAAATAGTTAAAGGACCAAACGAGAGTTTGGTCCTTTTTTGCGTACTTGAAACTTAGTATAAAAAGGAGTATAATAATATTTGTGTTTTGGCACAAACCTTAAAAAAGGATTTCCGTTTTAGGATGCAGATTTATGAAAAGCAAACTTTTAAGTAATTATCTATATAATCTTTGCTATCAAGTATTGATTTTAATAACGCCGATAATTACCATGCCTTATGTATCTCGGGTGCTGGGGGATGAAAATATCGGTCTATATAACTTTTTTAATTCGATGGTATCGTATTTTGTTCTTTTTGGTTGCGTCGGACTTAATCTCTATGGTCAGCGAGAAATTGCTGTTTGTAAAAATAAACCCAAGCGCCGTACCCGAGTTTTCTTAGAACTGTATATCATACGTATTATTACCTTAACTTTAAGTATGGTAACGTACTATTTTTTGATTGTCAAAAATAGTACAAGCTATTCACTTTACTATTCGATTTTTCTTATCGAACTATTTTCATCTCTTTTTGATATAAGCTGGTTTTATCAGGGAATGGAAGAGTTTAAAGTACAGGCGTTGCGCAATCTTATAGTTAAAGTGCTTGCCACGGTTTTGATTTTTACCTGCGTGAAGACAGAGAAAGATTTAGGTATCTATATTGCTTGTACGGCGGGTGCCAACTTTATTGGTAGTTTATCATTGTGGTTGCATTTGCCGAGATATCTCAAGGGCACTTATGTTACTTTTTTCGGCATAACCAAGCATATAGCTCCCGTTTTGTTTATGTTTGTTCCGCAAATTGCAACGTCTCTCTATTCGCACATAGATAAAACTATGATAAGAATTTTCTCGGACTATTTTCAGGTCGGTTATTACAGTCAGGCGGAAAAAATAGTCAAAATTATATTATCGGTGGTAACGTCGCTCGGCGCGGTAATGCTTTCGCGTATTGCCGATAAATATGCAAAGGGCGATTTTGAAAGTATAAAATTTTATATACAAAAATCTTTTAAGTTTTTGCTGACAATAGCATACCCTGCGGCATTTGGTCTTATGGCGATCGCCACAAAAACAATACCTTGGTTTTTGGGGGACGATTTTAAACCGTCTGCTTACTGTACCGTTTTGATAGCGCCGATTATAATATTTATCGGTATAAGCAATATTTTAGGCACACAGTATCTTTTGCCCACAAGGAGAATAAAGGAATATACTGTGTCGGTATCGTGCGGCCTCGTTGTGAACGTATTTATGAATACGATTCTTATTTCGAGTTGGGGGTGTTTTGGCGCTGCAATAGCTACCTGTGTTGGCGAAATAGTGGTTATGTTGGTACAATTCTTTTTTGTAAGAAATGATTTCAAAATATCGATACTGCTTACCGGCACAAAAAATTTTGTTGCTGCGCTTATAATGGCGGTAACGGTTTACATTCTGTTAAGACCCATGCCGGCTGAAATAGGAACTTCACTTTTTGGTGTGGGGATTGGAGCTATAATCTATATAATATTATTGCTAATTTTAAAAGAAAGATTTATGTTTGATTTAGTTAAGAACCTTTTTGGGCGTAAAAACACAAAGAATGCGGCAAAATAATATAAATACGATTTTTTTGAGGGATTCTAATGGCGAACGATAGAATAGTTATAAAGGGTGCTAGAGCCAACAATTTGCAAAATATAAACCTTGAAATTCCAAGGGATAAACTTGTAGTATTTACAGGACTTTCAGGTTCGGGCAAATCTTCATTGGCTTTCGATACGATTTATGCTGAGGGACAACGCAGATATGTTGAGTCCCTGTCTTCGTATGCCCGTATGTTTTTAGGCCAAATGGAAAAGCCAGATGTTGATAGCATTGAAGGACTTTCTCCTGCTATTTCAATAGACCAAAAAACAACTTCAAAAAATCCGCGTTCTACCGTTGGTACAATAACCGAGATTTACGATTATCTTCGTCTTTTGTATGCAAGAGTCGGTACTCCGCATTGTCCTGTTTGTAATAAGGAAATTAAACAGCAAACAACCGACCAGATAGTTGATAGTGTTATGAAACTAACTGACGGCACCAAAATTCAGATTATGGCGCCGATAGTACGTGGCAGAAAAGGTGAATACGTTAAGGAACTTGAGTCGGCTAAAAAATCAGGTTTCGTTCGCGTTCGTATCGACGGCAATATGTACGAACTATCAGAAGAAATAAAGCTTGAAAAAAATAAAAAGCATTATATTGATATTATTATCGACCGTTTGGTTGTGAAAGACGGTATAAAGAGTCGCCTCAGCGACAGCATTGAAACCGCCGCAAAATTAACCGACGGTATTATAACGGTCGACGTTATCGGTGGGGAGGAACTGCGTTTTTCACAAAATTATGCGTGTGATGAGCATAATGTCAGTTTGCCCGAAATCACCCCCACGTTGTTTTCCTTTAATAGTCCTGCGGGTGCCTGTCCTAAATGTACGGGTATCGGCAAGTTTATGAAAATTGACGTGCGGCTTATTATTAATGATGAAAACAAATCCCTTGTTGACGGTGCTATCAGGGCATCCGGTTGGGGTGTAAACTCCTGGTTCTATCCAAACCAGGGAACTATTGCCACTATGTACTATAACGGTCTTGCCGAGCATTATGGTTTTGATATTAATACTCCGTTTAAAGATTTATCCGATGAAGCCAAAAATGCGGTACTTTACGGCACGGGGGACGCCCAAATTAAACTGCGTCGCGCTGACCATTGGGGCAAGAGCGAATATTATGCTGCGTTTGAAGGCGTTGTGAATAACTTGGAACGTAGATATCGCGATTCAAAAAGCGATATGGCGCGCCGAGAAATTGAGGGCTGCATGAACGAGTGTGACTGTCCTGATTGCCGCGGTACACGCTTGAAACCCGAGGCGCTGGCGGTAACCGTAAACGGCAAAAATATTGATGAGTGTTGTCGCTTGTCGGTTGTGGCAATGATAGAATTTATGTCTTCTGTAAAATTTAGCGATTTTAAGGCAAAAATTGCCGAGCCGATAATTAAAGAAATCAATGAACGCCTTAATTTTTTAAAGAGTGTGGGGCTTGAATATTTAACCCTTTCTCGAGAGTCGGGCACTCTTTCAGGAGGGGAAAGTCAGCGTATACGTCTGGCAACTCAAATCGGCTCTTCACTTATGGGAGTGCTTTATATTCTTGATGAGCCAAGTATAGGGCTTCACCAACGTGATAATGAAAAGCTTATTGCAACGCTCAAAAAATTGCGTGACCTTGGTAATACGCTCATTGTTGTTGAGCACGATGAGGATACCATACGCTCGGCGGATTACGTTGTGGATATAGGTCCCGGGGCTGGTATACACGGCGGTAAGGTTGTGTTCTCGGGCACGGTAGACCAACTTAAAAACTGCGAAAAATCACTTACAGCCGATTATCTTTCAGGTAGGCGAAAAATACCTGTGCCGAGTAAAAGGCGAAAAGGAAACGGAAATTTCTTAACCGTTACGGGAGCCGCGGAAAACAACCTAAAAAACATCAACGTAAAAATTCCGCTTGGAACGTTTACAGGGGTTACGGGTGTTTCGGGTTCGGGCAAATCTTCGCTTGTAAATGAGATTATACAGAAGTATTTATCGCACGAACTAAATGGCGCTAAAACCTTCCCAGGTAAATTCAAAACGATTTCGGGGCAGGAAAATCTGGATAAGATTATCAATATCGACCAATCCCCCATAGGTCGCACACCGCGTTCGAATCCCGCAACCTATACAGGTGTATTCGGGGATATAAGGGAACTGTTTGCCGAAACGCGTGACGCCAAGGCGCACGGATATACGTCAGGTAGGTTTTCGTTTAACGTAAAGGGCGGCAGATGTGAAGCGTGTGAAGGCGACGGTATTATAAAGATAGAAATGCACTTTTTACCCGATATTTATGTGCCGTGTGAAGTTTGTGAAGGACGGCGTTATAACCGCGAAACGCTCAGTATTAAATATAAGGAGAAGAGCATTTACGACGTGTTGGAAATGACGGTAGAAGAAGGACTTAATTTCTTTTCCGCCGTTCCCAAAATCAAACGCAAACTTCAAACCCTTTACGATGTAGGTCTTGGATATATAAAAATAGGACAACCCGCAACAACACTGTCGGGCGGTGAAGCGCAGCGTGTTAAACTCGCAACCGAACTCTCAAAGCGCAGTACCGGTAAAACTATATATATTCTTGACGAGCCGACAACGGGACTGCACTCGTATGATGTGCATATGCTGATTGATGTGTTGCAGCGCCTTGTGGACGGCGGAAATACAGTAGTTGTTATTGAGCATAATCTCGACGTTATTAAAACCGCCGATTATCTAATTGATTTAGGTCCAGAAGGCGGCGACGGCGGCGGCACACTTGTTGTCAGCGGTACACCCGAACAGGTGGCAAAGTGCGAAAAGTCATATACAGGTCAGTTTTTAAAGAAAATGTTGTAATATTTACACATTATTCACTAATATAAGTCGATTTAGTGCTAATATACAAATAAGGAGGGGTAAAATGTTTGGATATGTAAAGGCGTACAAACCCGAACTTCGCATAAAAGAATGGGAAATGTACAAAGCAGTTTACTGTTCTCTTTGCCGTGAACTCGGTAAAAAATACGGCATTTTAGCGCGTTTTACCCTGAGTTACGATTTCACTTTTTTAACATTGCTCGATATGTCTTTATCTGATGGTTTCCCCGAAACCGAGCGTAAATGTTGCGCCTTAAATCCGCTTAAGAAATGTAATTACTGCAAAACAAAGGATGATATTCTATCATTTTCGGCAGCAGCGGCTATGATAATGCTATATTATAAGTTGCTTGATAATATAGATGATGAAAAGGGAATCGGCAAACTGAAATATTTGCTTTTAAAACCATGCTTTAGTCGTGCGTATAAAAAAGCGGTGCGGGATAATCCTGATATCGATGATGTTTTTAAAGAGTTTTCTGCGGCACAAAAAATTGTAGAAAAAAATGAAAACTGCGGTATAGATGAAGCGGCAGAGCCAACGGCAACAATGCTATCAAAGGTTTTCTCTATGTGTTCAGCGGAAGAATTTAATAGTCGCGCACTTTCCCGCATGGGTTACTGTATGGGGCGATATATTTATATTATTGATGCCGCAAAGGATTTGAAAGATGATATAAAAAAGAATAATTTTAATCCGTATAAGAATAATGAAAATTATAAAGAAGATGCAGTTCGTCAGTTGGGCGTTTGCATTGAAGAAACGATTAAAGCATTTGAATTGCTAGAAATTAAACAACTCAAAAATATTTTAGGGAATATTATATATTTGGGATTGGATGATACCTTAAAAAAGGAGTTAGAAATATGAGAGACCCTTATGCCGTGCTCGGCGTATCGCCGACGGCGACCGACGAAGAAATTAAAAAAGCATACCGTGAACTTGCACGTAAATATCACCCCGATAACTATGCCGATAATCCACTTGCCGATTTAGCAAAGGATAAAATGCAGGAAATTAACGAAGCGTACGATGAAATTGTCAATCGTAGAAAAACGGGTGGTGCTTCGGGTAAAAATAAGAGTGGCGGTTATAGTGGCTCTTCAAAATTTGCCGATATCCGCTCATTGATTTCTCAGAATCGCCTGGAAGAAGCACAGGAATTGTTAGACGGCGTACCTATAGCTTCGCGTGATGCCGAGTGGTATTTTTTAAACGGCTCGGTGCTTTACCGCCGCGGATGGTTTGAAGGCGCATATACGAGTTTTTCAAATGCCTGTCGTATGGACCCCACAAACCCCGAATACCGCGAAGCATTTAACCGCATGCAACGTCAGAACCGCAATTACGGTAACCCGTATTCGAGCTCTAACAATATGGGTGGAAGTTGCTGCACGTCCGACCCTTGCACAACCCTTTGCTGTATGGACTGCTGTTGCGAAATGATGGGCGGAGATTTAATCCCGTGTTGTTAGTTGTGGAGTAATACTATGAAAACAACTTCTAAAATTACCTTTTGCGCGTTAATGTCGGCATTGGCAACGGCATTAATGCTTTTGTCCTATTTTCCGTATTTTACCTATGCTGTACCTGCAGTGTCAGGTCTTACAGGACTTGTGGTTTTAATTGAAATAGGGGGTAAATGGCCGCTTTTTACATATATTGTAACTGCGGTGCTGAGTCTTATTTTTGCCGAGCCCGAAGCCAAATTTATGTATGTTTTGCTCTTCGGTTATTATCCCGTTTTAAAAGCATATATCGAACGGGCGAATAGCAAAGTAGTTCAGTATTTGATAAAATTTGCGGTATTTAATGTAGCTGTTTTGGCGGTATATTTTATAACTGTAAAAATTTTAGGTATGCCGCTTGATGATTTCGGACCGTTTGGTAAATGGGGGATTATTGCATTTTTAGTCCTTGCTAATATAACCTTCTATTTATATGATATAGTTCTGGTGAGGGTGGCAGCGGTTTACATGCAAAGAATTCACCCAACCATCAAAAAAATATTTAAATAACCAAAAAATCGGGATATGTGTTGACATATCCCTTTTTTATATGTATAATTGTATACACAAATACACGAATAACAAAATTCACGAATTTATGAATGGAGAAATACTATGCTTGAAATTTCAAAAAAGTCGAATTTGTTAGAACAGAAGTCATATAAATACAGTTTGCAGGACGTGGCAGAACCTAATCTTTGGCGTGATATCTATAACTATTCCGAAATACCGAAGGTGCCTTTTAACCATCGTCGTGTTCCTATGGATATGCCTGAAGAAATTTGGATTACCGATACGTCTTTCCGTGACGGTCAACAGTCGGTGGAGCCGTATTCAGTAGAACAAATCGTAAATCTTTATAAATTGCTCTCAAAACTTGGCGGTCCTTATGGTATTATCCGTCAAAGTGAGTTCTTTGTTTATAGTCAAAAGGATAGGGAAGCCATTGAAAAATGTATGGATTTAGGGCTTAAATTCCCCGAGATTACCACTTGGATTAGAGCAAGCAAGGAAGATTTTAAGCTTGTTAAAGATTTAGGTATCAGGGAAACGGGTATTTTGGTTTCTTGCAGTGACTATCATATTTTCAAAAAACTCGGCAAAACCCGTAAACAAGCAATGGAGGGCTATCTTGCCGCTGTATCTGACGCCTTTGAAGCAGGAGTTATGCCGCGTTGTCATCTAGAGGATATTACAAGAGCTGATTTTTACGGCTTTGTGGTACCGTTTGTAAACGAACTTATGAAACTGTCAAACGAAGCGGGAATCCCCGTTAAAATCCGTGCTTGTGATACTATGGGTTACGGTGTGCCTTATTCCGAGGTAGCGCTGCCCCGTAGTGTTCCCGGAATTATTTACGGTTTGCAACACTATTCCGATGTTCCAAGCGAAATGCTTGAGTGGCACGGTCACAATGATTTTTATAAGGCAGTTTCCAATGCCGCAACCGCTTGGCTTTATGGCGCGTCCGCCGTTAACTGTTCACTCTTAGGTATCGGTGAGCGCACAGGTAACGTTCCACTTGAAGCAATGGTATTTGAGTACGCGTCACTCCGCGGGACGTTTGACGGTATGGATCCGACGGTTATCACCGAAATCGCCGATTACTTTAAAAATGAAATCGGTTATAAAATACCGCCGATGACACCTTTTGTAGGCAAAAACTTTAACGTTACAAAGGCGGGTATCCATGCTGACGGACTGCTTAAAGACGAAGAAATTTATAATATTTTTGATACCGCGAAATTCTTAAGCCGCCCTGCATCCGTTATGGTAAGTAAAACAAGCGGACTTGCGGGAATTGCTTATTGGATAAATCAGAACTACGGTTTATCGGGTGAAAATGCTGTTGGCAAACGCGACGAATTGGTACTCAAACTTAAAGAATGGATAGATTCAGAGTATGAAGGCGGCAGACAAACCGCACTTACCACCGCCGAATTAGAAGGTAAAATTGCCGAGATATCAGGCGGTAGGTTGACAGGGGGTAAATAAAAATGTTTAATCATAAAATGCAGTCCTTGGCGGACCAGATTTTCGAACGCCTTGAAGCCGATATTTTAATAGGTAAATACCCTTATGGCACAGTGCTTACCGAAACCGCTTTGTCAGATGAGCTCGGTGTCAGCCGTACTCCCGTCAGAGAAGCGCTTAGTCGTTTAGAGCAGGAAAACTTGGTGCTTGATACCAAAAAAGGTATGCAGGTTTTGGGCATTACCGAAAATGATTTAAAAGATATTTACGAAATCCGTTTTATGCTTGAAGGTATGGCGGTTGCTAAATTTATCGAAACTTTAACCGATGAAAAACTGGCTCTGTTAAAGGATATTCTTGATTTTCAAGAGTTCTATGGCAGCAGACACGATAGTGAGCGTGTAATCTTTAAGGATAGCGAGTTCCATGAGAGTATCTATAAAAATTGCGGCAGTCCTATTTTGTGCCAAACTCTTTTACCCCTACATAAAAAGGTGGTAAAATTCCGCAAAGCATCAATTGAGCATACGGGACGCACCGAAAAATCAATCAACGAGCATAAGGCGCTGTATAATGCTATTGCCGAGCGCAATACCGACCTTGCCATAAAACTCGTACACGAACATATTTTAAATGCTAAAAAGAGCATTATGGAGGGCTAAAAAATGGGTTTAACTATTGCACAAAAGATCATAAAAAACCATTTGCTTGAAGGTGAAATGGTAGCGGGTACCGAGATTGCCCTTAAAATTGACCAGACCTTGACTCAGGATGCAACGGGTACAATGGCATATCTTGAATTCGAAACAATGGGTATTCCGCGCGTTAAAACGGAGCGTAGTGTTGCGTATATTGACCATAACACATTACAGTCGGGCTTCGAAAATGCCGATGACCATAGATATATCGGCAGTGTTGCAAAAAAACACGGTATTTATTTTTCACGTCCCGGTAACGGTATTTGCCATCAGGTACACTTAGAGCGCTTTGGTATTCCGGGTAAAACCCTTATCGGCTCAGATAGCCATACCCCAACGGGCGGCGGTATTGGAATGCTCGCTATGGGTGCGGGTGGACTCGACGTTGCCGTTGCAATGGGTGGCGGCGCCTATCATATCACAATGCCTAAGATGTATAAAGTAAATTTAATAGGTAAATTAAATGATTTTGTAACGGCTAAGGACGTCAGTCTTGAAATTCTTCGTATTTTGTCTGTTAAGGGTGGCGTCGGTGCTATTATCGAGTGGGGCGGTGAAGGAGTTAAAACCTTGTCGGTTCCCGAACGTGCAACCATTACGAATATGGGCACCGAGCTTGGCGCTACAACTTCTATTTTTCCGTCGGATGAAATTACACGTGAATTTTTGAAAGCGCAGGGTAGAGAACAAGATTACGTAGCCCTTGCAAGTGATGAAGACGCGGTATATGATAAAATTATCGATATAAATTTATCTGAGTTAAAGCCCCTTATCGCGTGTCCCCATAGCCCTGATAACGTAGTAACGGTCGAGTCTCTAAAAGGCGTAAAGGTAGACCAGGTATGTATCGGCTCTTGTACAAACTCGTCTCTTTTTGATATGTTAAAGGTAGCGGCATTATTAAAAGGCAAAATTATTCCGCCGTCAGTGAGTTTATCTGTCTCCCCAGGGTCTAAACAGGTTTTAACAATGTTAGCAAATTGCGGCGCTCTAACCGACATTTTATCGGCGGGTGCGCGTTTGCTTGAATGCGCTTGCGGACCTTGTATCGGTATGGGCTTTTCACCAAATTCCGCGGGTGTATCTCTTCGTACCTTTAACCGTAACTTTGAAGGTAGAAGCGGTACGGCTGACGGTCAGGTTTATTTAGTTTCCCCCGAAACTGCCGTTGCGGCAGCGCTTACGGGTTATATTACCGACCCAAGAGTGCTCGGCACGATGCCTAAAGTTCAAATGCCAAATGAATTTTTAATTGATGACAGTGCTATCGTGCCACCCGCCGATGAAGCGGAAGCGGCAAGTTTGGAAATCTTGCGCGGTCCAAATATTAAGAAATTCCCCGATAGCTTTCCACAGGAAGATACTTTGTCTGCACCCCTTATTTTAAAGGTTGGTGATAATATTACAACCGACCATATTATGCCTGCAGGTGCTAAAATATTGCCTTATCGCTCAAATATTCCGCATTTATCACAGTTCTGCTTTGCAGTATGTGATACTTCTTTCCCCGAACGCGCAAAGGCAGCTGGTAAGAGCATCATTGTTGGTGGCTCAAACTACGGTCAGGGATCCTCTCGTGAACACGCGGCACTCGTGCCTTTATACTTAGGCGTTCGTGCTGTTATTACCAAGAGCTTTGCGAGAATACATATTGCAAATCTTATAAATGCCGGTATTATGCCGCTAACATTTAAAAATTCCGATGATTATGATAGGTTGAATCAGGGGGATGAGTTAGAACTTAACAACGTTTATGCGGGTATGGATAGCGGAGAGATTATTTTAATTAATAAAACAACAGGTGATAAATTCACACTATGCTGTAACTTTACCGAAAGACAAAAGGCGATACTTAAAGCGGGTAGTCTCTTGCAGTATACAAAGGAGAATTCATAAATGCAAAAAAATATTGATAATGCTGTAGAACAGTTTAGAACATTACTTAACGAACAGTTAAAACGTGTTGAAATTATGGAATCGGGAGCGAGCGCCAAAGATTATTCCAAAGCCGAAAAAATCGTTATCGGTATTATCGGCGGCGATGGTATCGGTCCGATTATCGTAAAGGAAGCAAAGCGTTTAATCGAATTTTTACTTGATAGTGAAGTTAAATGCGGCCGAGTTGAGTTTAACGTTATTGACGGTTTAACTATAGAAAATCGACTTGCTGTCGGCAAACCCATCCCTGATGACGTACTTGCCGAAATCAAAAAGTGTGACGTTTTATTAAAAGGCCCCACAACAACACCAAAGGGCGGCACTATGGAGAGCGCTAACGTAGCGCTTCGCCGCGAACTAGATTTGTATGCCAACGTGCGACCTGTGTGTGTACCCGATAAGAATATCGATTGGATATTCTATCGCGAAAATACCGAAGGTGAGTATGTTTTGGGTTCACGCGGAGTAGAACTCCCCGAAAAATTGGCGGTGGACTTTAAGGTTACCACAAATGCGGGTACTTATCGAATAGCAAAAGCCGCATTTGAATATGCCCGTCAAAACGGCAAAAATAACGTTGCTATTGTAACAAAAGCAAATATTATGAAGAAAACCGATGGTAAATTTACCGAAATATGCCATAAGGTAGCCGAAAGTTATCCCGAAATTACGGCGGAAGACTGGTATATTGATATTATGACTGCCAACCTTGTAAACGAGGCAATAAGAGATAAGTTCCAGGTGTTTGTGTTGCCCAACCTTTACGGCGATATTATCACCGATGAAGCGGCGCAAATTCAGGGCGGCGTAGGAACGGCAGGCAGCGCTAATATCGGCGATAATTACGCTATGTTCGAGGCAATTCACGGCTCGGCACCACGTATGATAGAAGAGGGAATCGGTGAGTACGCTAACCCGTCAAGCATATTCAAAGCCACCGAAATGCTGCTTCGCCATATCGGCTTTACCGATAAGGCAGAGAAATTGGCAACCGCTATGAGTATTTGCAACGAAACCGAGAAAAAGGTAATCGTTACAGGTAATACTGACGGCGCAACCTGTAAAGAATTTGCCGACTATTTAATGGATACAATTAAAAATATCTAAAGTAAAAAACCGACATTGGAAAATGTCGGTTTTTGTCGTCTTTTATTGACAATAGAGTCAAAAAATACTATAATTAATTAGTTAAAAATATATTTTAGGGAAGTTTTATTTAATGGCAAACACAACTATTGAAAAATTAAGGAACATAGCAATTATCGCCCACGTTGACCACGGCAAAACAACCTTGGTGGACCAGTTGCTTAAACAAAGCGGCACCTTCCGTGTTAATGAGCAGGTTGACGATAGAGTAATGGACTCAAATGACCTTGAGCGTGAGCGCGGTATCACCATACTTTCAAAAACCACAAGCGTTATGTATAAGGATACAAAAATAAATATTGTTGATACCCCCGGACACGCCGATTTTGGTGGCGAGGTTGAGCGTATACTAATGATGGTTGACGGCGTTTTACTGCTGGTTGATGCTTTTGAGGGCTGTATGCCGCAAACCCGTTTTGTGCTTAAAAAGGCGTTAGCACTCGGCAAAAAAGCCATAGTTGTTGTAAATAAAATTGACCGTCCGTTAGCTAGGCCGTTGGAAGTGGTAGATGAAGTACTCGATTTGTTTATCGAGCTCGGCGCTGATGATGACCAAATAGAATTTCCCGTTGTTTTTGCCTCGGGCAGAGATGGTTATGCATCGCTCGATGCCGATAATATGGGTACCGATTTAGAGCCGCTTTTTGAAGCCATAGTTAACGAAATTGATGCGCCAAAGGGCGATACCGAAGCACCGCTTCAGGTGTTATTTTCTAATATCGAGTATGATGATTATATCGGCAGAATCGGTGTAGGCAGAGTTGTGCGCGGCACCATTAAAAACGGACAAAGCGCAGTTCTTTGCCATAACGACGGCACTACAACCAACGTTAGAATTTCAAAGCTATTTATGATAAATGGACTCAAGCGTACCGAGTGTGAAACGGCGACGGTAGGTGATTTGATACAAATTGCGGGTATCAGTGAACTTAATATCGGTGAAACTTTATGTGTTGCCGACTGTATTGAGCCGCTACCCTTTGTAAAAATTGATGAACCCACCTTATCTATGAACTTTATGGTTAATAATTCACCCTTTGCGGGACGCGAAGGCAAATTTGTAACATCGCGTAATATACGTGACCGACTTTTCAAAGAAGTAGAAACCAACGTAAGTTTGCGCGTTGAAGAAACCGATTCGGCAGATACTTTTAAGGTATCGGGTAGGGGAGAGTTGCATTTATCAATTCTTATCGAAACCATGCGTCGTCAGGGTTATGAGTTTCAGGTGTCACCGCCGAGCGTTATTTATAAACGCGATAAAGACGGCAAGCTTTTAGAACCGATAGAGCTTTTGATGATAGAAGTCCCCGAAGAGTACGTAGGTGCCGTTATGGAGCGCTTGGGTACGCGCAAAGCCGAACTTAAAAATATGGGAGTCAGAGATGGCGGAACTTCACATCTTGAGTTTTTGATTCCCGCAAGGGGACTACTCGGTTACCGTTCACAGTTTTTAACAGATACTAATGGTAACGGTATTATGAATCACGTATTTAACGGCTACGAAGAATACAAAGGCGACATTGAAGCGAGAACTACCGGCTCAATTATTGTGCACGAAGACGGCGAAGCCACGGGCTACGGTCTTTTCAATACCCAAAGCAGAGGACGCTTGTTTATAGGACCCGGCACCCCCGTATATGAAGGTATGATTGTGGGCGAAAACCCGAAAAACGAGGATATAGTTTGTAACGTTTGCAAGAAAAAACAAATGACAAACACCCGTGCTGCAGGTAGTGATGATGCTTTGCGTCTGACTCCGCATTCGGTACTAAGTTTGGAGCAGTCACTTGAATTTATAAAGGAGGATGAACTCGTGGAAATAACACCAAATAACATCCGCCTTAGAAAAAGAATACTTAATAAGGAAGCTCGTATGAAATACGAGTCAAAGAACAGATAATGAATTACATTATTCTTGATTTAGAGTGGGACAGCGCATACTGTAAAAAACACGACAAATTTGTGAATCAGATTTTGCAGATAGGCGCCGTAAAACTTGATGAAAATTTTAAAGAAATCGGAAAATTCGGCAAAACAGTGCGCTCCTCATTTTCTAAAAAAGTAAGTAAACGCTTCACCGAGCTTACGGGTATCACAACCGAGGATATGCTAAACGGTATAGCGTTCGAGGAAGCGGTACAACTCTATAATGAGTGGGTGGGAGAAGATATTATCACACTTACTTGGAGCAATTCCGACCTATTTACAATCATTGATAATACTCGATTGTTTTTAAGTGAGGGCAGTTCCTTTAAACTCGGCAAATATGTAGATTTGCAAAAATATTTCCAAAACGAAATGAAGCAAAGAGGAATTGTGCTTGTAAATCAGGTGTCGTTATCAGCGGCAGCCGAAATGCTTAAAATATCAACCGAGGATTTTGATTTGCACACGGCTATGGATGACAGCAAAATAACCGCCGAGATACTAAAGAGTACCTATAATGCCCAGCGATTTATATCCGTTGTTAAGGATACCGCAAACCCTGAATTTTATAAAAAACTTACATTTAAAAACTACTATCTTTCTCGGATTGACAGTAAGGAAATTAAACCTCAGCACCTAGAGTTTTTATGCGATAAGTGCGGCAGCATTGCAAAGCCCAAAAAGAAATTCAAATATCGCAACCATTGGTTTATGAATGAGTTTCGGTGCAGTAACTGCGATAATCAGTTTTTAGGCAGAGTAATGTTTAAAATGACCTATAACGGCTTAAAGGTCAACAAAAAAATAATTCATCCTACCCCTAAAGTACAAGAAAATGAAACTACAGTGTAATTTGTGTCCAAGAAAATGTAATGCCCTTCGTACAGATAATCAAAATATCGGTGGATTTTGCGGTATGCCGTATTTACCCAAAATAGCCCGAGCCGATTTGCATTTTTGGGAAGAGCCGTGTATTAGCGGAAAAAATGGTTCTGGCACAATTTTTTTCAGCGGTTGCACTCTTCGTTGTGTTTACTGTCAAAATTATGAAATAAGCCATAAAAACAACGGTGAAATTATTTCGGTTAAAAGGTTAGCCGAAATAATGCGCGAGTTGGAGCAAAAGGGCGCCCATAATATTAATTTTGTAAACCCAACTCATTATTTCCACATAATCAAAGAAGCACTGGATGTCTATAAGCCCAAAATTCCGCTTGTTTGTAACAGTAGCGGATATGAGTTAACCGACAACATAAAAGAAGATATTTTCGATATATATTTATTCGACTTAAAATATATCTCAAGCGCAAAATCTTTAAAATATTCGGGCGTGGCGGATTATTTTAGTGTGGCAAGTAAAGCCATTGCCACGGCATATAAATTAAAGGGAGAGCCAAAACTCGATAGTAACGGCATTATGCAAAGCGGCGTTATAGTAAGGCATCTCGTTTTACCCCTTGCAACAAATGAGGCAATTAAAGCGATAGACTGGTTTTGTGATAACACACCTAACGCATATTTAAGTATTATGGCACAGTATGTTCCTTGCGGTAAGGCGGAGAATTATCCCGAAATTAACCGCAAAATAACAAAAAGGGAATACGAGAAGGTTTTAAATTATCTTTATACAAAAGATATAAAAAATATTTATATTCAGGAAAGAAATAGTGCGGATAAAAAGTTTATTCCTGATTTCAATGGGGGAGAGTTATGTTAAAAGAGGAAAATGTTACGGCGGTAAGTACAGTAGAAATTGTAGAGGTTACCACAAAGGCGCAACTTCGCAAGTTTGTTGATTTTCCGAACGTTCTCTACAAAAACCATAAAAACTTTGTTCCCGCATTCTACGGGGACGACCTTGCTGATTGGGACAAAAAGAAAAATCCCGCTTTCAGTTATTGTGAAGGTAAATGTTTTTTAGCATACCGCGATGGCGAAATTGTGGGTAGAATAGGCGCAATTTTAAGCCATAAAGCCAACGAAAAGTGGGGAACACGACGTATGCGTTTTTCCCAGGTCGATTTTATTGATGATATCGAAGTGTCCTCCGCTCTCTTCGCGGCGGTTGAAAACTGGGCAAAGGAAAGCGATTGCAACGAAGTGCACGGTCCATTAGGTTTTTGCGATTTGGATAGGGAAGGTATGCTGGTTGAGGGATTCGATAAACGCAGTATGTTTATTACGTACTATAACGAGCCGTACTATAACGAGCATCTCGAAAAACTCGGTTACAAAAAGGATACCGACTGGGTTGAATATAAAATTATGGCACCGGGTAAGGACAGCGACGTTGCTCAAAAATTGCATCGCATTGCCGAGCATATATGCAAACGCAAAAAATTACATAAAGTAAAGGTGCGTAATCGCTTTGGCTTTGCGCCGTACGTCACAAAGGTTTTCGAACTTGTGAACGCCGCATACGCACCGCTTTACGGAACGGTTGATTTAACCACTGAACAGGTTAAAAAATATGCTAATAAGTTTATACCCTTGCTTAATCCAAAATACACCTGTTTTGTAATGGACGAGAATAACGAAATGGTGGCATTTGGTATAGCGGCACCCTCGGTTGCAGAAGCGATGAAAAAATCTCGCGGACGTCTGTTCCCGACGGGCTGGATAGATGTACTTCGCGCCTTTGAAGAAAGTAAGGCGCTTGATATGTTCTTAATCGCCGTTCGCCCCGATTTACAGGGCGCGGGCGTTAATGCAATAATTCTTGACCACCTGATTCAAAACTGCGATAAAAATGGTATCGAGTATGCCGAAACAGGCCCAATGCTTGAAACCAACAGTAAAATCTTGGCGCAGTGGAAAACCTTTAATCCTGAACTTCATAAACGCCGTCGTTGCTATCTTAAAAAGCTATAATAAAAAACGCAGGAGTTTCTCCTGCGTTTTTGAATTTAATGGTTTATTTAATTTCTCCGTGCTTTTCTTCAAAAGCGGCAACATGTTTTTTAAGAAATTGTTCGATTTCTTTATTGGCGGAACGACCCTCAAATTCGGCAACATATCTAAATTTTTTAAAGAGTTCTCTGTCCACGCGTAATGTGTATCGTAAAAGATTATCTTTCATTAAAAACACCTCTAAAAACATTATGACTTAATTATAGTGTAATTATTGCGTCAAAACGAAAGTGGTGGTATAATGACGCATAAGAGGTGGTAATATGAAAATAGCAATAATTGGTTCGAGGAAATTAGAGGTCAGTAATTTAGAAAAATATTTACCCGATAATGTTACCGAGATAGTATCGGGTGGTGCCAAGGGTATTGATACCTGTGCCAAACGGTTTGCAGTTGAAAAAGGGATAAAATTGACAGAATTTTTACCTGAATATGAAAAATACGGTAGGGGAGCGCCGCTAAAAAGGAATCTACAAATTATTGATTATTCTGATTTAGTTATTGCCTTTTGGGATGGCAATTCCCGCGGCACAAAATATGTTATTGATAATTGTAAAAGAATTAATAAACCTATAAAAATTTTAATAAAAAATAAAGCACTCGATTGAGTGCTTTATTTTTCACTTATTAAATCGTTCATATCATAAAGTCCTGCGGGTTTGCCTTTTAGGAATTTTGCGGCGCGTATAGCACCTACGGCAAAAACGTTTTTCGAAAATGCCTGATGGGTAAGGGTTAAAACCTCATTGTTGCCCGCAAAAATCACTTCATGCTCACCAACTATTGTGCCGCCGCGAACCGAGTGAATACCAATTTCATTTTTACTGCGCTTTTCTCTTTTTGAGTGGCGATCATACTCGTATATCATCTTGTTATCGAGAGTTTCATTAACGGCATTTGCGAGCATAATCGCAGTGCCCGACGGTGCGTCGATTTTTTGATTGTGATGTTTTTCAATAATTTCAATATCAAAATTATCTCCAAGTATCGCGGTGGCTTTTTTAACAAGACTGGTTAAAAGATTCACACCGAGGGACATATTAAAGGTGAAGAAAACGGGTATTTTCTTCGCTGCCGCTTTGATTTTTTCTATCTGTTTATCAGTATATCCCGTGGTAGCTGCAACGAAAGCTACACCGTTTTGGGTGGCAAATTCAAGTATGTTATCGAGTGCCGCGGGATTAGAAAAATCAATGATAACGTCAGCCGCGGGTAAATCATTAAAAGTCGGGTGAACGGGGTATTTAATACCTTCCTTAAAAAATGGGTCAACACCCGCCACTATTTCGGCATCTGTTTCGGCGGATACAAGCTCAGTTATAACTGAGCCCATTTTTCCCGAGCATCCGCTTAATATAATTTTAAGCATATTTTCACATCCGTTAAATTTTAATTTATATTAAATTAACCTTTTTAAGTTCTTGCTTTAATGCTTCGCGTTTAACATCGCTCATACTTACTAGCGGTAAGCGGCAGGGACCAACGTTCGTACCCATGATGTTCATAGCTTCTTTTACGGGGATGGGGTTAACGTCACTAAATAAAGCGTTGATAAGACCTATATATTCAATCTGCATATCGGCAGCCCGTTTAACGTCACCATCAAAATACAGTTGACACATATCGTGTGTTTCTGCTGGTGCAACGTTGGAAAGCACCGAAATAACACCGATACCGCCTACCGATAAAATAGGCACAATCTGGTCGTCATTACCCGAGTATATATCAAGGTTTTCCCCGCAAAGTGCACGGGTTTTGATAATTGCCGACAAATCCCCATTTGCTTCTTTAGCAGCAACGATATTGGGGTGCTTTGCAAGTTCTGCGTACGTTTCGGGTAAAATATTAACACCTGTGCGAGAGGGAACATTATAAAGAATAATGGGCGCATCAACGTGGTCGGCAATGAAATTGTAATGAGCGATAAGACCCGCTTGGGATGTCTTGTTGTAATAGGGGGTTACAAGCAATAATGCATCAGCGCCAACGTCTAATGCCTCATTACTTAACTCTACCGAGTATGCAGTATCGTTACTGCCGGTACCTGCAATAATCGGTACACGTCCTGCGGCTTTTTTTACAGCGGCAGCGATAACTTTTACGTGGTCTTCGTGATTGAGTGTTGCGGCTTCACCTGTAGTTCCGCAAATAACCAAGGCATCGATACCTTTCTCAATTTGTTCTTCAATAATTTCATCAAGAACCTCATAGTTAACGGTGCCGTCGCTGAACATAGGAGTTACAAGCGCAGTTGCGGCACCTGTAAAAATTCTCTTCTTCATAAGGCAAGATTTCCTTTCTAAAAACTTAATCTATATAGCCCTTTGCACAAAGCAACTCTGCAAGTAAAACTGCGCCGCCTGCGGCACCGCGCAGAGTGTTGTGTGACATACAAACAAATTTATAATCGTATTGTGTATCTTCGCGTAATCTACCGATGGAGATTGCCATACCGTTTTCAAGCTCTCTTTGTAGCTTGATTTGCGGCATACCGTCCTCGGTAAAGTAATTTAAGAACTGCTTAGGTGCGCTCGGCAACTTTAAAATTTGCGGGTCACCCTTAAAGTTTTTCCAGATATTTAATATTTCTTCGATTTCTGGTTTCTTATCAAAGCTTACAAAAACTGCCGCTGTGTGACCGTCCGATACGGGAACGCGTAAACACTGTGCAGTAATTTTGGGAGAATCAGAATTTTTTATAACACCATTTTCAACTTTACCCCAAATTTTAAGCGGTTCCTGTTCCGATTTTTCTTCTTCTCCGCCAATGTAGGGGATAAGGTTATCTACCATCTCGGGCCAACGCTCGAAGGTTTTACCGGCTCCCGAAATTGCCTGATAGGTACAAACAAGTGATCTTTTAATGCCGAATTCGTTTAAGGGGAATAATGCGGGTACGTAGCTTTGAAGTGAGCAGTTGGATTTAACTGCTACAAAGCCGCGTTTTGTACCAAGACGCTTACGCTGTGCGTGGATAACTTCGGCGTGTTCGGGGTTAAGCTCGGGGATAATCATCGGAACGTCGGGGGTTGAACGGTGAGCGCTGTTATTTGAAATAACGGGACACTCAAGACGTGCATAAGCTTCTTCCAACGCTCTTATTTCATCCTTTTTCATATCAACCGCGCAAAAAACAAAATCAACGCTTTTCGCGATTTTTTCCATATCTGCTGTGGCATCAAGAACCTGCATTTTTTTAACGCTTTCGGGCATGGGTTTTGGCATAGCCCAACGGTTACCCACCGCTTCTTCGTATGTTTTACCGGCACTTCTTGCAGATGCTGCGAGTAACTCAATTTCGAACCACGGGTGATTTTCGTTAAGTAAAACAAAACGCTGACCAACCATACCTGTAGCACCGATTATACCAACTTTATATTTTTTCATATTCAACAAACCTTTCTGTGCAAATTCTGAAATAAAGGGGTTGCTTTAAATAGAAATTTGATTATAATAATTATTATACTAATATAGCATTTTTTGGTGCGTTTGTCAATCAAGATAAGGATGTAAAATTATGAAAAAGAGCGATTTTTACTATTTTTTGCCTGAAGAACTTATCGCGCAGACACCTTTGGAGCCGCGTGACTCTTCACGGCTTATGGTTTTAGATAAAAAAACTGGTGTGACAAACCATACGGTTTTCAGTTCTCTGGACAATTATTTAAGAGCAGGGGACACCTTGGTGTTAAACAATACAAGAGTTTTACCAGCGCGTATTTACGGCGCCAGGAAGGACACGGGCTCTGTTGTTGAGTTCGTTCTTTTAAAACAGATAGAGCCGCTTAAATGGGAATGTATTGCGGGTCCTGGTAAAAAAGCCAAAGTGGGACATGGGTTTACTTTTTCGGATAAACTTTCAGCCGCCGTCAGTAAAGTTTTACCCGACGGCAACAGAATTATTGATTTTGTTTGCGACGGCGAGTTTTTTGCAGTATTAGACGAGATTGGTCAAATGCCGCTCCCGCATTATATTAAGGAAAAATTGGAAAATAAAGAGCGTTATCAAACGGTTTATTCTAAGGAACTTGGCAGCGCCGCGGCACCCACCGCAGGGCTACACTTTACACCCGAAATGCTTGAAAGATTAAAGGATAGAGGTGTTAATATCGCTTTTGTTACTTTGCATGTAGGTCTTGGCACCTTCCGTCCTGTAAAGGTTGATGAGATAACCGATCATAAAATGCACTCGGAACACTATTATATAAGCGAAGAAACCGCCGAAATAATTAATAAAACTAAAGAAAACGGCGGTAGGATAATTTGCGTTGGTACAACGTCTTGTAGAACGCTGGAGAGTGCAGCTCAAAAATTCGGTGATATAAGGGCGTGTAGCGATGACACAGATATTTTTATCTACCCTGGGTATGAATTTAAAGTTATGGATGCATTGATTACAAATTTCCATCTGCCCGAGAGTACACTTATTATGCTTGTATCGGCATTTGCAGGGTATGATAATACAATGTCTGCTTACAAAGCGGCGGTAGATGAAAAATACAGATTTTTCAGTTTCGGCGATGCGATGTTTATTAAATAGTAAGGGAAGATGTGGGCATTGTCCCGCGATTAAATGAGGTACAAAATGTTTAAAGTAATTAAAAAGGAAAATAATGCGCGCCGCGGTGAATTTATAACCAACCGTGGTACAGTGCAAACGCCCGCGTTTATGAACGTGGCCACACAAAGCGCCATAAAGGGTGGCGTGTCGGCGGAAGATTTGAAAAATATAGATTGTCAGGTAATGCTTTGCAATACTTATCATTTGCACGTGCGTCCGGGGGATAAGCTTATAAATGACCTTGGCGGACTTCATAAATTTACCACTTGGGAAGGTCCGATTTTAACAGATAGCGGCGGTTTTCAGGTGTTCTCTTTGGCTTCTCTTCGAAAAATCAAAGAAGAGGGTGTAACCTTTAATTCTCACGTAGATGGCAGACGGATTTTTATGGGACCGGAAGAAAGTATGCAAATACAGTCGAATCTCGGCTCCACTATTGCAATGGCATTTGATGAGTGTGTTGAAAACCCTGCTGAATACAAATATGCCAAGGAATCGTGCGCGAGAACTACCCGTTGGCTTAAACGCTGTATGAGTGAAATGAAACGACTTAATTCGTTGCCTACTACAGTAAACCCAGAACAAATGTTATTCGGTATAAATCAGGGCTGCACATATAACGATTTAAGGGTTAATCATATGAAAGAGATTGCCGAACTTAACCTTGATGGCTATGCTGTAGGTGGTCTTGCTGTCGGCGAGCCGGCAGAGGTTATGTATGACGTGTTAGATAACGTCGTGCCGCATGCACCCGAAAATAAAATCCGTTATTTAATGGGTGTTGGCACCCCTGTTAATATCCTAAATGGTGTAGAACGCGGTATCGATTTATTTGACTGCGTTATGCCTTCACGTAATGCGCGTCACGGACACGTATTTACATCTAAGGGAATTGTAAATATCAATAATCAAAAGTATGAACGTGATATGTCGCCACTTGATGAAAACTGCAACTGTCCTGCCTGCCGCAGATACTCAAAGGCGTATATCCGTCATTTAATGAAGGCAGGGGAGATGCTCTCAGGTCGGCTTTTGGTTCTTCATAATCTTTATTTCTATAATCATTTAATGGAAGATATAAGACGTGCGCTCAATGAAGGAAGATTTGCGGAATTTAAGAAAGAAAATGAAGAAATATTAGGTCGTAGAATTTAATACTTGCAAAAGTTGGTATTATTCGGTATAATGTTTTTAAATTAATTTATTGGAGGTTTTAATAATGGAAGGATGGCTTTTACCGGTAGTTTATATTGTATTCATTTTAGCTTTAATGTACTTTATGATTATCCGTCCGCAGAACAAAAAGAAAAAGGAAGAAGAAAAATTAAAAAACAGTCTTCAGGTTGGCGATGAAATCGTAACAATCGGCGGTTTCCACGGCAAAATTATTTCTTTAAAGGAAGATAGCATAGTAATTGAGTCTGTGCTTGACCACTCTAAACAAAAGTTAGAGCGTTGGGCAATTCAGCAGAATCTCACTATTCACGATGATACACCGAGCAAATAAGAATAAAAAGAGTCCCTTCGGAATAATATATTTCGGAGGGATTTTTTATGCTCAAAAAAGATAAGGGTGTATCAACCCGCGGGTTTTACATAAATGTGCTTATTGGTGCGGCGGTGGCAGCGGGGGTAATCTTACTCACAATGTTAATTGCAGCGGCTATAATGGTTTTACTGGATATAAATATTATGTACGCATCGCCAATATCGTCGGTTTGTGCGGCGATTGGCACATTTTGCGGTGCATATCTTGCCGCGCGCAAAAATAAATCTAAGGGTATTGTAAACGGACTTATGGTAGCGGCGATAATTTATATTTTAGTAAGCATTGTGGCATTGATTTTAGATGATGATTTTACAGTTATGTCACTGATACATTTAGCGGTTATAGTGTTGTCGGGGTGCATCGGCGGAATAATGGGTGTAAATAAAAGTGAAAAACGCAAAATAGTATAAAATAAGGTCTCTCACGAGACCTTATTTTATTGACTTTATAAAAAACGGAATATATAATTAAATAAATGCAAAAGGAAGTAGAAAAATGATAGATTTATGGACGCATCTTCAAAATACAGACAAAAAAATACTTCTTTACGGCACAGGCAACGGAGCCGATAAAATACTTGATGAACTGCTGTCGCGTGGTATCACCGTCAGCGGTGTTTTCGCGTCGGACGGTTTTGTTAGAGACCGATATTTCCGCGGCTTTAAGGTGATAAGTTTCAGTGCGGCAAGAGAAAAATTTGGCGATTTTATAACGCTTGTTTGCTTTGGGACTCAGTTGCCGTCAGTTATGGATAATATCAAAAAAATAGCCGCAGAAAGTGAACTATATGCTCCCGACGTACCCGTAGTAGATAATGAGAGCATTTTTGATATTCAGTATGTGCGTTATTACCGAGAAGAACTGATGAAAGCGTATAATTTATTGGCAGACGACCTATCAAAAAAGGTGTTCGAAAACACCGTTATGTATAAACTGACTGGCAAACTTGATTATTTATTTGAAATTGAAACCCAAAAACAAGAAATATATAAAATATTGTCTCTTGACGATGATGAGATATATGCCGACCTTGGCGCGTATACGGGCGATACTATAGCGGAATTTTTGCAGTATACGGGTGAATATAAAAGCATAATAGCGGCTGAGCCCGATTCTAAAAATTATAAAAAACTGTGTAAAAACACAGAAGGTTTGAAAAATATCATTTGTAAAAATGTTTGTATCAGTAAAGAAAACGGTAAAATCAACTTTGCGATGAATTCGGGTAGAAATTCACTGGCGGGTAAAGGCGATGTGGTTATTGAAAGCATAAATATTGATACGTTATTAGGGAATACAGACATTACATTTATTAAGATGGATATAGAAGGGCAGGAAAAAAATGCACTGCTTGGCGGCAAGGCGGTTTTAAAAGAAAAAAGACCAAAACTCAATATTGCCGCATATCATAGAAATGAAGACTTGTTTGAGTTACCAATACTTATTAACGAGATAAATCCTGATTATAGAATCTATATGCGGCACCATCCGTATATACCCGCTTGGGACACGAATTTTTATGTAATATAGTAATTGATAATAACTTTTATATAGTAGGGGATTTTTAGTGAAAAAAATTAATTTTCTCACTTTCGGTTTTATTTTTGCAGGGTGCTTTTTAGGCGCGGGTTACTTATCAGGTAACGAACTTATGCAGTTTTTCGGAGATTTCGGATTAAACGGCATTATAGGTATGTTACTGTCGGTATCACTTATCGGCATATTTGGTATTATGATATTATTTATCGCCAAAAGAACAGGGTGCGAAAAATTCGAAGATATCGTCTTTCCGCGAACAAACAAGTTTTTAGCATCGCTTTTTGGTTTTTTACAAGCCGTTTTGGTGTTTGCAATAATCGTTATTATGGTGGCTGGGGCATCTCAGCTATTGCTTGATGCCTTGCATTTAAAACCGGTAATTACTGCCGCAGTTTTTTGTGGGGTTACTGCACTTATCGCGTGTACGGGGCTTGGCGGTATTTCGAAATTTTTCTCGTTTTTGGTACCCGCCGTAGCGCTATTTACTGTTATTGCGGCGGCGGTGTTAATTTTTCAAAACGGGATACCGCAAATATCGCAAGATAAGAGCTTATATGTAAATGAATTACTGGGTAACTGGATGTTTGCCGCTGTTACCTATTTGTCATACAGCATATTTTCATCAGTTGGTATGATTTCTCCGTTAATTGCGCGTCAGAAAACACAGCGTACATATATTTACGGCACAGTTTTCGGTACGGTACTTCTTATTTTAATTGCGATTAGCATTTTATTATCGGTATTTATTGTGTCGGGGGCTTCGTCGACCGAACTTCCTATGTTCGTGGCTATCGGCGGTTTCGGAAGAATATGCTCGTATTTTTATGCTGTTTTGCTTTTCGGCGGTATGTTTGGTACAGCACTCACAAGCTTGGTATCATTATCAAATTATGCGCGGCTTAAATTCAATCTATCAGGCGGTAAAACAATAGTCGCCACAGTTTGTTCTTCTATAGCGGCATATCTATCAAGTCTTTTTGGGTTTGATAAGTTAATTGGTACCGTTTATCCGCTTTTCGGATATTTTGGTATACTGATACTCGTGTTGATTTTAATAAATTTTTTACGAATATTTCGTATTGACAAAGGGAAAAGTATGTGTTAAAATGTTTTAGTCACACGGAGAGGTATCGAAGCGGTCATAACGAGGCGGTCTTGAAAACCGTTTGGCGCAAGCCACATGGGTTCGAATCCCATCCTCTCCGCCATTTTAATTGAATATTTTTTAAACAAGTTACAATTATGGAGTAGTACTCAAGTTGGTGACGAGGCGCCCCTGCTAAGGGCGTAGGTCGGGTAACCGGCGCGAGAGTTCGAGTCTCTCCTACTCCGCCAAAATCGACAAATCTCGACAGAGGTTTGTCGATTTTACTTTTTACCTCTTCACTCTTCACTTTTCACTAATCACAATTCTCTTTTAAGAAAAAACGACAGGTTTTTGTCCTGTCGTTTTTTAATTATTTATTCTCAACTAAAATTCCTTTTGCAAATACATTTTTGATATTAATATCTTCATCGAAAATAACGAAATCTGCATCCATGTTTTCGGCAATTTTGCCCTTTGTGGGGAGTTTCATAATTTCAGCAGGAATTAAGGTTATCATTTTAACAGCGTCTAAGACGGGAATATCCGCTTCCTTTACAGCAACGCGAACCAATCGGTCGGCAGTTGCAATACTACCCGCAAATGCGCTTCTATCCATTAATTTGCAAATACCGTCTTCTATGATAAACTCGGTGTTTTGCATGAATCCGTGTGACTGCTTTGTTCCCGCCAGGGCTAAACTATCGGTAACAAGAGCGATTCGGTCAGCTCCCTTAATCTGATAGATAAGCCGTATCAAATCGGGCGGTAAATGTTTTCCGTCGCAGATGATTTCTACATACATATCCTTGAGAAGATATGCACCTTCTATCACACCAAGCCGCCTAAAACCGTGGTCGCGCGTAATTGTAGAAGTGCAGGAATATAAATGTGTTATAAGGTTACAACCGTGTTTGTAAGCCCTTAGCAAATCATCATAAAGGGCGTCGGTATGACCTGCGGATGCTACCACACCGTATTTATTTAGTGCCTTTACAAAAAGTTCATCGGCATCATTTTCAGGGGCATAAGTCCATCTTGCAACAGCTGAAGGATGTTTTTTAAGGAGTTCGAGATAATCTTTTTCTATAGGCGGTGTGATAAGGTCTGAGCATTGCGCACCCGACTGATTCTTGGAAAGGTAGGGACCTTCTAGATGTGAACCGATAATAGTACCTTTGAGTCGCGGGTCGTTTTTAGCAGTTTCTACACGCTCAGCCGCCGCCATCATAACGTCAAAAGTGTCAGCTGAAATGGTGGGGCATATAGAAGTTGTTCCGTGGCTTAAATGGAAATTGCAAGCATCAACAATTTCATCCACACTACCTTCAAAATGGTGACCACCGCCGCCGTGGGTATGAATATCTATAAAACCGGCACTAACGTAATATCCCGTCATATCATATTCCGTTTCAACGGGCTCATCTTCAGTACTTACCTTGATTATCTTATCGTCTTTAAAATATACATATCCGTCGAATATACTATCGGAAAGTATAATTTTATCGCTCTTTATTCTTTTCATAAGCATTAATCCAAAAGTGAACTACTGTCACTATCCAAATAAAGTTTAGCGTTTTTATGTAATCTAAGAACAGAAGCAGGGCACTTCTCACTAATCTCGCCATGAACCGTGTCACGAACCGCGGCGCTCTTAGTGATGGCGGGAACAATGCAGAATAAATAGTCACCCGAGAAAAGAGTTGGAACAGTTAATGTGATGGCATTTTTTGGTACATCATCAATAGTTTTAAAGCAACCGTCGTGTACCTGCTGATTGCGGCAAATTTCGTCAAGCTGAACAGCTTTAACTACTTTTTTATCTTTGAAATCTGCTACAGGGGGGTCGTTAAACGCAATATGTCCGTTTTCGCCAATACCCATAAGCACAATATCGGTTGGATATTGTTTCAAAAGTGCTGCATAACGTTCAGATTCCTTTTCGGCATCGGTAGCAGTAACATCGATATAATTGACACTCTTAAAATCGGCAATGCCAAAGATATGAGCTTTTAAAAAGTTACCAAAACCTTGTGGCGCATCGGCGGATAAACCAATATACTCGTCCATATGGAAAGCATTAACGCGGTTCCAAGGAATATCCTTGTCATTTGCAAGATATGCTAATACTTCATTTTGAGAGGGTGCTGCGGCAAAAATCATATTAATGGTTTCCTTCTTTTCAAGCAAGGAAAGGATACATGCCTTTACATCCGCCGCGGCGGCTTTACCCATTGCATCTCGTGTTTCATAAATTTGAACATCTAATAAATCTTTTTTAAACGTTTTCATCAAATCTACTCCTTAGACTAATTATTACTATACAATTATATAATGTTTTTTTTAAAAAGTAAATAGAAAAGAAGATATAATTCGTTTTATTTATAAAAAAAGCACTGAATTTTCTAAGTATACACATAGAAAAAATCAGTGCTTTTAAATTTGTTTTGATTAGATTTTTGCCACTCCTGTATCACGGGCGGCCTTTGCAACGGCGGCAGCTACTGCTTTACCCACACGCAAATCAAATGCCTTTGGTAATATATATTCTGCCGAAAGCTCATCATCACTGATAAGATTGGCGATAGCGTATGACGCGGCATATTTCATTTTATCATTAATTTCACTAGCCCTTACGTCCAACGCGCCGCGGAATATACCGGGGAATGCAAGAACGTTATTAATTTGATTGGGGAAGTCAGATCTACCCGTTCCAACAATAAAGGCACCTGCATTTATTGCTTTGTCGGGCATAATTTCGGGGGTTGGATTAGCCAACGGGAATACGATTGAGTGGTCGTTCATAGAAGCAACCATTTCTTCAGTTAAAACGTTAGGAGCAGAAACGCCGATAAAGACGTCCGCCGTATTAACAGCATCTCTTAGAGTGCCCATTATTTTCTCGGGATTGGTAATCTTTGCCATGGCGCTGTGCTCGGGACTTAAATTTTCCATACCTTCGCAAATAATACCGAATTTATCGCACATTATAAGGTTTTTAACACCCAGGCCCAACAAATGCTTTCCAATAGCAATTCCGGCAGAACCCGCGCCGTTGATTACAACACGAACTGCGCTAATATCCTTTTTTACAAGTTTTAATGCATTGATAAGGGCGGCTGCAACCACAACCGCAGTACCATGCTGGTCATCGTGGAAAACGGGTATATCACATACTTCTTTAAGTCGCTTTTCAATTTCAAAACAGCGCGGAGCAGAGATATCCTCAAGATTTATGCCACCAAAGCTACCAGAGATGTTTTTTATCGTTTGCACGATTTCATCAACATCATTCGTGTTAATGCAAAGGGGAAAGGCATCTATATCCGCAAACTGCTTAAATAATACACATTTTCCTTCCATAACGGGCATTCCGGCTTCGGGGCCAATATTACCAAGGCCTAAAACTGCCGAGCCGTCGGTTATAACGGCTACCAGATTCCATCTTCTCGTAAGGGTAAAGGAAAGTTCAGGGTTATCCTTGATTGCCAAGCAAGGTGTAGCTACACCGGGAGTGTAAGCCAAAGATAACGACTCGCTATCCTTAACTTCTACTCTTGAAATAACTTCAATTTTTCCTTTTAAATCATTATGTAAAGCCAATGATTTTTCACTTATGTTGCTCATTGTTTTTTCTCCTATCAGTCATAGTGTTTTTAAATGCTTTTAATAACAAAACTACACTCATACCTGCTGCTATTGCGAACACAAAGCTAAATGTTTTACCCGCAAAATTGAACATTTCGTTCCACTCTTGTCTGTAAAAATAATAAAAAGTATAATATAACGAACTACCCGGAACTAGCGGAATTAATGCGGGTAATAGGAATAATAACGTCGGTGCTTTGATTTTTGCTGATATAAAACTTACATATATTGCGGTAATAAACGTTGCCAAAAAACAGGGTATAAAGATACCTTCGCCCGATAGCAAAAACGAAAACAGTAGATATGTACTCCACGAAATAAGACCGCCTATTGATGCAAAAAGCATATGTCTTTTTCTTAGCCCATAAAGTATGGCAAAACCAAGACTGCCCAAAAATGCGGTTAAAATTGTCTTAAAAACTTCCATATCAACCACCAATTATACCAAAGGAAAGCCAAAATCCAAGGGCTAATCCACCGGTTAAAAATAAACTGTCAATAAGTCTTAAAGAGCCCGAAATAGTATCACCTAAAATGATATCACGAACCGAGATGGTAAGGGCTACTCCCGGGATAAGCAGCATAATATCACCAATTAAAACTTTATCTATATTAACAATTGAGAAACCTTTTGCTAATACACCAACTATAATTCCTAAAACAAAAGCACAAAGAAAACTTAATACGATGCGGTTTGAGAGGAAAAATGAGATTTTCCTTTGAAAAAAACATATAATAAGAGCCAATACAGCTGCAATAAACCCATCAAGTAGAGTACCACCGAAAAAGATGCTGAAGCTGGCACTTGCCAGAACGCTTCCCAAAACAAATGGTATAACGGATACCGGTTTATTGCTTTCAGAAATCATTTTCTTGAGTTCATTTAATGGCACCGCACACTCTCTGCAGTTGTGTGTGATGTTGCTAAGCTTTTCAAGTCGATAAAGATTTGTGGTAATGCTCTTGGCAGTTATTCGGCGTGTTTGTGTTAGTTCGAATTTGTCATTTGTTCTAATAGTTAATACAATTACGGCGGGAATAACCAAAACGTTTATTTCCTTTACGCCATAAGCTTCACCCATTTTTAAAAAGGTTTCTTCTATACGGTTTATCTCTGCGCCCGAGCAAAGCATAGCTTCACCTATATCTAATAGGAGGTGAGCAAACTCGTATGAATTCTCCTTGTTTATTATGATACTCATAAAACACCACCGAAATTTTTTTAAAAATTATATAAGTTTCTGATAACGGTTTTAATTATATCAAAATTTAGATAAAAATCAACCACGTATTCAGCAAAACGGTCCGATAACAGTGGTTGATTATACCAAATTTTTAAATATTGTTATATTCCGTAGATGTCTTTTCTCGCGCCCTCAATTAATTCCATAGCGTTATTGTACATAATATCTTCAACGTCTTGTCGTGTTAAATTTAATTTTTCGCAAACTCGTTTTAGCGACAAAAGTTCTTCGTAAGCAAAGAACGTAATAGTTTTTGCGTCTTCAGGGGATACTTCGCGCAAATGCGGGTCTCCGTAGGGGTCATGATAAAGTCCGGGCGGAACCAAATTTACATAAGTACCGTTTTCTTCTATACGGTGTGTGCGCATACGCAGAACCGGCATATCCGTACCAAACATTATATGTTTCGTTCCGCAGCGTTTAATTACTTCTTCAATTGCATAATCACAGCAGTTAGCTGCAAAATCGTACATTGTTTCGGGCTCGGTTGTGAGCAAGTCGAAAGCATTACCTACGTCTTCTTTTGTGTATGCGCGTCCGATATGCGCCACAATTAAGCGCAACTTCGGGAATTCCTTTCTGATTTCAAGAATCTGATGGATATTAACGGGGTCCTGAAGCCGACCGGCCCTTGGAATATGGCACATACAAATAGCACCCATATCGTTAAGGCGCTCAAGCTGATGCTTCGGGAAAAAGTCGAATATACGAACTTCATTTGCAGGTATATAAGATGGAGCGAGATTCAAATAGCATTTTACGCCCAAGAAACCGCCTTCCCGAATTTTACTTTCGAGTTCATCAGCCGTTTGTGTAGGATGGGAATAATACAAGGCAGGCCAACCCGTTTCTTTGGAAACGTTGGATAAATAGGCATTGTTTTCAGCTAAACCCGTTTTTCCGGTAACAAACATAAGAGCTTTAACGTCTTTACCGGGGAACATAAGACGATAGGTTTCCTGTAAATCCTCAATGGGATTTTTATCCAATAATGCGGACACCCAGGTTCTAACCGCGTTGGGTGGCGGTGGAGCAATAAACTCTCTCTTAAATACATGGGTATGCACGTCTAATATCTTATCGGGTAAAAAATCTTTCAATTCTTCTTCCCATACTTTTCTATCATAATCTGTTACTTCAAACAATGCCATATCAATTTCTCCTTATAACAGTTTCTGAAAAATTTGAGTTAAATTTCAAACTTTTTGAATGCTTCTTTTTCGTTCTTGTAAATTCCGATTCCGATTCCTGCGAGCATACAAGCTCCCACAGCACCTGCTGCCTGACCGTTTGCAACCTTAATGGGTCGCTCTAATATATCGGATACGATTTTTACGCATAGTGCAGAGTTACTAATTCCGCCTATCATAGTGATTTTATCGGCTCTCAAGCCACGAGTTTCAAGCATTTCAAGGTTTTCTTTTAGTATCAGCGCGGCGCCTTCTATTATTGCTCTTGCTATATCGCTTTTTGAGTATTTGCTATCAATATTATAATCATCATCTGTAAAGGTAAATTTAAGACCGTTACAGCCAAGCGGCGCAGCCATAGCAAAATCATCATATTCCTTGTGTGATATATCTCCAAGATAATGATACCGTAGTGCATCAATTTTTTCACTGATACTTGCAATAGATTTCATAACACAGTAAGGGGTTCCATCAAGCATAAACCTATCAACAAGTCCCTTAGTGGAAATTGCAAATTCGCGTGAGGAAACGGGGAAAAATTCAACCCAGGAAGTGCCGCAGGAGAGAAGCATTTCGCCTTCTTCGAAAACCCCCGAGCCCATCGCACCAGACGGATGGTCAAAGCTTCCCAAAACGATTTTTGTTTCGCTTGAAAGACCGAGTTCATTTGCAATTTCGGGTTTGACACTGCCTAAGACGGTACCTTTATCATATATTTTTGGTAGCTTATCTTCGCAGATACCTAACTTTTCAAGTAACGGTAAATTGTAGGTTCCTGCCTCTTGATTTAAAAGGAAAAAAGGTGTTCCCATAGATTGAGATATACCCCATTTATCCGTCAGGGCAAAATTAAGATACTCTGCGCTCATAGCGATTTTTTCGGCGTTATCAAGTAGCTCGGGACGATGCATTTTGATAGCTGCAAGATAAAGGGCAGGGAAGTGAGCGCTTAGCGGCCAACCTACAATATTGTAAAATTCGGCTTGTTCAGCAGGGGTGAAAAAAGCATTTTTATCTTCTGCGCTTACCTTTGTTTGCCAACCGATTATGGGTGTAATAGGGGAGTTGTTCTTATCAAGCAGAATAAGATTACCACTCGCGCAACACGAACAAACCGCTAAAACATTATCATCAGCATCTAAAAAATCGGCAAGCTTCTTAATTACAGAAAAGCATACGGCTAAAAAATCTTCGGGATTTAAAAGTTTTGTATCTTTTTCGCCATAATAGTTATATCCGCCCGAAACAATTTTTACAACACGTCCGTTTACCATTACCAACGCGCCTTTAATAGCAGTAGTACCAATGTCAAGACCAATTAAATAATCCATTTTGAAACTTTCCTTTAAATTGCTCTAAATTTTATATTTCGTAATATTCGTAGCCCATGGTTTCAGCAAAGGATTCGGCGGCATTTTTTATATCACCATACATCAGAATCAAATGGTGTGTTCCGCCTAATTTGCTGTAATCTTCAAGAAATGAAGCAATATTTTTATTCGGTTTAAACCATCCGCAAGTGTTTTTGGGACGGAGTTTATCGCATGCGGGGACTATCATATCAACAGCGGACACAATAATTCTAAACTTGCCGTCAGCCAAAGGCGCTAAGTCAACCAATGTTGCCGCACCCGCTTTAAATGTTCCGCAAAGCCACGTAGTATCGATATCGGAATATCTCATGGGCTTTTGCATAAACTTAGCTTTACTGTCGGTAAGAGCGGTATTCATCTCTCCCATATGGCTTATAAAGATAAGGTTATTTTTCCAATCAGGACAGAACATTTCTACAAACGAAGTTTCTTCACAAACGTCCATAAAAGCGCCTGTGAGTGCAGCTGTAAGCACATCACCTTCGCCAGCGTATCCGATACCGCGTTCCATAGCCCTGTTTGCTTCGGCGAAGGGCATACCAAAAATACCAAGTTCTTTTTTTATCGTCAAAAAGTTAGCGGTAAAAGCTGTTAAGTTATTCTCTTCAATCCACCGTCTTACCGCCAAGTTTCCTTTTATACTGTTACGCAGAAAATCTTCCGGTATATCATTTGAAATGATATATTTTTCTTTGTCTTCGGCAATTAAAGCATCAATTTCTTCTTCAGTTACTTCGGATACATACTTTTTAGCATCATCTTTAGTAAAAGCAACCGATTTAATCCCAATCTCTTCATAAACGCTGTCGGCAACCCTGAAATCACCCATACCGGCAAATTCTCCGCCGATAGTACCAACCTTTGCGTTCCTAAAACTTTTAGCGGCTTTTATGCCTTTTACTCGGTTTATAACACGTTCAATAACGTCACTTTCTATGTAGTGACCTGCTTCAACAAAAAATTGTTTACCGTTTCTCACAAGCAAATTGCACATATCCTGAACGCCGTGTATACCGTGATTGTAGGAAATAACGGCAGCATCGTCGTCATTAGTAAAGTCATAGTTAGGAGTGGTATCAAGAATTACTATAGGCAATGACGTGTCTTTAAGCGCTTTTTCGGATTCAAGCGATGGGGAATAGGCAAGATGTAAAGTAACTATGCTATCAACGTTTCTGTCTTCAAAAAGTTTAATAGCATCGCGGAATTCATTTTCTAATCGGCATATATCAGCCGATACTAATTCCACGTCATCTCTGTCTTCCAGTAAAGCTTTTATTTCGTTACAAAACTCATCAATTCTAACCCTCATAGCAGGAGAGCCGTCATCATAGAGCTTTACGTAAAGCGGTAAAAAACCTATTTTAACCTTTTTCATATTATTCACCTATAACCATAACTTGAACTGTGCGTGTTCTTCCTCTTGTCTGGTCAAAGTCGATAAAGTGAACTCTTCCGAATTCACCAAGGTCCGCCACGCCGTCATCAATAACTATTGTAACGTTTCTTCCGATTATAGAAGAGCGAAGGTGCGCATCGGTGTTATGGCAACCAAAATTATCTTCACCGTGTTCTTCAGCAAAATCGAGCGCCTTTTGACCGGGATGCAAATACATGCCTTCATATCTGCAGGTGGGAATCCATTCTTCAAACACGTTTACCAAATCTTGCTGCAGAGTTTCAAGACCTGTCATAGACATATCAAAAGCGCACTCCTGTGTGATAACAGAACAGGTGGTATGGTGAGAGTAAACAACAACTATACCATCTTTTACCTTAGATTCTTTTACGATTTCCTTAACCTGTTCGGTTATATCGTGGAAAGATACTGCGCGGTGTCTGGATTCTAATTTTAAAGCTTTTTTAAAAATCATAATTAATATCCCTTTCTATTTCTGTTTTTTTAGGTCGTCAGCTGCACGGCGTGTTGCTGCGATCATTTCGTCAATCATAGCAAGCGGGTCTTTAGCGTTCATAATACCCGAAGCTGCGCCTGCCGCTTCGCTTCCTGCCATAATAAAGTCATAAACCTGTTGACCGTTAGTAATGCCTGCTGCTTGTTCTACGAGGATATTGGGATTAATTTTTTTAATTTCAGTAATAACTTCCTTTACATATCCCATATCACTAACACCGCCACCTGTACCGCCAATAAGCTCGGACGGTTCGGGATTGATGATGTCAGGGCCGAGCATGGCGATTGCCTTGGTTTCGGCAACACTGTCGGCACAAGCAAAAACAAGCATATCAAGTTCGTTGGCTCGTTCTATAGTGGCTTTCATCTGCGGTAAAGACATAGGTTTTTCGCAGTGGTTAATTACAACACCCTCGGCCCCCGCAGCTTTTAAAGCTTCGGGAAGAATGTCTGCCATACCTCTTCCGGGGCGCAAAGTATCCATATAGGGTGCCAACACAATAAGATGCTTTGTGTTTTCAACTATACGGCGAATTTCAACTGCCGGAGTGATGAACAAAACGTCAATATCATATTTTTCGGCGGCCTTATCGGCGGCAAGTGCATATTCTAAAACCTTGTCACCATATATGTAATTTTTTGTGCCTATTTCAAAATAGGGGGTTCTGATTTTTCTTTTCATAGCTACACCTCATAATATTATATTTATCTATAAGATTTCATCTTAATTATATCATTGCGTTATGTCTCTATCTATAGAAAATATCTATGTATTTATTTAAAAAAGTCTTTTTTGCGGGTAAAAAATATACACCCCAAAGGTTTTACCTTTGGGGTGTATAAGAAAATCTTGCCGAATTATCCTAAAGCTACCATACTGAAAACGAGCGCAAACAACGCAACGGTTTCACAAAGACCTACAACGGTGATGTACTGCGAGAAACCCTTGCCGGTTTCAGCCAATGCATCGGCACCTGCAGCACCGGCTTTTCCCTGAGCAACGGCAGAAAAAGCCATCGCCAAACCGGAAGCGATTCCGAGGCCAAGCAAAAAAGCAGGGTCAGCAGAGGATGCTTTCATTTGCTGCATTAAAAGAAAGCCGTAAATGGTCTGTGTAAGTGGGGCACCTGCAAAAACAGTAAGAATAAACGGCGCCGCTTTATTAACCATATAGCATTTTTTCCATGCTCCAATAGAGGATTGACCTGCAATGCCAATACCGATTGCCGAACCGATTGCGGCAATACCCATAACTAATGCTGTACCTAATGATCCAAAATCCATAATAATTCTCCTTAATAATTATTTTTTTCTTCGAAAGGTTTAAACCTATATCCACTCCAAGACATACCCAAATGAGATGAAAACTCCAAGGTGTTAAGTCTTATTCCGTGGACGATAACGGAAAGAATGTTTAAAATCATATTCAGTCCGTGACCAAACACCAATAGGATGATGGCAAGTATCATAAACATAAAATTACCAAGTAAGGGACCTGCCAACTCGTTAACGGTAGCAGAGATTGCCGCACCTGCAAGCCCTACTGCCCAAAGTCGTATATATGAAACGATGTCACTGAACAGATTAAAGATACCAAGTAAAACCGAAACAATATTGGCAAGACTTGAAAGTATAGATTTAATTACACTCCCTTCATAGTTCGCAAATATAAAACTTAAAACAAACCCAATGGCAACAAAAGCAATAGCAATAGAACCGACGGGGATGCCGCCTATAACCAAGCTAAAACTGAAAACTTCTCCGTTCACTACGAAACTAAGCACTAAATAGAACATACCAACAAGTTCGATTGCAGAACCAATGTCGCCGATTACTTTAAGGGATTTTCTATTCCGTATAGCACATTTAATATGAGCCACAGTTAGTTGGACAAGGGCAAAAGTAAAACACAATATTTGTAAATTTTGTGCTGTGGTAAGTCCTGCATTGCCATTTGTCCAGAACGGATACCAGATTTTATCGGCATACACGTTTGAAAGTATTGGTATGGATAAGCTTTTTAACCACTCTGGTAACTGCTCCGGAGAGAGTCCAAACCAAGTGCATGTAAGTGTTCCCCACAAAACAGTGGATAATCCAAACAGCGCTATCAATAAAAATGTGGGTTGCACTGTTTTTTTAGATATGAGAGATTTTATAATTGGTATTGCTGCCACTGCGGTAATCAACAGTCCGTAACCGCCATCTCCGAAAATAATACCAAAGAATATAAGAATAAACGCTAAAAACCAACCTGAAATATCGTATTCGAAATATCCCGGTACGGTGCCCAAAAAGTCGGTCAGGGGATAGATTAAGCTTACAAACCTATTGTTTTTAAGCTTTGTAGGTACGTCATCTTCTTCGCAGGGCTCTTCCGATAACAAGCCCCAGGCGTTTTCCTTTGCCGCCGCTTTTAATCGGTCAAGATTTTCGGCTTCAATATAACCTGTAAAATGCGCAACCGAAATACCGTTATCTTCCGATAAGTTTTCTTGCTCCATACCCGTAGAATAAATTTCAAACTCGATTTCCTTATTAGTGGTGTATATAGCATTTTTTATGCTATCAGTACAACCAGCGAAAGATGTGATTTTTTCATCGATGCTTGTAATTGTTTCATTCAGTTTATCGATTTTTTGCCGTATTTCATTAGTGGAAATATCCGGTAATTTCAATTCGTAGTCGGTTAAGCGGTCGAAGGCATCGTTATTCGCAGTTTTAACGAGCAGACATCGAACAGAGTTTTTAGTCCTTTCCAAACACAAAGACTGTATATCATCTCCTAAACTGTCATACAAGTCCTTCGGTAATTCATAAAACGATATATCGATGCCTTTTTGTGAAAGACCGATTATTTCATCGGGGTCAATTTCACCCCAACATTTAAGTCGTTCCAGTTCTGCAGTTAGTTCTGATATCTCGGCTTGATATTGCTTTTTATTTTCAGTCAGTAAAATTGTTTCTTCGGCAATAGCCAAAGCATTCAAGTCGGTTACTATATTTGTGCCTGAACCTTTTTTTGCATATTCGCTGATGATAAAAAGTCCATTTTCAAGCAAAGACATTTGTTTTTTTAGTTCTGCCAGTCGTGTGCCGTTACCTTCGGTTATTTTGATATGAAGCAACCCTAATTTGCGCAGTTTTTTAAGAGCATCGGTCTTTTTATCGCTGAGCATTATCAGCGATACTTTTTTCATAGGCACTATCATAACGAATCAACCTGCCTTTCGGGCTCCGTTGTGCTTCGGGCGGCTATTTTGCGTTTTGAAATTTTTGAACGGACTACGGCGCTCACCTGTTGGTCTGCCATATAAATAGATATTTTTTTAATGTTCTCTTCGGTTTCGGGGATTTTAACCTTTTCGAACAGGTTTACTCTTTGTGTTGTTGAAATTAATTCCTTCTCTAACAGTGTAACCTGTTCATCTAACACTTCCGCTTCTAAATCAAGCTCGATTGCTTTCTCCATATGGTTTGCGGCAATGTCTATCCAAAGCGGTGTTTCATATAAATCGTAATCTCCGCGAGAAAATGACGCCCCTTCAAATATAGGAATCGCAACACCTGCGATATTTCCTTGTCCTTTTCGTATATTACTGACGGTGATTATATCATTTGGGAAAGCGTCTTTTTCACTGAAAACAGCTATCCAATCACTAAAACCTTTTTCAAGGTCAGCCCGTTGTTGCCTTACCGCCTTTGCTCTGCTTTCAATGATGCGGATTTCAGATTGGAGTTGTTGCTTTTTAAGTGTCAGAGTAGGCAAATATCTTCGGTACATTTTGAGGGCATCCTTTTGTACCTTTAACTCGTTTTTAGTTAATTTGATTTTTGCCAAAACTCAAACCTCCTTAGGCCAGAATTCATCAGTAAGGTCTGATTTAATACTGGTTTCTTGCTTCTCGAAACAGTCGGCTAAAATCTCCCAACCTAAATCAAGAGCTTCTTCAAGAGATAAATTAACCGATAAATCCATAAGCTTGTTTTCGAAAAGAACTCCGTATTTAAGCAACTTTTCGTCCCAACGGTTCATTGCAAAGCCCATATTTTTCTTTTCAAGAGTTTCTTTATAAGAAGAATACAAACGAATCATAGCGTCCATAAGTGCGCGGTGGTCTTTACGCGTTTTGCCGTTGACGTTTTGTTTAAGACGGGAGAGTGAACCGAAGGGTTCAATACGTCCGCCCTTTAAATAATACTGACCTTCGGTAATATAGCCCGTATTATCGGGAACGGGGTGGGTTACGTCATCGCCCGGCATTGTGGTAACCGCGAGAACCGTAACGGAACCCGAATCGGCAAAGTCAACTGCCTTTTCGTAACGGGCGGCGAGTTGTGAATAAAGGTCACCGGGATATCCGCGGTTTGAGGGAACCTGCTCCTGAGTTATGGCGATTTCCTTCATAGCATCGGCAAAGTTGGTCATATCGGTAAGCAATACCAACACGTCCTTGTTCTGCAGAGCAAATTGCTCAGCAACTGCCAAAGCCATATCGGGAATCATCATACACTCAACCGTCGGGTCGGACGCGGTATGGATAAACATAACAGTTTTACTGAGTGCGCCGCCTTTTGAGAGTTCATCTTTAAAAAACAAGAAATCATCATATTTAAGTCCCATGCCGCCGAGCACTATAACGTCGGCTTCGGCTTGCAAAGCAATTCGCGCGAGAAGTTGATTGTATGGCTCACCCGAAATTGAGAAAATAGGGAGTTTTTGTGAAACAACCAAGGTATTGAACATATCTATCATAGGTATGTTGGTTCTCATCATACGATTAGCAAGAATACGCTTGGTGGGATTAACGGAAGGTCCGCCGATATTCTTCATATTATCGGTGAGAGCGGGGCCTCTATCTCTCGGCTCACCTGAGCCGTTGAATATACGTCCTAAAAGGTCTTCACTGAAAGAAACACGCATTTCGTGACCTAAGAAACGAACTTCGTCGCCCGTTGAAACACCCTGACCGCCTGCGAATACTTGAAGCGATACTATATCGCCTTCAATTTTATTTACTTCGGCAAGTGATTTCCCAAAACGAGTATTAATTTGTGCAAGTTCGCTGTTTCGTACACCCGTAGCCCTTACGGTAATAACGTTTCCGGTGATAGATTCAATCCGATTAAATACTTTGTTCATTTTTACTCACCACCATTTAATAAAGTTTGTGCTTCAAGACCTATTTTACCTGCGGCCTCGTTATAGAGCGTGTCGATTTCGCTCTCTGCCTTTTTAAAATCGTTACTTTCGAACTCAGTATAGTTCCAGTCGATAAATTTTTGGCGCATACGGTTAAAGAAGTTACGCGCTTCGTCTTTATCGGTTATGGGGTATTCGCTTCCTAAAACAAATATAAGTTTATCGGTAACGTAACGTTGGCGAGCCGTCGTGCAATTTGCTTCAATCGGGTCAAACGAGTTTTGCTGAAGATAAACTGCATCAAGCATTTCTTCTTTCAAATAAATCATATAGTCGGATATGCTGATTCCGTCTTCGCCGACAACCTTCATCATCGAGCCGATTTCATCGCCGCGATGAAGAATATTTTTGCAAAATTCCGATTTTTTGGTATCTATAACGGGCTTGTATTTAGACCAGGAAATAAGCGGGTCAATCGCAGGATATTTTCTTGCATCTGAACGCTCACGAGAAAGTCCGTGGAAAGCGCCAACGACCTTAAGAGTTGCCTGTGTTACCGGCTCTTCAAAGTTACCGCCCGCGGGGGAAACGGTACCACCGATTGTAACCGAACCTGTGCTGCCGTCTGGCAGACGTACGTATCCTGCGCGTTCATAGAAAGCGGCGATATACGATTCAAGGTAAGCAGGGAATGCTTCTTCGCCCGGTATTTCTTCAAGTCGTCCCGACATTTCTCTGAGCGCCTGCGCCCAACGTGACGTTGAGTCGGCTAACATTAGGACGTTAAGTCCCATCTGGCGATAGTATTCAGCCAATGTTACCGATGTGTAAACCGATGCTTCACGCGATGCCACAGGCATCGACGAGGTATTACAAATAATAATGGTACGTTCCATAAGTGAACGGCCGGTTTTAGGGTCGATAAGTTCAGGGAACTCGGTAAGTGTTTCAACAACTTCACCTGCGCGCTCTCCACAAGCTGCGATGATTACTATATCAACGTCGGCATATTTTGACGTTGTGTGTTGTAAAACTGTCTTACCCGCGCCAAAGGGCCCCGGTGTACAGTAAGTTCCGCCCTTAGCAACAGGGAAGAAGGAGTCCATAAGGCGCACCTTTGTTTCCATCGTCTCTATAGGTGCTAATCTTTCGCTATAGCATTTGATTGCGCGTTTAACAGGCCACTTAAACGACATTGAGACAGGAATTTCGCGGCCGCGTTCATCGGTTATAACCGCAACTGTTTCACTTATTGTATATTCGCCTTTTTCTGCTATGGATTTTACTGTATAATTTCCAAGCAGATAAAAAGGAATAAAAATCTTGTGGGTAAAAGCACCTTCGGGAACGGTGCCGATATATTCGCCTGCACGAAGCGTGTCGCCAATTTTAGCTGTAGGGGTGAATTCCCATTTTTTATCAGCGTCAAGCCCATCAGCATAAATGCCACGCTCTAAAAACCAACCTGCCTGTTTTGCTAACAAGGGCAGTGGGTTCTGAAGTCCGTCATATATTTGTCCGAGCAAACCGGGTCCCAATTGCGCAGACAACATCTCGCCTGTAAACTCAACTTCGTCGCCGTATTTAATGCCACCTGTCATTTCATAAACCTGAATTTGGGCGATATTGTCGCGTATACGGATAACTTCACTTTTTAAAGAAGTGCCACAGGTGTTAACAAAACATATTTCGTTCATCGAAACGTTGCCTTCAAACTCAACCGAAACTAAGTTGCCGTTTATGCTTATAACCTTGCCTTTATTGTTGGTCATTTTACATCCTCCAACCTATCTCCATCTATAATAGATTTGTAAATATTTTTATATGCGGTACTGCCTATATCTGTATCAAAACGTCTAATTCTGTGCAATAGCTTTAATTTAAGTCCGTAATAAAATACCGCTTCTTCCGAAAAATTATCCATAGGTCTTAACGTTTCCAAAAAGTCCAAGCGAAAAGAATTCAAAAGCTTTTCGGCTTCAAGGGGACTTTCGTTTTCCATTACTGCCTTTACAAAATTTGAAAGTTCGGTGGGTAAATATTCGTTATCCAAATCAAACTTTTTTTTCATTTTTTCGGCGCGCGATTTTGCTAAAGCAATGCGTAGTTTTCGCTCACCTTCGTACCATTTTTCCAAAACAGCGGAATACGATTTTTCAGGCATCCTTGGTGGCGTTAGGGTTAAATTAGCGATTTCATTTTTCGCTTTTTTGCCTAAGTACTGATAGCAAAGTTCTAAAAATCGGTCTTCAGTAATTGGAAGCGCCGAGTTATCACCGATACCGTCGAGAGACGGCAACTGTGACAAAAAATAATATTCACCCATAGTTATTCTGCCTCTTTCAAAAGTGCCGTCACTCTTGGGCTTAAATAATTTGACAGCATATCTACAACTGCTTCAGTAGAGTAGTCATAATAAGCGTCGCAGTCGTTCACACCTATGCGGAAACCACCGTCAAAATTATCGCTTGGTTTAAGGGTGATACCCTTCGAAATATTATCTTTAAGCGCAGCAAGAAGTGTTTGTTCCAATTGCTGTGCATCTTTGCTATTTAAGATGATAGATATATCATCCGCTTCGGGTTTTTCCGCCCAAGCGGACACAGCGTTTGTGATAATTTTGGCAAGAGCATCAGAAGAATAAACCGCCGCAACATTTTCAGATAAAACAGCTTTGAGCTGCCTTGCAACACTATCTCTGAAAGAAATAAGCAGATTTCTTCCTGCCTGTCGTATAGCATCTTCGCTTGATTTCACAGTTTTTTGATTTTCGTTTTTTGCATCAAGCAACATTTTTTCAGCGGTTGCCTTAGCGTCAGCAATGATTTTATCAGCTTCGCTTTTTGCTGCTTTAATTATAGCATCTGCCTGTGTTTGCGCCGTCTCCACGCCGTCTTTTTTGATTTGGTCAATAAGTTCTTGCAATTGTATTTCCATATGGCTTTCTCCTTTTTCGAATTCTCTTTAGTGCCAAATTTTAGAAAATGTATTACTTATTTAGTATAACACAAAAAATTGAAATATCAATGAGTTTTAATACGTGTTCAATATAAATTTACAAATTTTTGTTCGCTTGAAATTTTAGGTGAAATTAAAAAATCCAAGTAGAAAAACCTAGAGTATTTCTCGAGTGTCCGCAAACAAATTGGGACGCGAGGTGAAAATTATAAAAAAGAAGTGCCTCAACTACGCGAATTGCGTGTTGGGGCACTTGACTGTCTTGAGTAGTATTATAGTAATCAAGTGAAAACCGCTTAAGATTTACCAATCGTAACGGTATGATAACTTACCTCTGCTGTAAATGAAGGTGGGTAAAAATTACACGCATTAACCAAAGAAAAAGCGCATAAGTTAGATATCCTTTATGTAACAGCGACGTCTACGGTGTTGTCGTTTTTCAAAGTGCCGCCACATACTGTGGATGGCGGTATTTGTTTCAAGCATCGGACCCGTTTCGCAATATTTTACACCGTTTTCTATAATTTTGGGTGCTAAGGTATTAATGAGTATTGCCGGAAGTCCGAGTGATTGGTATTCGGGTTTAACAGCCACAAAGAACATTTCGAGAGTGTCATTTTTGCCGCCCAGTGCTCGAAGTAAGCGGACCACACCAAAAGGCAACATCTTACCGTCTGATTTTTTCAGTGCCTTGGCGATAGACGGAACGAGCACACCAAAGCCGATAATATTACCATCTTTATCTTTAATTGAGCAAACGTAGTCGAGATTTACCACAGGCACGTATCCGTCAATAGCGTGCTTAATTACTTCGGGAGTCAGTGGCACGGTGCCGTATAGTTTTGAAAAAGCAACGTCTATTATTTTGAAAGCTTCCAAGGCATCGTTATACAGCACCTTGCGGTTGTTATATGTTACCACCGAATAGCCGTTTTTCTCGCATATACGGTTGCTGATTTTCTCAAAACGCGGGTCTAGTTTTTCAGGGACGTTGATACGGTATTCAAACCAGTCGATATCCTTCCTAAGTCCCAAGCGTTCCATATGGTCGATATAATAAGGATGGTTATAAAAGGTTATAGAAAGGTTAAATTCCTCAAATCCTTCTATCAGCATTCCCTCGTGATCCATATCGGTAAAGCCGATGGGTCCCATAATTTCGGTAAGTCCGTTTTCTTTGCCCCAAGACACAACCTTATCAAATAATGCTTTTGACACTTGGTAGTCATCAATAAAATCAAAACGGGTAAAGCGAATAGCGTTTTTATCCCATTTTTTATTGTAGGCATGGTTGATCAGTCCCGCAATTCTGCCGACTGTTTTTTTATCCTTATATGCTAAAAATAGTTTTGTTTCGCAAAAAGCGTAGGCAGGGTTTTTGTCGGGTGTAAATGTTTCCATCTCATCGTTTGCCAAAAAAGGAACGTAATATTCATTGTCCTTGTAAAGTGAATTCGGAAACTCAATCCATTTCTTTAAATCCTTTTTTGATATAACTTCTTTGATTATAATACTCATAAGCCCCATCCCTCTAAAATTCTATGCTTTTTTCTTGTAGAATACCTTGAACACCAATATCTCAGCGAGCAGACACACAGGCAAAGCCGCAAAGAAGTCCACCGCTGAATGCTGCTTGATAAACATTGTGGAAAGGCAAATTAAAATAACGGTAATTACAACAAATGCTTTCCAAATCCAAGACACATCCTTTGCTTTGAGCCACACACTTGCAATCCCGATGGAATAAGCGCAATGCAGCGACGGACAAACACCGGTATTGGTATCAAAAGCGTATAGAATACCGATACAATCGGTCAGGAAATTATCTCTTGGAAACTCGGCAGGTCGCAGGTTCTGACAGTTCGGATAAAGAATATATACGACCATTGCACAAACCTGTGTGATAATAATAAAGGTTTGCAGCTTCTTAAAGCTATCTATGTCATATAGTGCAAAGTAGCCAAGCGAGATAACGATCAACGCATACCAAAATACGTATGGTAGCAAAAACCACTCGCAAAACGGAATGATATCGTCAAGCCCTGAGTGGATAACGTGGCATTTTTCTACGGGTATTAGATTTTCAGTGAGAAAATATAAAATAAAATATCCTACCCAACCGAGAAGCAGTTTTAAATGAGAAAACTGCGGAGTATTAAGCTTTGAAAAACGGAACTGGCGGTAATTGACTACAGGTTTTCTCATTTTTCTGCCTCCTTTTTTGTGTTTTTCGGATACAATTTCTTTGGTATATTGCGATACGGTATAACCGTATGCTCAGGTAAGCCCACTGCGATATCTGTGATTTTGCTCATCAGATAATCACAGATACGGCGGCGTTCCTCGTCAATGGGAGTATCTGACGAGAACTTTATAGGAACGCCCAAATACATTTTCTTGAGGTTTGGCGCTATGTAAAGCGGTACAAAGGAAAGCTCCTTGCCGGTGCGCTTAAAGTAAAGTCGCGCAACATCCACAAAGCCCTCTTGAAAATCATAAACTATATGGTTGTGTTTTTTATCTTGTTCGGGGAAAATAACAACACATTTTCCGTCCTGTAGTTTAGCAATCGACTCTCTGAAGGTGCTTAAAATGCGGTTGTTTCTGTAAACGGCAATCGTTCGTGCATTGTTGAAAATCAGCACGGACAAGGGCGCAATTATGTATGAAACGAGCTTAAATAGCGGTAGTAATGCCCGTGGCTTCTGCGACCAAAAATCCGTGTACGCATAAGTCGGCACTTCTTTTAGCATCATCATCGGTGCGGCACACCAGGTATAGAAATTGTCGGGGAAGAAGAGTTCTCCCGCAATCGGCCCGTGAAGCTGTGCATGGTTTCCGATAATGGCGCAGGGCTCATCGGGAAGATTTTCAAGACCGATAATATCCATTTTTGGATAAAATAGCCGTACTAAAGCTTTTATAAATCTAAAAAGCCAAGGTTTCTTTTTGCTTTCGTTCAACTTGGGTCTACCTTTCTAAGCTATCAATAAATGCAAACAAATCATCGAAGCTGCCTTGTGCATAACGGGAAATATCCGCATTATTTTTGTTAATTAAGCAATCTGTGAGCAGAAATACCTTCATGCCGAGATTTTCGGCGATCATATCTTCGTGAGCATCGTTACCTACCATTATACACTCTTTGGGTGAAATTTGCAAATTATTCAGTATTTCACGGTAATAGTTAAGGTTAGGTTTACAATATCGAGAAGTCTCGTAGGTAGTATAAAGTTCAAAGTCTTGCGCGTCAAGTCCTGCCCAGCGGATACGGCTTTCGGTGGCTACTGACGGGAATAGTGGATTGGTGGCAAGCGCAACATGGAAGCCCTTTGCTTTTATGTATTTAATGAGCTCTGCTGCCTTTGGATCAAAGCCGCAGACATCCTTGATTTTCTGAAAGTCGGTAGCGTAAAATTCATCAAACAAATGAATATCGTTTTTCACCGATTTGCCGTAGGTTCTTTCGAGTGTATCCCAAAAGACTTGCTCATTTGTTTTCTTTCCGTCATTCTTAACCATAGCGGCTGTGCCTGCCATAATAGCAGCCCCAAGAATCATCGGGCTGTAACCTGCAGGTTCGGCAGCACCTGTCAATCCCTTTACATAGGATTTTGCAAATGTATCCTGATCCATCGGCAGAAGTGTGCCATCCAAATCAAACAAAATCGTTGTAATGCTCATAAGTTTAACTCCTTTTCTTTTTCGCTTTTCTCCATAAAAAATATACAAGGAAGGAAATAGTCGATATTCCTATTGTTAGTCCAATGGACACCCAAAACATCGGTGATGATGGATCGGTGATATTCATACCGAGTAGTGTTGCGGCAACCATTCCCGGAAGCGTTCCAAGGAAACTGCCGAGCAGAAAAGTCCAGAACGGTACCCTTATTGCACCGAAATACATGCTGATGGCATCCCCTGGCAAACAAGAGATCACGCGGAGAAAAAAAGACATAAAGAAGTTATTATCTGATCCTTCACCGATAATTTCAGCGAGTTTGGGATGCTTTTGGCACAACTTATCGGCAAAGTTTGTTCCGGAAGCCCGTCCAATCCAATAAGGTATAGCAAACTCTACGAGAACACCGATAGAGTTAATAATCAGCGCGTGGTCTGGCTCAAACAGGAAACCGCCGAGTACATTCAACACGATAATCGGAAAGAATACCGTGAGTGACTTAAAGGCATAGAGCAACACAAGAAAAATTGCTGCATACAGCGGTTCCTCTGGTGCAAAGTTTAGTAAACTTTCCGCTGTGATTTCTTTGCTCGAAAATAAGTAGAATCCCATAAACACTGCGCATACCGCAAGTGGCGCAAAGCGCAGTATGTTGAGCAATATGCTTTTAGCTTTATTTTTCATAAGTTAAGTTCCTTTATGTAAAACCCCGAAAAGCCGTCGAAGCGCTCGACGGCTTTGGGAAAGATTAATTATGATGCTTTACAAGTCCGAACGCTTTGGAAAGCTCCATTGCAAAAAGCGGAACGAGGATAAGGCCTATGCCGAGCAGATAAAGCTTAGCAGGAAGTGTCACGAGTCCAAAAGCAGTCTTTAAAGGTGTAAAGAGCACCAATGCTACAAGCAAAGTCGAAGCAAGAGCCGCCCAGTTGAGCTTGTGGTTTTTGAAGGGACCGATCTTAAAGAGCGAGTGTTCAGAACGCATATTGAACGCTTGAACGACCTGTGAAAGAGCCAGTACCATAAAGGCAAGGGTCTGACCGCCTTCCAGCGTGCCGGTCACGTTCTCGCCAACCTTAAAGCCGATAAGTGTTAGAGTGGCAAACATAATACCCTGGAGCACTATACGAACACCAAATCCGTGGGCGAAGATACCTTCATTCTTCGGCTTCGGTTTTCTGTCCATAACGTCGGATTCGACGGCCTCCATACCGAGTGCGATTGCAGGCAAAGAGTCGGTTACAAGGTTGATCCACAATAGCTGCATGGATAAAAGCGGTGTTTTATGCCACAAGAGCATTGCCATAAATACGGTGATAACTTCGCCGATATTGGTGCCGAGTAAAAAACCAACAACCTTTTTGATGTTGGCATAAATGCCTCTGCCTTCACGGACAGCATCCACGATTGTAGCGAAGTTATCGTCGGTAAGTGTCATATCGGCGGCACCCTTTGCAACGTCGGTACCGGTAATACCCATCGCACAACCAATATCGGCGGCTTTGAGTGCGGGAGCATCGTTTACACCGTCGCCCGTCATAGATACGACCTGACCCTTACGCTGCCAAGCCTTGACGATACGGATCTTGTTTTCAGGAGATACACGCGCATAAACCGAAATATTCTCAACCTGTGCATCAAGCTCACTGTCGGTCATAGCATCAAGCTCAGCACCTGTGATAGCGCGGTCGCCGTCAAGCAGAATACCGAGTTCCTTCGCAATAGCGGAAGCGGTAACAACGTGGTCGCCCGTAATCATAACGGGCTTGATGCCTGCTTTACGGCAAACGGCAACAGCTTCCTTGGCTTCGGGTCTCGGCGGGTCGATCATACCGACAAGGCCCATAAAGGTAAGACCGTTTTCCAGTTCCTCAGAGGTAGGATTTTGAGGAATCGTGTCAATTTCTTTATAAGCAACCGCCAAAACACGCAGAGCATTCTCGCTCATAGCATCGGTAACCTTTCTTGCAGTTTCCAAATCGCCTGACACACATCGGGGAGCCATCATATCAAAGGCACCCTTGACGATAACGATGTTTTTGCCGTCAATCTTATTAACGGTGGTCATCAGCTTACGGTCGGAATCAAAAGGAATCTCTGCAAGACGAGGATATTGTTTATTAAGTTCTTCCTTGGGCATACCGTTCTTGTGTGCGGCAAGAACAATGGCGGTTTCGGTGGGATCACCGATATGCTGTTCTTCGTCTCCGTGGAAAACAACCGAACCGTCACAGCAGAGTGTGCCGTACATCAGGAGTTTCTTAATGCCATCGGTATTGTTATTGCTGATGTTTTCGGGATCTAAATAACCCTCAACATAAGCTTTTGTAAGTGTCATACGGTTTTGGGTAAGCGTACCGGTTTTATCCGAGCAGATAACAGATGCGCCGCCGAGAGTTTCAACGGCTGGCAGCTTACGGATAAGAGCATTCTTCTTAACCATACGCTGAACGCCGATGGAAAGCACAATAGTCACGATTGCGGGCAGACCTTCGGGGATGGCGGATACGGCAAGAGAAACGGCGGTCATAAAGATCTCAAGTACAGGAATGCCGTTTGCAAGACCTACGACAAAAATGATAGCACAAGCGGCAAGGGCTACGATGCCGAGGTATTTGCCAAGCTGTGCTAGCTTCTGCTGAAGAGGTGTCTGTCCATCTTCTTCGTTATCTAACATATTTGCAATTTTACCCATTTCGGTGTCCATACCGGTAGCGGTAACAACGGCAGTCGCCGTACCGTAGGTAATAGAACAGCCGGAGTAAACCATATTATGACGGTCACCGATAGGTGCGCCGTCTTTTACGTCGGCAAGGTAATCTTTTTCAGAAGGTACCGATTCACCCGTAAGAGCCGATTCTTCGGATTTAAGTCCTGCGCTGTGGAGGAGTCTTGCATCGGCAGGAACGAAATCGCCGGCTTCCAAACGGATAATATCACCGGGAACGAGTTCGGAGGCATCAATGATCTTTTCTTCACCGTCGCGAATAACTCTGGCGTTAGGTGCAGACATATTTCTAAGGGCGTCTAATGCCTTTTCTGCTTTTCCTTCTTGATATACGCCCATTACTGCGTTAAGAATAACAATAAGAACGATCAGCGCAGGCTCAAAAAGCTCACCCCAATTCTGTTCCACACAAACCACCACAAAGGAAATGATGGCGGCGGCAATTAAAATAAGAATCATCGCATCCTTGAACTGATCAAGGAAACGCTGCATCGTGGTTTTCTTTTTCTTCTCGCGGAGTTTGTTGGCTCCGTATTTACCTTTACGTACAAGGACTTCGGCAGAGCTGAGACCGCTGTGATCGTCGGTATTCAGTTCGCGCAGAAGTTCATTTACGTTTTTGCTGTAAGGTGTCAATTCATTTTCCTCCAATTACCCGAATTTAATATTATTATACACGGGTATTTCAACTGTTTTTCAATTCAACCTCAACAATTGTTGAAAATACTATGGAAAAGTATTCTAAAGAAACACTTTATATCTTTTATGTTTTAATTTTTCAATGATTTTTCAATCTTTTATGTTATAATGGATATAATGAATCTGGCGATGGTATGGATGCCAACGGCACTTTGGAAATTTCGGGTGGTTACACAACGGTTGTCGGTCCTACACAAGGCGATACCGCAACCCTTGATTATGATAAGAGTGCAACAATTACGGGCGGCACGTTTATCGGTACAGGCGCTCAAGGTATGGCGCAGACCTTTAGCGATTCCAAGCAAGGTGTTGTAGCAGTCAGCGTGGGTAATCAAAGTGCAGACATAGAGATTATATTAAAAGACAAAAACGGAAAAACGATTATTGAGCATACTCCTGAGCTTAATTTTGCTGTTGTGATTCTTTCCAGCCCCGATATAACAAAGGGAGAAACTTATTCCATTACAGTTGGCTCCCAGTCGGGTGAGTTTGAAGCAAATTAGTGCTTTTAAGGTGATGTTATAAAAAAGTCCGCTTCAAAACGAAGCGGACTTTTTGTGACAATTAACCGTCTTTTAATTCTTTTACTGTGCGGATTTCTTCTGCAGGGTTTTCAATATAGGTGAACAACTCACTCAAATTATCCGTTGTAAAGTACAGTTCCTTGCAGTTCTCACGAATAAAGTTCTTTTTCATCGCCTGTTCCATAGCATGATTGATATCATCGTAATATCCCTTCA
>CAZSIL010000010.1:0-1349 GCA_964607025.1 uncultured Eubacteriales bacterium
GACAACCCGACACGTATAAACGCTGTTAAAAAAGATATCGCACGTGTAAAGACTGTTATTCGTGAGATTGAAATTAAAGACAGCGTAAATGCTTAACAGGGAGGTAAAGCCAAATGAGCGAAAGAAACCTTCGTAAAACAAGAACGGGTAAGGTTGTAAGCAACAAAATGGATAAGACCGTTGTAGTTGCTATTGAGGACAACGTTAAGCACCCGCTCTACAAGAAGATTATTAAGAACACTATTAGACTTAAAGCTCATGATGAGGAAAATACTTGTGGCGTAGGCGACAGAGTTCTTATCATGGAGACACGTCCGCTTTCAAAAGATAAGAGATGGCGTGTTGTTGAGATAATAGAAAAGGCTAAGTAGTTTAAGGAGGAAACCACTGTGATACAACAGCAGAGTTACCTTAAGGTTGCCGACAACACAGGCGCTAAAGAAATTATGTGCATCCGTGTGCTTGGAGGCTCCAAAAGGAGATACGCCAACATTGGCGATGTAATCGTGGCTTCTGTTAAAAAAGCTGCTCCCGGCGGAACAGTTAAGAAGGGCGATGTTGTTAAGGCAGTTGTAGTTCGTTCTGCAAAAGGCCTTCGTCGCAATGACGGCACATACATCAGATTTGATGAAAATGCAGCAGTTATTATCCGTGAGGACAAAAACCCGCGCGGAACTCGTATTTTCGGACCGGTAGCCCGTGAGCTCAGAGATAAAGATTATACAAAGATTCTTTCTCTCGCTCCGGAAGTGCTTTAATGGGGAGGTAATTAGAAATGAATAAACTTCACGTTAAAACAGGCGATACTGTTATTCTTCTCACAGGAGATGACAAGGACCGCGGCAAGACCGGAAAGGTACTTGAAGTAAGCCCAAAAGAAGGAAAGGTTATTGTTGAGGGTATCAACATTGTTAAAAAACACGTTAAGCCCCGCAAAGCCGGTGATCCTTCGGGTATAATCGAAACCGAAAGCCCGATTTATGCTTGCAAGGTGCAGGTTGTTTGCCCCAAGTGCGGCAAACCCACCCGCGTAGGTCATAAAGTATACGCTGACGGTAAAAAAGACCGCGTCTGCAAGAATAAAGACTGCGGCGAAACCTTTTAAGAGATAGGAGAAACATGACATGTCAGTATTGAAGGACGATTACAAACAAAATATCGCTCCTGCATTGATGAAGAAATACAACTATAAGAGCGTCATGCAAATCCCGAAGCTCGATAAGGTTATCATCAATGTAGGTTGTGGCGAGGCAAAAGATAATTCAAAGATTATCGATGCTATTATGGCTGATTTAGCCACAATTACAGGCCAGAAGGCAGTACCCTGCCGCGCTAAGAAGTCGGTTGCG
>CAZSIL010000010.1:1359-54655 GCA_964607025.1 uncultured Eubacteriales bacterium
ACTTCAAGCTCAGAGAGGGTATGCCGATCGGTGTTAAAACAACTCTTCGCGGTGAGAAAATGTATGAGTTTGTTTATAAACTCTTTAACATAGCACTCCCAAGAGTTCGTGACTTCAGAGGAATCAACCCTAACGCTTTCGACGGCCGCGGCAACTATGCTATGGGTGTTAAAGAACAGTTGATTTTCCCTGAAATTGAGTACGATAAGATAGACAAGGTTCGCGGTATGGACATTATCTTTGTTACAACTGCAACCAACGACGAAGAAGCACGTGAGTTACTTACTCTTATGGGTGCTCCGTTTGCGAAATAAGGAGAAGGAATTATGGCTAAAACATCTATGAAGGTTAAGCAGGCACGTCCCGCTAAATTTTCAACAAGAGAATATAGCAGATGCAAAATCTGCGGCCGCCCGCATGCTTATCTTCGCAAGTACGGCATCTGCCGTATCTGCTTCAGGGAGCTTGCTTACAAGGGCGAGATCCCCGGTGTAAAGAAGGCAAGCTGGTAAGCAGCAAAGGCTAAAGGAGGTTGACGTCATGCAAATCACCGATACAATCGCTGATATGCTTACAAGAATTCGTAACGCATCTTCAGCAAAACACGATTCGGTTGATATACCTGCATCTAACGTAAAAAAGGCAATAGCCCAGATTTTACTTGATGAAGGTTACATTAATGGCTTTCAGTTCGTAGAGGACGGAAAGCAGGGCGTAATTCATATCACCTTGAAGTACGGCCCGAACAAAACACAGGTTATTTCCGGAATTCGCAGAGTTTCTAAACCCGGTCTTCGTATCTACACTAACGTAGAAGATATGCCCAAGGTTATGAAGGGACTCGGTATTGCAATTCTCTCCACCTCTAAGGGAATAATCACAGATAAGCAGGCTCGCATCGCCAACGTCGGCGGCGAAGTTCTTGCTTACGTGTGGTAAGGAGGTGCTGAGGAATGTCAAGAATAGGACTTAAACCTATCACAATTCCTGCTGGTGTTGAGGTTAAAATCAATGGCTGTGAGGTTACCGTAAAGGGACCAAAAGCTGAACTCAAAAGCACTTTCAGTGAGGCAATGACCGTAAAGGTTGAAGAAAACGTAATCACTGTTAGCCGTCCGAGTGACGCAAAAGAGCACCGTTCACTTCACGGTCTCACCCGTACACTCATCTCTAACATGGTTGAGGGCGTTACAAAGGGCTTCACAAAAGAGTTAGATGTTAACGGTGTTGGTTACCGTGTTGCTAAACAGGGTAAAGACCTCGTTATGAACCTCGGTTTTTCACATCAGGTAGTTGTATCAGAAATCCCGGGCATTACAATCGAAGTTCCCAATCCGAACAAGATTATAATTTCCGGTGCCGATAAGCAAATGGTAGGCCAATTTGCAGCAGATATCCGTTCAAAGCGTCCGCCGGAACCCTACAAGGGCAAGGGAATTAAGTATGCCAACGAACATATCCGCCGCAAAGAAGGTAAAGCTGCCAAGGGCGCAAAGAAATAATAAAAGGAGTGTATTAAAATGGTTAATAAGCCTGATTCTAACAAGGCGCGTCTCCGCAGACACACCCGTGTTCGCGGTAAAATCAGTGGTACTGCTCAGTGCCCCCGTCTTGATGTATTCCGCTCCAACAGCAATATTTACGCCCAGCTTATAGATGATGTAAAGGGTGTAACCCTCGCTGCCGCTTCGTCTACCGAAAAGGAATTCGGTACTGCAAAGGGCAACAAGGAAGAAGCTCGCAAGGTTGGACAGTTAATTGCTAAACGTGCCGCTGATAAGGGTATTACAGAGGTTGTATTTGACCGCGGTGGATACGTATATCACGGACGTGTCAAGGAGCTTGCCGAAGGAGCCCGCGAGGGCGGCCTCAAGTTCTAAAAGAGAAGGAGGAATACTTTTGGCTACAAAATTTGACATCACAACATTAGATGATCCCAAGGCATTAAAAGAAAAAGTAGTTGCCATCAACCGCGTTTCTAAAACAGTTAAGGGCGGACGTATTATGAAGTTCGCAGCATTGGTTGTTGTAGGTAACGGAGACGGAGTTGTTGGTTTTGGTCTCGGAAAAGCCGGAGAAGTTCCGGAAGCTATCCGTAAGGGTATTGAAGATGCCAAGAAGAATCTTATTAAAGTTTCTCTCAAAGGCACAACAATTCCTCATGAAGTTATGGGTGAGTTCGGTGCAGGTCGCGTTCTTATGAAACCGGCTGCTCCCGGTACCGGTGTTATCGCCGGCGGTCCGGTTCGTGCCGTACTTGAAACCGTAGGTATCTCGGATATCCGTACCAAGACTTTACGTTCCAAGAATCCCTGCAACGTTGTACGCGCTACTATTCAGGGCCTTGCATCATTGCGTAGTGCCGAAGAAGTCGCTGTAATTCGCGGCAAATCGGTTAAAGAAATTATTGGTTAAGGAGGAGCAGCACAATGGCTAGAACTAAAAAGGCTGCCGGCCTTAAAATCAAGTTGGTTAAGAGTGTAATCGGTTGCAAAAAGGACCAGATTGCTACTGTTGCCGCCTTAGGTCTTAAGAAAATCGGTGACGAAGTAATTCAGCCCGATAACGAGCAGACCAAGGGTAAAATCAAAAAGGTTATCCACCTCATAGAGGTAACTGAGGCGTAAGCTTCAATAAATCGACTATTCTAAGTGAATAGCGCTACTAAGCAAGGAGGTGCGAAAAATGAAACTGCATGAACTTACACCTGCTTTTGGTTCTACAAAGGAATCAAAGCGTATAGGCAGAGGTCATGGTTCCGGCAACGGTAAAACTGCCGGAAAGGGTCACAAGGGACAGAAGGCACGTGCCGGTCGTGGCATGCGCGCAGGTTTTGAAGGCGGTCAGATGCCGCTACAGAGACGTATCCCCAAACGTGGCTTTAACAACATTTTTGCCGAGGAGTCTGTGGCTATCAATGTTGCTGCTCTCAATAAATTTGAGGATGGCGCAGTTGTAGACGCTGTAGCTCTTATGGACAAAGGTATCATCGATAAAGCTGATATTTATGTAAAAGTTCTTGGTAACGGCAATCTTACAAAGAAACTTACCGTAAAACTTTCGGCTTTCTCTAAATCAGCCATCGAAAAAATCACCAAAGCCGGCGGAAATGCAGAGGTGACCGAATAATGCTTGAAACGATTAAAAATGCGTGGAAGGTTAAGGAACTGCGCAATAAAATTCTTTTCACATTTTTCATTATTCTTATTTTCCGTATCGGTTCGGTAATTCCGGTGCCTTATGTTGATATCGACGGCTTGAGAAACTTAACAAGCGGCGCTAATGCCAATGAGTTTTTCAGCTATTTATCAATTCTCACCGGTGGCGGACTTGAATATGCAGCAATCTTCGCGATGTCGGTAACCCCGTACATCAACTCTTCGATTATTATGCAGCTCTTATCAGTTGCGATTCCTGCTCTTGAACGTCTTTCAAAACAGGGAGAAGAAGGGCAGAAGAAAATCGCTCAGATTACCCGCTATGTGACAATAGGACTTGGTCTTATTCAGGGTACTGCATATTTCTTCTATCTAAAAGGAAGTTCTCTAATTAACGTTACGGGAACAGGCGCTATGATTTTCGCAGCGTTTGTTATCATCCTGTGCTTTACAGCGGGTTCCGCACTTGTTATGTGGCTCGGTGAACAAATCGATACAAAGGGTATCGGCAATGGTATCTCAATTTTGCTTTTCGCCGGTATAATTTCAAGGGCTCCCGATGCAGCCGCGTACTTGTGGGCATATCTCTCAGTACCGGGTGTTGTAAGCAAACTTATTGTTGCAGGGATTATAATTGTATTCCTTGCAATCATTGGTTTTGTTGTTTGGATGACTAATGCTGAGCGCAGAATCCCCGTGCAGTACGCAAAGCGTGTTGTTGGTAACAAGATGTACGGCGGCCAGAACACACATATTCCGATTAAGGTTAATATGTCAGGTGTTATGCCGATAATCTTTGCATCATCCATCCTTATGTTACCCACAATGATTTTGTCGTTCTGGAAAAATGCCGATAACTATTTCTTTGGAAAGGTTTTGGCACTCTTCAGTGTTCAGGGTATCTTCTATGCAATCGTTTATTTCTTCCTTATTATCGGATTTGCGTACTTCTATACAACAATCCAGTATAATCCGGTTGAAATGGCAAATAACCTTCGCAAAAACGGTGGTTCTATTCCAGGTATTCGTCCCGGTAAAACAACTTCCGATTTTATCCAGAAGATTTTGTCAAGAATTACTTTAATGGGTGCGCTGTTCTTGAGTCTAATCGCGATTCTCCCGATTATTATAGGAAATGTCGGCGGAATTTCGATTTCTCTTGGCGGTACATCGGTGCTCATTATCGTAGGTGTTGCATTAGATACTGTACAGAATCTTGAATCTCAGATGATGATGCGTCATTACAAGGGCTTTCTTGATTAATTAAGGAGTAAGATATGAAATTAATTCTTCTCGGAGCTCCTGGTGCCGGCAAAGGCACTCAAGCAGAAGTAATCTGTGAGAAATTCAATATTCCCGCAATTTCTACCGGTAATATATTGCGTGAAGCAATAAAGAACGGTACTGAAATGGGAATCAAAGCGAAATCCTATATTGATAACGGAAATCTTGTTCCCGATGAAGTTGTAATTGGTATAATCAACGACCGCTTGGCTGAAGATGACTGTAAAAACGGCTTTATCTTAGACGGTTTCCCGCGTACAATCCCGCAAGCTGAAGCACTCGATAAGATGAACATAGGCATTGACTGTGCTTTGTCTATCGAAGTTGCCGATGAAAAGATTATGCAGCGTCTCTCAGGAAGACGAGTGTGTCTTACTTGTGGGGCTACGTATCATATAGATTATAAAAAACCTGCCAAAGAGGGTATATGCAATAACTGCGGCGCAGAACTCGTTCAACGGGGCGATGATAAGCCCGAAACTATTGCTGAACGTCTTGCTGTTTACCACAGCCAGACCGAGCCCTTGAAAGAATATTACAAGAAGGCAGGTAAACTCATAACCGTTGAAGGACAAGAAGAAGTTAAAGATACTACACGTCTTGTTCTTGCAGCATTGGAGTTTTAGTTATGATAGTGCTTAAAACCGCGCGTGAGCTTTCAGTGATGAAAGAAGCATGCAGAATATCGGCAGGAGCATTACAGGTTATTGGTCAGGCAATCGAGCCGGGAGTAACGACCGGAGAACTCGACAGGATGGCGGAGAAATATATTTTAAGCCAAGGCGCAAAGCCAAACTTTAAAAATTATCAAGGTTATCCTGCTACTGCCTGTATATCAATAAACAACGAGGTAATTCATGGCATACCATCTGTAAAGCGCAAAATCAAAGCGGGCGATATAGTCAGCGTAGATTTAGGCGCAGTGTTTAACGGATATCATGGCGATAATGCCGCCACTTTTGCCGTAGGTGAAGTTTCCGCCGAGGCAAAGCGGCTGATTAGCGTGACGCAAGAGAGTCTTTACGAAGGCATCAATGCTGCTCGCGCAGGCGGCAGAATCGGAGATATCTCAAATGCAATTCAGAGTTATGTAGAATCTCGTGGTTTTTCCGTTGTCCGCGATTTTGTCGGACACGGTATAGGCACACAGCTTCATGAATCACCCGAAGTTCCTAATTTTGGCACTCCCGGTAAGGGAATCCGCCTTTTACCCGGTATGACAATCGCTATCGAGCCGATGATTAATTTCGGCGGCCCCGAAGTCAAAATTTTACCGGATGGTTGGACTGTTCTAACCAAAGACGGTTCATTATCTGCTCATTTTGAACACACCGTTGCTATAACAAACGACGGACCGAAAATTATGACAAAGTTATAATGGAGGTCTGTATGGAAGTAGGACGTGTTGTGTGTTCACTGTCGGGACATGATAAAGGTTTATATATGGTGGTTGTGGGTGTTACGTCCAACGGTGTGGCGGTTTGTAACGGCAAACAACGCCGATTGCAAAATCCCAAACTCAAAAATATAAAACACCTTTATAAAACCGAATTTTTTGTGACAGAAGAACAGTTAGAAACCAATAAATCATTACGAAAAGCCATTTACGGCTTAGTAGGTAAGTACAAGGAGGAAACGCTATGTCAAAAGAAGATATGATAGAACTTGAGGGTACGGTTGTTGAAGCTATGCCAAACGCAATGTTCAAGGTTGAAATTCAAGGCGGACATATAATACTCGCACATATTTCCGGTAAGCTTCGTATGAACTTTATACGAATTCTCCCCGGAGATAAAGTAACGGTAGAAATGTCGCCGTACGATCTGTCAAAGGGACGCATTACTTGGCGTTCTAAATAAACAGAAGAAATTTAGGAGGTAAAATCCAAATGAAAGTCAGACCTTCTGTAAAAAAGATTTGCGAAAAGTGCAAAATCATTAAGCGCAAGGGTAAAATCATGGTTATCTGTGAGAATCCCAAGCATAAGCAGCGTCAGGGTTAAGCCGACGCACACAATACAATGGAGGTGCATTGATAAATGGCCCGTATTACCGGTGTTGACCTTCCGAACGAAAAACGAGTTGAAATCGGACTCACTTACATCTTCGGAATCGGTCTTACAACATCCAGAGAAATTCTTAAAGCAACCGGCATAAATCCGGATACACGCTGCAAGGATTTAACGGAAGATGAAATTTCAAAATTGCGTGAATACATCGACCACAACCTTCAGGTAGAAGGTGACCGTCGTCGTACAATCGCATTCGACATCAAAAGACTTATTGAAATTGGTAGCTATCGTGGACTTCGCCACCGTAAAGGTTTACCTGTAAGAGGACAGCGTTCAAAAACAAACGCTCGTACTCGTAAAGGTCCGAAGAAGACAATCGCTAACAAGAAAAAGTAAGTAGGAGGAAGATAATATGGCTACTAAGACTACTGCAACACGCAGACGTCGTGAAAAGAAAAATATTGAACGCGGTGCTGCCCATATCCAGTCTACCTTCAACAATACTATAATCACTATTACCGATACTCAGGGTAATGCTCTTTCTTGGGCATCTGCCGGTGAGCTCGGTTTCAGAGGTTCAAGAAAATCTACTCCTTTCGCAGCACAGTCTGCTGCTGAAACTGCTGCTAAAGCTGCTATGGAGCACGGTTTGAAATTTGTAGAAGTATATGTTAAAGGTCCGGGTGCAGGCCGTGAGGCTGCTATTCGTGCATTACAGTCAGCAGGTCTTGAAGTTACTATGATTAAAGACGTAACTCCGATTCCGCACAACGGTTGCCGTCCTCCGAAGAGAAGACGTGTGTAACCTAAAATATGGAGGTGTGTTAGATGGCAAGATATACCGGAGCAGTTTGTAGATTATGCCGCCGTGAAGGACAAAAATTGTTCTTAAAGGGCGAACGCTGCTATTCCGATAAATGTTCTGTTGGTATCAGAGCTTATGCTCCCGGCCAGCACGGACAGGGCCGTAAAAAATCTTCTGAATATGGTTTACAGCTCCGCGCTAAACAAAAAGCAAGAAGATTTTACGGTGTACAAGAAGGCCAGTTCTACCATTATTTTGAATTGGCAGAACGTAAACAGGGTATCACTGGTGAAAACCTTTTACAGATCCTTGAGAGCCGTCTTGATAACGTTGTTTACAGAGCAGGATTTGCTTCTTCCAGAGCAGAAGCTCGTCAGCTCGTTGGCCACGGCCACTATGAAGTAAACGGCAAACGCGTAGATATCGCTTCATATTTGCTCAGAGCAGGCGACGTAGTATCGGTTTGTGAAAAGAGCAAGGCAAGTGAAAAATTTAAAGCTGTTATTGAAGCTAACGGTGCAAGACCTGTTCCTGAGTGGATGGATTTAAACCGCGATGCTCTTTCGGTTAAGGTTGTAGCTTTACCTGAGCGCACTCAGATTGATGCTCCCGTTGAAGAACAGCTTATCGTTGAATTCTATTCTAAGTAATAGTTTTTCAGTATCAGTTATTTGCCGCATAAAATATCTGATACAAAAAATCAAGATTGCGGAGAAATGGAGCTTTAAATGTTAGAGATTGAAAAGCCCAGAATTGAAACGCTGGATTTATCTGAAGACGGCAAATACGGCAAATTTATGATGACACATCTTGAACGCGGTTATGCTATCACACTCGGTAACAGTATGCGCAGAGTTTTACTCTCCACTTTACCCGGTGTTGCAGTAACCAACATCAAGATAGATGGTGTTGTTCATGAGTTTTCAACCGTGAAAGGCGTTAAAGAAGATGTAACAGAGATAGTCCTTAATATTAAGGGACTGATATCAAAGCTTTATTGTGACGGCCCTAAGACTGTTTACATTGAAGCCGAAGGTCCATGCGAGATTACAGCAGCTGATATTAAGGCTGATAGTGAAGTAGAAATTTTGAATCCCGATTTGCATATTGCAACACTTGATGCAGATGGCAAACTCAATATGGAATTAACACTCGGTAAGGGCCGCGGATACGTTCCGGCTGTAGCTAACAAGCCCGAGACAACCGTTATAGGTGTTATTCCCGTGGATTCAATCTTCACACCCGTTTTAAAAGCTAATTTTACTGTTGAGGATACTCGTCAGGGTAGCGAAATTAATATGAACGCATTAACCCTCGAAGTATGGACCGACGGTTCTATTATGGCTAACGAGGCGGTATCTATGGCCGCCAAGATTTTGATTGAGCATTTTGAACTTTTCCTTGATTTATCCGATGCCACTAAAGATGGTGAAAGCTTTATGGCTGAAAAGGGCATTAGCGATAAGGAAAAAGTACTCGATATGACAATCGAAGAACTTGATTTGTCTGTTCGTAGCTTTAACTGCTTAAAGCGCGCAGGCATCAATACAGTAGAAGACCTTATTAACAAATCTGAAGAAGATATGATGAAGGTTAGAAATCTTGGTAGAAAGTCTCTTGAAGAGGTTATTGCAAAACTTGATTCGTTTGGTTATACCCTTAAAAAAGACGAAGACTAAGACACTGAACACCCAAAAGGAGTGAGTATAATGCCAGGTACAAGAAAACTTGGAAGAACCAGCGACCACAGAACTGCTATGCTCAGAGCTATGGTTACCTATTTGTTTGAAAACGGCAAAATCGAAACCACAGTTACACGTGCAAAGGAAGTTCGCTCGGTAGCAGAGAAATATATTACACTCGCAAAAGATAATAGTCTTCACAGTAAGCGTCAAGCTTTAGCTTTTATTACTAAGGAAGATGTTGTTAAAAAGCTTTATAGCGACATCGCACCGAAGTATATGGATAAGAACGGCGGTTATTGCCGTATCACCAAAACCGGCCCGCGCCGTGGTGACGCAGCAGAAATGGCTATTATTGAGTTAATCTAATTTCTCATAAGTTAGTCCTCACATCGTAAGATTGCAATGCAGTCTTGTGATGCGGGGACTAAATCTTTTAAAAACAGGATAAATGATGTATACCGAGAAAAATCTTTATGGTTTTCTCGGTATTTTTTCTTATATCAGTAGCAATAATACACAAAAATAAAGTATTTATTAAGGGGGAATTTTATGTTTTTCCCAAATATTTGACTTAATAAAAATTTTGTGTTATTATATATATACGTATATATTATGTTGCCCATATTTTTTCAAAAAGGGTGGAAAACGAATGAGAAATCAACTATTCCTTTCAACTCCCACAATGCATGGGGAAGAAATTAAATTTGTCCAAGAAGCTTTCGAAAAAAATTGGATTGCACCGCTAGGTTTCAATTGCGATAATTTCGAAAAAGAATTGGGCAATTTTTTAAATAATAATACCCGCCCCACCAATTGTTTGGCACTTAACTCAGGTACATCAGCTTTACATTTGGCGGTCAAGCTTGCAGGCATAAAAGGAGGAGATATCGTTCTTTGCAGTGATATGACCTTTTCTGCCACTATCAACCCCGTCGTTTATGAAGGCGGTGTTCCTGTTTTTATTGATAGCGAAAAAGACACTTGGAATATGGACCCTGAGGCGCTGAATAAAGCTTTTCAAAAATATCCTTCGGCAAAAACAGTTGTTTTGACGCATCTTTACGGCACACCCGCAAAAATAGATGAGATTATAGACGTCTGCAAAAAAAACAATGCAATTTTGATTGAGGACGCTGCCGAAGCTCTCTCCGCAAAATACAAAGGCAAAGAATGCGGAACTTTTGGTGAATATGCCGCTATCAGTTTTAATGGCAATAAAATAATAACTACCTCGGGCGGCGGTATGCTTTTAACAGCAGATAAATCCGCCCGTGATAAAGCTTTTTACTGGGCAACTCAATCCCGTGAGCGTTTCCCTTGGTATGAACATAAAGAAATCGGCTACAACTACCGAATGAGTAATGTTGTGGCAGGTATCGGCAGAGGTCAATTATTGCATCTTGAAGAACACCGCAAATTAAAAACTGAAATTTACAATCGTTATAAAGCCGGATTTGAAGGGTCCCCTCTCTCTATGAACCCATATATAAAAGATACCACTCCAAATTTTTGGCTTTCTTGTATATTGCTGGACGAAGGTGTTAAGATTTCGCCACTTGAAGTTATGGAAAACCTCAAGAAGCAAAATATCGAATCTCGCCCTCTGTGGAAACCAATGCATATGCAACCGGTTTTCCAAAAATATGACTTTATAACCACAGCCGAATATGCAGTAAACGAAGATTTATTTGCTCGCGGTCTTTGTTTGCCAAGCGATATTAAAATGACGGCGAGGGAGCAACAAATAGTGATTGATTTAATAAAATCCTTTTTTTAAGGTGGTTACATAATGTACTCAAAATTTATAAAGCGACCAATGGATTTCTTTTTGAGTCTTTGCGCGCTGATAGTTTTGTTTCCTGTTTTACTGATTTTAATAATACTGGGTGCAATATATATGAAAGGTAATCCGTTTTTCACCCAACTGCGTCCAGGTAAAGACGAAAAGATATTTAAGCTTATAAAATTTCGCACCATGACAAACGAAAGGGACATAGAAGGCAACCTTTTGCCCGACAAGGAGCGCCTTACAAGATACGGAAAATTTTTACGCGCAACCTCTTTGGATGAGCTACCGGAACTTATAAACATACTAAAAGGCGATATGTCAATAGTAGGACCAAGACCATTATTAACCCAATATCTTCTGCTTTATAATGAAAGACAAAAGCTACGCCATACCGTTCGACCGGGGCTTACTGGCTTCGCTCAAGTCAACGGTCGAAATACAATAACATGGGAGCAAAAATTCGAGGATGATGTCACCTATATAGAAAATATATCCTTCTCTGGTGATATGAAAATAATCTTCAAAACTGTTGTTTCAGTTTTGAAACGCGAGGGTATTTCTCAAGAAAACAATGCTACTATGGAAGAATTTAAAGGAACTGCAAAGGAGACTGTAAATGTCTAATTTAATTATAATTGGTGGTGGCGGTCACGCAAAGGTTGTTGCCGATATCGCTCTCTTAAACGGCTATAAAATCTTAGGATTTTTGGATGATAATCCCGATATTACTAAGCTGTTGGATTTTGATAGATTGGGCAGAATTGATGATGCCCATTTGTTTGCGGATAAAGCTGAATTTATGATAGCCATCGGAAATAATTCCATCCGTAAAGATATTGCCGAAAAATTCAGTTTGAATTTTGCAACGCTTATTCATCCCACAGCTATAATCGGTTCACAGGTTCATATAGGCAAAGGTTCTGTTGTAATGCCGTCGGCAGTAATAAATTCTTCGGCAAAAATAGGAAAACACTGTATTATTAACTCTGCTTCAATAATCGAACATGATTGCATCATTGGTGATTTCACACATATATCACCTAATGCAACGCTGTGCGGCACTACAAGAATTGGTGATGCATGCCATATTGGTGCCGGTTCAACGGTGATTAATAATAAAAGTATTTGCAATAACGCTATTATTGGTGCCGGTGCCGTCATAATAGAAAATATTGAAATCCCGGGAACCTATATCGGCTTTCCTACGAGGAAAATAAAATGAAAAAAATTTGTTATGTTTCAACGCTTTCCATTTCTATATGTGCATTTTTTATCGAACAACTTAAATTCTTGAGTGAAAATGGTTTTTCTGCAACCGTGATTTGTTCTCCCGATGATAATCTCAAAGAAAAATTAGGTAAAAACATAAATTTTATTCCGGTGGATATCCCCCGCGGAATTCACCCATTTGGTATGCTTAAAGCCATTTTAAAATTAAGAAAAATCTTTTTAAAAGAAGGGTTTGATTTAGTTCAGTATTCTACGCCCAACGCGGCGTTTTGCGCTTCAATTGCTTCCCGTCTTGCAAAAACAGGTGTGCGCAATTATCACCTTATGGGTTTGAGATATTTGGGCGAAAAAGGTCTAAAAAGAAAATTTTTATTCTATATGGAAAAATTAACGTGCTCTCAATCTACTGCAATAGAATGTGTCAGTCAATCCAATCTTGAATTAGCAACCACAAGCAGGTTATTCCCAAACGAAAAAGGCACCGTTGTATTTAACGGAAGCAGCGGAGGAATTAATTTGCAAAAATATGATAAAAGCTTTAGACCTGAATATCGCAAAAACATAAGAAAAAAGTATAACATCCCTCTTGATGCCTTCGTTTTTGGATTTGTAGGGCGTATTACTCGAGATAAAGGTGTAAATGAAATTTTAGGCGCCTTCAAAAGCTGTAAAGACGTTTATCTTATGATGATAGGAAACGAAGAAAACATAACCCGTATCAACAGTGAACTTTATAAATGGTCAAAAAATGAATCAAAAATTATTTATATAGGGCAAGTAGAAAATATTGAACAATACTACTGTGCATTAGATGTTTTATTGTTCCCCAGTTATCGTGAAGGATTTGGAAATGTAGTTATGGAAGCTGCAGCTATGGGAACACCTGCAATAATAAGCCGTATTCCAGGTCCTATAGATGCTGTTTTAGAGAATAAGACCGCGTTAGTTGTCGATGTTAAAAATGAAAATGCACTAAAAGATGCAATGGAAAAAATAATGCAAAACGAATTATTTATCAGCATGTCGGATGAAGCATCAAATTTTGTGCGTTCGCGTTTTGACAGCAAACTTTTAAACGTTAAAATTTTAGAACGTAAAAACTTTCTTCTAAAAGGAAACCAATATGAAAAAAATAGCAATTATTAATCGCTCTAATTTTAAAAATTATGGTTCAGTTTTACAATGTTATGCTCTTTGCGAAGCAGTTCGCTCACTAGGGTTAGAAAGCGAACTTGTGTGGGTTAGAGGTAATTTAAGCCAAAACTATGATTTTCGATTAAATAAAATTGTCAGTTCATTATTTAAGCTCATAACACATCCTTACCTTTTAAAATCAACAGTAAAAAATGTGGGGGATATGAGTTCGCGCATTATAAACGAAAAGACCGTCAAACTATTCAACGAGTTTGGTAAAAATCATATAAATCAAAAGCTTTATACAATAAGCGAATTAAAAAAGGTTTCGCGAAATCATTATGACAAGATTTTATGTGGTAGTGATCAAATATGGTGTTCCACTACACTTTATGTGGACCCTCTTATGTATTTACGATTCGCGCCTGAAAGTAAGCGTATTGCATATGCACCAAGTATAGGCAGAGATTATATACCAAGATACAATTCTTCCAAAATGAAGCGATATATTTCTCAAATACCCCGTCTTTCAGTAAGGGAAACGAAAGCCCAAGAACTTATAAAAGAACTCTGCGGCAGAGATGCCGTTTTAGTATGCGACCCGACGCTTTTATTGTGTAAAAATCACTATAGAGCAATACAAAACAAGGTTGAAGGCGTAGAGAATGCTCTTGTGTGCTATTTTCTTGATGTCCCTTCGGAAAAAACACAGAAGAAAATAGCGGATTTCGCTAAAAAAAATGGACATAAAATCGTATGTTTGGGTAGCCGCCTTACATATCTTGAAAAGGATTGCGATGTTTTATATCCCGATTGCGGTCCAAAGGAATTCTTGTATGTAATTGACTGCGCACAAAGAGTTTTTACTGATTCTTATCACGGAATGTTGTTTTCAATAATATTTGAAAAAAATTTCATTTCCATAGAACGAAAGTACCGCGAATTCAACCAATCATCAAGACAAAGAACAATTCTTGAAATGTTTGGGCTTAATGCTTTCTACATTACAGAAGATGATGATATTATCAAAAAACAAATAGATTATAAGTCTTTCTCCAAAGAAAAAGATGATTTTATACGTGATTCTTTAAAGTTTTTAAAAGATAGTATAGCCAAATAAGAAATAAAAAGGAAATATATATGAGTGAATGTAAATTAGAAGTTCTTATGAGCGTAATGCATCAATCCGATTTTTCACTTGCTTATAAAAGTAATATTCAAAGCGATCTTCTTATGATTAATCAATGTGATAGGGATGGTTATGACGAAATTGAAGAGAACGGCTTTATTTGGCGTATGATTTCAACCACCGAGCGCGGTCTTTCTAACAGTCGCAATATGGCAATAAATAATGCCAGGGGCGATATTTGTTTGTTGTGTGATGATGATGAAACTTTCTTTGATGGATATAGAGAAGGAATTTTATCTGCATATGAAGAAATTGGCGATGCCGATTCGGTAGTGTTTAATATAAACAGAATAAATTACACTATGAAAAAGACGTACTATAAAATAACTTCTGTTCGTCCCACTCCAAAATATCGTGGTTATGGCAGTCCTATGCTTAGCTTTCGTTTAAATAAGATTCTCGAAAATAATATCACTATGAATACTACGTTTGGCTCCGGTTCACAATGGGGCGGTGGAGAAGAAATTTTATTCGAACAAGCAATAAAAGAAAAGGGCTTAAAGATGTATGAGCATCCTTTCACGATTGCTACTATTGATTATGGTAGCGGTGAATCGTGGTTCGGCGGTTATGATGAAAAGTACTTTTATAATTTAGGAGCATTTATAGGATTTCAATTTAAGAAAAAATTTATTCTTCGTGAACTCAGAATGTTGCTAACGTGTTATCGCCTTAGGCGTGAAAATAGACTTTCATTTATGCAAAAAATGAAATGGATGCGAATTGGTATGAAGCAATTTAAAAAGGGTATTCCATATGCTGAATATAAGAAAGGAAACATCAAATGACAAACACTTTGCCGGAGAAGGATTTTTGTTGCGGTTGTTCGGTTTGTAGTAATGTTTGCCCTCAAAATGCAATTATTATGGAATACGATGATGAGGGATTTTTATATCCTAATGTGTTGGAAAACAAGTGTATTGATTGCGGTTTGTGCGCCAAAGTATGTCCAAACAACCACACAGCCGATTTAAACAACCCGTTTTTAAAAGTATACGGCGGTTACTCGCTGGACCGCGAGATTATGGAAAACTGTACTTCGGGCGGATTCGTAACAGCGTTGTCTGAGCTTATAATTAGCTCGGGTGGTGTTGTAGCAGGTGTGCGTTACACAAACGATTATATAAAAGCAGAGTATGATATAGCAACAACACATGAACAATTAAAAGCATTTATGGGCTCAAAATATGTTCAATCAGAAAAAAATGATATCTATATCCGTATTAAAACACAGCTCGAATCTTCACACAAACCGGTTCTTTTTGTGGGTTGTCCTTGCGATGTGTATGGGTTAAAACGCTTTTTAAATAAGGACTATCAAAACCTTGTAACGTGTGAGCTTGTTTGTATGGGCGTTACATCCTACAAAATCGCTGAGGATTACAAAAAATATACTCAGAAGAAAAACGGTTCGGCACTTATTTATATAAATGCCAGAAGCAAAAAGAAAGGGTGGTATGTTCCTCATTTAGAGGAAGTGTTTGAAAACGGTAAAACAAAACTATCTACTCTGTTTGGGACCGTATATGGTTATAGTTTTCAGGTTTACAATCGCCCAAGTTGTTTTACTTGCTGTTATCGTGGAGAAACAGGTGTTGGTGATTTCAGAGTGGGGGATTTTTGGGGTATTAAACCAACAGATAAATTTTGGAATCCCAATGGTGTCTCCTGTATTTTTGTGCGCACAAAAAAAGCAATGGAATATGCAGAAAAATTATCAAAACACAATTTCGCTATTTTTGAAACAACATATGATTATGCAACAAAAAATAATATGAGTTCAAGAATAAATAAATCAGAAAAATATTTGTTGCTACGAAAAAAATTTGCCGAAATTTATAAAACACAAGGTCTTATTGCGGCTTGTAAAAAGACCGAAGATTTCAGCTGTAAAATCAAAAAAATTATGCCCCATTTTTTGAGGGTTTGGGCAAAAAAAACATATCACTATTTTAAGGATAAGAGTTAGGAAAGATATGCGTATTTTATTACTAACAAGTGAAGCGTGGAACGATGAACTGTACCCCAACAACAATATGAGTACCTGGTTCACCGAATTTAAAAATGTAGAAATTGCTAACATCTATTCTTCGCCGGGAACACCGCTAAATGATTGCTGCAAAAAATATTTTCAGTTCACCGAGAAAATGATGCTGAAAAGTATTTTTGGTAAGTATAAAGCCGGCAAAAAGATTGTATTTAACGATTTCCCACATACATATTCCGAGCTTAACAAAAGCGAGAAATTAAGTCACAAAGAAAAAAAACTATATGCCGTTTTGCGAAGTTTTTCTTCAGATGCCATAAGATTGTTACGTGATATCATATGGGGGTTAGGGAGATTTAACCTTATCGAATTAAAATCCTTTATTGATGAATTTAGACCCGATATAATATTCACACAAAGAAAAGCATCAATAAAAATGTGTCGTATAGAACGTTTGGTTTTGTCTCTTTGTAAAGTTCCAATGGTGGCATATACAGGGGACGACGAATATTCGCTTAAACAATTTTCGCTGTCCCCGTTTTTTTGGATACGCCTTTTTTGGTTGAGGAAAAACTTGAAAAAAAACATTCCGAACTACAGGATTTTCTATTGCCAATCAAAAGAACAAATGAAGGAATTCCAAAAAGAGTTTAACAGTAACACGAAGTTTTTAGTTAAATGCGGTGATTTTTCAGAGTGCAATGTGCACACTTCGGTAAACAATCCTATAAATATAGTATATGCTGGAAAATTATACTGCAACCGCTGGAAAACGCTATCCTTGTTAGCGGACTGTATTCGAGATATAAACAAAAACGGCACTAAATTTGTTTTAAATATTTATACAAAAGACAATGTTACCAAGCGACAAAAAATTCGGCTGTCTGACGGGGTAAATTCCTTCATAAGAGAGCCGGTACCCGCATGCGAACTTAAAAAAATATTAAAAAAAGCAGATATCGCCTTGCATGTTGAAGGATTTGATTTGAAAAACAAGCTCCTTGTTAAATATTCATTTTCCACTAAAATTATGGAATGTCTTTCAAGCGGCTGCGCGGTGATGGCAATATGTGATGAAAACCAAGCGGGGTATAGCTATTTAAAACAAGAAAACGCCGCGTTTTTGGCAACCAACAAACAAGAAATTATCGACATTTTAACTAAAATATCGAATTCTCCCGATTTAATCGCTGAATTTTCAAAATCCGCCTTTGAATGCGGAATTCGTAATCATAGGCGCGAATATATACAGAAAAAATTATTAGAAGATTTTAATTATGTATTAAATGGTTAGGCAAATATAAATAGGAGTTACAAATGGTTATATATGGCTCACTGGTTTTAATAATCCTACTTGCTAAATTTTTCTTAGATAAAAAATTGATTTCTAAATTACAATATTGTATTCTAATCGGCGTCGCGTTCGCTCTGGTCACGGGACTCAGAGGAGTAGGTGTTGGAGCCGATACAACAGGATATTATTTAGGATTCGAATCACTAAAAAGAATAGATACATTAGCAAGGTTATATGTAAATTGTAAAAATGATTTTGGATATTTTCTTTTTACTTGGTTATTAGGGAAAATGGGTGCACCGTTTTGGGTGGTCACCCTTTTAGTGGGCGCTTTCTTTTATTATGCTGTATCAAGAATTATTTATAAATTTTCAGAAGACGTTTGCCTTAGTTATCTGTTACTGATGGCGTTTAACTTTTTCCAATTTTCAATGACAGGCATTAGGCAAACCATAGCGCTTTCATTTGTTCTCTTGGTGATATACGATGTTTATAACGAAAAATTAAAATTAACGAAAACAATCATATTGATTTTGTTGGGCTCATGGTTCCATTTATCGTGCTTATTTGCCCTAATATTCATTCCAATAGCGTTATCAAAAAAGCCGTCCACATCGGTTACTTTGCTGATAACTATTATGGTTCTTGGTTTGGGATTTGTCTTTCGTTCATCTTTGGTAACTATTCTTTTAGAACTTGTACAAGATACTCGTTTTAATGAATTTACAGTTGTGAATTCAGGCGGTGGAATTACAACATATCTTGTTTATTTAGCATTATATGTCTTGGGGTTATTTTATTATAAAAAATATTGCGAAAATTTCCCAAAGGGTCAAGTTGATTTTAAAATATTATTCTTAGGTGTTCTGTTTTTAGGTCTAGTTCCGGTGCAATCAATACTATTTAGGTTGGCATGGTATTTTTCAATAATATTAATTGTTTATTTGCCTCGTTTATTAAATACACTGAATATAAAAGAACGAGCGGTTATGCAGCTAATAGTTTATGCGTCTGTCATATATATGTATTTCTTCATCACTAAAGGCAGCGCAGCAGTTTTACCGTATTCATTTTTTTGGAATTAATTAAATTTACGAGTATTTTAACAAAATACTAATAACAAATCCGCCCGTCCAAAATCGAGTTTGGATTATTCTTGTTACACTAAAGGGGAAACAATGAAGGTTTTACAAATTAATGCCATATATGGAACAAAAAGTACAGGAACTATTGTTAAAGATATTGAAAATATGCTTACAAGTCATGGGCACGAGGCGGATATTGCGTGTAGGTACTGCGATGAAAAAAATGAAAACATCTTTATGTTTAATAACAAAGCAGAAGAAAATATCCACGCATTAATGACTCGTTTAATTGGCAAACAGGGCTTTGGAAGCTTTTTTGAAACCAAAAAGTTTATAAAAAAAATAAAACAATTAAATCCTGACATTATACATCTTCATAATTTACATAGCAATTTTATAAATCTTCCCGCTTTACTAAAATATTGTGCGAAAAATAAAAAAAATGTGGTTTTAACACTTCACGATTCTTGGTTTTTCACAGGCAAATGCTATCACTTTCAAGATGCAAATTGCGAAAGGTGGAAAACCCAGTGCGAAAAGTGTCCCAAACAAAATATGGAAATTCCGAGTATGCTTTGGGACAGCAGCCGTGTTGTTTTCCGTTTAAAAAAGAAACTCTTTTCTCAAATTGAAAATTTACATATTGTAGGTTGCAGTAATTGGATTACCGAAAAAGCCAAGCAGTCTCCTATGTTTAAAAACAAAGAGTTTTACACTATATATAACGGTGTTGACACAAATATATTTTCCCCTAAAAATTTTAAAGAGAGTTATGAAGCATACAAAAAATTTAGAATTTTGGTGATGGCAAATAAATGGTTTTTGCCGGAAAATAAAATAATAAGAGAAGAGCTGTGCAAACGGCTTGATGAATCGTTTGAAATTATAGTGGTTGGATGTTCAAACGAACAAATCGGGTCAAACGAAGATGATAAAGTTATTAAAATCGGCTATGTTTCGGGGAGAAATGAACTTGCCGATTTATACCGTTCGGCTAATGTGTTTCTTAATTTAACATTTATTGATACACTCCCTACGGTGAATATGGAAGCAATATGCTGCGGCACACCGGTAATCACATATAATTCCGGCGGCAGCCCCGAGCTTGTTGTGGAAGGAAAGACGGGATACGTTGTAAATCAATTAGATTTGGAAAGTATTATCTCTTCAATATTATCTGTAAAAAATGGAAAAATTGATCCTGAAAATTGCGCAGAAATAGGTAAAAAATTATTTGATAAAGAAAATAATTATAAAAAATATCTCGAATTATACAGTCGGCTTATGAAGAATTCATCGACTAAACGAAAGGATTAAAAGATGAACAAAGAATTTCAAACTGTTTTAAAAAGCAAAAATGGTTGGTTTGATTTGAATATGAAAGAACTGTTTAGATATAAAGATCTAATCTTTTTATTTGTAAAGAGAGACTTTATTTCTCTATATAAACAAACCATTTTAGGTCCGCTTTGGGCAATAATTCAACCGTTACTTACCACTGTTGTTTATACCTTGATTTTTGGTAATGTGGCAGATTTGGCAGCTCCTGGGGTACCTTCATTTTTGTTTTATCTTTCCGGAACAATTTGTTGGACATATTTTTCAACGTCTATTACTAATACTGCAAACACCTTCGTAAACAACAGTTCAATTCTCGGTAAGGTTTATTTTCCGAGATTGGTAATGCCGATATCCACTGTGATTTCCGGTTTAATAACCATGGCGATACAATATGCATTTTTAATTGCCTTTTTATTATATTATATAATCTCAGGTGTGCCAATCCAGATAAATCTATATGTTTTATTAACGCCGTTACTTATCTTGCAGTTGTCCGTTTTAAGTCTTGGTTGCGGTGTTGTGATATCTGCGTTGACTACAAAATATCGTGATTTAAAAATGCTTGTTTCTTTCGGCTTGCAATTATGGATGTATGCTGCCCCCGTAGCTTATGATATGTTTAAATTGGATATTTTTGCTCCCGGCGGCAAACTGCATAATCTCTATATGCTTAATCCTATCACACCTATTATCAATATATTTAGATATGGTTATTTAGGAATAGGCGCTATTGAATGGGATTTTTATTTAATCAGTTGGTTAACTTCAATTCTTTTATTGTTAATAGGTGTTGTGCTTTTCAGTAGGGTTGAAAAGACCTTTATGGACACTATTTGAGGTAAAATAACTATGAATGATGTAATTATAAATATTGAAAATGTCGTAAAAGAATATAGGTTGGGTTCTATTGGCGGTGCCACATTAACGGCGGACGTACAAAGCTTTATTGCTAAATTAAAAGGCAAAGAAGACCCTAATAGTCTTGTTGGAAGTGCGAAAAAAGAAAACAACGGAGATATATTCCGTGCGTTAGATGGCATAAATCTTCAGATTCGCAAAGGTGAAGCCGTTGGTATAATAGGTCATAACGGTGCGGGAAAATCAACTTTGCTTAAACTTTTATCCAGAGTAACATCCCCCACCTCCGGAACAATTTCTTATAACGGAAGAATTGCCAGTATGCTTGAGGTCGGCACCGGTTTTCACCCTGAATTGACGGGCAGAGAAAATATTTATATGAACGGCGCCATATTAGGTATGACCAAAAAAGAAATAGACAGCAAATTTGATGAAATAGTCCGTTTCGCAGAAATGGAAAAGTTTATCGACACACCCGTAAAGCGTTATTCAAGCGGAATGTATGTGAAATTAGCATTTGCCGTTGCTGCTCATTTGGATAATGAGATTTTAGTAATGGACGAAGTTTTGGCGGTTGGCGATATGAAGTTCCAACAAAAATGCCTCGGTAAAATGGGCGATGCATCTTCTCACGAAGGCAAAACAGTTCTTTATGTTAGCCATAATATGAATACTATTCGTAGCTTGTGCACAAGATGTATAGTTTTAAGTCATGGTAAAATTATTTTCGACGGTGACACCGAAGAAGCCATTGCAATTTATGCCGATTCGGGAATGATGGAAAAATATACCGAGAAGGATTTAACCAATGCGCCACGCTATTATGCAGTTGAGGCCGGTAGAAAAGCCAGCTTTACACATATGCAATTCCTTGATACAAAAAACAACGTGTTTTGCTCAAACGATACATTGAAGGTTAGGTTAAAGTGGGATGCTGTGGGGGAAATCGAAAACACCTCTATACGATTTGTTTTTTGGAGTATAAATGGAAATGCCGTAGCTTCTTCGCTTTGTCTGGATTTTTGCAAAACAGATAAAGATAGTGAAAATATCTATGATTTTTCTCTTCCGTTAAATCAATTAATGGAAGGCGTATATGAAGTTACGTTGGTCCTTTTAGAAAGAAATGAATTTGGGGCAAGCACCGAAATTGATGTAGTAAAACCGGCTTTTGCTTTTGAAATTACAGCAAACAACGATTTGATATGGAGTCCTTCTCAGTGGGGAAGCGTAAGACTAAACGATTTAAAGTTCAAAAAAATTAAAGGAGAAAATTAATGCCGCTTCTTTCTGTGATAATACCAATGTATAACGCAGAAACTACGATTTCACGATGCGTTGATAGTATTTTTTCAAAAATATCTGCTAAAGACCGAAATCAGTTAGAAGTTCTATTAATTGATGATGGTTCAACCGATAATACCTCTGCCGTTTGTGAAGAAATAGCAAAAAATAATCAGCAGGTTTTTTTGTTTAAAAAGGAAAACGGCGGAGTTTCTTCAGCTAGAAATTTTGGCATAGAAAATGCTAATGGTGAATGGTTAGTATTTGTCGATTCGGATGATTATTTTTCTGAAAACGGTTCCATAGAATTGTTAGAGATATGCAATAGGATTAACAGTGATTTATGTATTTATTCGATGCTTTTTTACTATAATTCCGCCAAAAAGGATAAATGCGATATTGGGGAGATTGATTCATCCGTGATTGATTATTTAAAAAGTCTTCCACAATTAAATGGCAAGGATTTAATGGTATGTTCGGTATGCAGTAAATTATACAAAACTTCCATAATCAAAAATAATGATATTCGTTTTTTAGATATAAGTTATGGTGAGGATTTTTCGTTTAATTTAGAATATCTAAAATATATAAATCATGTTAAATCGGTCAATAGTGCTATTTATATATACGATTGTACAACAACGAATAGCGGAGTAAAAAGAGTTAGGGACAACTTTGATTTTATGCTTCAATGTATGACCCAAAAAGCAAATGATTTAATAGATACGTACGATTTGAAGGATACAAAAACCCACGAGTATTTTACTCATTTCATTGCAACCTGTTGGCTTTACGTGAGTGAGATTTGCTTTTATTCAAATCTTCCTTTTTCACAAAAAAAATCTTATTTAAAGCGTTGGTATGCAGCTGCTCCCAAAGAGATTTTACAAATTGCAGCTATTGAGAAAAACCCTTGCAGTTGTTTAATCAGAAGCTATTTAAATGGCAAATCTATGTCAAAATGCCTTTATTCACTTTATGTAAAATCCAAATGGATAAAAATAAAAAGTAATATATATTATTTTTTAAAAAAATAAGGGGGGTGCCCTAAATGAAAATAACAGTTTTCACGCCAACCTATAATCGTGGATATATTATCTGGAATTTATATAATTCTCTTAAAAGACAAACCTATACCGATTTCGAATGGCTCGTTATTGATGACGGCTCAACCGATAATACAAGGCAACTTTTTGAGCACTATGAAAAGCAAGATAACTTTTTCCCGATAAGATATTTAAAGCAGGAAAACGGCGGGAAACATCGCGCGATAAACAAAGCCGTAAACATAGCAAGTGGGGAATTGTTTTTTATTGTGGATTCCGATGATTATTTGCCGGATGATGCGCTTGAAAACATAACAAAACAAGTTTTTGATACCGAAAAAATTGCGGGTTTTTTCGGTTTAAAAAGCCATAGGGACGGGGGCATAATAGGCAAAACCTTCACGGGCGAATACATAGATATTTCGATGTTTGAAAAGGGTAAATACAATATAGCCGGTGATAAAGGCGAGGTGTTCTACACCGCTGTGTTAAAACAATATCCATATCCTGAATTTGAAGATGAAAAATTTTCCACAGAAAGTATAGTTTGGGATAGAATTTCTCACGATGGATATAAATATCGGTTTTTTAATGAAAGTATATGTATTTGCGAATATTTAAATGATGGGCTCACTCATCAGGGATGGCGATTATATGCAAAAAATCCTAGACAATGGGGGTTGAGCATAGGTCAAAATTATTTATTTGGAAAGCACAGTTGGTATAGTGTATCTGTACAGTTATATATTTATCATTTATATTTAAGAAAAAAATATTCCATAAACCAACTTTCTCAAATGACAGGCCTTTCAAAACTACAAATAAAAATTTCTGTCTTGCTCCAATCCGGTTTAGACCTTATTAGAAAAGCTTTTAGAAAACCCCTGGTTAAATCACAATACAAGGAAGATTAAAAATGATTAAATTTGCGGGAAAAATATTAAAACGTATTTTAAGTGCATCCGAGTTATCCGAAGAAAAAAAATCTGAAATTTTAATTGCTCGTATAAGAAACAAAGGTGGAATTGTTGGCGATAATGTTGATATAATCTCATCCAGTATAGATATGGGGGAGCCGTATTTGCTTTCCATAGGCAGCAATGTAACTATAACGGGTGTTAAAATTCTCACTCATGATGCCAGTACATATAAAGAGCTTGGCTACACAAAGGTCGGACGCGTAACAATCGGCGATAACGTTTTTGTGGGGTGGGGAAGTATCATTTTACCCGACACAAAAATCGGCAATAAAGTAATTATCGGCGCGGGTTCGGTGGTTGCAAAAGATATTCCGGATAATAGTGTGGCAGTAGGTTCGCCTTGCAAAATTATTTGTACATATGATGAATATATGGAAAAAATAAAAAAACGCATGACAGAACAACCTTGTTTTGACTTATTGCCAGAAGAATTGATGCTTGACGAGCATAAAACCGAACGCGAAGAATTAATAAAACACTCAAAAGGATTTATAAGGTAAGGAGCCGTTTCTATGGGTCGAAAAAAGATTGCTTTTGTTAATACCAATATGCATATTGGCGGTATCCCAAAAGCCAGTATCCCGTTTCTTGAACAGTTGCAAAAAATATATGATGTGACATTGTTTTTGACCGATGGCGAGGGTGAACTTATAGGCAGTGTACCAGATGGCATTAAAATTGTTGTTTTACCTAATGAAAATTATAAGAGTCAAATTTTAGATGCGCTTAAAAGATTAAAATTTTGTAAAACCATAAAAAGCTTGATTTCCTATTTTTCGGCTAAAAACTGGCCCCAAAAATTAGAAGCAAAAATTAAGTTGAGCGAAAAAATAAACGAATCCTTTGATTGCGCGATTTGTTTTTTTGGAATGAATGCAAAATGCGTGTTCACTACATTGGATGTCATTAATGCTGAAAAAAAGATTGCATTTATTCATGGTGACCATCCGTTTAAAGAAAACGAATTAGAAACTGTGGGGAAAATTTATCAAAGATTCGATAAAATTTTTTGCGGTTCTAAAGCCAATGTGAAGAGCTTTTTATCCGACTTCCCGAATTGCAACGACTTAACGGACTATTTTTATTGTATAATCAACGAAAAAGAGGTTCTTTCCGAATCCCAAAAGGAGTGCGATTTGGTAAAAAAAGAAGGAGTATTAAATATATTGACTGTCGGCAGACTAAGCAGCGAAAAGGGCCAAGATATGATTCCGCAAATTGCTGAAATTTTAAAGAATAAGGGCTTTGATTTTATTTGGACATTAGTTGGCGATGGAGAATTAATGAATCAAATAAAAACCGAATCGATAAATCGGGGAGTTTTTGATAACCTTTCCTTTGCGGGTGCTCAAAAAAACCCTTATCCTTACTTTGCAAATTGCGATATTTTTGTACAACCTTCATATACCGAGGGCTACTCTATTGTAACCAGAGAGGCGGCAATGATGGGTAAGCCCATTGTAGCAACCAATGTGGGTGGACAGCCCGAAGGTTTTACAAACGGTGTGGATATTTTGCTTGTGGAACCAAATGTTCAAGAACTCGCCAACGCTTTAATACAGCTTTTAAGTGATGATAAAATGCGCAATTACTTATCTCAAAACATATCTCGCGGCGATTATACTAATCTTGGTGAAATGCAAAAAATTGTAAGTTTTATTTATTAAAAGTAAATTTCAAAACTGCTCTTTGAAATTTATATGATTTGCTATTAACATTTATTGAAGATGGGGTTATTATGAATATAAATCATCTTTTTGATATAATAAGAACTTTACTTATTAAAGGATTAAAGGGCCTTTTTGGTTTATTAACCAATAAATCATTAAAATTGTCTACTGAAAATATTTTGACAATAAATAACCCTTCAATCAAACAAATAATAATACAATCAAGTGTCACAATTGAAGTCTTACATAAAAAAACTTCTTTTTATATAAAAATATTGCCTGATGGTAATATCAGAAAATCTATTGCTGTGTTTTTTGAGATACTAAAAAATATGCAAAATACCGATTATAAAAAAGAAGACATTTTTGAATTCCAAAAAGAAATATCAAATTATTTGGCATTTGATAAAAACTTTAAAAAATTTTGTTCCGATATTAAAAATAAAGCTATTATAGGACGGCAAACTCCGGTTATTTTCCCCACCGAAAAAATTAACTCCAAATTTGAAAAACTATACAATTTGTTCTTTTCTTTTATACTTACACAGTATAAAAGAAAACAAAACAAAACCTTTGGTGATACAATTTCATTTTCTATTTATAATAAATCAAAAGCCACATATAATATTGCAAAACTTTTCAATATAGAAAATTTAATTTCTGAACCCAGACTTTGTGTTATAAATTTAAATGAAAACTGTTATGTGTATGGCTGTGCGACACCAAAGCTTGACGGGATAATTTCTAACATAGATAACAATGTGAAAATCAATGCAAATATTATTAAAGATTTAATTAATTTAGATTTTTTAGATTATTTATGTGTCCAGACAGACCACTGGGCTCATAATCAAATGATATTGTATGAAAACTTGAATCCTGTTGGAATTTGTTGTTTCGATAATGCTTCTTATAAAACATTCTCAATGTGCATGTATGGTTTTCCAAAATGGAATGATACGCAATATATATATTCAAGAATTATTGATGCGGGTTATATAAATAGACCATATTTTTGTGAAAATATTGTAGATAAAATTTTGCAAATACGCATAAGGAGTTTAATAAGTTTAGTTAATAACTATTTGTCTTTTTTTCAAGTTCTTTTTTTAATATTAAGATTTTCGTTTTTTAAAAGATGCTTGAAGAAGAGTTTAGCGGATAATAAAATTAAAATTATAAATAAGAACGAATGGAATAATGAATTGCTAAAGTTAGAAAGTATTGAGAAGTATGGCTTAACATATGTACTTGCTTTTTTAGATATGCATCCAAATTGTCAATAAAAGTCAGTCGGGAGATATTATGAAAAAAATATTGTTCGCACTTCAAACAATGGTTATGGGCGGTGTTGAGAAGGAATTAATCACTGTATTACAAGAGTTAGACTCAAATGAAATAGAAGCCACGGTATTGGTTATGTATGAGCAGGATGCTTCGATAATGCAAAAAATTCCGTCATGGGTTAAAGTAATAAATTTAAATATAGATAGGAATTATTACTGCGCCGATACGTGGGCTGTTGCAAAGCAACGAATAAAAAAGGGAAGAATATTTGAAGCATTTTCTCTTATCGCAAAGAAGTTGCTGAAAATTGGACAAACAGGGTCTAATATTAATATTAAAAATATTCCATCTCTTGATGAGAAATATGATACAGCGGTTTGCTACCACATACACTCACCGTTAACCGTTAAGTATATTGCAAAAAAAGTCAAGGCAAAGAAGAAGGTTGGTTGGATACATAACGATTTTACCCAGAGTGGTTATAGACCCGATAAAATCAAAAAATACCTTAACTGCTATGATTTATTTGTGGCTGTATCCGAGAAAATCAAACTTGAATTTCTAAATCTCTGCCCCGCTTACGCTTCAAAAACAAAAACAGTACATAATTTTTTAAACCAAAAGGAAATTATAGATAAATCCTTGGAGCCAATTAAAGAGGATTATTTTTTTAATAATCCGAGCCGCTTATCTTTTTTAACGGTTGGCCGACTGGAAAGTCAAAAGGGATATGATATAGCAATTGGGGCAGCTAAAATTTTAAAAACACGAGGAATAAATTTTTTGTGGTGTTTTGTTGGCAGCGGCAAGCTGGAAGCGGAAATCAGCAAACAAATTTCAGATTTTGACCTTTGCGATAATATTAAATTATTAGGTCGCAAAGAAAACCCATATAGCTATATGAAAAATTGCGATATTTATATCCAACCCTCTCGGCACGAGGGATATTGTTTAACGGTTATAGAAGCTAAAATTTTAGCCAAACCTATTGTAATTACCGACTTTGCAGGTGCAAACGAGCAAATTAAAAACGGGGTTAATGGCATTATAGTCCCTTGTAATGATATAGAAAAAATAGCCGATGCTATAATGAATTTGGCAAACAATTCAAAACAAATGTTAGAATTCAGCCGTGCTTTAGAGGATGAAAGAAGGTGCCTTCAGGGATTTGACCAAATCCTTGAATGTTTATAACGGGAGAAAATTTAATGGAAAAATTGGTAAGTATAATTGTGCCTGTCTACAATATGGCACAGTATATGCAAAAATGTGTAGACAGCTTAACCTCGCAATCATATAAAAATATTGAAATCATCTTGGTTAATGATGGCTCGACCGATAATAGTGGCGTATTGTGTGATGAATGTGCGAAAAAAGACGCGCGAATTCGTGTTGTTCATAAGTCAAACGGTGGGTTATCGAGCGCTAGAAATGCCGGTTTGGATGCAGCAAAAGGAGATTATATTTCTTTCGTTGACAGTGATGATTTTTTAAACACAGCCACAATTCAAAAAATGGTCCAGTGTATGTTGTCTTATGATTGCGAGGTAGTATGCGTTAAAAGCAATATTATAGACTCAAAAGGAAATGTTACACGCACTTTTTCAAATAATACTAATAGGGTTGAAATCTTAAAATCCGAACAATATATTAGGGGTATATGTGAAAAAAGATTATCCGAGTCGGTTTGTGATAAATTGTTCACAAGAAAAATATTAGAAAACAGACGATTTGAAGTTGGAAGATTAAATGAAGATTTTTTCTTTCTTTCAAAGCTTTTACTTAAAGGCAAGAGTATTGCGCTGATTGATTTTTCGGGCTATAATTATTTCAAACACGAAGGAACGATAACCGCTGATAGAAATAATTTTACATCCTTAAAGGACGCTATTCAAAATTCCTGTGAGTTGATGGAAATTTCCAAAGAATTAGGAAAAAATGTAGAACCCTTTTTCGCTTATTCTGCGCTATTCCAAATTCGCGTACTCTTGATTGTTTTGCCAATTGAAAAAATAAACCGAAATTCAAAGGATTTCTTATTTGCAAAAGAAAAATATTATTTGTGCTCTCCTTATTTTAAGAAAGTGAATTTGAAAATTTCGGATAAACTGTTATTGAAATTTTTTATGCGTTTGCCAAAGCCAACAAAATTTTTTGTTGATAAAATAAGAGCTCTATTAAAATGATGCAGAAAAAACGGTGTAATCCTGTTGTTAGGGTTACACCGTTTTTTGTATAATTATATAACGTCTATTACTTCAACAACACCGCTACGCTGATAAAGTGATGGGGTGACGGAAATAGTATATCCTCGTCCCGCATCGGTTGCCCATTGTACAGTGCTCTGTCTGGGCAGTCCACAAGCGGCTAAGAACGTCATTATCGTGCCGCCGTGCATAAATACAGCCGCTTCGGCTATGTCATTATCCATCATATCGCGAACTATTGAGTTAATTGCAACACAGATACGCTTTGTAAACTCGGTGTTATCTTCGCCGTTTGGTGGGGCAGAACGCTTACCTGATGCCCACTCCATATATTCGGGACGGGCTTCAAGTTCATTTGCGGTTTTGCCCTCAAACTCACCAAAATCATACTCAATTAAATCAGGTACCACCAAGATTTCTTGTTCGGGATATATGATTTTTGCCGTTTGTCTACATCTTAGCATCGGGCTTGAGTATATTTTTTGTGCTGCGGGATATTCAAGCTTTTCAGCAAGATTTTTAAGCGCCGTAACGCTGACGGGTGCCAATGGCAGTTCGGTGCGACCAATGTATTGACCTTTTAAATTACCTTCGGTAATGCCGTGGCGAATTAAATGTAATTTGTATGTTTTCATTGTGTCAACTCCTCGATAAATGACGTAATAATACTGTTAGAAACCAGCATACCGTGTGTGGTCAGTGAAATGTTTTCGTTTTCAACGTTGCATAACCCATTTTTTTCGAAAAGACGGGCTTTATCAAAAAGGGTAGGCGGTAAATGTGCGCCGTATCGCTTAAAAAACTCATTATCACTAATACCTTTTTTAAGACGCAAACCTAACATGACATATTCATCCTGTCCACCACCAATACCGTCTGAAATAGTGTTGGGGTTGTCCAAAAACAAAGACAAATCATTTGGATAGTAAAAACGTTTGCCGTCAAGAAAAGAGTGCGCCGCGGGACCGAACCCTAAATACTCGCCGCAATCCCAATAAAGAGAGTTGTGGCGGCTCTCGTATCCGTTCTTAGCGAAATTAGATATCTCATAATGCTCATATCCCGCACCCGTTAGTGTAAAATGCGTTTGCATATACTGCTCTGCCGCAGCGTCATCATCCGGAAATACAAAATCATTGCGGATGTTATACATCGGTGTGCCTTCTTCGAGCTTTAACATATAGGTTGAAATGTGTTCGGGGGAGAGCGTTAAAACTAAATCAAGCGAATTTTTGAGCGTTTTTTCATCAGAATAGGGAAGTGATGTCATCAAATCAAGCGAAATATTATAAAAACCGCTTTTTCGGGCTGTTTCAAAAGCTAAAACGGCTTCCTTTGCAGTATGTCGCCGCCCAAGTATCTTTAACTCATCATCATTTCCGCTTTGTAGTCCAATGGACAAGCGGTTGCAACCCGATTTTTTAAAATCAGGCAAAAGCACATCAAGATTATCGGCGGGATTTATCTCTGCCGTTATTTCGGCGCCTTTTTTCACCGCAAAATTTTTGTATACGGCATTTACAAGCAAATCAAACTGACGGCTATTTAAAACACTCGGTGTTCCGCCACCGAAATATATAGAAGAAACGGGACGGGCTGTAAGCCCGCCCCATCGTTTAATTTCTTCAGCCGTCTTGCTTACGTAATATGAAATAAGCTCGGTTTTATTTACCGAATAAAAATTACAGTAACTGCATTTTTGCACACAAAACGGTATGTGTATGTAAATGCCTATAGGATTAGTCAAGGATAATTCCTGTGCAGCCACCGGGGATTGCTGCGGCATTGGCTTCATCGGTATCTAAGTGCATTGCGAGTTTATAACTAGAACTTACACGTGCTACAACGTCATCAAATACGAGCGCTCTGCCGTCTGTGGGTATTTTAACGGATACTATCTGCTTATCAACAATACCGTATTTTTCAGCGTCTTCAGGTGTCATATGTATATGACGCTTAGCGGCAATTACACCTTCTGTGAGTTCAACTTCACCGCAGGGGCCAACTAATTTACAGGCGCCGCTGTCGGCTACATCGCCCGACTCACGAATCGGAGCTTTAACACCGATAGAACGAGCATCGGTGAGTGAAATTTCAACCTGAGTAGCAGGTCTGCAAGGACCGAGGATGGAAACGCCTGCAAGTTCCTTTTTAGGACCTACAACGGTTACTCTCTCTTCACAAGCAAACTGACCGGGCTGTGACAAATCTTTTTTAGGTGTCAACTTATAACCCTTACCAAAAAGGGTTTCAAGGTCCTTTTCACTTACGTGCACGTGGCGGGCAGAAATTTCAACTAATACTGTTTTTTCCATAATAATTTCTCCTTTGTTTTTTTTACAATTCCATTGTACCACATTTTTCTATTATTTCAACAAAAAAATGAAGGACAGTTTAACTGTCCTTCGGTAATTAAATTATTCAGCAACGATTGCCTCTACAGGACAACCACCAGCACAAGCACCACAATCGATACAAGCATCAGCATCGATTACATAATGCTCATCACCTTCGCTGATAGCTTCAACGGGGCATCCGCCGGCACATGCACCACAGCTGATGCATTCGTCAGTAATTTTGTAAGCCATTATCCACACCTCCATTTACTTATATTTTAGCAACATATAAGCAAAAAAGCAAGTATTATTTTACTTTGCCTATATTAACCGTTGTTATTGTCCGTATCATTTGTTTTTGGTTTCTTTTTTTTGCCGTGAGATATAATCTCAACCTGGCTTTTGTGAATCTTTGTGGGTATCTCATTACCCTCGAATTTTACCATAAGGTTACCCGTTATTAAGTTAACGTCTGATACGACACCCGTGCCTGAGAATGTCTTAACAATAGCCCCTATTCCTGGGGTGGTTTTAATTAAATGCTCATAAGCATCCTGCTCATATTTAAGGCAACACATGAGACGACCGCAAGAGCCAGAAATCTTTGTGGGGTTAAGCGATAAGCCCTGCTCCTTTGCCATTTTGATGGATACGGGCTGGAAGTCCGATAAAAACCTTGAGCAGCAAAACGGTTGTCCGCAAAGACCTATACCGCCGAGCATTTTGGCTTCATCCCTGACTCCTATTTGTCTCAGTTCTATCCTCGCGTGTAAACGCGATGCCAAGTCTTTAACAAGTTCGCGGAAATCCACGCGCCCGTCGGACGTAAAGTAGAATAAGATTTTACTGCCGTCAAAGGCATATTCAGCCCTTGTTAAACACATATCAAGCTTGTGTGCCGCCACAAGCTCTTCGCAAACAGAGAGTGCTTCGGTCTCTTTTTTTCGGTTTGCTTCCATTTTTTCCAAATCTTTATCATTTGCTACGCGCACAACCTTTTTTAAAGGTGCAACTATTCTGTTGTCAGGTACGAGATGGTTGCCGTCGTTCACGTATCCACACTCAATCCCACGCGAAGTTTCAACGATTACGTATTGTCCTGATTCGATTTTTATATTGTCGGGGTCAAAGTAATATATTCGGCCGTCTTGTTTAAATTTTACGCCAATGACCTGTGTCATATATTTTAATTCCTTTCTACATTACAAAGTTTGCATACAAGCGTACTTAAAAAGAGTGAAAGATTTATATTGGTTATAAGCTGCGGTTCGGCTTCGTTTATTATATCATAATAACGCATCAGTGTGTCAACCGCCAAATTTTGTTTAACGCGGGTGCGTATTCTACCGCTTATCTGTGCTTTAAGTTCAGAGATGAATTCGCCGCATTTTACACGGTTTTTCTCAAGCGGCACCGTGATTTTTAATAGTTCGTAACTACTGCCGCCCGTTATTAATAACTCTGCAAAATCTGTGGCACCGCCACTTTTGTTATCCTTACTGTTTAAAATCCGCAAAGCGCGACCGATATTGCCGCGTGACAGCTTGAGAGCGTCCGAAATGTTATTATCATCAAAATCTGTTACCGATTTAAGATATGATTTACCTTCTTCAAAATTGGGTACTGTCAGTGATAGCAGAACACATCGCGATATAACGGTGTCCAGCATCATAGACGCGTTTTCGGTTATTAGTATAAAAATAACGTTTTTCGGCGGTTCTTCGAGTACTTTTAAGAGTGCATTTTGTGCGTGGTCATTCATACGTTCGGCGGGGTTTATTATAATAACTTTTTTGCCGCCCATATGCGACTTAACAAAGGCATCGCCGCGCATATATCGAATCTGGTCTACCGATATGCTTTTTTTGTCCTTTTCAGGAGATATAAAAATTATATCGGGGTGGTTGCCGCTCATACTTAGTTTACAGTTGCGGCAGTTACCACATGGCGCATTATTTTTCCCGCAAACCGCGGCAGCGGTGATGTGTTGCGCCAAGGCCTTACGCCCTGTACCTTCATCGCCTTCAATTAACAATGCGTGGGGAATAGTGTTATCGCTTATGAATTTTTCTACAGCAGATATAACCCTTTTATTACCCGCAAAATTTATCCTCATAGCACAAAGCCGACCTTTTTCATAACTTTCGAGAGTGTTTTATTTGCGATATATGCCGCTTTTTCGTCACCACAACGGTAAATATCTTCGAGTTGCTTTTTATCGGCTATAAAGGTTTCGTAGCGTTCTCTGATGGGACGAAGTTCTTCTGCTACCGCTTCACCAACGGCTAACTTAAAGTCACCATAGCCGCGTCCTTCAAATTCGGCGGTAATCTGTTCGGCGGTTTTACCTGTTACTGCGGAATAAATACCGATAAGGTTGTTTATACCCGCCTTGTTTTCGCCAATACAAACCCTAGCTTCACTATCGGTAACGGCGCGCTTGAATTTACGGATGATATCATCCTTGCTGTCAAGTATAGCTACCCAAGAGTTGATATTTTCATCCGATTTGGACATCTTTTTAGTCGGGTCCTGAAGCGACATAACACGCGCTCCCACTTTTGGTATATATGCATCGGGGATAGTAAATACGTCGCCGTATGTATGGTTAAAGCGTGTAGCGATATCGCGCGCAATTTCAAGGTGCTGCTTCTGGTCGGCGCCAACGGGCACTAAATCGGGCTTGTAAAGCAAAATGTCCGAAGCCATAAGAACGGGGTAGGAGAACAGTCCTGCGTTTACGTTATCGGTGTGCTTTGCCGATTTTTCCTTAAACTGTGTCATACGTGATAATTCACCAAACTGCGTATAGCAAGAAAGTATCCACGAAAGCTGCGAGTGTGCAGGCACGTGTGACTGTATAAAGATATTGCTTTTCTCGGGGTCAATTCCGAGCGCTAATAAAAGCGCGGCAGTAGAATATATCTGCTGACGCAGTTTCGCGGGCTCCTGACGTACTGTTATTGCGTGAAGGTCAGCAACTGCATAGGTGCAGTCGAACTCCTCCTGCATGCTTAACCAGTTTTTAAGCGCGCCTATATAGTTTCCAAGCGTTAACATACCGCTCGGCTGAATACAACTTAATACCTTCTTTTTTGCGATTTCTTCCATTAATATCACCTTTAAATATTGTTATTCATAATATTTTACCACATATATTCAATTTCGGCAAGTATTATATAAATATTTAAATTTATACTTGAAACTGGTACAATAAAATATTATAATAAATTTGTATTTTTGTAAAATAGAGGCGATATTGTGTTAAAAAAGGGTTTTGACAACGAAAAGTATATAACCTTGCAATCGCAAAAAATTAAGGAGCGCATTGAGTTTTTCGGCGGTAAGCTGTATCTCGAATTCGGCGGTAAACTGTTTGACGATTATCATGCGTCTCGTGTGCTCCCCGGTTTCGCGCCCGACAGTAAGGTTAAAATGTTGCTTAAACTAAAAGACCAGGCGGAAATTGTAATTGTTATCAATGCCGATGCTATCGAGAAAAACAAAAAGCGTGGCGACCTTGGTATCAGTTACGATAAGGACGTTTTGCGCCTTATTGACGTGTTCCGCGAGATTGGTCTTTACGTTGGCAGCGTTGTTATCACCTGCTTTAATAATCAACACGCAGCTATAGCGTTTGAAAATCGCCTTAAAACGCTTGGCATAAACGTGTATAGACATTATCCTATTGAAAATTATCCGTCCGACGTGCCATTGATTGTAAGCGAAGACGGTTTCGGCAAAAATGATTACGTTGAGACCACTCGTTCGCTCGTTGTAGTTACAGCTCCGGGTCCCGGTAGCGGCAAAATGGCAGTTTGTTTATCGCAACTTTATCACGACTATAAACGCGCAGTTCGAGCGGGCTATGCAAAGTTTGAAACCTTCCCCGTATGGAATATGCCGCTTAAACACCCCGTGAATTTGGCCTATGAAGCGGCAACCGCAGACCTTAACGATGTTAATATGATAGATCCGTTCCATTTAGAAGCATACGGCAAAACAACGGTTAACTATAACCGCGATGTTGAAATTTTCCCCGTGCTTAACTCTATGATGGAGGAAATTCTCGGCGAGTCCCCCTATAAAAGCCCCACCGATATGGGAGTAAATATGGTGGGTAACGCTATCATAGATGATGAAGCAGTAAGATACGCCGCCCATCAAGAGATAATACGTCGCTATTATAAAGCAAGTGTCGAAGTTCGCCGCGGTACCGCAGAAATAGAGCAGGTTAGAAAAATTGAACTGCTTATGAAGCAGGCGGGCATTGAGGTTGAAGATAGGAAAACCGTTAAACCTGCACTCGATAAAGCGGCCCAAACCGAAAAACCTGCAGTTGCAATAGAACTGCCTGACGGCAGAGTGATAACAGGCAAAACATCATCCTTGCTTGGAGCTTGCTCGGCTGCTATGCTCGATACTTTGAAAGAATTAGCGGGTATACCTGATGAAGTAAAATTAATCTCACGCGAGGTAATAGAGCCCGTACAGAGATTGAAAACGGGATATATGGGCAACCACAACCCGCGCCTTCATACAGATGAAATACTTATAGCGCTCTCCATTTGTGCCGCCACCGACAAAACTGCGGCATTGGCGCTTGAACAGTTGCCAAAACTTAGGGGACTTGAGCTTCACTCAACCGTTATCCTTGCCGATTCGGACGAGCATACGCTTCGTAAACTCGGTATAAATGTAACGTGTGAGCCAACCCACGAAACCAAGAAGTTATATCACAAGTAAAAAACCGCCCAGATGGGCGGTTTTTAGTATTTATGGTTTATAATTTCTTTTTGTAATTTTCACCGAATAATTTTTCGGCAAACCATACGTTATCTACCATAAAGGTCTTGCCGTTTAAATAGTTAAGTTTACCTGCGTCGTTTGTAAAACAAAAAGTGAGTTTATAGGAATAAAGCGCCTGCTTATCAAAGCCCATTTTTTTGTCTTTTGCATTTTTACCGTATTTACCGTCGCCAAGCAGTGGGAAACCCGCACTTGCCATGTGAGCGCGTATTTGGTGTGTTCTTCCTGTAAGCAGTAAAATTTCAAGTAGACACAAATCGTTTTTATGGCATATAACACGGTATTTTGTTTTTATCGGCACGTTTTTGCCGTTGGCTTTACTCGATAAAAAAACCTTGTTTTTATCGCTGTCCTTTTCGAGATACCCGGTAAGTAAGTCTTCGCGTATTTTTGGGACACCGTGAACAACTGCTAAGTATTCTTTATCGATTTCTCGGGTTTTAATTTTATCACAAAGTATACGTAATGCTTCGGCGTTTTTTGCCGCAATTACGATACCTCCTGTGTTTCGGTCAATTCTATTGGCAAGGGCGGGCTTAAAGGAATTTTCTTTTTCGGGGTCATATTCGCCTTTTTCGTATAAATACCGCTGTATTCTGCCAATTAGTGTATCGTTATACTCATTGTCATCGGGGTGCACGATAAGCCCTTGCGGTTTATCAGCGAGTAGAATATTATCATCTTCGTAAACGATTTTTAAGGTATCGCTTGCGCGCAAAAAATCATAGTGAGGCGGAGAAGTGGCAAAAAACTCATCGTTTATATACATATCAACTACATCGCCAACGGCTAATTTTGTGCTGATTTCGGCGCGTTTTCGGTTGATTTTTATGTTTTTTGTACGTATAGATTTATACAATAGTGATTTAGGGAGTAAAGGCACAGCTTTGGATATAAACTTGTCCAAGCGTTGACCGGCATCATTACTGCCGATTATAAACGATTTCATTTATGTCACTCCCTTCATTAAAATGATAACACAAATTTAAAAAAATTCAACGATTTTTATTTACTTTCTAAAATATTATATTATAATGGTAGTATAATATTTTTTAGCGGAGCAAATAATGGAACACAAAGAGCAACCATCATACGTAGGACATAGAAAAAGGGTAAAAGAAAAATTTTTAAAGGACGGATTTACCCAAGGCACAGAGGATTATGAAGTGCTTGAATTGGTGCTGTTTTACTGTATCCCAAGGGTAGATACCAAAAAAACAGCTAAAGATCTTTTAGCAAAATTCGGTTCATTGGAGGGCGTTTTCAATGCGTCCGCGCAAGAACTTAAAAAATTCCCCGGAATTACCGATAACGGTGTTGTGCTTTTGCGGCTGATGATGGAATTGACGCGTATATGCGCCGCAAAATCCGTGACACAGAAAACCGTGTTTTCCTGTGTTGATGAAATCGGCACATATTTACTCGGCCGATATGCCGGAATGACGGAGGAACGGTTTGCAGTGGTGTGCTTGAAAAACAACGGTAATTTCATTTCATTCGATTTTATTGGAGATGGCGATACATCGTCTGTAGGGGTTGCCACCCGAAAAATTATCGAAATAATTATCGAGCACAATGCGGCTATGATAGTCATAGCACATAACCATCCCGGCGGGTTGGCACTTCCGTCATCCACCGACCTTGAAACAACAAAACGCATAAGCGAAGCGTTAAAACATATAGGAGTCAGACTGTTCGACCATATAGTTATAGCCGATGGCGATTTTGTGTCCTTTGCGCAGTCAAAACAGTTCCGTGAATATTTAAAGTAAAAAAAGTGTGCCGAAGCACACTTTTTTATTTTTTACCGCAATTTTTATCAAAACTCGGGTTACAAGCATAGAAGTTTTTGGAATTTAAGCGGTCGGTTGTAATACCGAGCGCTTCACCGAAACGCTGATAGTGAACTATTTCGCGTTGTCTAAGGAACTTAAGCGGGTCGCGTACATCAGGGTCGTCGATAAGTCGCAACAGGTTATCATAGGTTGTTCTTGCCTTTTGCTCTGCTGCCAAATCCTCGTGCAAATCGGTTATAATATCGCCTTTTGCTTGGATATACTCGGCGCGCCAGGGAAGGCCTGATGCGGCTATCGGGTACACACCTGCGGTGTGGTCGACAAAGTATTTATCGAAGCCCGATGCTACGATTTCCTTTTCGCTTAAATTTTTGGTTAGCTGGTAAACCATAGCGCATACCATTTCTAAATGTGCGAGTTCTTCGGTACCTATATCGGTTAAGAGTCCCTTAACCTCGGCGTAGGGCATTGAATAGCGCTGTGTCAAATATCGCATTGATGCGCCGAGCTCGCCATCGGGACCGCCGTACTGACTAATGATTATTTGCGCGTATTTCGGGTTGGGGTTTTTGATGTTTACGGGGTATTGAAGTTTTTTAGTATATTGCCACATAACTAACAGTTCGCCTCGTTTTCCCACGGCCACGGGTTATCTACCCAGGTCCATCGTTGTTCATTATGAGCATCCTTTGCCGTTACTACATAAGAGCCGAAGCGTGCTTCATACTGCTCTACAGCGGCCGCTCTTTTCAGTTTATAGTGTCTAAGCTTTTCGAGTGCTTTTTTATCAAGCGGATGGGTATCAAGATAAAGCACCATTTCATAAATAGCAAAATCGTATGCGTGTATTGTCCGCCTTAATTTTTGTTGTTCGCTCATATTTTGCATTCCTCCATAAACGGTTTATGAAGCTCGCGGAAGATGGTGCCAAAGCTATAGCCCTCGGCGGTGGGGTAGGTGTCGAGCACTTTTTGCCTACGGACATATGCCATTGCAAGAGGAACTTCATCGGCATCATTCCGTGTACCGTTTATAACAATAAATTCTTGAAGTGGATTAATCATTATAAGGTTACCTTTCTTGCCGCCTTATATATTTTATGTGGCAGGAGAAAGTCTTGTTAAAAGAAAAAACAAGATAAAAATATAGCGACCTTAGCAAAATTATCACTAAGGTCGCTATATGTTGTATGATTCGACATCATATACCACTCATACAGTTTGCGAAATTTTGGAGACAAGAGCAACATCCGCAGCAAGGATCATCGTCATCTGATTTTGCTGTAAATTTGCTGTTTTCGAGCTTATCAGCACTTAAAGACTGCCCATTGTACTGCGAAAATAAAGAATGCAATTTATCCATTTTTTTCACTCCTTTCATTATTTAATATTCCAAAAGTGCTATTAAAGGCCATTGCTGTATATATAGCATCTTTTATGCTATAGTTATACTTGCTTAAATCGTTTGATTCTAAGACTTTTTCTAAAAACTTTTTAATATGTAATACAAGCATAACATAGTTTTTATTAACGCATTCATTTTGCGAAACTAAAGGACAACCGCCCTGGCAAAACGCAAAATCGGAACATGTTTTCAAGCAAAACTCACGCTTTTCAAGTGAGCGTTCCAATAGAGAAATAAAGTCCTTATCATCAAAAACATCTGAGAGCGTATTGGCTGACATTATATCTGAGATACTGAGAGTGGTTTTATTAGGATTTTTAGGGCAAAATGAATATACTGATTTTGCCGAAATATAGATGTTTTTTCCAAAACAAGAGTTAAAAAAGCAGTTATGCGTGTTATCAGAAAGTAAAATTACACGGAGAATTTGGTCGAAAATATTAATGGGCAATGCGTTTTTAGAAACAGCCCACCTATCAAACCAATCTCTAAGGTCCATTGAGTAATCGGGCTTTGCAAAATTAAGCGGTAAACCGATTTCGGAATATTTAATGTAATCACTTTCGGGACTGTTATTGCTGTCGATAAAAAGCTTATATGTACCCCTTCTGCTGTTTAAAATTTTGCGAAATCTTCTTCGCTTTAGTAGGCCAACAATATTATCATTCAAATAAAGTTCAACACAGAAATCCTTTGCATATAGCCGACGGACAAAACTTTTTAATCCTTTGCTAAACTTAACGGTTGCATAATTACTAAATACCGTTTCTGTCAGCAGTGAAAGGTTTTTCTCGATTTCCAATATTTCAAACACTGCTTTTTTTGACACGGCATTTGAAAAAATTATATGTAGTTCAATTACTTTAATATCATCAAGTTCAAGAATCCGTTTCAGTTGTTTTTGGATTTCTTTACCGGTTGTGTATTCAATATAAACAGTAAGCTTATCCATACTCACGCCCCCGTCCATACAGTATCCTTTTTAAGATGTAATAATTTGGGTAATTCCTGCTGCTTTAACACAGAGCAAGTAACAGAAGGTATGGCATTATCAAGTAATCCGTAAAGAATTTTATCTTCATAACTGTTTCCAAGCATATCCTTGATATCGGAAAATTCTTTAAAGATATACTTTAAATCTTTGTTTATTGTAGTATAAAACTGATTTTTATACTGCGAAAAGTCCACCTTTTCTAACAACAAAGGGTTAAATCTGCCCTTGACAATATCCTTGTCATAATCATCCAACGCATCAATGTAATAGAGCCATACAGCAATGGCGTGAATAAACTTTAACATTTTTTCTTCAACGACAAAGCAGTTTTTCACAAGAGAGACCATCATATCGGCGAACGCAACACCAATACTCATAACATCAGAATTCGCCTTTTCAAGAGTGAGTATTTTATCATACCCCTTGCGAATTATTTGGACAATTTGCGGATAGCCCTTTTGCGCTTTAACTATAGAATGCTTAAAAATGATGCTTCCGGCTTTAGCTTTAACAGAACCTTCATCGAGAATGTCATCGCGCATTTTTTCGGCAGCCAATAGTATATTTATGGCCGCAAGCTTTTTCCAATTTTCATTATCAAATAAAGCCGCTTTACAGTTGCATTTACCTACACAAGAAATAGGACTGCATAGGGGTTCGTTATGTGCCTTTATAACAACGGCTAGTGTTGCCACGTCGTAGCTTAACAACATTCTCGACAAATTTCCGTAATGCTTTTCCAACGCAAAGCATAAACCGCAATAATAATTTTTATATGCTTTTCGTACGTTTGCCGAGGTGTATTTTCCTTTGAAACGGAAATAACCGAACATAGCTCTCTCCTTTAAAATATTACTAAGGCGAAAATCACAGCGATAATGTTACTAAACAAATTCACAATGCAATTATCGATAATTCGAACACCGGATAAAAGAACTGTGCTGTGGTTGCAGTGAACGGTTTTTTCGGTTTTGCATCCGCAAATGGCGCATTGGTATTTTGCTTGTACCAAGACCCCTAAAATGCTATCGATAATGCAACCAAAAAAACTTGCTAGAATAATAATGATACATCCTTTTAAATCAAGATCATAAAAAAAATAAATCATTCCAAACAAAATACAGGCAAAAAGTGCCGATGCAGTGCCGAGAAACGAAATACCGCCGGACATACCCTTTTCCATCCTTTTGAATGTTAAAATATTTACTGGATTCTTGTGGGATAATATGCCAATGTCAGATGCAACACTATCGGCAATAGCTTCTCCAATGCCAACCATAAAGCAAATAAAAAAAGCTTTTTGATTTGTTAAGGCATATGCTACGATACATATGGCGGCGGCACCGCCATTAACTGCGACCTGTACACTATCTCTCGCGGAAGATTTTTTGTTTATGCTTTCGGTGTGTTTTTGTATGCGTGATTTAAGAGCTTTTTCAATTATTGCAACTGCAAAATACGCAAAAACCAAATATGTCAACGTAAACCAGTTACCGAAATAATAAGATGTAAATATAATAATTAAGGCAGTTATTGCGCCACCCAAGGTTAATGACTTGGTTTTATAGGTGAAAAAAGCAATAATAAATGCAACTAAAAATCCAATTAAAAATTTAATCATAGCATCACCATAAAAAGAAAGCAGAAACCAGCATTATTCCAAAAGGAATCGAAAAATTATCCATTCCGTTACCAACGAGTTCAAGAACAGCGGTCAGTACGCCTAATAATAATATCTCGGTCCACTTTAAAGGTACCGAAACGAACAAGGATAGCAAAAGAATACCAAATATTGCAAAAATTGCACACGCTATGGTACCTATTAATGATTTATCTTTGGTAAGCATAATCTTTTTTCTTTTAGATAATGTACCCACAAGTGCTGCCGCACCATCACCGAAGGAAAGGCAAAAACAAGCTATGCCAAACGGAAGCATAAGCTTGGGAATAAATAATGATGCTATCGCCATTATAGTTATGCTGATTGCATAATAAATGGTGCCGTAATGGTTGCTGCCATCATCCCGACGCTCATACATTTTAAAAATTTTGTATTTGTAAGAAAGGAAATTTATTAAAATAAACGATAGCGGGATTATTACAATGTGCCACGTTCCTGCTAAAAATTTTTGTAAAATAAGCCAGGACATTCCCACAAAAATATGTATTAGCTTTCTTGAAATTTCGACATTAAAATTTAATATTTTTTGAAATAATCCGATTAAAAGTATTACGGAAAACAGGTAAACGTATGAAAACAAATATCCGTATAGAATATTCACCGCAAATCCCCCTATTTGTTTTTTATCATCCTAATCAATTCTCTATCGGTGCTGTCAGGCCTAAGCAAATTATAGGCAAAATTATAAAAGCAGAGCAAAAGTAATAATAATAGCTCCATGCTAAAAAATCCTTTTACCAAAAATATGATACAAATAAGGCAAATCAATAAATTTGAAATACTACCGGCGCATAAAGCGATTATGTATTTATAAGACGGTATGGAGCTATTATAAATCCACGTGCATTTAGCGGAAAACAGACGGTTATTTTCAATGCTAATCTTGTATTTGTTATTTGTGTTATTGATTCTTAAAACAGAAATTATTAAATCCGTAACCTTGATTTTAAAAATAACCAAAGTAAAGAAATGACTTATCTCATGGATTGAAATACTTACAAGACGGAACACAAGCAGACAAACAATGTATCTGAAAATATATAGTTTTGCATCGGTTACGAAAACCCACACAAAAGAAAGCATTACAGCGATTATAAAAACCGCTTTTAAATACCCACACAAACGGCTGTTCATTTGAAATTGATTACAATATTGGACAAGTAATATCTCATATGAGTTCTTGTCCATATTTTGTTTGTTGTTGAATCCGGCATAACTATAATCTCCATGATTTTTGAGTTTTACATATAGTACGTCTATTAATATTAAATAGTTATTCATAAACATTATATATTAAGCACTCCGTTTTTGCAAGCTTTTTCGACGGTATTTTCGGTTATTGGACTGATTTTCTATGGTGTTCAATCTAATCGACCAAGTTTCAAAAACGAGATAAAGAGCAAGGTCCTTATCTTTTAAAGGGGACCATTTGCATCGCAATAAATAGGGGGTAGAAATTCTAAAAAAAATGTTGTATAATAACTGCATATTAGAATTAAGTAGGTAATGCTTATGAAAATTATGGTTGTAGGTTGCGGCAAAATAGGGGCTACCATCACAAAAGCTTTGATAGCTGAGGGGCACGATATTACTGTTATGGATAATGACCCCGCGGTTATTTCCGAGATTACTAACATCTATGATGTTATGGCTATTTGCGGCAGCGGTACCGACTGTGAGGCATTAGCAGAAGCAGAGGTGGATACCGCCGAGCTTTTTATTGCCGTTACGGGTTCGGATGAGTTTAATATGCTAAGCTGTTTCTTGGCACAAAAGATGGGCGCTACATATACTGTGGCGCGTATCAGGAATCCGCAGTACAACGCCAAAAAATCAGATTTGCTAAAGAAGGAGCTTTCAATTTCTCACGCCATTAATCCTGAGCTTTCTGCAGCCAAAGAAATGCTCAATGTTTTAAAACTGCCGTCAGCCGTTAAGGTCGAAACATTTTCTCGCGGTAATTTTGAAATGGTGGAGCTTGTTGTTAAGGAAAACACACCGCTTGATAATATGATGCTTATGGAACTTAGAAAAAAATACACCGAGAAATTTCTTGTTTGCGCGGTTGAGCGTGATGATAAGGTGTATATTCCAGGTGGTAGTTTTGTGCTTAAAAGTGGGGATAGAATAGGTCTTTTAGCCGCCCCCACCGAGATACAGCGTTTGCTCAAACAACTCGGTATTCTGCAAAAACAGGCAAGGAACGTTATGATACTGGGCGCGAGCCGCACCGCGTATTACCTTTCACGTATGCTGATTGATAGCGGCAACTCGGTTAAAATAGTTGAGATTAACCACGCAAAGTGTGTCGAAATGAGCGAAATTTTACCCGAAGCCGTTGTTATAAACGGTGACGGCGCAAACCGTGAACTTTTGCTTGAAGAAGGCATATCAAATGTTGATGCTTTTGTTTCCCTTACGGGTGACGACGAGAAAAACATACTTTTATCCTACTTCGCGCTCGAACAAAACGTATCGAAAGTAATAACCAAGATTAATCGTGACGAGTATTTTGCAACAGCGGAAAAATTAGGGCTTGAAACCATAATCACACCCCGCAAATCCATAGCAAATATTGCGGTACGATATGCCAGGGCCATACACAACTCGCTGGGAAGTAAGGTTGAGACACTTTATAAGCTTATGGATGAACATGCCGAGGCGCTTGAGTTTATAGCGGCAGCTGACTGTGAGATTTTAGGTATACCACTTAAAGAGCTGCGCACAAAATCGAACGTTTTGGTTGGTGGAATTATACGTGGCAGACGCGCCATAATTCCAAACGGCGAAGACACTATCATGGCGGGGGATAGGGTTGTTGTCATTTCGACAGGTCATCAACTTGCCGACCTTGAAGATATAGTTGAGGGATAGCATATGAACCGTAGAATGATTTTTAGGGTTGTGGGCAGTATTTTGCAGATTGAAGCAATATTTTTGCTGCTTTCGGGCGTTGTATCGGCGATTTATAAAGAAAATAAATCGCTGTTAGCGTTTTTGTTAAGCGCGGTTATAGCAATTACTGTAGGCACTCTTTTAAAAACCTTTTCAAAGCCGAAAACCTCTGTTATATATGCTAAAGAAGGGTTTGTAATTGTAGCATTTGCTTGGCTTTTTATGTCACTAATCGGCGCTTTGCCGTTTGTCATTAGCGGTGAAATCCCATCCTTTGTAAATGCGTTTTTTGAGATAGTAAGCGGCTTTACGACAACAGGCGCTTCCATTATTACAAGCTTTGACGGCATTAGCCACGGCACACTTTTCTGGCGCAGTTTCTCGCACTGGATAGGCGGTATGGGTATACTCGTATTTGTAACGGCTATATTGCCGAGTGTGTCCGAGCGTCCAATACACATTCTCCGTGCCGAGATGCCCGGACCCACAATGGGAAAACTTTTACCGCGCCTTAAAGATACCGCGGTAATTCTTTATATAATTTACGTGATTATGACTGTAATTTTAATCGCTCTGTTGATATTCGGTGGTATGCCTGTGTTTGATAGTATCATACATGCGTTTGGCACTGCGGGTACGGGTGGATTTGGTGTCAGATCTGATAGCATCAGTTCATATAGTTCATACTTGCAGTGGGTAATTACCATATTTATGATACTCTTCGGTGTTAATTTTAATATGTATTATTTACTGCTTATCAAGAGAATTAAAACTTTCTTCACAAGTGAAGAATTGTGGAGCTATATCGGAATAATTTTATCGGCGACGGCGATAATTACCGTTAATGTTTTCTCGATTTATCAGAATTTTGCAGACTCGCTTCGAAATTCGGCTTTTCAGGTGGCATCAATTATATCGACGACCGGATATTCCACCGTTGATTTCAACAGCTGGCCTACCCTTTCAAAAACGATACTAATAATTCTTATGTTTATAGGCGGTTGCGCGGGCTCAACGGCTGGCGGTATAAAGGTTTCGCGCATTGTTATAATCTTTAAAATGATAGGCAAGGAAATAAAGCATATGCTCCATCCGCGCGCGGTATCGTCGGTTAGATTTGAAAAACGCCCTGTGGATGCGGCAACCACCAAAAATATAGGCAGTTACTATCTTATCTATTTTGTTTGTTTCTTTGTAATTTTATTACTTTTATCGATAGACTCTATAACTGTCGGTACAGTGCATAACGCGTTTGAAACCAATTTTTCTGCTGCGGCAGCATGCTTTAACAACGTCGGTCCCGGTTTTTCGGCGGTTGGACCCTTGGAGAGTTATGCGGAGTATTCGGATTTTTCAAAAATCGTTTTGTCATTTGCAATGTTGCTCGGTCGGCTTGAAATATTTCCACTGATTATCGCTTTATCACCGTCTTGCTGGTCGAGAAACAAATAAAGAAATGTTTGACAAAAAAGTATTTTATGTTGACAATTTTTGCGTGGTGTAGTACACTTATTCCGCAACATTTGTAATTTGGGAGGAAATCATGAAGGGGAAAATAGTAAACTTCATTACCGAAAATAAACTTCTTATGACACTTATAGCGCTAGTGTTGGTTGCAGCAATTATAGCGCTGAGTATATCTCTCGCCGGAAAACCCGAAAAACCCGTAGATACACCGACTCCGTCGGCGCCGGTCTCCAGCGACCAGAGCAGTTCCGAGACTTCTTCTGCTACCCCCGTAATTAAACCGATTAATATGGAGGAACTCTACAAGCAGTATAACGAAAAAATGGATATGGATAAGAATCCTTTTATGGATTCGCTTGAATATACCGGATACAATCTCGCAAAACATAGGGCTGATGGCGAAATGTGGAACTACGTTCTTGCTTCAACCAAAAGAGGCAGGGGTTGGCTTTCGAAAATCAGTTATGACTATGATGGCGGAACAACCGGTTATGAAGTAAATGAAGAAGGTAAACCCGACATTGAGTTCTTTGAAAAGAACGATATGGTTTGTGCAACCTACATTTCTTACGTTTACTTTAACTATATGGGTAACTTTATGGGTATTGACGTGTCGGGTATTGAAAAGCCCGAAAAACCTGAACTTGCAAACTCTTGGTATCACACCGCAAAAAGATGGGTTGAGGCAGGTTATTCCAAGCAAATCACCTATGATGCTAAAATCGTAAGTGAACGCATAGTATTTAACGAACATGAGGAAATACCGATTGGTTCTCTCATATTCTTTAAATCTCGTTATGAGGATATAAGACCGGGCGAATCTACCCACGTTGCAATCTATGCGGGTTACAAAAACGGTAACCATTGGGTATACCACGTAGGTAACGATAACGGACCTGAATTTTGCTCCATTCAACGTATGTGCTGCAACTCGGCACCGGGAGCCAGAGACGGTCAGTTTATGATGGGCGTTTTTACCACCCCCACATACATTGCACAAGGCATTTTAGACAAAATGGGCGAATAAAATCAATAATTAACAAAGGATTTTTATGGACTGAGCATTTATCCATAAAAATCTTTTGTTTTTTTACAAAAAATGCGTAAAAAAGGGTGGAAATATTATATAAAGTATGATATAATTTTAACATAGTATACGGTGCAAAAGTGTGGTCTTTTAAAATACCGCATTACCGTGACTTTAATCATCAAAAGGAGGATTATCATGCAAAAGAAAATCAGTAAACTTCCTTTCAAAGGCACAGCCGAGCAGGAAGCAGAGCTTCAGTCAGTAATCGCCAAAAATAAGGGTGATAAAAGCAACCTTATGGCAGTAATGCAGGAAGCACAGGGAATTTACGGCTATCTCCCGATGGAAGTACAGCAGATGATAGCCGAGGGTATGGACGTTCCGCTTGAAAAGGTATACGGTGTTGCAACGTTCTATGCACAGTTTGCGCTTTCCCCGAAAGGTAAATACAACGTGTCGGTTTGCCTTGGAACCGCTTGCTATGTAAAGGGCGCAGGTGAACTTATGGATAAGTTAAGCGAGGTACTGGGCATCGGCGCAGAAGAGTGTACTGAGGACGGAAAGTTTTCACTCACAGCATGCCGTTGTATCGGTGCTTGCGGTCTGGCTCCGGTTTTGACAGTAAATGATGACGTTTACGGTCGTTTAACAGCCGACGATATTCCCGGTATAATTGCTAAATATCAGGATTAATAAGGGGAATTCCTAAATGAAAATAAGTCAAATAATAGAGCACTTGGATGCCAAGGTAGTTTGGGGAGAAGAGTATCTCGACCGCCATGTATATTCCGCTTGTGGCAGCGATATGATGAGCGATGTTCTGGCGTATGTAAAAGACCAGTCGGTCTTGATTACGGGTCTTGTAAATTCGCAGGTTATCAGAACTGCCGAAATGATGGATATGGTTTGTATAGTTTTCGTTCGTTCAAAAATGCCTAGCGAAGAGATGATAGAATTAGCAAAGGAAAGCGGTATTGTGCTACTTGCAACCGAAAAAAGAATGTATGAGGCGTGCGGTAAGCTTTATTCCGCAGGTCTTTTAGGAAACGCGGTGCGCAGATGAGCGAAAAGCTAACCTTTGAATTTGAAGTTGACGGCACCGATTTTACATCGGCAGGTCAAGCATCGGGAAAGCTAAAAAAAAATCTCAGGCAATTAGGCATAGCGCCTGAAACTATACGAAGAGCATCCATAGCAATGTACGAAGGCGAAATTAATATGGTGATACACGCGAACGGCGGTAAAGCCAGCGTAACCGTTAGTGAAGAGTGCATTGAAATAACACTTGCCGATAAAGGCCCGGGTATTAAGGATATAGAACAAGCGATGCAGGAAGGATTTTCCACTGCAACCGATACTGTCCGTTCCTTAGGATTTGGCGCGGGTATGGGGCTTCCAAACATGAAGCGCTATTCGGATGAGATGACGATTGATTCGGTAGTGGGCGAAGGCACCACTATCGTAATGAGAATTAATCTTTAATGGTGTAATATATGGAAAATTATAAACATTCCGTTTCATTAGATGCTACCAAATGCACAGGGTGTACCACCTGCTTGAAACATTGTCCTACCGAAGCTATCAGAATCCGAGATGGTCACGCCGTCATAGATTCCGACAGATGTATCGATTGCGGCGAGTGTATAAGGGTGTGTCCTCACAAGGCAAAAAAAGCTGTGCTTGACAGCATGGCGGATATGGATAAATTCAAATACAAGGTGGCGTTACCCGCCCCGTCGTTATACGCGCAGTTCGATAACCTTGGAGAAATCGATTATGTCCTTCAAGGGCTCCTTGATATAGGTTTTGATAAGGTTTATGAAGTGTCAAAAGCGGCGGAACTTGTGTCGGCATACACAAGGAACTATTTAAAAACCGAGGGCATACAAAAACCGGCTATCAGTTCGGCTTGTCCCGCGGTTGTACGACTTATTGAACTAAGATTTCCGTCCCTTAAAGATAACGTAATTCAAATGCTGCCGCCAATGGAAATAGCAGCATATTTAGCAAGACAGGAAGTGGCAAAGGAACATCCCGAACTTGCGGCAGAAGATGTAGGTATATGCTTTATATCTCCGTGCCCTGCAAAAATGAGTTATGTTAAAAACGGACTTCCAAATTATAAGAGCAGAGTTGATGTAGTCGTTTCGATATCGGATATTTATTTTCTGCTTATCAACGCGATGAATCGCGGCAAAATGCCAACGCTTAATACGAGCTCAGGCCGTATAGGTATCGGTTGGGCTTCTTCTGGTGGCGAGGCAACGGCTATATTCAATGATAAATACTTAGCGGCTGACGGTATAGAAGACGTCAACCGCGTACTCGATGAAATCGAGAACGGCAGTATACCGCAACTCGAGTTTATTGAGCTTAACGCCTGCACGGGCGGATGTGTCGGCGGTGTACTTACTATGCAGAACGCCTTTATTGCAAAGGCAAAACTGCGCGGACTTCGCAGATATTTACCTGTGGCAGAGAACACTCTCAGTGAAGAAGAAAACAAGTACATACCCGAGCATTATTTCTTTGATGGCTTTGCAAATTACAGACCTATATCACGTCTTAGCGATAATATGGCAAAATCCATGCGTATGATGGCAGATATACAAAAGCTGCGTTCCACACTGCCAGGATATGATTGCGGCGCTTGTGGTGCACCTACATGCAGGGCTTTTGCTGAAGACGTTGTAAAGGGCAAGGCAGATATTCACGATTGTATACTTAAATACAAGGATGAATTTAGAGAATATATAAAATCTATCGACGAGGTAAGAACAGATGACGGTAAGTGAGCTATCAAAAAATAAATCTCTGACTGTACTGTGTATGCCTGACGGCGATAGGGTTATACGCGGCGTATATATCGGTGACCTGCTTTCGTGGGTTATGGGAAGAGCCAAGGAAGACGATGCGTGGATAACCATTATGTCAAACAGCAATACAGTTGCTGTGGCATCCCTTGCCGACGTTTCGTGTGTTATTTTAGCCGAAGGCGTAACACTTGAAGATTCGGTTATTGAAACAGCCACGAAAAACAACATTAATATTTTGTCAACTAACCTTGCAGCTTTTGATGCGGCGGTTATGTTAAGTAATTCGATATGAACCGTTATTATTACGATTTGCACACCCATTCGTGTTTATCGCCTTGTGCGGATAACGATAATACACCGTATAATCTTGTAGGTATGGCGGTATTGTCGGGGATAAACATTTTAGCCCTTACCGACCATAACACCTGCAAAAATTGTCCCGCATTTTTCGCGGCGGCTAAGCAGTACGGCATTATAGCGGTGGCGGGGATGGAACTTACAACGGCGGAAGAGATTCATGTTGTATGCCTTTTTGAAGAACTCGATAAGGCGATGCAGTTCAGTGAAGAAATAGATACCCGTCGCATAAAGATTAAAAACCGAACCGATATTTTCGGGGAGCAGTTAATCATCGGCGAAAACGATGAGATTATGGGGCGTGAGGAGTATTTGCTGTCAAACGCTACAACGGTTTCACTTGATGAAGTGCCAAAACTTGTCGAAAAGTACGGCGGTGTGTGTTATCCTGCGCATATTGATCGCGTGGCAAACAGTATGATTTCTATTCTGGGTGATATACCAAAGAGTCCTGAATTCAACTGTTTCGAGATTCATGATACAGACAAAATCGTGGAAATAACGAAAAAGTACGGTCTTGAAAACAAAAAAATAATTATCAGTTCCGATGCACATTATCTTGATGGCATAAAGGATAAAGAAAACTATTTTGAACTTGATGATGAGCCGTACAGCAGCAAAAAAGTGTGCGCATCGCTTTTTAAGGAGTTAAGAGGATGAAGGAATTATCACTCAATATTCTTGATATCACCGAAAACTCGGTAAAAGCAGGAGCTACACTTACTCAAATTATTTTAGAAGAAACGGTTGATAAATTAACTGTAATTATCGCAGATGACGGTTGCGGTATGAGCGAGGAAACGCTAAAACGTGTAATTGACCCGTTTTATACAACGAGAACCACAAGAAAAGTGGGACTTGGCATTCCGTTTTATAAGCTCTCAGCCGAGCAAACGGGTGGTAGTTTCAAAATTGAATCAAAAAGCAAAGAAGAATATCCCTTGGAGCACGGAACGGTAGTTACAGCCGTTTACAATAAAAATCACATTGATTTTACACCGCTCGGTGATATAGTAGCCACTGTGACGACACTGATCCAGGGGCACCCTGATACTGATTTTTTGTTTAGACACTCAAAGAACGGCAAAACTGCTGAGCTTGATACTCGTAGCATCCGAAAAGTGTTAGGAGCAGAAATTTCGTTATCAGAATACGAAGTTATTAAATGGATTGAAGAGTACTTAAAGGAGCAGTACGTCAATCTTAATAGAATTAATTAAGGAAGGGTAGAGATTTATGAAAACATTGGCTGAACTCCAAGCAATCAAAGACAAAATGAAGGATAAGGTTGTTCTTCGCGAGGGCTTTGGCGAAAAGCGTATAGTTGTAGGTATGGCAACCTGCGGTATCGCAGCGGGTGCGCGTCCCGTACTTAATGCTTTTGTCGAAGGTATTAATAATGCAGGCCTTGCGAGTCAAGTGTCCGTTACCCAGACAGGTTGTATCGGCATTTGCCAGTACGAGCCGGTTGTTGAGGTATACGAGGCGGGTAAAGAAAAGGTAACCTACGTTCAGATGACTGCCGAAAAAGCAGCAAAGGTTATCGAACAGCATATAAAAAATGGCAAAGTTGTTAGTGAATATACATACAATGCCAAGTAGATAAAAGTGGAGGTATTTTAAATGATTCGTGCACATGTATTGATTTGTGGCGGTACCGGTTGTACCTCTTCGGGCAGTAAAAGTATTCAGGCCGCTTTTGAGGAGAACTTAGCAAAACAGGGTCTTACCGATGAAATTAAAATCGTTCAGACTGGTTGCTTCGGTCTTTGCGCAATGGGACCTGTTGTTATCGTTCATCCCGACGGTACTTTTTACAGCCGCGTAGAGCCCACCGACGTCGCAGAAATTGTTGAAGAGCATCTTCTAAAGGGACGTGTGGTTACGCGCCTTGAATATAAGGAAGATGAAAATGCCGAGGTTCATGAGAACGTAGCGCTTAACGATACAGCGTTCTATCGTTCGCAGACACGTGTAGCTCTTCGTAACTGCGGTGTTATCGACCCCGAAAAAATTGATGAATATATCGCAATGGACGGTTATGCCGCCCTCGGTAAAGTTCTTACTGAAATGACTCCTGAAGATGTAATTAAATGCATCAGCGATTCGGGACTCAGAGGTCGTGGAGGCGGTGGCTTCCCGACAGGTCGTAAGTGGAGCTTAACTGCTGCAAACGCTGCTGACCAGAAATACGTAGTATGTAACGCCGACGAAGGCGACCCCGGTGCATTTATGGACCGTTCGGTTCTTGAAGGTGACCCGCACTGTCTTATCGAAGCTATGGCTATCGCAGGTTATGCCATCGGCGCTACACAGGGTTACGTTTATGTTCGTGCTGAGTATCCTATCGCTGTTGCACGTCTTGAAATCGCAATTCAGGCAGCCCG
>CAZSIL010000011.1:0-52828 GCA_964607025.1 uncultured Eubacteriales bacterium
TTGGTGCGGGTGACAGGACTTGAACCTGCACGTGCGTGACACTAGATCCTAAGTCTAGCGCGTCTGCCAATTCCGCCACACCCGCATATTTAAAGTAATAGGTAATAGTGAATAGTGAATAGGTAAAAAGTATTATATATAAACTTTTATGTGACGCTTAAATATTATAGCATTTTATAATTATTTGTCAAGTATTGAATTTAAGCAAATATGTATTATTTAGTAGTGCTTTTTGCCGCCGCTTTATCAAGCTTTTTGTTGCGGATATACATAACAATATCTGCGCCAACCATAATAAAGTTTAAAACGTAGAAAAAGAGCACGTACCACTTCTCAGAAAAAGCCGCCATGTACGTGGGATTTACGAATTTAGACGCAATTCCCGCAATATAACCGAAAAATATAAGCAGTAAAAATGCTATGCTTTTACCCTTTGCGGTGCGTGCTTTATATGATTTAATAAGATTAATAGGCCATGAAACGCCAAAACTTACTATCATAATTATTTCTAAAATTTCTGCCATTTTTTCACCCCCACATATATTACCACACTTTTTCTGTAAATGCAATGTTTTAGAGGAATAAAACACTTGACCGCGCGTATTGATTATTGTAAAATGTAGTTGTAAACGAATCTATATACGCAGATAAGGAGCATATTTATGAAGGATTTAATTGCCGCAGTAGAGAAAAATAAACAATTAATTCTGGATGCCGAAAGGTATATATGGAAGCATCCCGAAACAGGATATAAAGAGTTTAAAACATCCTCATATATGGCGGAAACCTTTGAGAAACTCGGTTATAAGCTTGTTATGGCTGAAGGAATTACGGGTTTTTATACCGTCCTGGATACAGGTAAGCCAGGTCCTGAAATTTTGATTTTAGGTGAATTGGATTCTATTATATGCCCCGAGCACAAAGATGCCGATAAGCAGACGGGCGCAGTTCACTCATGTGGTCACCATGCGCAGTGTGCGGCGCTTGTGGGAATTGCGGCGGCGCTAAAAGAACCGGGAGTACTCGATAAGTTGTGCGGCAAGGTAAGACTTTGCGCTGTCCCCGCAGAAGAACTTCTGGAAATTGAATACCGCACAGAGCTTAAAAAACAAGGCAAAATTAAATATTTCGGCGGAAAGAGTGAGTTTTTATCACGCGGATATTTTGACGGTGTAGACATTGCCTTTATGGTGCACACATCTTCATTTTTTGGGGTAAGAAAAGGCGCGGTAGGATGCTTGGCAAAGCAGATTATATACAAAGGTGTGGCTTCACACGCAGGCGGTGCCCCCTGGAACGGAAGAAATGCTTTATATGCCGCAAACTGTGGACTGAACGCCATTAATGCGATTCGTGAAACATTTAAGGAAAGTGATATCATAAGGGTGCATCCCATAATCACAAACGGCGGCTCGATGGTGAACGCAATACCCGAAAAAACCGTTCTTGAAAGTTACGTTCGCGGTGCAACGTTTGAAGCCATCAGCGATGCAAATCACAAGGTTAATCGCGCTTTGTGCGGCGCCGCGCTGTCGCTTGGAACCAACGTCGAGATTATAGACACCGCTGGATATGCGCCCCTTGTTAACGATGCAAATTTAATACAAATATCTGCAGAAGCGGCGCGTATGGCGGTTCCTGAATATGAGTTTAAAATTGAAAATAGTATAGGTTCGGGCAGTACCGATTTGGGTGACCTTAGCGGCATTATGCCCGTTGCACACCCCCTTGCCGCCGGGGCTACAGGAAAATCACACGGAAGCGATTATGAGATTGCAGATCCTGTTTCGGCGTGTGTTGGTAGCGCAAAAATGCAGCTTGCTATGCTATGGATTCTTTTGTCTGACAATGCTAAAAGAGCAAAACAAGTAATTGCTGAATTTAAGCCGAAATTCGCTTCGAAAGAAGAATATTTATCGTACGTGGAGTCTTTCAACAAATCGGGTGACAGAATTGAATATATAGATGAAAATGCAGTGCGCATTGATATCCAATAAATAATATGAGGTGATAAAATGAATGATAATTTGATTATTACAATCGGCCGTCAGTATGCAAGCGGCGGTCACGAAATTGCAAGGGAGTTATCCGAGCTTTTAGGGATAAAAATGTATGATAAAGAGCTTATTGATTTAGCATCAAAAGAGAGCGGAATCAGTGAAGAAGTGCTTAAAGCGTACGATGAAAAACCCACAAGTAGTTTTTTGTATGCATTATCGCTTGGCGCATATTCGTTTGAGCATAATATCGTAGGCACTCCCACAATGCCGCTTATCGACCGCGTTTTTGCTGCACAAGCCGATATTATCAGAAAAATCGCCGATAGAGAATCTTGCATTTTTGTAGGCCGTTGCGCAAACAGTATTTTAAAGGATTATAATAATGTTTTATCGGTGTTTATCCACACCGATACCGAGCGCAGAATTAACCGTGTTTGTGAATTTAGTGGCTGCACGAGAGCTCAAGCGTCCGAGGAAATTCGCAAAGCCGATAAAAAACGCGCTAACTATTATAACTATTTTTCCGATTTAAAATGGGGCAACGCCACGATGTATGATTTATGTCTGGATAGCCGCATCGGTTTTGATAATGCCGCACAACTGATTAAGTTTTTTGCTGAGCATCACAATAAAAAGTTTGATTAACAAAAATTACCCGTTTTTCGTATTATGTATTATGGAAAGCGGGTATTTTTATGTCAAAATCATTCAAAAAAAGAAAAAACCGCCCGTTTATTAGAGCGGTTGCTCTGCTCGCTACGGCGGTGATTGTAGCGGTATCGGTTTATTCATACTTTTCGGTCAGAAAAATTATTATAAACGCAGCGAAAAATAATGCGGCGGTAATTGCATTTAACATCGCCAACCGCGTAATTGGTGAGCAAATGGATGAAGGAACAGTTACATATAATGAAATAGTAAAACTTACTAAAAACGAACAGCAGAATATAACGGCGCTTGAAATTGATATTGTTAAAATCAATAAACTCAAAAGCATAATATCATCCGAGATTGCCGCGGCGGTACAGTCAAACCCTGAGCATACCGTGGGTATACCAATGGGTACCTTGCTTGGAAGTGAATATACTTTGGGCTTTGGACCGAAGGTGAAATTCCGTATGCAAATATCGGCAAATGTAGTTACCGATTTTGAGAGTAATTTCTATTCAGCGGGAATTAATCAGGTTTTACACCAAATTATTATAAAGGTTAAAATAAAAGGAAGTTTTGTTTTACCTTGGAACCACTCGGGTTTCAGCACCGAAACATCGGTTATTGCGGCACAGACCGTTCTTGTGGGACTCACTCCCGATGCATACACAAACGTGCTTGAAAATTACGGAACAACCGATGCCGAATCACGCACGGTTGATGATATATTTGATTTCGGCGCGTCGGTTTCATAATAATCAAAACTCCACATCTTGCGATGTGGAGTTTTCCTATATAACGTGTAATATCGATTTGACGGTTGCGGTTTTAATTCTGCCGATTTTTTCGCGCAAAACCCTTTCAATATCGTTTTCGGTAATAAATACAATTTCCTTTGCGATACCGTTGTTTAAAATCTCGGTAATATTAAACAGTTCCTTGATTTCTCTAAGTGTGGCATCATTGCACTTTTCTAAATGAACGTAAAGTTTTGTGGGGGTGTTTTCAAGTTTCTCAACGTAACCGTCAAATCCTTCATCCCACGAGAGATATTTTCTGGCACTTAAATGCTTTACACAGTCAATAATATCGGCAACAACGGCACTCGCCGTCGGGAATTTACCAGCGCCTCTGCCGTAGAACATAACATCATCGACCGCATCACCCTTAACGCTAACGGCATTGTAAACGTCGTTTACACCCGAGAGCATATTATCACGCGATACAAGTGCGGGATATACACTGGCAGCAATTTTATCGTCGGCAAGGCGTTTAGCACTACCAATAAGTTTTATAACATAACCCAATTTATCGGCATAATCAACGTCATCAAGCGAAATTTTGGTGATACCTTCGGTTTCGACCTGTTCGGGATATACGTGTTTTCCAAAGCCGAGGGCTGCAAGTATACAAATCTTTCTGCAAGCATCGTATCCTAAAACGTCGGCATCGGGATTCCTTTCGGCATATCCTAAATCCTGCGCCATTTTAAGCGCCGCATCGAAGGGAAGGTTTTCCTTAACCATCTTGGTGAGTATAAAGTTTGTGGTACCGTTAAGTATACCGTAAATTTCAGTGATTTCATTTGCATTAAGGCATTGAGCCATCGGGCGAAGAACGGGAATACCGCCACCAACACTGGCTTCAAATAAGAAATTAACGTTATTATCTTGTGCTATCTTTAAAAGTTCAGCACCCTTTGCGGCAACCAACTCTTTGTTGGATGTAACAACGCTTTTTCCCGCCATAAGACAGGATTTAACAAAATCAAAAGCAGGGTTAACGCCACCCATAACTTCGGCAACGACCCGTACATCAGCGTCATTTAAAATAATATTAAAATCTTTGATGAATTTGTCTGAATAATTAAGATTTGGGAAATCGCGCAAATCAAGAATATATTTGATGTTTATTTTTCGTTTTGCTTTTTTTTCGATAGAGTCGCTATGTGAAAGAATAACTTCTGCAACTCCAGAGCCCACAACACCATGGCCCATAATAGCTATATCAATCATTTTTAACCGTCCTAAAAAGTTTATTTAATATAATATAACACATATTTTTTCGTTTTTCAATGAGATTTTATATAAAAAATACTGCTTTTTGGGGAATATAAGGTTTAGGGGTGAATTGTGTGGATATAAATAGAAAAAAACGTTTTGTTATAAACGTGTTGTATTTTGTAGTGATTTTTGCAATACTTTTTTTGTGTTACCGCTTTATAGTTGGATATTTGATGCCGTTTGTAATTGCCTTTTTGCTGGTTTTTCTTCTTAGAAAACCATCGGTTTTGCTGTCGCAAAAACTCAAAATAAAGGTAAAATACATTAATATTTTCTTAGTAATTGCAAGTTTTTTACTGCTTTTTTTGATGCTTGGCGGAGTAGTGTTTATCATAGTTCATCAGATAGAGAAAAACAATATAATATGGCGTCTTGAAAAATTGATAAACGACGTGTCAATGGGCGCAAATTTGTTGGTTCTTCGGCTAGAAAAATTCTTACCTGAATCGCTTAAAAACGCCGTTTTATCGGCAGGTGAGAATATACCTGAGCAGATAGGGAATTTTATCGGTGGTACACTGCCCGAAATGCTTACAAGAACAATATCGTCAGCGCCCAAATTCATTTTTAGTTTTGCGGTAACTATTGCCGCGGGATGCTATTTTGCAAACGAATACGAGCCGCTTAAAAACTTCTTTTTATCGGTAGTGCCAAGCCAAAAAACAGAAACCTTAAAAAAGATAAAAAAGGTAATGAGTGAAAACGTTTTTAAGATGCTTCGTGGATATGGGTTAATATCTATTATAATTTTTGCAGTGTGCTTTTTTGTGTTGCTTATAATAGGAAATAAAAATGCGTTTCTTTGGGCACTGTTTATAACTTTTATAGATTTATTGCCGGTACTCGGAGCCGGAACCGTGCTTGTGCCGTGGGCTATTATATCGGCTGTTTCGGGCAATTATTTTTATCTTGCAGCATTGATTTTTTTATACATTTGCACGATGTCTATTCACCATATATTAGAGCCAAAATTGGTGGGGAAAAGCGTTGGTGTACCACCGCTTATATGCTTGTTGGTTATGTTCACCACACTTAAACTTTTTGGCTTTTTTGGTATGATAATATCATTGCTAACACTTGTAACGGTGGTTAATATATATAGAAACGATGGTGTGGCAAATTAGTATAAAAGACATAAAATGTAATGTACAAGTACTTGTAAATTTAAAAATAACGGTGTTAATTTTGGATAAAAATTTTTATGTAACAGGCACCGTAACCTATGCCGCGAAAGGTAGAGAAATACTGCGCCGCAGCGGCATAAAGGCCTATTCCCAGCGTTCCTTCTCGCCTGATAGAATCGGATGCGGTTACGGAATCGTTGCCGTAGGAGATGTCCAAAAAATTTTGTCAATTCTAACAAATGCAGACGTAAAGGTGCTCGACGTAAAAAGTGTAGATTAAACCTTAATTTAGAAACGGAGTACTCGTTGTGATATACCTTGATAACGCGGCAACAAGCGGAATAAAGCCGCCCGTTGTAATCAGCGCGGTAAATACTGCACTTTCAAAATTTAATGCAAACCCGGGTAGAAGCGGTTATAAAACCGCTATGAATACAGCATATAAAATATATGATATTCGCACCAGAGTAAAAGATTTTTTTGGCGCGGATACGGTAGAAAATGTGGTGTTTACGCCTAATTGCACCTACGCTTTGAACTGCGTTATCAAGGCGGGTTTTTCTGGCCACATAGTTATAAGTGACATTGAACATAACGCCGTTATGCGCCCGTTGTGGAAGGAAAGCACTTCGGGTAAAATTCGTTTTACAAGCGCGAAAACATATGCGACAGACCACGAAAAAACAGTAGAAAGCTTCAAAAATGCGATAAATAGTGATACAACACTTGTTATTTGTACCCATGCTTCTAATGTAACGGGACAGGTGAACCCTATAGGGCAAATTGGGGAGTTATGCGCTCAAAAAGGAATTCCTTTCTTGGTTGATGCAGCGCAAAGCGCGGGAGTACTGCCGATTGATATGCAAAAGATGCATATCGATTTTCTTTGCGTTGCTGCGCATAAGGGACTTTATGCGCCAATGGGTACAGGCATATTAATTGCGAGAAAACCGCTTAAAAACACCGTTGTTGAAGGCGGAACGGGCACTTCATCGGTAAATTTCATCCAACCCGAAGATATGCCCGAACGTATGGAAAGCGGGACGGTAAACGTTCCGGGAATTTTTGGTATAGGCGCCGGTATCGACTACGTAAACCAAAAAGGAATTAATAATATATACCGCCACGAAATGTATTTGGCACAGTATCTTTATAGAAAACTTAGTGAAAATAAAAAAATAATTTTATATACACCGTTTCCCGAAATTCAAAAATTCGCACCGGTTATCCCTTTTAATGTCCTGAATATGTCGAGCGAAGAAACGGCGCAGTATTTAGCAGGGAAGAACATTGCCATCAGAAGCGGCCTTCACTGTGCGCCAACGGCACACAAAAAAATCGGTACCGAAAAAATAGGCACTGCAAGGGTCAGCATAGGCAGTTTTAATACAAGAAATGACATAGATTATTTGTTGAAAATGCTAAAAATTTTATAAATTTCATATTGGGCTTGATACGACGGTATATTTATGTTATTATATAATAAATAATATTTTTATGTGAAGGAATGTGAGTAATGGCGGGCTTTAATGCTTTTTGGAGTCAAATTTTATATGCTATATCGAATATACGTTTTTTTGATTTATTAGACATAGCCGTAATAGCATATATTATCTATCAAGCCATAAAATTTTTGCGTGATTCACGCGCGTGGCAACTCGTTAAGGGACTTATTGTTTTACTCGCAGTTTACTTAATTGCTACTTGGTTTGAATTGGCAACATTAAAGTGGTTGCTTACTATTGTCGGAGAATCGTTGATTGTTATTGCCGTAATCGTGTTCCAACCCGAGCTTCGTCGTATGCTTGAAAGTGTGGGACGCAGTAATTTGCGTAGAATCGGCAAAAATCAACTTATTGACAGTGAACGAGAGAAAATAGAAAAATACATTAGCGGTATATGCAAAGCAGTTAACAATATGCACGAAAATAAAGTCGGCGCGCTTATTGTTTTTGAACGCGATACACCGCTTGGAGAGATTATCAATACCGGCACAACGGTGGATGCTGTGATATCGGATGAACTTGTGCAAAACATTTTTTATCCGAAGTCGCCCTTGCACGATGGCGGTATGATAGTGCGCGGAGATAGGATAATGGCGGCAGGATGTATTTTACCGCTTACTGCAAACAGTGAACTTAATTCCGAGCTTGGCACGAGGCACCGTGCGGCGCTCGGTATGAGCGAGGTTTCCGATGCGGTTGTAGTTGTTGTATCGGAAGAAACTGGTATTATCTCTGTAGCCCTCGATGGCAAGATTGAGAGGAATTTCAATCATATTACATTGCGAGAATACTTAAATGATGCGTTGATTACCGAAAAGGAAAACAAAAAAAGCATTTACAGAGAGTGGCTTGAAAGAGTTTTTAGCCGCAAATCAAATAAAGAATAGTTTGCTTGGAGTATCTTATGGGAAAAAGTAAATTTACATTGAAATATCTTACGGGCAATAAAAAGTTGGTTGCAATTTTTTCGGTTTTATTGGCTTTCATCCTTTGGCTGTCGGTCGTTATTAATCAAACGCCAACCATCGAAAGAACCATATCTCTGCCCATTAATATTGACACTTATGGTACGCTTTTTGGGGAAAGCGGCTTACAGGAAATAAGCGGCGCATTTGAGCGTGAAGTTACGGTTCGTGTGCAGGGACCTGCGTATATTGTAAGTAACTTAACCGCCAATGATATTGACGTTTCTCCGTCGCTTCAGTCGGTAACTACCCCCGGTCAATATTCGTTGTCGCTCACCGCATCAAAGAAAACGCTTAACGGGGATTATTCTATTTTGAGCGTAACCCCATCGGAAATTACTACCAAGTTCGATTATATAACTGAGAATTCATACCCGGTGGAGATTATGGCAGAGGGCATAAAACTTGATGCTGAACTAGCCGCACAAGGACTTATAGATAGGGGACTTAAATTAAATAATGCATCAGATAACAGCATTAAAATTTCAGGTCCAAAAACCGAAACCGACAAAATAAAACGCGTTGTAGCGCGGGTTGAAAAGCAGGAAACTATTAATAAAACTACAAGTTATGATGCGGAAATTGTATTGCTGGATGCACAAAACAACCAGCTAGATACTAAACTTTACACGCTGAGCTTCTCGAAAGTTAAGGTTTCAAAAGTTGTATATAAAAAGAAAACGGTTTTCGTTAGCCCCACGTTTGCTAACGCGCCCACCAATTTTAAAAGTACGGCAAAATACAAGCTATCAGAAGAAAAAATTGAAATAATGGGTGAGCCCGAAATTGTTGACAGTATCGAAAAAATACAACTGCCCGCAATAGATTTAACCAAGGTTTCAAAGCAAAATAACAGTGTTGTTATGCCACTTGAGTTCACGGGCGGTGTTGAAAGCGTGGATAACACAACTTCGATAACAGTTACCTTTGATTTATCAGGGTATACTGAAAAAATGTTTACGGTGACCGAGATATTGGCAGAAAATAATACAGGCAATCTTAAAGTCACATTAACCTCAGCGGTTAAAAATGTTAAAGTTTGTGGACCGAGTTCGGTTATAAATAAGCTTTTGGCTTCGGACCTTTGTGCTAAAGTAGATGTGTCGGGCAAATCGGCAGGTGAATATATAATGCCGATTACCATTTTTTCACGTTCGGGTAAAACTTTGTGGCAAATAGGCACATACGAGGCATCCGTCAGCATTAAATAGTTTTTTGTAAAAGGGTTTTGGTCTATCTTCCGAAGCCCTTTTATGTTACAAAAAACCAAAAAACGCATATAATAGCGTGAGGTGGTTTTATGGTAGAAGCTTTTTTATTAACAGTTGCAGTGCTTTTAGCGGTAGTGGGGCTTAGTGAACTTGTGCATTTTTTGTGCTATATTGTTTTAAAACCAAAAACAAAACCGCGTACTGTACTGGTTACATATTTAACCGAAGCGGATGCCGAGCAACAGTTGCTATCGGTAGTAGAAGAAATGCGGTGGCAAGGGAATAAATACGCTGAAGCTCTGGTTGCAGTAGTCGGAGAATTAAGTGATGAAAAAAAGCAAATATGCAAAAAACGTTTTTCAGGTAAAGGTATATTTTTTAAGGATAGCATTGATGCAATTAATTTTTAGGAGAGTAAAATGTCAAAGGATGTTGGCGCACTCATAGATTTGTGCGGTACGGTTGCTAAAATTACATATCGAAACGAACATAACGGCTATACTGTGCTGATTTTAGAGCAGGACGGTGAGAACATTACCGTTGTGGGAACAATGCCGTTTGTGTGCGAGGGTGATACGCTTAACTGCACCGGGAAAATGATTTTCCACACAAATTACGGTGAGCAGTTTAAGGCAGAAAAGATTGAACGTATTATTAGGAACGACTCAGCATCGCTTCTCCGTTATTTATCAAGCGGCAGTATCAAGGGGGTTGGTCCCGCAACTGCTAGATTAATTGTGGAAAAATTCGGTGAAGGAACACTCGAAATTATTGAGCATCAACCCGAGCGATTGGCTGAAATCAGAGGAATATCTTATACAAAAGCGATGAATATAAATGCCGAGTATCAAAAACAGTTCGGGCTTAAAGACATTATGATGCTTTTGACCCCCTTTGGTGTAACCCCTGATGAAGCACTTAGAATTTTTAAAAAATTCGGTAGCAGCGCTGACCGATTAATACAAGAAAACCCGTATGTGTTGTGTGAAGACGGCATAGATTTTTCTTTTGACCGTGCCGAAGAAATGGCGATAAATTTCGGTATAGATAACGAATCTGCCGCGCGGATTAAAGCGGGTATTATCTATATTCTTAAAAAAAATCTCGGCAACGGTCATACCTGCTTACCTTTGGATAAACTAATATCCGTGGCGGTTCAGTTGCTTGGCGTTGATGCCGACGCTATCGGCACTGCGCTTGATAATATGCAAAGAAGTTTTGTGCTTTTTGAAGAAGAAATAGAGGGTAAAAGGTATATATTTTTGCCGGAATACTATAATGCTGAAAAGTATATTGCGGCACGTTTAACTGCGGTTAAAAATCAAATTCCGGTGTGCTTCCCCGTGGATGAACTCGAAATTGACCGAATCGAGAATATGCTCAAAATTAAATTCGGCGATTTGCAACGACGGGCAATTTTCGCTGCAGTTGATAACGGTATGTTGATATTAACGGGTGGCCCCGGTACCGGCAAAACCACAACGCTTAATGCCATTATAAAGATTTTTGAGCATAGAGATTTAAATATTATTCTTGCCGCCCCAACAGGCCGTGCGGCGCAAAGAATAACCGAACTTACAGGGTATGAAGCAAAAACGATTCACCGTCTGCTCGAAACCGAGTGGACGGAAAACGGCAAACATATATTTGCTAAGAATGAGCGCAATCCACTTGATTGCGATGCCATTATAATTGACGAAATGTCAATGGTGGACACACTGTTGTTTGAAAGTTTGCTCAGGGCTTTGCGGACAGGTTGCCGTATTATTATGGTGGGCGATGCCGACCAACTGCCGAGTGTTGGCGCGGGAAATATATTAAACGATTTACTGTGCTCGGGAAACATCGATTCAGTAAAACTTAAAACCGTATTCCGTCAGGCAGAAAAAAGCCGTATAGTAGTTAACGCTCACGCGATAATCGACGGCAGGGAAATTGATTTAAAAATAGATGATAATTCTGACTTTTTTATGATTAAAAGGCATGGGAATAACGACGCCTTAAACACAGTATTAGAACTTGTAACCGAGCGTTTACCTGACGCCTACGGTTTTTCTAGAACAGAGCAAATTCAGGTGCTTTGCCCGTCCAGAAAAATGGATGGCGGAAGTATAAACCTTAATAACTGTTTGCAGTCGCTGCTTAATCCACCGAGTAAAAACCGCCGCGAAATGAATTATATGGGCGTCTATATACGCGAAGGCGATAAGGTAATGCAGGTTAAGAATAACTATGACATCGTTTGGACCAAGCCCGACGGCGAAATGGGTAGCGGTGTTTTTAACGGAGATATCGGTATAGTTGAAGCGGTGGACAAGCGTAGCGGTATGCTTAAAGTTAAATTTGATGACAGAATAGCGGAATATCTTTCTGATGATTTAGGGCAGATAGAACTCGCTTATGCCATAACGGTACATAAAAGTCAGGGTAGCGAATTTGACTGTGTTGTAATACCTCTTTTTGACGTACCGTCACTTCTTCGGTATCGCAATCTTTTGTATACGGCGGTAACAAGGGCTAGAAAAATGTTGGTAATTGTCGGGCGCGAAGACATATTAAGGCAAATGGCGGAAAATGACCGCAAAACACTAAGATACACAGGGCTTGTACATTTTTTAGGGTAGGATGTAAGTGGGAATTTTAAAGTATATTTTATGGCTTTTCTTTCCAAAACGCTGCGCTGTTTGCGGAAAAATTATAAAGCGCAACAAAGATTTATGCAAAAATTGTGATGATGTGATTGAGCGCATCGAAAAATCTTGTGCGGTGTGCGGAGCCCCTGTTAAACACTGTGAGTGTCGGCGGATCGTGTATCGTTTTAAAGGATGCGTGGCACCTTTTTATTGGGGTGAAAACTCCAAGCAAATGATTTATCGTTTTAAATTGCACGGCAAACTCGATTCTGCTGATTTTTTGGCTAAGAACATTTACAAAAAGGTCAAAGAATATTTTGCCGACGAAAAGTTTGATATTGTAACCGCAGTGCCGATGACGGTATTTAAGCGAATCGGTAAAGGGTATAACCACAGTGAAGTTATAGCCAAGGCGTTAGCGCGGGAAATGGGTGTGGAATTTAAAATGCTTTTGAGAAAAAAGCCGTTTTGCGAATCGCAACACTCCCAGAAATACGAGCAAAGATTTCAAAATGTTAAGGGTATGTTCATCCCTAAGGGAAAAATTCATTATAAGAAAGTATTGCTGATTGACGATATTAAAACTACGGGTGCCACACTTAATGAGTGTACAAAGGAACTGCTTTTTTCGGGTGCCGAAGAAATTTATTGTGCGGTAAGTGTTCTCGGTATTGAAAAAAAGTGAAATATAAAATATAATGTGATTGGTGATAAAAATGAAAACAACCGATATTGGTATAGATATTGGCTCCTCAAAAACCGTAATTTTTTCTGATTCTAAAATTGTGCTCGAACAGCCGAGCGTTGTAACGGTTGATGCCGAAACTATGGAACCGATTTATTTTGGTGAAAAGGCAAAACTAACTATGGGAAGAACACCCGATAGTTTACTTTGTGTGCGCCCAATTCAAAACGGCATTATTGCTGATTATGATTTAACGGGTGAAATGCTCACTCATTTTATACATGGTTGTTTTGGTAAACGCATTGTCCGTCCACGAGTTATGGCGTCATTGCCTACAGGCGTTACCGAGCTTCAACACCACTCAATAGAACAGGTGGTTAACGAGAGCGGCGGAAGAAATGTAACGGTAGTCGAAAATCCAATAGCCGTGGCGATAGGATTCGGTATTGACTTTACAAAGCCAAAGGGCAATTTGATTGTCGATATGGGTGCAGGGTCTACCGATATTGCAACGCTGTCTATGGGTGGTATCGCCCAGTGCGATTCTTCCAAAACGGCGGGCTATACGTTCGATGAGTTGATTGAAAAATATGTCAGAAAAGAATATAATATTGAAATCGGTCCCCTTACTGCCGAACACATAAAGAAACAGTTAAGCTCGGTGATTAAAAGGCCAATTGAAATTGCTATAATTGCAAAGGGCAGAAATTTGATTACGGGTATGCCGCAGTCGTTTGAGATTACTTCAAGCGAAATTTATGAAATCATTATCGATACGGCACTTTCAATTTGCAATTCTATCAGGAAGGTTCTTGAGAAGACCGACCCTGATTTAGTTGCCGATATTATGAGTGAAGGGATGTATTTAACTGGCGGTTCATCACTTATCAACGGTATGCCAGAACTGCTCGAAGAGTATTTAGGCACTAAGGTTCATACTTCCAGCGACCCCACACACTCGGTGGTGCGCGGTATGGCGGTGGCGCTAAAACATCCCGAATTGCTTTCGAATGTAGATTTCCAATACCGTTCAATTAAAGAATTGGCAGTAGAAATTTCAAATTAAAAAATAAGTAAAAAAACTATTGACAAACCTTTTGTTTAGTGATAGAATAATCAAGCAATAAAGTAGAGCAGTAATGTCGTTCTCACCCCAGAGTTTCGTCTTAAAGGGTTAATAGTTTTCTTTTAGGCCTACGGGTTTATTGGGTTAATTATGCACGGATGACATTATGTTGTTCGTGCTTTTTTGATGTTATTATACTTGTCGGAGGTGCTTTAATATCAGCAGTAAAGAAGTATTGATTAATGAATCAATAAGAGCAAAAGAGGTACGAGTAATCGATACCGACGGTTCACAGTTAGGTGTTTTGCCGCTAAGGGACGCGCTATCAGCCGCCGCGGCTAAAGAACTTGATTTGGTTAACATTGCCCCCAATGCCGTACCGCCCGTTTGTAAAATAATGGATTTCGGTAAATACCGTTTTGAACAGGCAAAACGCGAAAAGGAAGCAAGAAAAAACCAAAAAATTGTGGAAGTTAAAGAGGTTCGCCTCGGGCTCAGTATCGACACGCACGATTTTGAAACGAAGGGCAAAAATGCTATCAAGTTTTTAAAATCCGGTGATAAGGTTAAGGTTTCAATTCGTTTCCGTGGCCGTGAGTTCGGTCATCCTGAAATTGGCTTGGAGATTATGTCCCGTTTCGCCGAGTTTTGTTCGGAATACGCAAGTGTCGAAAAACCTGCTAAAATGGAAGGACGTAACATGCTTATGTTCTTAGCGCCAAAAACGTCAAAGTAAGTTAATAATTAAGGAGGGTTTTCAAATGCCTAAAATTAAGACACACAGTGGTGCAAAAAAGCGTTTTAAATTCACCAAAACAGGCCTTGTAAAACGCGGCCACGCTTACAAATCACACATTTTAAACAAGAAAACAACAAAGCGTAAGAGAAACTTGCGTAAGGTAGTCGTTGCCGATGTAACAAACGTTGCAAAGGTAAAGAAAATGATGCCTTATAATTAAGTCATTAAGGAGGAACAATAATGGCACGAGTTAAAGGTGCGTTGTCTACACGCAAAAGAAGAAATAAAACTTTAAAACTTGCTAAGGGCTATTTTGGTGCTAAATCAAAGCTCTTCAAAACAGCTAAAGAAGCAGTTATGAAATCTGGTAATTACGCTTATATTGGTCGTCGTCTTAAAAAGCGTGATTTCCGCCGCCTTTGGATTACCCGTATTTCGGCAGCGGCTAAAATTAACGGTATGAACTATTCAACATTTATGAACGGTCTTAAAAAGTCCGGTGTTCAGATTAACCGCAAAATGCTCGCTGACCTGGCAGTAAACGATGCTGCTGGCTTTGCTACTCTTGCAAAAAATGCGAAAAAGGCATTAGAAAAATAATATTTCACGCCCGAGATTTTATTTATCTCGGGCGACTTTCTTTTTGATAAAGGTGAATTTTATGGCAGTTTTTAAAGAAATTACAAGCAAGGATAATGTATTTATTAAGCAAATCGTAAAGCTTCAAAGTTCGGCTCGAGAAAGACATGATACGGGTCTTTTTGTTACGGAAGGACTGCGTGTTTGTGATGACTGTGCCGATAACGGCATAGAAATTCAGTCGCTTGTTATTGCAAAAGCATACCTTGAAAAGCAGGGCGACAAACTTAATAAGTATATAGAACAAGCACAGGAAACAGTGCTTGTAAGCGATAGTGTTTTCTCTAAAATTGCCGATACAAAATCCCCACAGGGTATATTGGTTGTTGGCAAGATTCCGACTTTTAAGTGTAAAATAAGAAACGATGGTAAGTATGTAGCACTTGAAAATATTTCCGACCCGTCTAACCTCGGCGCAATAGCGCGCACCGCCGAAGCCATAGGAATTGACGGAATTATTGTATCGGGTGACGGTTGTGACCCGTATAGCCCAAAGGTGTTAAGGACTTCTATGGGGACAGTGCTTCGACTTGATATTATAATAACCGATAATTTTGTAAACGATTTAAAGACAAGTGGATTAAAGCTTTTCGGATGTGTGGTATCAGGTGGTAAGGATATTAGAAATGTTGTTTTCGATAAAGGCAGTGCCGTTATCATAGGTAACGAAGCCAACGGACTTACCGAAGAAACAAAGCGAATAAGTGAAAATATTACGATACCAATGCAGGGCTCTGCTGAGTCTCTTAATGCGGCGGCAGCGGCGGCTATCGCTATGTGGGAGCTTAAAAGATGATGAAATATTGGGTGTGGCTGCAAACTGTTTTGAAACCGGGTAGCGCCAAAGTAATCCCCGTACTTGAAAGGTACGGCAATGCTAAAACGGTATTTGATACATCTTATGACGATTTAAAACTTTCAGGTCTGTTTTCAGAAAGAGAATTGTCCACATTAAAAAGTAAAAATTTATCTGTAGCCCAAAAGGTTTTAAATGATTGTAAGAATAGCGGCATCAGTGCTGTTTGCATAAATAATAAGCATTATCCCGAAATGCTTCGTCAAATTTCCAATCCGCCGTTGGTGCTTTATTTCAAAGGAAATATAGAGTTATTAAATAATGAACCGACAATATGCATTGTAGGACCGCGCGCCGTTTCCATATTTGGCAAGAAAGCGGCATTTTCCTTGTCTGCACGGCTGTCGGCGGGCGGTTTTACGATAGTCAGCGGTGGTGCTAAAGGTAGCGATACCGCCGCACATAAAGGCGCACTGGCTGTCGGTGACAATACGGTTTGTGTGCTGGGTTGCGGTATAAACAGTACATATCTTAAGGAAAACAAACCGCTTCGTGATACGATAGCAAAGAGGGGTATAGTTATCAGTGAGTATTTTCCTGAGCAGTCAGCGACTAAATATACCTTTCCTGTGCGTAACCGAATTATGTCGGGTTTATCCCTTGGTACTGTAGTTGTTGAAGCGGGAGAGAAAAGCGGCGCGCTTATAACCGCAAATCTTGCGAATGAGCAGGGCAGGGATGTGTTTGTTGTCCCCGGCAACCCGACGTACGAACATTATAAGGGTTCGAATAAACTACTCCAAGACGGTGCTCGTGCATTGCTTGATTCAAACGACGTGTTTTTTGAATATATAAATGCTTTTCCGCATAAAATTAATCCCGAAAAAGCATTTGCCATAAAACCGAAAATTACCGAAGAAAAAACCGTGACACCGCCCGTTAATAAACTTGTAGAACAGATAGATAAAAAAATCGAGCAAAAAACTAAAAAAATTATTGATAATAACCTTTCAAAAAATGCAAAAATGGTGTATAATCAATTAGATAAGCCGATTTTTACGATGGATGAAATTAACTGTTCGCTCACAGCAAACGAAATGTTAGCGGCAATTACCGAACTTGAAATAATGGGGTATATTGAGGCACTACCGGGCGGCAGATACGGATTAAAATAGTTTAAGGAGTAAGTTATGTCAAAACTTGTTATAGTTGAGTCACCGTCAAAAATCAAAAGTATAAAAAAGGTGCTTGGCAGCGGATATGAAATTATGGCATCTATGGGCCACATCCGCGATTTGCCGACATCAAAACTCGGTGTTGACATTGAAAATAATTTTGAACTCAAATATGAAACAATCGCGGGTAAAAAGGATGTTATTAAAAATCTTCAAAATGCCGCGGCAAATGCAGATTTTGTATATCTCGCAACCGACCCTGACCGCGAAGGAGAAGCAATTTCGTGGCATTTGGCAACACTTTTAGCGCTCAGCACCAATGACGCTAACCGAGTTACCTTTAACGAAATCACCAAAACGGGTATAGAAAACGGTATGGCAAATCCCCGTAAACTCGATTTAGATTTGGTTGATGCGCAGCAAGCACGCCGAGCACTCGACCGCGTGGTTGGTTATAAGTTAAGCCCGTTTTTATGGAAAAAGGTTAAACGTGGACTGTCAGCAGGACGTGTACAAAGCGTTGCCTTAAAGCTTATTGTTGATAGAGAAAAGAAAATTCAAGCGTTTGTTCCCGAAGAGTATTGGACGCTTGATGCAAAACTCCAGTCGGGCAAGAAATCCTTTATCGCTAAATTTTACGGTATGGCGGACGGTAAAAAACTCGATATACCGAATGAAGCCGCGGCTAATAAAATAGTAACCGAACTCGACGGCGCCGAGTATGTTGTTTCCAAAATTAAAAAAGGTGTTAGAAACAAGCAACCTGCACCGCCGTTTATCACGTCAACTCTCCAACAGGAAGCGTCGCGCAAACTTAACTTTACTGCGCAAAAAACCATGCGCATAGCACAACAACTTTACGAGGGTGTTGATATTGGCTCTCGCGGTACAACGGGTCTTATCACCTATATGCGTACAGATTCTTTACGTATTTCTGCCGAAGCGCGCACAAGTGCTAAAAACTATATTTTAGGTGCTTTTGGTGATAAATATTTACCTAAAACCGACCGTTTCTATAAGACAAAGGGTAATGCACAGGATGCTCATGAAGCAATCCGTCCGACTGATGTGTTTTTAACTCCTGAGAGTGTAAAGGGAAGTTTATCGTTAGAGCAGTATAAACTCTATAATCTTATCTGGTGCCGTTTTGTAGCATCTCTTATGGCAAACTGCGTTCACGATACAGTGGCGGTCGATATAACAGCCGATAAGTATCTCTTTAAAGCAACAGGTTATTCAGTTAAGTTTGACGGTTATACCAAGCTTTATGAAGAAGGTCGCGATGAAGAAGAAGCAGGTGGTGGTGTTCTACCTGAAATGCAGGAAAAGGATATTCTTAAATTTAAAGAGCTTATTCAGAATCAGCATTTCACCTTACCGCCCGCGCGCTATACCGAGCCGACGCTTATTAAAGCGCTTGAAGAAAACGGTATAGGCAGACCATCTACCTACGCTACGATTATGGCAAATATTTTGCAACGCGATTATATTGAGCGCGAGAAGAAATCGTTAAAACCAACATCTCTCGGTATAGTTGTATCTGACCTGATTACAAAGCATTTTAAAAACATAGTTGATGTTAAATTTACCGCAAACGTAGAAACCGACCTTGACTCTATCGCCGCAGGAAATGCAAATTGGGTTAAGATTATGGAAAAATTCTATAAAGGTTTTGCGGTGGAACTCGAAAAAGCCGAAGCCGAGCTTAACGGCAAACGCGTTAAGGTGCCCGATGTTGAAAGTGATGTTGTATGTGAAAAGTGCGGCAGAACAATGGTTGTAAAATCAAGCCGCTTCGGTAAATTCTTGGCGTGTCCCGGTTTCCCCGAGTGTAAAAACACGAAACCCATGCCCGAAGATGAAATTAAACAACCCTGTCCCAAGTGCGGTTCAAAACTTGTAAAACGCAACTCTAAAAAGACAGGTAAAGCTTTCTACGGATGCACAAAATATCCTGAATGCGATTTTGCAGCGCCCGGACTTCCGACAGGCGATATATGTACTGAATGCGGCAGTTATATAATAACGGGCCGCGGTAGGAAATACTGTATGAATGCGATGTGTCCGTCGCGCGCTAAAAAAACGGCAAAAACAAAAAAGGAAAAGACAAATGAGTAACAGTATTACTGTTTTAGGCGCAGGCCTTGCAGGGTGTGAAGCGGCAAATCAAATAGCAAAAATGGGTGTACACGTCGATTTATATGAGATGAAACCTATAAAAACTACACCCGCTCACACGCGTCCCGAATTGTTTGCTGAACTTGTTTGTTCAAATTCGCTAAAAGCCAAAAGAGTAGATTCAGCGGCAGGTCTTTTAAAGGAAGAAATGCGGCATTTCGGCTCGGTGTGTTTGTCTGCGGCAGATAAATGCGCTATTGCGGCAGGCGGTGCCTTGGCGGTTGATAGAGAGCTTTTCGGTAAATATATTACCGAGAGTATAAAAAACAATCCCAACATAACCGTTCATAATGCGGTGGTGGAGGAAATTCCAACCGATACGGTAACCGTTGTTGCAACAGGCCCGTTAACCGATACAAAATTAGCCGAAAATATCGCTAAAAAATGTAATGCCGAACACCTTAATTTTTACGATGCGGCGGCACCCATAGTAACCCATGATAGTATTGATTTTTCCGTAGCATTTATGGCTTCCCGCTACGGCAAGGGCGATGATGATTATATAAACTGTCCTATGAATAGGGAAGAATACACCGATTTTCATAACGCACTTATTAATGCCGAATCGGCGATTACTCACGAATTTGATAAGCCGCTAACGGTTTATGAGGGTTGTATGCCGATAGAAATTCTCGCAAAACGCGGAGAAGATTCTATCCGCTTTGGTCCTTTAAAACCCGTAGGGCTAAGGGACCCGCGAACCGACCATCGACCCTGGGCGGTGGTGCAGCTGCGAAAAGAAAATGCGGCGGGCACTATGTACAATCTTGTCGGTTTCCAGACTAATCTTAAATTCCCAGAGCAAAAAAGGGTGTTTTCGCTAATACCGGGGCTTCAAAATGCCGAGTTTGTAAGATACGGTGTTATGCACCGTAATACCTTCATTAATTCACCGAAACTGCTCAATAAAAATTTATCATTAAAAATCGATGAAAATGTATTTTTCGCAGGTCAGTTATCGGGTGTTGAAGGGTATATGGAATCTGCCGCATCGGGAATAATTGCGGGTATAAATGCAGTAAGGCATTTAAGGCAAGAACCTCCGCTTATATTGCCGAATTTTACGATGATGGGCGCGTTGCTCGGGTTTATAACCGATGAAACGGTGGAGAAATTTCAGCCAATGGGCGCAAATTTCGGCATTATTCCACCACTTGATACTCATATAAGAGATAAAAAAGTAAGATATGCGGCGCTCGCAGAACGCTCATTATCATATTTTAAAGGGGAAAACAAATGAAAATTGTAGTTGACGCATTTGGCGGCGATAATGCACCGCTTGAAATTATCAAAGGTGCCGCACTGGCAGAAAGTGAGCTCGGCGTTGATATAATTTTAACGGGCGATGAAGCCGTTATCAATAAATGCATAGAAGATAATAATCTCACTTTTAAAAATCTTGAAATAGTACATACTACCGACGTAATCTCAATGCACGATGAACCGACGTCATTACTTAAAGCACACAAGGGCTCATCAATGGCAGAGGCATTTCGTATACTTGCCGACGGCAGAGCAGATGCTTTTGTATCGGCGGGAAGTACGGGTGCGGTAGTTGTAGGCGGTACGCTTATTGTAAAGCGCATTAAGGGAATTAAACGCCCCGCACTCGGCAGTATGATTCCGTCGCCCGATTCTTCATATTTCCTTATGGATATGGGCGCTAACGCTGAGTGCCGCCCCGAAATGCTAGCGCAGTTCGGAGTTATGGCGAGTGTTTATCTCGAAAAGGTTGAGGGCAGAGAAAATCCGAAAATAGCACTCCTTAACATCGGCACCGAAGATACAAAGGGTGGGGAATTACAGCAAGAAGCATATAAACTGCTCGAAAACGCCCCCATTAACTTTGTGGGGAACGTTGAATCACGCGAGATGCCCAAAGGTGTTGTGGACGGTGTTGTTACCGATGGTTTTACGGGCAATATTGCTCTCAAACTAATAGAAGGTACAACAGTTACAATGTTTAAAATGCTTAAAAAGGTGTTTTATAAGAATATAGTTACCAAACTTGCCACTTTAACGCTTAAGAACGGCATTATGGGGATAAAGCAAAAGATGGATGCGTCCGAAGTCGGCGGTGCGCCGCTGCTCGGTGTTGCAAAACCCGTTATTAAGGCGCACGGAAGTTCCGATGCGGTAGCCATAAAAAATGCTATCCGTCAAGCAAAAGTTTTCACCGAAAAAGATGTTATCGGTACTATTAGCGCAAATATAAACTAGAAGGTAAAAAAATGCACGGATTAGAACAAAATTTAGGTTATAAATTTAATAATCGCGATTTGCTCAGTAACGCCTTGGCACATTCGTCTTACGCCAACGAAACACACTGTTTCGGCGGTTCTAACGAGCGTCTTGAATTTTTGGGCGATGCAGTTTTATCTATTATCGTGGCAGATTATATTTATAAGAATTTTAAAGATTTGCCCGAAGGAGAATTGACGAAACTCAGAGCATCATTAGTGTGTGAAAAAACCTTGTGTGAGTTTTCAAAACAGTTGGAGTTAGGTAAATATTTAAAGCTTGGCAAGGGAGAAATGCAAAACGGCGGTAATGAGCGTCCTTCCATTTTAGCCGATGCTTTTGAAGCGGTATTGGCTGCAATTTATCTTGATGGCGGCATGGAAATGGCGAAAAAACACGTTATGCGCTTTATTCTGCCCGAAATTCAAAACCACGATAGCGAATCGTTTAAAGATTATAAAACAAGTTTGCAAGAAGTTGTTCAGCGAAATCCCGAAGAACGGCTTACGTATATCTTGATAGCCGAGAGTGGTCCTGACCACCAAAAGAGTTTTACGGTGGAGGTCCATTTGAATTCCAACGTTATAGGCACAGGTACGGGTAGCAGTAAGAGAAATGCCGAACAAGCGGCGGCAAAACAGGCGCTCGAACTTATGGGAATTAACGTATGAGTGTAAAACACGCTAATATTTCTATTTTTGTGCCGCACCTGGGGTGTCCACAGATGTGCAGTTTTTGCAATCAGCGGTATATAGCAAGAACGAGCGAAATACCCGATGAGCAAACTGTTAAAAAAATGGTAGAAATCGCGATAAATTCGAAGAATTATAATGCTGAAAATACTGAAATTGCATTTTTTGGCGGTAGTTTTACAGCAATCGAAAGAGAATATATGCTCTGTCTTTTATCTGCGGCATACGAATTTGTAAAAAGAAAAAAAGTTTCAGGTATTAGGGTATCAACCCGTCCTGATGCCATAAGTCCAGAGATACTCGATATATTAAAGCAGTACGGTGTAACGGCAATAGAACTCGGTGCGCAAAGTATGTGTGATGATGTTTTAACGCTTAATAAACGCGGACATACCGTTGATGACGTAATTAACAGTTCTTATCTTATAAAACAATACGGCTTTTCTTTAGGGCTTCAGATGATGACGGGGCTTTATGGCAGTAATGATGAAATGGATATCTATACTGCGAGTAAAATTATTGAGTTGAAACCCGATACGGTGAGAATTTATCCAACGATAGTACTCGAAGGTACTAAGCTTGCAGATTTATGGGGTAGAGGTGTATATAAACCGCAAACGCTCGAAAGCGCTGTAGAACTCGCAGCAAAACTGCTGTTAATGTTTAAAGAGAAAAAAGTAAATGTAATAAGAACGGGCTTACATACGATAGACACCGATAAGTATATAGCAGGACCGTGGCATCCGGCCTTTAAAGAGCTGTGCGATGCCGAAATATTTTATAAAAAGGCATTAGATTTGTTAAAAAAACAAGGGGAATATGCTGTTTTTGTTCATCCATCAAATATTTCGAAAATGATAGGGCAAAAACGTAGCAATATAGCAAATTTAAGAAAGTTAGGTTTTAACTGCGAGGTTAAACCTGATATTACTTTGGGAGAATATGATTTAAAAATTTTAAGGAAGTGAGAAGAAAGTGCTGTTAAGTTCAATTCAAATTCAGGGCTTTAAGTCCTTTGCTGACAAGACAACACTGAAATTCGGAAAGGGTATAACAGGCATTGTGGGCCCTAACGGTAGCGGTAAGAGTAATATTTCTGATGCTGTTCGTTGGGTGCTTGGAGAACAGTCCACAAAGAGTCTTCGCGGACAGTCAATGGAAGACGTTATTTTTGGCGGCACTGCCTCGCGCCGTCCGCATGGCTATTGTGAAGTAACGCTTAATATCGACAATACCGATAGGTCGCTTAATTTCAATGATGATTTTGTATCCATCACTCGACGTTTTTATCGCTCACACGAGAGCGAGTATCTTATAAATAATGTTTCTGTACGACTTAAAGATATAAATGAACTCTTTATGGATACAGGTCTTGGCCGCGACGGTTATTCGATGGTAGGACAAGGTAAAATAGATGCAATTATCAGCACCAAGTCGAACGAGCGCCGCGATATTTTCGAGGAAGCATCGGGTATATCCAAATACCGTTACAGAAAAATCGAATCCGAGCGCAAGTTAGCCGCTGCGGATGAAAATTTGCTGCGTCTTCGAGATATTATGCAGGAGCTTGAAAGCAGAGTCGGTCCCCTTGAAGAGCAAAGCCGTAAGGCGCAGCGGTTCTTGGAGTTGGCAGATGCTAAAAAGGAACTCGAAATCGGCTTGTGGCTTTATTCACTTGATAACTTTAAAGAAGCGCTTCGCAATCACGAAAGCAAAATTACGGCTTGTGAAGTTATGTATAGAGAAATAGAAGAAAATCTTGCCGAATTTTACGAAACAACCGAGAAGAACACAGAATTTGTGGCGGGATTATCAGTAAAAATCGATGAAAAGCGCCAGGAAATATCAAAACTCGGCGAACAGTCGGCAATACTTACGGGTAATATCTCGGTAATTGAAAACGATATTTTACATAATAACGCTACTGCCGAACGATTAAACGGCGAAATTGAAAGTCTTAAAAATTCCGAGAGCGAAGCGAAGGAACAAATAGAGGCAAACACCAATGCCGCCGAGCTTAAACAAGCGGAAATTGATGAATTAAACAATAAGTTGGTTTTGGCTGAGCGTACGCTGGGCGGGCTTCTTACCGATAGCGAGAGTTTTTCTAAAAAGATTGAACAGTTATCGCAAAAACTCAATGAAATATCTGTTTTATGCGCCGATAAGCGCGTTACGAAATTATCATCATTATCTGCTATTGAAGAGATAAATCTGCGAGCCGAAGGTCTTGACAAATTAATCGCCGAAAAAAGTGAAGAAAAGATATCCTTTGATACCGAATTTACTGAAACTGAAAAATGGGTGGATTCACTCGATGAAAATATCAAGAGTTGCGAAAACTCATTAAAGGGCTATGAACTGCGTTTCAATTCGCGCAAAGAAAAGGTGGATGCACTAAAAACCGATTTGGATAATATCCGTTTGGATATTGAAGCCAAAAAGCGCCGCATTCAAATACTTGAAGACCTTGAGAAGAATATGGAGGGCTTTAATCACTCGGTTAAATCGGTAATGAGTGATTCGAAAAGCGGAATCTTACGCGGTATCTACGGTCCCGTTGCAGGTATAATCAATGTTAAAAAAGAGTATGCCGTAGCGGTTGAAACAGCGCTTGGAAATGCACTTCAGAATATCGTTGTTGAAAATGAGTCGGATGCAAAACGTGCTATAGGTAAACTTAAAGAAAACAATGCAGGACGCGCAACGTTTTTGCCTATTTCTTCCATTAAAGCGCGTGAATTTACCGAAACGGGCTATGAGGATGTTTTTGGCTTTGTAGGTATCGCAGCCGATTTGATTGAATGCGATGAAAAATACCGCGAGATAATCCGTTATTTGCTTGGTGCAGTTGTGGTATGCGAAGATATTGATACGGCACAAGCCCTTGCTAAAAAATTTAAATATCATTTTAAGGTTGTGTCACTTGACGGTCAGGTTATCAATGCGGGTGGCTCGTTGACGGGTGGTTCACTTATTAAAAATGCGGGGCTACTCAGCCGCAAAGAAGATATCAAACGCATAGATAACGAAATTGCAAAACTCACAAATAAAGCCGATGCGTTGCAAAAAGAGTATAATTTATCGAGTGATGAATTAGCACGTGTCGAAGCCGATATTATAGCGGCTCGTGACGTGCTTAAAACTGCCACCGAAGATAGAATCAGAGCATTGGCTGAATTAAAACGCATAGGCGATATACGCGCCGCCGCAGAGCAGTTGCTGACACAGTATGCGGAAGAGAAGAGTCAAGGTGAGGAGAAAAAGACGGCATTGCGTAAAGCCGCCGATGAAGCAGATAAGAATATTACTGAATTTGAAACCGAAAAGGCGAAAATTCAAGCGGAGATTGATGCTTCGGTTGGCGGAAGAGATAGTGTATCCGTTAAACGCGATGAAATCACCGAGAATATAACCTCACTTAAACTTGCCGTAATTGAATTTACGAAGGATAAGGAGAATCTTTTGGCGGCGGCAAATGCTATCGAATCGGCACTTAATAACCGCGAAACACGGATTAGTGAAATTTTGGCGGAGATAGCTGAAGTCATGGCGCAAAATGACTTGAAGCAACAGGATGTGGCCGAAACTTACGCTGCAATAGAAGAGATCAAGAAAAATATTGCGGTGGCTGAAAATGAAATCACAGCATTTACAACCGAGCGAAACAATCTTGAAAAGCAAACAAATGAAATGCGCGCAAGCGAACGAGATAAAACGCTTGAGCGCGAAAAAATCGGCGGAGAACTTGCTCGTCTTACCGAGCGCAAAGCCACTATGCTTGAAGAGTACGATAACGTTATACGTCAGTTGTTTGATGAATACGGGCTTACTCGCAGTGATGCCGAAAATATGGGAATAACAATAGAGAATCCGACTGAAGCAAAAAAACAACTTACCGACACCAAAAATAAGATTAAAAATCTCGGCAACGTAAATGTGTCGGCTATTGAAGAGTTTAAAGAAGTTAGCGAACGCTATAACTTTATGAAGGAACAAATAGATGATGTTGAGCGTTCACGTAGCGAACTTAACAAACTTATAAATCAGTTGACGTCTCAAATGCAGGAGATGTTTATTGTTGGATTTAATCGCATAAACGAGTGTTTCTCCAAAACCTTTACCGAACTGTTCGGTGGTGGTAGCGCACAGTTAGTCCTTACCGACCCCGATAATATCCTTGAGAGCGGTATTGATATAAATGCCAAACTGCCTGGTAAGAACGTGCCCAGTCTTGATGGACTTTCGGGCGGCGAGAAGGCACTCGTAGCACTATCGATTTACTTTGCAATTATGAACGTTAACGCACCGCCTTTCTGCTTCCTTGATGAAGTTGATACGGCGCTTGATGATATCAACGTTGAAAGATTTGCACAGTATATGAAAAAATCCGATTTTGCAACACAATTTATCTGCGTAACACACCGCCGCGGTACTATGGAAGCGGCAGATATGCTTTATGGTGTTACAATGCAGGAAAAGGGTGTTACAAAACTTTTGGAACTCAACGTTACAGAACTTGAGAAGAAACTCGCAAAGGGAGAACTTTAATGGGCTTTTTTGATAAAATCAAAAACGGTTTAACAAAAACCCGAAACGCACTTGTAAATAATATAAATGCAGTTATAAACAGTTTTACAAGGATAGACGAAGAACTGTTTGAAGAACTTGAAGAAATTCTTATAACGTCGGATATAGGTGTTGCCACCGCAACCGATATTTGCGATAAACTACGCGCAAAAATCAAGGCGGAAGGCATTACCGACCCGTCGGTTATAAAAGACGCAATGAAGGAAATTATTTCCGATATGCTTTCGGGTGATACGGAACTTGATATTACTACTTCACCTTCAATTATTATGGTAATCGGCGTTAACGGTGTTGGCAAGACAACCACAATAGGCAAATTGGCGGCAATGCTGGGCAGAGACGGTAAACGCGTGGTGCTCGGTGCCGCTGACACCTTCCGCGCCGCCGCTATTGAGCAGTTAACCGAGTGGGCAAATCGCAGTGATACCGCCATTGTCAGTTCTATTGCAGGTACAGACCCTGCATCAGTTGTTTTTGATACAATAGCATCGGCTAAATCAAGACATGCCGACATTATTATTTGCGATACTGCAGGACGCCTCCATAACAAGAAAAACCTAATGGATGAACTCGCTAAAATGAACCGAGTAATTAATCGGGAACTGCCCGATGCGGCAAAGGAAACCCTTTTGGTGCTTGATGCTTCCACTGGGCAAAATGCCGTTAATCAGGCAAGAGAGTTTAGCCGTGTTACCGATATTACGGGCATTGTGCTTACAAAACTTGACGGTACCGCAAAAGGCGGCATTGTAATATCAATAAATAATGAACTTCACATCCCCGTTAAATATATAGGTGTGGGCGAAGGCATTGATGATTTGCAACCCTTTGACAGTGTGGCATTTGCAAACAGTCTATTTGAAGAGGAAAACTGAAAATGAAATTTTTTGTGGCAACTAAAAATGCTCATAAATTGGCGGAATTCTCTAAGATTTTTGAGGGTAGCGGAATTACGCTTTGTTCTGAAAAAGACCTTGCTGAACCACTGCCCGAAGCAGATGAAACGGGAACTACTTTTTGCGAGAACGCGCTTATTAAAGCGAGAGAAGGTTGTAAAGCAACGGGTATGCCGTCGGTGGCTGACGATTCTGGACTTTGCGTTGATTACTTAAACGGCGCTCCCGGTATATATTCTGCGCGTTACGCAGGCGAACACGGGGACGACAACGCCAATAATGAAAAACTCTTAAAGGAATTAGACGGCGTGCCGAAAGATAAAAGAACAGCCCGTTTTATATCGGTTATTGCCTGTGTGTTTCCCGATGGCAGAGAATTTACTGTTGAGGGCTCAGTAGAAGGTATAATCGATACAAAACCCAATGGCAACGGTGGTTTTGGATATGACCCACTCTTTATAACCGAATACGGTTGCTTTGGCGTAGTACCGCCCGAGGTTAAAAACGCCGTAAGCCATAGGGCAAACGCAATAAAAAAATTCAAAGAAGAAATTAAAAAATATATTTAAGGTGATAAATAATGCTTACAAGCAAACAAAGAGCACAGCTTCGCGGTATGGCAAATACAATGGAAACAATTTTACAAATCGGTAAAGGCGGTATCAGTGAGCAAACGCTCAAACAAATTGAAGATGCGCTTACTGCCCGAGAACTTATAAAAATTCGCACCCTTGAAACGTCGCCACTGTCTTCAAGAGAGAGCGCAGACGAGATAGCCGAGAAAGTAGGCGCCGACGTTGTTCAGGTTATAGGAACAAAAATCGTACTTTATAGAGAGAGTAAAGATAATAAACAAATTTATCTTGTTAAATAATATGAAAAGAACTGCTATTTTCGGGGGAACCTTTAACCCAATACATTTTGCTCATCTTGAGATAATACAAAACGTACTCGCTATGCCGATGGTAGAAAAGGTTATTGTTATGCCGACGGCTACTCCGCCGCATAAAATAAGCGACAATCTTGCTTGTGATGCCGACCGTTTTGAAATGTGTAAAGCGGCGCTTCAAGGTGTGAAAAACGTGGAAGTCAGCGATATGGAGATGCTGCGCGGTGGGCGAAGTTATACCTACGATACGTTAAGACATATACGTTCACAAAGACCAACTGAAAAATTTGCGCTCGTATGCGGCGGCGATATGATAGTAACCTTTAAAGAGTGGTACCGCTATAAAGATATAATTAAAAATACCGATATTATTGCGATTCGGCGAGTAGGAATAGATGATACAAGGTTTGACGAGGCGGTTACCGACCTTATAAACGAAGGTGCCGTTATAAACGTACTAAAAAATTACGTTATCGGTATATCCTCTACCGAAATCAGAAAAAATATTGAAAATGACGAGTATCTATTAAAGTATTTGCCGAAGACGGTGCTTCAATATATACGGGATAACGATTTATATGGGGACAGGTAAATGGATTACGAAAAACTAAAGGAAATATTAAAAGACCGACTTACAGAGAAAAGATATAAACATTCTTTGTGTGTGGCTGATGAAGCAAAGCGCTTGGCTGAAAAATACGGTGCCAATAAAGATAAAGCGTACCTTGCGGGACTGCTTCATGATATTACAAAAAACGCCACCGAATCAGAGCAGTTGCATTTTTTTAAGCAGTTTGGTATAATGCTTGACGATATAACAAAAAACAGCGCAAAACTGTGGCATGCGGTATCGGGCGCGGCGTATATAGAAAAAGAACTTAAAATCACCGATAGCGAGATAATAAATGCCGTTCGTTATCACACAACGGCAAAGAAGGGTATGACAACGCTCGAAAAGGTCTTGTATCTTGCGGATTTTACATCAGCCGACCGAGATTATAGTGATGTTGACATTATGCGCGAAAAGGTGGATGTTTCTATGGAGTGCGCTATGGAATATGCGCTTTGCTATACGATTAATGAACTTGTTGAAAAGCGCAGTCAGATTCATCCTGATACGATAAATGCTTATAACGAGATAATGAAAAGGAGCTAGTAAATGGAAACTCTTAAGATTCTGGAGATAGCGGCAAACGCATTAAATGAAAAGAAAGCCACCAATTTAGCGGCATTGAAGGTTGATGATTTAACGGTTCTTACCGAGTATTTTTTACTCGCCTCCGCTTCGTCTTCAACGCACGTTCGCGCCCTTGCTGATGAGGTTGAGTTTAAACTGAGTGAACAGGGCGTAGAACCGCATCATATTGAAGGCAAATCTACGGGCTGGGTATTGCTCGATTACGGCAGTGTCATAGTCCACGTGTTCAGTAAAGAAGCAAGAGAGTTTTACAATCTTGATAAAATGTGGGCGGACGGCATCGCCGTAGACCTTGATAATATTTTAGTCAGCGAACAGGAGAAATAGAAATGGCAAAGTATAATTACACCGAAATTGAAAAGAAGTGGCAAAAAATTTGGGATGATGAAGAAACCTTTAAGGTGGGTGAAGACTATTCAAAGCCCAAGTTCTACGGACTTGTTGAGTTCCCGTATCCGTCAGGCCAGGGACTTCACGTAGGTCATCCCCGTTCATATACAGCGCTCGATATTGTAGCGCGTAAAAAACGTTTACAGGGCTATAACGTTCTGTATCCTATGGGTTGGGATGCTTTCGGTTTGCCTACCGAAAACTATGCAATCAAAAATCATATCCATCCCGAAATTGTAACAAGGGATAATATTGCTCATTTTAAAGAACAGTTAAAATCTCTTGGCTTTTCGTTCGATTGGAGTAGGGAAGTCAACACCACCGACCCTGCGTATTACAAATGGACCCAGTGGATTTTCTTGCAGTTATATAAACACGGTCTGGCTTATAAAAAGGAAATGTCGGTTAACTGGTGTACGTCTTGTAAATGCGTTCTCGCAAACGAAGAGGTTGTAAATGGTGGTTGTGAGCGTTGCGGCAGTGAGGTTGTACATAAGGTTAAGAGCCAGTGGATGCTCAAAATTACTGACTATGCACAAAAATTGTTGGACGGTCTTGATGAAGTTAATTTTATCGACCGTGTTAAAACCCAACAGCGCAACTGGATAGGTCGTTCTACCGGTACTCAAATTAAGTTTGCGACAACTCTGGGCGACGGCTTCGAGGTTTATTCAACACGCGCTGATACACTTTTTGGTGTAACCTACGTTGTAATTTCTCCCGAACATCCCATAATCGAAAAGTGGGCGGATAACATCAAAAATCTTGATGCAGTTCGAGAATATCAGGCCGTTTCGGCTAAAAAATCCGACTTTGAGAGAACCGAACTTGCAAAGGATAAAACAGGTGTAAAATTAGATGGCGTTATGGCTATCAACCCCGTTAATAATACCGAAATTCCTATTTTCGTATCCGATTACGTGCTTATTTCTTACGGTACAGGTTGTGTAATGGGCGTTCCAGGACACGACCAGCGTGACTGGGAATTTGCTACTAAATTCGGGCTCCCAATAATCGAAGTTGTTGCAGGCGGCGATGTTACTAAATGCGCTTATACCGATTGTGATAAGGGTATTATGGTAAACTCGGGGTTCTTAAACGATTTGTCGGTTGATGATGCCAAAGTAAAAATTGCCGAGTGGTTGATAGAGCGAAACTTAGGAGAGAAAAAGGTTAATTATAAACTTCGTGACTGGGTATTCTCGCGTCAACGTTATTGGGGCGAGCCGATTCCTATGGTTAAGTGTGATAAGTGTGGCTACGTACCGCTGCCTGAAAGCGAATTGCCGCTTTTACTCCCCAATGTTGACTCTTACGAGCCGACCGATACGGGCGAATCCCCCTTGGCTAAAATTGCCGATTGGGTAAATACAACTTGCCCTGCGTGTTCAGGTCCCGCCGTTCGCGAAACCGATACAATGCCTCAGTGGGCGGGTTCTTCCTGGTATTTCTTGCGCTATTGCGATCCGCATAATGATAATGCTTTAGCGTCACCCGAAGCCCTTAAATATTGGGGTCCTGTTGACTGGTACAACGGTGGCATGGAGCATACAACACTTCACCTTTTGTATAGCCGTTTCTGGCATAAATTCCTTTACGATATAGGTGTGGTACCCAATCCTGAGCCGTATGCAAAGCGTACAAGCCACGGTATGATACTCGGTGAAAACGGTGAAAAAATGTCTAAATCCCGCGGCAACGTTGTAAACCCCGATGAGATTGTAAGAGATTACGGCGCCGATACAATGCGCCTTTATGAAATGTTTATCGGCGACTTTGAAAAGGCAGCTCCTTGGAGTTCAGCATCGATTAAGGGCTGTAAGCGTTTCCTTGATAGAATTTGGGCTCTTGCCGATATAATGACCGATGATACGGGTTACCGCAAAGAACTTGAAAGCGAAATGCACCGCACCATCAAAAAGGTGACCGAGGATATTGAAGAACTCAAAATGAATACCGCTATTGCCGCTTTGATGTCACTGCTTAACAATATCGCTGCAAGTGGAAAAATTACACGCGATGAATTAAAAACATTTATAATTCTTCTTAATCCTTTTGCGCCTCATATCACAGAAGAAATGTGGGTAAATGCGGGATTTGAAGGTCAACTAAATGCTACACAGTGGCCGATGTTTGATGAGTCAAAATGCGTTGATTCGGCAGTTGAAATTGCTATTCAGGTAAACGGTAAAATCCGCGCCCGAATAAACGTTGCGGCAGATATTTCGGCGGCGGACGCTATTGCCAAAGCAAAAGGCGATGAGAACGTAGCCAAAGAGATAAACGGAAAAACCGTTATAAAGGAACTTTACGTTCCTAAAAAACTCGTTAATATCGTAGTTAAATAACAAGGAGTGCACTCATAAAAACGAGTGCACTTTTTGTTATGCTGTGCTTGACCATATCTAACTTATGTGATACTATTGAAAAGGAAAATTAATATTTTAAGGGCGGTGGCTATCATAAAACTGTCAAATACGTATACGAAACTTACCACAGGGAATAAAAAGGCAACGCTTGGCTTTATAGGCGGCTCAATAACGCTCGGCAGCTCGGCAAAAACTGTTATTGAAGGTGGCGTTGTTGTATCAAAAGACGGAGATATATTGCAGTCCTATGTAAACCGAGTGTCTACTTGGTTTAAAGAAACCTATCCTGATGCAACTATCGAAACGGTTAATGCAGGTATATCCGATACCGCTACCAATTTCGGTATTTATCGCCTTGAGCAAGATTTAATGAATACTAACGGTCACGCTATGCCCGACCTTGTATTTATTGAGTTTACCACCAACGATTTTTCTTATGAAACGCAAATGTCTGATGAACTCAAATTGCAAATTGAATCGATTTTCCGTAATATTTGGTCATATAATCCTTATGCTGAGATAGTGGTTCTTTCTACAAACGTTAATAATAGCGCACGTTCGGTTGCGGCATACCGCGCTGTTACAGAGTATTACGGAGTTCCATTTATTGATGTGGGTGGTCCGCTTTGTGAACTTAAAAGGGAGCGCGGCTATGAGCAAGAGTCAAAGGGGAATTTCTGTTACACTATTGATAATTTACATCCGAGCGCAAAGGGTTATGAGATATATTTTGATGTAATTAAACCTGTTTTGGAAGAAAATTTGCTATCAGGTGATACTCGGCTTTATAATTATAAAGAAAATTTACCAATACCGTTGTATGATAACTTAATAGATAGCCCTACGATTATTACAGCCGATAAACTAACACTTTCAGGTAATGCAGTGTTAAAAAACGGGGCGCTTCAAGCCGGTATGTACGGCACCGAACTCGAGGTTCAAACGGTTGGCTTTGAAGATAAACATGTGCTTATTTTGGGGGAGAGTGAGATTAAGGCCACGTTTTGTAATTCCGCACTCGGAATTTTAGTTTATTTATGTGGCGTTGGATTTGAACTCGAATGGCAGGTTGATGGTGGGGAATTTAAGATCTTTTGCGTTAATAAGAACAGCTTTGCATTTCAGTTGTACGAGCACCCACAGGTATTTATGTTTGAACACTATTTATCTCCCGGCGAACATACGGTTACCTTTAAATTTTCGGAAAATACCCAAATAAAGCTTGGCGGACTAATAGTGAATGGAGAAAACTAAGATGAAAAGAATTTTAGCGATTTTTTTAGTGGTGTCCCTTTTGATTTTGTGTGTTGTAGGTTGTAATAAACAACCTGCAACTAATGAAGGTACACAAAACAGCAGTACACAAAGTAGCAACAAAGTAGAAGGTCCTGCGACGGTGGAATACGGAGCCGAGTCGGCTGAAACACCGCTTTCAAATACATACAAACTGCTTCATAGCGGTGATAAGAAATTAACAATCGGTTATATTGGTGGCTCAATTACATACGGTACATCGGCGGCATATCATATCGGCGGAGAAAAGGGCGATATTAAACTGTCCTATGTAAACCGAGTGTCTACATGGTTTAAAGAAACCTATCCCGATGCTACTATTGAAACTGTAAATGCCGGTGTTTCGGATACCGCTACTAATTTCGGAGTTTTCCGTCTCGAAAAGACCTTGATGAATACGGATGGTCACGATATACCTGATTTAGTATTTATCGAGTATACGACAAACGATTGGTTCCAAATACAAACAAAGGAAGATTTGTTAGTACAAATTGAGTCTTTGATACGCAATGTATGGGAAATTAATCCTTACTGCGAAATAGTGTTTTTATCAACCCAGCGTGAATTTAAAAACAGCTCGGTAGCAGCGTATAAAGAGATGGGCGAAAAGTATAATATTCCTTTCATAGATTTAGGCGCAGCGTTGCGTTCGGCAATGTATAAGAAACACGGAATTGCCTCGGAATCAAGAACTAATTACTACACAATAGATAATCTTCATCCAAGTGCTGCGGGTTACGGGGTGTATTTTGATGCTATAAAGCCCGTACTAGAAGAGAATTTCAATTTTGAATTAAAAGATTGGAAACTTTATGATTACAAAGCCAACTTACAAGATGCGGCTTATGAAAATCTGATTACAGCGCCCCAAACGGTTTCGGTAGATAAATTAACATTTTCGGGTGCAGCAAAATTAGTTCAGTCACCCGTATTCGTTGATATGCATGATACCGGTTTGAGTTTAGTTAATAAGGAATTGGTTAATTGTCATCTTAATATTACAGGCAAAGCGACTATATCGTATAAATTTAGCGGTACAACCTTTGGTATGTTATTTGATTTAGACAAGGATAAAGAATTTTATTTGCGCTATCAGATTGATGGTGGCGAATGGGTTGAATTTGGTGTGAATTCCAAAATGTTCGCCTTCCAGAAATATGATCATACTCAGGCATTTATAAATGAACATAATTTAACAAAGGGTGAGCATACTGTAAAAATTGAGTTTCAAGACGGCTCGGAAACAAAATTTGGCGGTTTGCTTGTAAACGGCAAATAAAAAGACAACATCCACGCGGCGCATAGCACCACGTGGATAATTTTTTTGCTGAATAATAAAGAAAAGTATTGACAATACTGAATTTGGTTGATATAATATACAAGTCGCAAATTTGATCCATTAGCTCAGCTGGCAGAGCACTTGACTTTTAATCAAGGTGTCCGGAGTTCGAATCTCCGATGGGTCACCAAAAATATCCAAGCACCTTTTGGTGCTTGGATATTTTTATGTTCCGTGAGATTTGAACTCCGCAGTAGTTCGGCGAAGCAGTCGCAACGCCGCGATAGGCGTTGCGGTCTGCCCGAGTCTCGAGTAAGGCAAAAGATTTTGGGTACCATTCGGAATGGTCAAAATCTTGCCGACGCAGAGTATCTCCGATGGGTCACCAAAAATCCTCGTTCGCAAGAACGGGGATTTTTACTTATTACCTATTCACTCTTCACTCTTCACTTTTCCCTAAATACGAACGAGGATTTTGAAGTAATAAGTAATAGTGAATAAGGAAGAAGTTAAGGTAGCTTTGCTCACGCAAAGCTTATTTTAATATATGCATCTATATTGTTCGGCTCTTCCAAGTCATAACCACCATTGTACTATAGCAGGGGACTATTTTTTGAGTAAATATCTTTTGCAATTTTTATAAAACTCTTAATAAGCGTGTTGCTTTTTGAGGAGGGATTATATGCAAGAAATATTTTTCGGTATGAATCTTCGCTTTTGGGCACAAAAAATAATATATCATCATTTTCATGAAGTTTTTGTTGGACACCTAAGGTTGTAGTAACAACAGCGCCGATTCCTGCATGCATCAGGTTGTAATGCATTTCACTATGTCTTGCATTTTCGATTTTATAATGTGAGGTTTTATAATCACCAAGCAATCTTGCCATTCGCTGTCCCACATCCGATTTTCGTGAGAAGTCCAAAAATTCAATATCGCGAAATATGGACATATCCTCAATTTCACGATCGGGGGAATAGTCTTTTGTCAAAAATTCTTTTCTTGTCATAGCAAGGTGTTGTAATTTTTTTGCACCTTGCATTTTTTTATGCATTGCAATTACCAGTCGCTCTTCTAAAAGGGGCTCCGTAACACATCTGCCTCGTTGTTTAGCATAAGTTATCAATATATCAATTTCATTATTATCTAATTTTTCAAAAAGTACCTGTGAGCTTCCTATATTTCCAATATCAAGTGTTACATTAATTTTCGGATTTTTTTTATAAAATTCACTACAGATCTCCGACATTATTAAATATGATGCATAGCTTGAGCCGCCAACTATTATTGAGCCGTGGTCTGTATCGGAAAGCTCTCTGATTCTTTTACGCATATTATTTTCACTTTCCGCTATTTCTTCAACACTTTCAATATAAATTCTGCCTTCCGCCGTCAAGGAAAGAGGTATAGATGAGCGATCAAAAATATTAAAGCCCAACTCTTTTTCCAATCTTGAAATCGCAGCACTAAGAGAAGGTTGCGATATGTAAAGAGCTTCGGCCGCCTTAGTAAAACTTTCTTTTTTAAAAACCTCATATGCATATTTAGCAACTGTTTCCATAATTTTACCTCGTATAATATTTATTCTATAACTTTATTAAGTTATATGTATTTGATTATACCATAAAAGGGTGATATAATCAATAGATAAATTGGAAAAAGGAGAAAATGGCTATGAATAAGAATGTAAACAGATTTATAAAAGTATTTCCTTGGTATTCGGGGTTAACAGCAGATCTTTTGTTTTATATTGCTATAGATACTCTGTTTCTAACAATAGTAAAGAACTTTTCTGCGGCACAAATAGTTTCTCTTGCCTCATTTGCACAGTTTGCCTGCATAGTTCTTCAATTTCCGGTTCTTTTCATAATTAAGCGAATTGGAAATACCGCATCTACAAGAGTGGGTGCTATTTGTATGCTGATATCAGCTATTCTTATTACCGTGGGAAAAAGTTACTACCTTGTTTTGGTTGGCAGACTGTTTCATGATGTTTCTGTAATTTTCAAAACTGCTTCATTTGTAGCCCTCGAAAACAATCTTGATTTAATTGGTAAACGAAGTGATTTTGTGCGTTTAAGAGCTTCAGCTAACACGATTTATGCAGTTTTAACTATGCTTATTTCTTTTGTGGCAAGTTATATGTTTAATCTCTATCATTATTTGCCGATGATAGGATGCATCACGGCTTGTGCAATAGGTGTTATACTTACCTTTTTAATGAAAGACTGTTCGGATTATAATAAGATTACATACAAAAAAGAAAACAAAGAGAAGGTTAAAATACATTATAGTAAGTTTATAATAATGGCAATTGTTGTTTATTCATTCTTTTATCCGATTGTTAATAATGGTCAGACCGATGGGAAATTGTTTATACAACAGCAGATTCTTTTTGATTTTAATATTGATGATACATCATTAATAATTGGTGCTATTGTTTGTGTTTCTCGTATTATACGCGTATTTTCCAATGTCGTTTTTGCAAAATTATATTATAAATATCAAGGGAAATTGGGAATTGCATTACCTGTTATGCTCAGTAGCTCGATAGCGTTTATGCTATTCGGTTCGTTAATTCCGCAAGTTTTTGTTAAAATTATAGTAATGGGCATAGGATATACAATTATTCTTTTTGCAAGAGATCCTTTCAAGTTATACATGCAGGATGTAATATTAGAAAATACACCTAAAGAACAGCACCAGACATTGCTTACTATGTTGGAATTTGGTGTTAAATTAACTACTGCAGGAATAGGACTGGGCTTTTCTGCTATTCTTATCAGTTATCCTATGATTGTAATTATGGCTTTGATGTTAGTAATATCAACTATTGATATTGTCCTTAGTATAAAGCTTTACAACATGGTTTTAAATGGAAGATCCTCTTCTAAAATATAGCTAATATTTACGGCATCTAAACCATTCGGCTCTTCCAAAAATATCCAAGCACCTTTTGGTGCTTGGATATTTTTATGTTCCGTGAGATTTGAACTCCGCAGGAGTTCGGCGAAGCAGTCGCAACGCCGCGATAGGCGTCGCGACTGTCCGAGTCTCGAGTAAGGCAAAAGATTTTGGGTACCGTTCGGAACGGTCAAAATCTTGCCGAGCAGAGTATCTCCGATGGGTCACAAAATACATTTTCGACAAAATAATACTTTAAATGAATTTTTTATTGACATCTCATAATAAAAGTGTTAGAATCAGTTGTAATTTAATAAACGACGACATTCTTTGGGGAACGGTTGAAAAACCTGCCGAAGGAGTAAAACTCTCAGGCGTCCGTATACGGATGGGGACTGGAATGTTATGTGGCTCTGGAGAAACTCTTGGAAAATTAGAGTACCGAAGGTGCAAGGCGGTTTCGCTGAATCTCTCAGGTAAAAGGACAGAGTGAGCAGTTTTTTTGCTCGTATTTTTGGAGCCGCAGGTGTATTTTGCCTTGTGGTTTTTTATTTTCCTAAAGGTGCGTTGTAGAAAAGGAGAAAAACAAAATGCAACAGTTTTTAGACGGAGTTTTAAATGTTGTGAAAACAGTCAACAGTTATCTTACAGACTATGTACTTATTATTCTTTTGGTTGGTGTAGGTATTCTATATACCGTTGCGACCAAATTTGTTCAGGTGCGTTGCTTTGGTGAGGGCTTAAAAAAGGTTTTCGGTAACTTTAGTTTAAGAGGCGGAAAAAACAAGGGCGGTATGAGTTCTTTCCAGGCACTAGCAACCGCTATTGCCGCGCAGGTAGGTACGGGAAACATCGTTGGCGCTTCGGGCGCTATTCTCATCGGTGGTCCCGGCGCTATTTTCTGGATGTGGATTATTGCGTTTTTCGGTATGGCTACGAACTATGGTGAAGCGGTTCTCGCTCAGGAAACACGTGTTGTAGATGCAGACGGAACCGTTCACGGTGGCCCTGTATACTACATAAAGAAAGCATTTAAAGGCGGTTTCGGTAAATTTTTATCTGTGTTTTTCTCGGTTGCAGCTATATTAGCACTCGGATTTATGGGCAGTATGGTACAGTCAAACTCTATCGCCGAAGCGTGTAACACGGCTTTTGGTATTCCCGGCTGGGTTATCGGTGCAGTTGTATCGATTTTTGCGGCATTTATCTTTATCGGCGGTATTAACCGCATTGCATCGGTTACCGAAAAATTAGTTCCGATTATGGCAATTCTTTTCCTTATCGGCGGACTGGTTATACTTGCGTTTAACTATAAAGAAATTCCCGCAACATTTGGTATGATATTTAAGTATGCGTTTACTCCGGCGGCCTTGCTCGGCGGTACTGCAGGTGCGGCTATTAAAGCCGCTATCAGCCAGGGAGCTAAGCGCGGTCTCTTCTCAAACGAAGCAGGTATGGGTTCAACTCCGCACGCACACGCACTTGCAAACGTTGAAAAACCGCACGATCAGGGCGTTGTGGCAATTATTGCCGTATTTATCGATACGTTTGTTGTGCTAACAATGACAGCTTTGGTTGTAATTTCTTCGCTCTATCTCGGCGACGGTATTTTCGCGGGTAGAACAGGCGTTGATTTCGGCACAGAAGTGGCAAAATCATCGGCTATGCAGTTGGCTTACACCGATACATTACCTGCATTTATGGGTAATTTCGGTAACATCTTTGTTGCGGTTTGCTTATTGTTCTTTGCCTTCTCAACAATTATAAGCTGGAACCTTTTCGGTAAACTTAACGTAGAGTCACTGTTCAAAAACAATAAGGTTGCAAACACTGTTTATGCAGTAATCTCGGTTGCATTTATCTTCTTTGGTTCCGTGCTTAAAAACGATTTGGTTTGGGAACTTACCGACTTCTTTAATTATCTTATGGTTATTCCTAACGTAATCGCATTGGTAGCACTTGTCGGTATAGTGAAAAAGGCGGCAAATAATCAAGAAAAAATAGGTAAAAAGTAAATATTTTATCATAATCCCCACCGATACGGTGGGGATTTTTTATGTCGAAATTTGTCATTTTTAGAAGAGAAATATGTATGTTAGCACCACCTTAAAGCATTGACATAATAGACAAAAAGTATTATAATAAAATGAATTATAATATGCAGTTAGTATTCCTTGGGGGTTGCTATGTATAACAACTATCTAAAACAAATTATTGATTTTATTTTATCACTTTTAGCTTGCATAGTTCTATCACCGTTTTATCTTTTAATAATGCTCGCAATAAAGCTTGATTCTAAGGGACCTGTTTTCTTTAAACAGCGTCGCATAGGTAAAAATAAAGCAGAATTCAATATCCTAAAGTTTAGAACAATGCGGATTGATACACCGCATGATATACCGACACATTTATTGAAGAATCCCGAGCAGTACATAACGAAAGTCGGCAAATTTCTTAGAAAAACAAGTCTTGATGAGCTACCGCAAATATTTAATATTCTTATAGGGCAGATGTCAATAATCGGTCCGCGCCCGGCACTTTGGAATCAGTTTGATTTGATAGAAGAACGTGATAAATACGGCGCTAACGATATAAAACCGGGCCTCACAGGATGGGCGCAGATAAACGGCAGAGATGAGCTTGAAATATCTGTTAAAGCTAAGCTTGACGGCGAATATGTCGAGAAGATGAGCTTGGGATTTGATATCAAATGTTTCTTTGGTACCATTCTTTCGGTGCTTAAATCGGATGGTGTTGTTGAAGGCGGTACAGGACAGATGAAAAAAGATACACAAGAGGAAGAAAAGGTGGCGGTTACTCAGTGAAAATTGCGGTTTTATCTAGTCACACAGCGTCACTCTTTTGGTTCCGTATGGATATGATGAAATCTTTTGTTTCTCTCGGACATGAAGTTATTGCTATTGGCGATGGCTCAGAAAGTGAATGGCAAGAAAAATTTGCAGAAAATAAAATTCGGTATATTAAGGCTGAAATAAAACGGAATGGAATAAATCCTCTTAGTGATATAAAAACACTGTTTTGTCTCAAACGCATTTTAAAAAGCGAAAAGCCAGATAAGATATTTGCGTACCAGGCAAAAACCGTTGTTTATGGCGGCATAGCAGCACGCATACTTGGCATAAAAGAGGTATATTCGCTTATTGCAGGAATCGGGTCAGTGTTTATATCTAACGGATTCAAAGCAACAATTATTCGTAACATATTAAAGTTTGAGTATAAATGTGCATTAAAAGGAAGCCGTAAGGTATTTTTCCAAAACAGCGATGATGTTGATGTTTTTGTAAAAGAGAAGATTATCAGACCGCAAAAAGTTGTTATGATGAATGGTAGCGGGGTTAATCTTGATAAGTTTACAATATCACCAATGCCAGAGAATTTTGCTTTTTTGTGCATAAGTCGATTGATAAAGGATAAGGGAGTTGAGGAGTATCTTAAAGCGGCATGTATTGTAAAACAACGGTATCCAGATGTTCGGTTTATGTTGGTTGGGCCTTATGATTCTAATCCGTCTGCGCTAAAACCAGAGGAGTTAGAACCATATATTAATCAAGAAATAATAGAGTATTTCGGTGAGCAGAACGATGTAAGACCTTTTTTAAAAGAGAGTTGGGTATATGTTTTGCCATCTTATCGCGAGGGAACCCCCAAAACAGTATTGGAGGCAATGGCTTCACAAAGAGCAGTTATTACCACCGATGCGCCAGGCTGCCGTGAGACTGTAATAGATGGCCTTAACGGATATCTTGTTCCGGTAAAAGATATCGACGCTTTAGCAAAAAGAATGATAGCGTTAATAGAATCTCCCGAGACGGTAAAAAAAATGGCTCAAGAGGGTCGAAAAATAGCGGAAAAGAAATATGATGTAAATATTATAAATAAGTGTATTAACGAGACAATGAAATTACTATAAAAATGGAGAGTATTTATGACACTGTACGAAAAAATTGTGGCAAGGAAAGAAAAAATCTCATTAATTGGTCTTGGATATGTGGGTATGCCGATAGCGGTTGCTTTTGCTAAAAAGGTAGATGTAATCGGGTATGACTTAAATACAAATAAAATTGAACTTTATAGAAAGGGGATTGACCCGACTAACGAGGTTGGTGATGATGCTATTAGGAATACTACCGTCGAATTCACAAGTGATGAAACTAGATTGCGAGATGCAAAGTTCCATATTGTTGCTGTACCGACACCTGTAAACGATGACCACACCCCTGATCTCTCTCCTGTTGAAGGGGCTAGCCGAATATTAGGACGTAATTTGACCCCGGGTTCAATTGTAGTTTATGAATCAACTGTTTACCCTGGTGTTACCGAAGATATTTGTATACCGATTCTAGAAAAAGAATCCGGTCTTAAATGTGGCGTGGATTTTAAAATCGGATATTCGCCTGAAAGAATTAACCCCGGCGATAAGGTCCATCGGCTTGAAACAATCGTAAAAATTGTTTCAGGTATGGATGAAGAATCACTGGAAGAAATAGCAAAAGTTTATGAACTAGTTGTTGAAGCGGGCGTCCATCGTGCTGAAAGCATCAAAGTTGCAGAGGCCGCAAAAGTAATCGAAAACAGTCAACGCGATATAAATATAGCTTTTATGAATGAACTTTCAATCATTTTCAATAAAATGGGTATTGATACACAGTCGGTTCTTAAAGCGGCAGGCACTAAGTGGAATTTCCTTAAATTCTTTCCGGGTCTTGTTGGTGGACACTGCATTGGTGTTGATCCGTATTACCTTACATATAAAGCAGAACAGTTGGGTTATCATAGCCAAATTATTCTTTCAGGACGACAAATCAATGATGATATGGGTAAATATGTTGCCGAGAGCATTGTTAAGAACCTTATTAAAGCCGATGTTGCTATTAAAACCGCAAAGGTTGCAATTCTTGGCTTTACGTTTAAAGAAAACTGTCCCGATACCCGTAACACAAAGATTATTGATATCTACAATGAACTTAAAGAATACGGTATCACCGCAACAGTTGCTGATCCGACGGCTGATGCTGATGAAGCAAAGCGGCTTTATGATATGGAATTTGTAGATATGGATACAATTACCGATTGTGATGCAGTTGTTCTCGCAGTTGCTCACGAGCAGTTTAAAGACTTAACACAAAAAGATTTTGATGAAATGTTTAAGTCAGGCGCAAACTCTAAAAAAGTTCTTGCTGATATTAAGGGACTCCTTAACCGTAAAGAATATGAAGAAGCGGGATATAATTATTGGAGGCTGTAATAATGGGTTATAAACATTTAAAATTTCCTGCAAATTCACTTTTTTTGGTTACAGGTGGAGCCGGTTTTATCGGTTCAAATCTTTGTGAAGCAGTTTTAAATATGGGTTACCGTGTACGTTGCCTTGATGATTTGTCAACTGGTAAACAGAAAAACGTTGATATGTTTTCCTCAAATCCCAATTACGAGTTTATAAAGGGGGATATAAAGGACATTGAAACATGTATAAGGGCTTGTGAGGGCGTTGATTATGTGCTTAATCAGGCAGCGTGGGGCAGCGTGCCCCGCAGTCTTGAAATGCCATTATTCTACTGCGCAAACAACATTTCTGGAACACTTAATATGCTTGAAGCTGCTCGTCAACAAGGCGTAAAGAAGTTTGTTTATGCATCAAGTTCTTCTGTTTATGGAGATGAGCCAAATTTACCAAAGACAGAAGGTCGCGAAGGAAATCTGCTCTCTCCGTATGCATTAACTAAGAGATGTGATGAAGAATGGGCAAAACAGTATACAAGGCATTACGGTCTTGATACATATGGAATGCGTTATTTCAATGTTTTTGGTCGTAGGCAGGACCCCAACGGTGCTTATGCGGCGGTTATTCCTAAGTTCATTAAGCAATTGTTGTCGGGAGAAACTCCTACCATTAACGGTGATGGAAAGCAAAGTCGCGATTTCACGTACATAGAAAACGTAATAGAGGCAAACCTGAAGGCCTGTGTAGCGCCAAGTAGTGCGGCAGGTCAGGCATATAATATTGCTTACGGCGGAAGAGAGTATCTTTTGGATATTTACCATGGTCTTGCCAAAGCACTAGGTGTTGATAAGGAACCGAACTTCGGTCCGGATAGGGCGGGAGATATAAAACATAGTAACGCTGATATAAGTAAAGCAAGAAACTTGCTTGGTTATGATCCCGATTGGGATTTCCAGCGTGGCATAGCCGAAGCGATAGAGTGGTATAAGGAGAATTTGTAATGATTTTTAAAATTAAGGTTGCTTTGCGCAATTGGGCTGATAAAAGCAATTTTGGTAGTATCGTTTTTCAATTTGCACGAAAGACAGTAGCAAAATGCTTATTAGTATTATCTGATGAAAAATATGCTCAATGGTTCCATAAATTGTATACTGGGAAAAGACTTAATCTCAAGGACCCAAAATATTTTGATGAAAAAGTTTGGTGGCTAAAAATTAATAATCGAGACCCGCTTTTAACTGTTTGTTCAGATAAATATGCTGTTAGAGAATATGTTAGAAACTGTGGTTTTGAAAGCATTTTGATTCCACAATATGGAGTTTATGATAATGCAAAAAAGATTCCATTTGATGAATTTAAACAAGAAGTAATTATTAAGTGTACTGGAGGTTCAGGCGAAAACGTTATTTTTTCTCCAAATGTTGACACAGATACAAAAATGATTATTAAACGTATGAATTATGCATTAAAACAAAATCCATATTTGTTTAGTCGTGAATGGAACTATAAAAACATTGACCAAAGAATCATTGTGGAAAAAGTAATTAGAGATAAAAATGGAAAGTTACCACTTGATTATAAATTTATGTGCTTTGATGGTGAACCAAAGCTATTATTCTTAGATATTGGTCTTATAGATGATAATAATGTTTATAATCATAAATATCCTAGAAATATATACGATATGGATTTCAATTTGATGCCTTTTAAAGAAACACGTGATAATTACGATGGTGAAGTTGAAAAACCAGAAAACTTTGAAAAAATGATTGAAATTGCCAGAGAACTTTCTCAGCCATTTCCATTTTGCCGTGTTGACTTGTATAATGTTGATGGTGAAGTGTATTTTGGCGAAATAACGTTCTATCATGGTGGAGGTTGTAATGATATACAACCTGAAGAATGGGATTTAAAGCTGGGTAGTTGGATAGATATTAATAGTCCTAAAATTAAAAAGAACTAATTAATTTTAGTATTATACTATAAAGGGAGTGAGATAAATGCAGGATACTTCGTTGGTTTCGATAATTATACCTGTGTATAACGGAGCGGATTATATGCGCGAAGCCATAGATTCAGCGCTTGCGCAGACTTACTCCAACATAGAAATAATAGTTGTAAATGATGGCTCTACAGATGCCGGAGAAACAGAAAGAATAGCGCTTTCTTATGGAGATAAAATAAGGTATTTTTATAAAGAGAATGGTGGCTGCGCTTCTGCTCTTAATTACGGAATATCTAAAATGAGGGGCGAGTATTTTTCCTGGCTTTCACATGACGATGTTTATATGCCGAATAAGATAGAAACGTCTATAAAAGCAATTAATGACTATTCCCTTGATTCTGAAAACACTGTGATACTTTGCAAAAGCGCAGTTATCAATGATTCGGGAACAGTAATAAGACGCGATTTGACAAAAGCAAGAGGTAAGCTTTCCCCCCACGCAGTACTAGATATACTTTTTGGGGATGGCAATATTAACGGATGCGCCCTGCTTATCCCTAAAAAAGTGTTAGATACAGTAGGAGAGTTCAGTACTGAGTACATATATATTCTTGATTACAGATATTGGATATATATAGCACTTAACGGTTTTGATTATTTTGAGATAAGAGAAGTTGCAGTTAAGAACCGTCGGCATAAAAAACAAGTTTCGGTAACGAAAAACTATTTACGTGAATCTGAAACTAAACGTTTTATTCATGAGTTAACTGAGTTATTAAAGGAAGACAGCATTAAACTTTTAAAATTATGGAATTTTTGTGTCAAGATAGGTCTCAAAGATGAATGCTGTGTCATTGAAAAGTATATAAGAATACCATTTTCAAAACGTATTAAAGCGACCCTTAAAAGAACAATTTATGTATTACTTGGGTTTTTAAAAAGAATCTATCGTAAAATCTACGGTCTCGGTTCATTAAAATAGTTAGTATTGATAAGATTTAAAAATAATTTAGAAGGTTGATGCCTACATAAATGTTATAAAAACTATGTTTTAAAACATAAATCAGGTATTAAATTAAACGAAGGGAGATCTTAATGTTACCTTATTGTTTTTTGGTGGGAATACCACTTTTGTTTTCGCTATTATATGATTTGCGAAACGATGTAATTAAAAAACAAAAACTAAACTATGAAAAAAGAAATTATAATATTTTGATTTTCTTTTTGTTTTTATTTATACTTCTTTCTTTGCGAAGCGGGAGTACAGGTATTGATGTACCCGTATATAAGTCATACTATGAATATTACGGTCAGTTTGGATGGAAAAAAATATTTAATGAAATTAATGATGAGCTTGGATTTTTTTTATTAAATAAAAGCGTTAACGTGTTAAGCGGTGGTAATTTCCAAATAATGCTATGTATCGTTGCAGGCATTTGTTGTGCATTGATAGGGGCTCTTTATTATAAAGAAAGCGAAAACGGAGTAATTACAATACTGCTGTTTTTAACAGCAACATCCATTTTCGATATGCTTTTTTCGGGATTGAGGCAATCAATAGCTATCGCTTTGGCGGTACCTGCGTTCTATTGCACAAAGAAAAAGAAACTGCATTGGTTTTTGCTCAGCGTGTTTGTTGCCGTACTTTTTCACCAGTCGGCATGGATAATTCTGATTTTGTATCCGATATACCATATAAAGTTAAGACCAATACATGCGATAACCTTGGTAGCACCTTTGACAATATTAACATATATATTTCGGCAACAAATTTTCAGGATTCTTTTACCTATTGCAGGTGAAGAGTATATTGAAAAATATGGTAACGGTGCTGCCTCCGGTGCAGTGACAATGGTAATTTTGCTTGCGTTGTTTGTTGTTTTTTCGTTTATTGTTCCGGATGAGCAAAATATGGATAGTGAAACGAATGGGCTAAGAAACATTTTGTCATTATCGTTGATTTTGCAAATGTTTGCTTCAGTAAATGATGTAGCAATGCGCTTTAATTATTATTTTTTATTGTTTTTGCCACTTACAATTCCTAAAATAATCAACCGTTGGAGAGGCGGCGATAAAAACAGCAAACAAATAACCAATATTGTTCTTATAGTGTTCTTTACCGTGTATTACTTCTATCGTGCTTTTTCGGATATAGATAGTCTAAGAATTTATCCGTATGAATTTTTCTGGAACTAAAGGAGAGATTTATGAAAGTTTTATGGATTGTTAATATGCTACTGCCTGATGCGGCAGAGCATCTTGGGGTGTCAACAGGTACGAGTGGTACGTGGATGATTGATATTTCCAGAAAACTTGCAAAGACCGAAGATATAGAACTTGCAGTAGCATGCGTACGGGGAAACGAGTTTAAAAAATTTGTCCATAATAATATCACTTGGTATCTTTTGCCCGGTAAAGGCAAAAATATGTTGCGTTATACTAAAAAATACGAAAAGATGTGGCAAGAAATAAATGAGGATTTCGCTCCCGATATAGTTCATATTCACGGCACTGAGTATTCGCACGGATTGGCTTTTTTAAGGGCATGTCCAAAAGTTAAATCAGTTATATCTATTCAAGGCGTGCTTACCCGAATTAAAGATGTAGATTTTGCAGGTATCCCGATAAGTCAGTTTATTATAAACCGAACACTTAGACAAAATTTAAGGATGAACGGTGAAATAGAGTTGCATTTTTTAAATAAAAGTAATTCTAAGTACGAGCAAGAAATGATTAGCAGAACAAAGTACATCAATGCCGTTAGCACCTGGGATTCGGCGATTTGTAAAAGTATCAATCCAAAATTGTCGGTGTTTATGCTCGAATATAATCTTCGGGATGAATTGTATGATTCTGTTAAATGGGATATAGAAAAAATCAGCAGGCATACGATTTTTACAAATCCCGGCTCGGTACCGCTTAAAGGATTACATCAGTTGTTAAGGGCGGTAGCGCTGCTAAAAAACAAATATCCGGATATTTTAGTAAAAGTTCCGGGCATGGGCGTTGGCGGAAAACTCACTGTTAGAGGCGCATATTCGAAATATATTTCAAAGCTTATCAAAAAATTGGATATTGCAAATAATGTTGAGTTTTTAGGTGCACAAACGGGCGCACAAATGCGAGATAATATTTTGTCGGCCAATGTTACGGTTATCCCGTCTGCTATTGAAGGCGCATCGCTTATTTTGAGAGAATCTATGTTTTTGGGCTGTCCTACGATATGCTCGTTCAGAGGCGGTATGGCAGATTTTGTAAGTGACAAACAGGACGGATTTTTATACGATTTTCAGGAATATCCGTATCTTGCAGACCGTATTGACCGTATTTTCTCAGATGATAATTTAGCAAAATCATTTTCTCGTGCGGCTATCGAAAAGGCTGAAAAAGCACATGACCGTAGCAAGAACACAGCAGATTATCTTGATATGTATTACAAGATATATGAAGAGCAATAATACAAATTGATGCAAGGAGAAACCATGAAACCTTTTTTAGTAGATGTACCTGTAAAGGTTAATATATGGATACGCCCCGAATGTCAACAAAGGCAGTTTGAAGTTTTAAAAAAGGCCAGACCTTCTATTATGTTTTTACAGTCGGACGGGGGCAGAAACGAAAACGAATGGGAAGCGATATACCAAAACAGAAAACTTATTGATGAGGGCATTGATTGGGAATGCACAGTGTATCGCCTTTACGAGCAGGAAAACCACGGCTTATATGATATGGGCAAGAAAGCGGCGGATTTGATTTGGTCAAAGGTCGATAGATGTATTTTTCTTGAAGATGATTATGTGCCGTCGGTGAGTTTTTTTAGATACTGTGCTGAACTTCTTGAAAGATACAAGGATGATGAGCGTATAGAGGCAATATGCGGTATGAATCATTGCGGCACATGGGATAAAGCAAGTTCCGATTATTTCTTTGCAACAGAGGGCTCAATTTGGGGTTTGGCAACATGGAAAAGAACCTACCTTCAGAGAGATCCTAATTTTTCGTATGGTAATGATACTTACATAATGGAACTTTTAAAAGAGAGCACAAAAAAAGAAAAGATTTTTTGGGAAAGACTAAAAGGATATGCAGGAAAAGGAATATACGAGAATCACGTCGCAGGCGGAGAATTTTATCATAGGTTTGAAATTTATGCTCAGCATCGCCTTTATATTATCCCCACTAAAAATATGATAAGTAATATTGGTTGCACTGCCGATGGCGCTCACGCGGCAGAGTGTAAATTGTTGCCTCGCGCAACCAGAAAAATTTTTAATATGGAAACCTATGAATTAGGCGAAACAATCAAGCATCCCGATTATGTTATTCCGGATGAAGAATATGTGCGGAGCCGTAATAGAATAATGGCAGTAGGCCATCCGTTTCTATATTTCTTAAGACGTATTGAGTCGTTCTTTTTGAGAATATACCATACCGGGCTTAAGGGGCTTTTTAAACAGATAAAAAAGCGTATTGTCCAAAAGAAAACTTTTGAGAAATAGTTTAGATTTAAGGAGTAATAATGGGAAAACTTAAATTAAGTCAGGTTAAAATGGGTGCAATGATTTCCTATTTTGCATTAGGAATTAATATTATTACCGGACTTTTGTATACACCATGGATGGTGCGCCAGATAGGACAGGCAAATTACGGACTTTATACCCTTGCAACATCATTGATAGCAATTTTTATGCTCGATTTTGGGCTCGGTTCGGCAGTATCAAGATTTGTTTCAAAGTATCGCGCTGAAGGTAATCAAGAAGCGATAAATTCTATTATCGGTGTTATTTACAAATTATATATCGCGATAGATATTATTGTTCTGGTTGTGCTTGTAGGAATTTATTTTTCCCTTGATAAGATATATGTTAAATTAACTCCTGCAGAGCTTGAGCAATTCAAAACACTTTATATAATGGTAGCGGGATTTAATTTGATTTCATTTCCGCTTTCACCCTTAAACGGTATACTTAATGCATACGAAAAGTTTATACAATTAAAACTTTGCGACCTTTTTAATAAGTTATTTACAGTTGGATTGGTAGTCGTAGCACTTAGTTTTTCTACAAGTGTTACAACCGTTGTTGCGGCAAACGTTGCAAGCGGAATTATTACGCTGATTATCAAGATGGTAATTGTGAAGTCGCAGTCGCCTTTGTGTGTTGATTTCCGCGCAGGAGACAAGGCGTTGTATAAAACCTTGTTTGGCTTTACCGCCTGGACTACCATTACGAGCATTATGCAGCGTTTTACTCACAGCTTTGCACCGTCGGTGCTCGGTATGACGTCGAGCAGTATCGAAATTGCAGTATATTCTCCTGCGGTTGTGTTGGAAGGATATTTTTATGTGTTGGCAACGGCTGTAAACGGTTTGTTTTTGCCACGTATTTCGCGTTTTATTGCAGATAAAAAAGAAAATGAAATACTAAAACTTATGATAAAGGTGGGCCGTTATCAAATAACGGTATTAGGACTTATATTTATAGGATTTTTGTGCGTCGGTCAAGATTTTATGACACTTTGGATGGGCCCCGAATATTCAAGAACCTATTATTGTGCGCTGATTATCATTTTTCCGAGTTTGATTTCTTGCTCACAGCAGATTGCAAGTACAACTATTATTGCCAAAAACCTGATAAAATATCAGGCGATATGCCATATATTTACAGGTCTTTTAGGTCTCGCTGTTTCGTATATCGCTTCAATTTATTTTGGGGCGGTCGGTGTGTGTATCGGAACTGCAGTTACAGCACTTACAAATATAGTTTATATGAACACGGTTTACCGCAGAAAAGCGGGTATAAATGTATTTGAGTTTTATAAAAAGTGTTATCTTAAAGCAATTCCGTGTTATATAATTGTTGCGGTTATAAGCTTTGTTTTAATTTCATTTATTTCTATTTCGGGTTGGATGGGACTTATAATTAAATCAATTATTATTTCGGTTATTTACCTTGCCGTTTTCGCATTTGTATATTTTACAAGGGAAGACCGAAACTCCATTTTAGCAAGATTTAAAAAATAATTAAGAGAAGAGAGTTTGTTTGGAAAACAAAAAAATATTCAATAACTTTTTATGGAGATTTTTAGAGCGTTGCGGCTCACAAGGAATCACCTTCATAGTGTCGATTGTATTAGCGCGTTTATTAGCACCTGAAGTGTATGGAACTATTGCGATTGTAACAGTGTTTACAACACTTTTGCAGGTGTTTGTAAATTCGGGCTTCGGTACCGCGCTCGTACAAAAGAAAAATGCCGACGATGCCGATTTCTCAACAGTATTTTATTTTAATATTGTCTTTAGCATCATTTTGTACCTGGGTATGTTCTTCGCAGCACCATTTATAGCAAACTTTTATGATAATAGCGAATTAATACCGGTTATTAGGGCTTTATCTTTTGTTATAGTTATATTTGGTGTCAAAAATGTTCAGCAAGCATATGTTTCCAAGAATATGATGTTCAAAAAATTCTTCTGGTCAACGCTTGGCGGAACGCTCAGCGGTGCCGCAGTAGGCATTTATATGGCGTGGGCAGGTTTCGGAGTTTGGGCACTTGTAGGTCAACAGTTAACTAATGCTATGATGGATGCAGTTATCCTTTGGTTGACGGTTAAGTGGAGACCTAAATTATTGTTTTCGTTTGAGCGATTAAAAAGTTTATTTTCTTTCGGTTGGAAAATGTTGGTTTCATCGTTGTTAGATACCCTCTATAACGATTTAAGAACACTCATAATAGGTAAGATGTACACGTCCGAGGATTTGGCATACTATAACCGCGGACATTCCTTGCCGCAGTTTTTAACCCAAAACATTAATACTTCTATCGATAGTGTTTTGTTGCCCGTAATGGCGGCGGAACAGGATAATGTGGTTGCATTAAAATCAATGACGCGCCGTGCTATAAAAACTGCCACATATTTAATAATGCCGCTAATGGTCGGTATGGCGGTTTGCGCCGAGCCGATTATCAGTTTGCTTTTAACTGATAAATGGTTGCCCGCGGTACCGTTTTTAAGAATTTTTTGTGTTACCTATTGTTTTTATCCGATTCACACCGCAAACCTTAACGCTATCAAGGCGCTTGGACGCAGCGACCTGTTTTTAAAACTTGAAATTGCCAAAAAGATAGTTGGTTTAATAGCAATTTTATCAACTATGTGGTTTGGAGTTATGGCAATGGCGTACAGTGCGTTGATAACTAATGTTCTCGCACAGGTTATAAATTCATGGCCTAATAAAAAATTGCTTAATTATAGTTATCCTGAACAACTAAAAGATATATCGGAAAATATCTTTTTATCGGTTGTTATGGGCGCCATTGTTTATTGCGTGAATTTCTTGAATTTGAGTAATATATTAACTTTGATTATACAGGTATTACTGGGTGCGATAATTTATATTGTTGGCTCAAAACTTTTCAAATTGGAAAGTTTTGAATATGTGCTTGGTATTTTGAAGTCTTTTATAAAA
>CAZSIL010000012.1:0-51715 GCA_964607025.1 uncultured Eubacteriales bacterium
CCCACGACCTCTAGCGTGACAGGCTAGCGTTCTAACCAGCTGAACTACCAGGCCACTTTTGGTGGGAACAACAGGGCTCGAACCTGTGACCCTCTGCTTGTAAGGCAGATGCTCTCCCAGCTGAGCTATGCTCCCACGCTTGTGCCACGCGGTATTGCTTCCTCTCGAAACTCACCAGCGACAAGCATTATATTACCACAATGACGTCCCTTTGTCAACAGTTTTTTTCTAATTTTTTTAAAATTTTTATTTTCTCGCGAGTGCCGCAATTTCTCGCTTTGTGAACTTATAAACCTTATCGCAGAAATGACAATTAATATTGGCTTCCGCCATTTCTTCTGCCATACTTTCGAGTTCCGCTTTACCCATACTTATAAGGGCTGTTTCTACCCTTTGTTTGCTACAATTACATTTATATTCTATATCCTGGCTATAAAGAACTTCGGTTTCAAAGTTTTTAAGCGCACGTCTAATAATGTCTTCGGGGGTCATACCGCTAGATAACATTTGGGTTACCGACTCGATATCCTTGATACCATCTTCCAACTTATCAATGGTAGCATTTTCTGCCGCGGGTAACAACTGAATAATATATCCACCCGCAACCTTGACGCTCAAATCAGGATTCACAAGCACACCGAAGGCGCAAACTGTGGGTGTTTGCTCACTCAGTGCATAATAAGCCGTAATATCTTCGGCTATCTCACCTGAGACTAGCGGCACCATACCGTTATACGGCTCTTTGAGTCCTAAATCTTTAATTACATACAGGTTACCTTCTTTTCCAACTGCGGTTCCTACGTCAAGTTTACCTTTATCGTTTAGCGGTAGCTCTACAACGGGATTTGTAACATAGCCGCGCACATCCCCATTAAAATCCGATACCGCGATAAGCGAGCCGATAGGCCCGCCGCCCTGCACACGAAGGGTTACGGAATTATCCTTGCCTTTTAACATATTTCCCATCATAGATGCAGCAGTGAGCAGTCGCCCCAGCGCCGCCGTTACTACGGCAGAGGTTGTATGTATTTGTTCGGCCTTATTTACTATATCGGTTGTATCAACGGCGGTTGCCATAACCTGCCCGTTGCTTGTTATACATCTAATAAGTTTTCCCATAGTTATACCTTTCTTGTAACAAAAATTTTGCGCATACATTTTTCAGCGGGTTTTCTGAAGGTGTTTTCTCCGAAAATCCTTTCCACTCTAAGTCCCGCAGCCGACAATGCTCTTGTTAATTGCTCATCGGAATACACACGTTCGCAAAAATCTTCTGAATACCTTTTATAATTATTATCTCCTCGATTTTCAAAAAAATCTATATTTATATATGTAGTTTTTTGCCGTTTGTCATACTCGTTTTGCCATACGCAATATACGTCCTTATCTTCCAACACAAACGTATTATCCGACAAAACGCACTCGTGTTTATACTCGGTGTTAACATCAAATATAAATAATCTGTCTTTTTCTAAAAAGAGCGATATTTTTTTTAAGCTGCGCACAAGTTCATTATAATCGGTTATATGATTTATACTGTCGAGCAAACAAACTGCGCCATCCACCGTACCATAAAGTTCCAGTTCTTCAGCTTTCTGGCACAAAAAGAGTATATCTGTGTTTTCTTTACTGCTTTTATCCTTTGCGCATGATAGCATATCTTCTGACATATCGACGCCTATAACCGACACACCGCGACGCGCAAATTCGAGCGAAAAGCCACCCGTTCCACACGCCAAATCTAAAAGCAAGGTGGGCATTTTATCGTACTTTTGGAATATTTTACACAAATAATCGGTGCGGCCCAAGTAGTCCACATCGGTTGTAAATCTATCATAAAACAAAGCAAAATCAATATAACTGCTCACGTGCATCCCCCTTAACCTTTGTATTGTACCACACAAACTAAAAAAAGTAAACCGCCCGATAAGTTTTACTTATCGGGCATATAATTACTGTTTATCCTCTGTCATAATTTCTCTGAAACGCTCACCGTCAATCTTTTCGTTTTGGAAAAGCTCATTGGCAACTACGGTTAATTTATCCATTGAATTTTTAAGAATTTCAATGGCTTTTTTGTACTGCTCTGTAACGATAGCGGTTACTTCTTCATCAATTTCGGCGGCAATCTTTTCAGAATAGTTAGGAGTGGATGAAAAGTCTCTGCCTAAGAACACTTCATTATTGCCGTTGCCGTATGCTACAAGGCCTAACTTTTCGCTCATACCAAAACGCGTTACCATTTTACGTGCAAGTTCGGTTGCGCGCTCAATATCGTTCGAAGCACCTGTGCATATATCGTCCTGTGTCAACTGCTCAGCCGCACGGCCGCCAAGCAAAGAACAAATTTGTTCTAACATCTGATTGCGTGACATATGACCTTTTTCTTCGGTAGGCAGATACATTGTATAACCCGCCGCCATACCGCGCGGAATAATGGATATCTGATGAACGGGGTCTTGTGTCGGCAAGAAATAGGATACAACCGCGTGTCCCGCTTCGTGATAAGACGTAATCCATTTATCCTTATCTTTAACAACGTGGGATTTTTTCTCGGTACCCATAACAACCTTAATGGTTGCTTCTTCAATCTGCTCCTGTGTTATTGCCTTGAGTCCCTTACGGGCGGCGAGTAATGCCGCTTCGTTTAAAAGGTTTTCAAGGTCTGCACCCGTAAAGCCGGCTGTGGATTTTGCTATAGTTTCAAGGGATACATCGGGGCCCAACGGCTTACCACGGGAGTGTACCTTTAATATATCCTCTCTTCCCTTAACGTCGGGGTAATTTACGGTTATTTGTCTATCAAATCTACCTGGGCGCAGTAGCGCTTTATCAAGAATATCGGGGCGGTTGGTTGCCGCCATAACGATAACGCCTTCGTTAGCACCAAAGCCATCCATCTCAACGAGCAACTGATTGAGCGTTTGTTCACGTTCATCGTGACCGCCGCCAAGACCGGCTCCGCGTTGGCGTCCTACGGCATCAATTTCATCAATAAATACGATAGCAGGGGCTTCCTTCTTTGCTTCATCGAACAAATCTCTTACACGAGAAGCGCCCACACCTACAAACATTTCAACAAAATCAGAACCGGAAATGCTGAAAAACGGCACACCTGCTTCACCTGCAACAGCACGAGCGAGTAAGGTTTTACCCGTACCGGGAGGGCCAACGAGCAATACGCCTTTAGGTATTCTAGCACCTAAATCGTTAAACTTTGACGGTGCTTTTAAGAAATCTACTATCTCTTCAAGTTCTTGCTTTTCTTCGTCGGCACCCGCAACGTCAGCAAAGGTTGTTTTGCGCTTGTTGTCGGCTTTTTTTGCCTTTGATTTACCGAAGCCCATCGCCTTATCGTTACCCATTGCGCCGTTCATACGCCGCATAATGAATATCCAGAAAACGACCATTATAACAACCATAATAGCCGTCGGCAATAAATCAACCAACCAAGATGCCGCGCTACCGCTTTTATAATTGTATTTAATCATCATATCGGGCTTTTCGGCGCGGTTTTCGTTGTTGATTTGTTCTACCTTTTCGGCAACATCCTCATAAAAAATACTCGGACTTGCAACAGTATAGCGGTAAGTCTTATCGGGTTCAGAACGCTTTACATATTTCAATTCACCGCTATATAGGTTCAGTTCATATTCTGAAACTTCGTTGGTAACTATCATATCAACGATTTCATAATACTTGGTTTCGGCAGTTTTTTTGCCGCTAAAGCTTGCAAATGCTATTGCGCCTATCAAGATAAGCGGAATACCTATATAAAGCAACAAGCTTTTAAGGTTTTTCTTCATTTGTTACATCCTTTCGCTGTGTATAAATATATATTTTTTATTTACTGTATACTTCGGGCTTCAATACGCCGAGGTATGGTAAATTTCTATACTTTTCATTATAATCGAGTCCATAACCGACAACAAACTCATTGGGAACTACTGCGCCCACGTAATCGGCAGAGATATCTGCCATGCGGTTTTCGGGTTTATCCAAAAATGTGCAAATCTTTACGCTGTTTGCGTTCTTGCGAAGCAAAACGTCGGCTATATAACGAAGCGACCTACCCGTATCGAGTATATCTTCTACAATTAATATATCGTATCCGTCAGGATTTATATCAAGGTCTTTTTTAAACTGCACAACACCTGTACTTTCGGCGCCCTTGTAGGAGGAAATAGACATAAAATCTATCTCTGCATCCAACGAAATATTACGCATAATATCCGCCATAAATACTATCGCGCCCTTTAAAACGCTAACAAGTAAAAGTTTTTTGCCTTTATAATCACGCGAAATTTCTTCTCCTAAACGTTTACAAATAGCATCGATTTCTTCTTTTGTAAGCAATACCTTTTTGATATCATTTTCCATTGACATTTTATCATCCCCAAAAACTAACCTAATATTTTTTCGGTTTTTACTACAAAAACTTCCTTTGTCTTTTCATCTACCTTAACACGTTCTGCCGCACCCGCGCCGCACACCCAGATAACTCCTTTATCATCGCAAATAACGGGTAGTATAGCGCGTTCATTTTCAGGTATCTTCATTTCATTAAAAAGTTTTTTTAATGATTTGGTAACTCCGCGGTTGGCTAATCGGATCTCATCGTGCGGTTGCCTTTCCCTTACAACCGGTACGCCGATTATTTTACCACAATCAAGTGTGTTTTTTAATAACAAACTGTTAATTTTTTCTACATTTTCTTTATAAATCTCGGTTTTATAGGTAAAATCGGGTTTATTTTTGCCCGTTTCCAAGCACAAAAGCCCGTTTTTCACCGTAGCTCTGACGCCCGACGGCAAAACTGTCGCGCCAAGCTCTCCTATAGCAGTTTTATAAAGTAATTCAAGATTAACACTATCTGTATCCCTGCCGAAATATTTTTTAAGCACCCTTTTGGCAATAGACGGATGAAGTGATTTTATGTTTTCGGTTTTTAATTTATCCCCTGCCAGCGCTTTTTTGTATTCGGTATTAGCGACACTATCAAGATAAGAATTATCTTCACGAAGTGATGCCGACATACGAAGCACCGAAATTTCAAAAGAAGGATTAATTTCTTTTAAAACGGGTACCGCATTATGCCGAATTTTATTCCTTGTATATTCATCGGTAAAGTTGGTGCTGTCATTCACAAACTCTAATCCGTTATCCGCACAATACTGTTCAATATCAGCCCTTGTGCAATAAATTAAAGGGCGGATATAAATATCCCTTACAGGCGGAATACCGCAAAGCCCCGCTGATGCAGTACCGCGGGTTAAATTAAAAAGCACCGTTTCGGCAGAATCGCTAGCCGTATGTGCGGTTGCTATAACACCGCGGCGCTCACGCTCAAAGAATTCATATCTCACGCGCCTGGCTGTAAGTTCTATACTCTCCCCCGTTTTTGCGCTTTCTTTATTTATATCAGCGCGGCAAACGATTAACGGCACCTGCCATTTCTCGCATAATTTTCTTACAAACTGCTCATCCCTATCCGACTCCGCACCGCGAAGCAAATGATTTAGGTGAAGCGCATGAACATCTATACCGAGCGTTTTTCTAATACTCAACATACAGTATAACAGTGCCACCGAATCAGCTCCGCCCGAAAGCGCCACCGTAACTTCGGTGTGACCGTTTAGCATACCATAATCTTCTATTGCTTTTAAAACTTTTTTCAGCATTATCTGTACACATCCTGAGATGCAAATCGTGTGAACTGACCATCCCAATAAAGTTCTACCGTCTTTATCTCTCCGTGGCGGTTTTTAGCAACAATGCACTCTGCCTTGTTCTCATCACCTTTTTCTTCATCGTCACCTTTTTCGCTATCGTAATATTTTTCGCGGTAAAGAAATAAAACGATATCTGCATCCTGCTCAATAGAGCCCGATTCACGAAGGTCCGAGAGGGCTGGACGGTGCGATTTACCCTTAGTTTCGGTACCACGGGAAAGCTGCGCACAAACCACTACAGGCACCTTTAATTCCTTAGCCATAATTTTTAAGTTTCTTGTAATATCGGAAACCTCTTGAACTCGGTTCTCGCTTCTCTTGGAAGACTGCATAAGTCCCAAATAGTCGATAATAACAAGGTCAACCTTTTTCATTCGCATAAGCTTTGCCTTCATTTCGGGAACTGTAATACCCGAAGTTTCATCAAGATAGATATCGGCTTTTGAAAGCTCCGCCCCCGCATTTCCAAGGCGTGTCCACTCTTCAGGTGTTAATTCGCCCGTTCTGAGTTTTGTACTCTCAATAGATGCTTCGTTTGATAAAAGACGTTGGGCTAATTGGTCGCGAGTCATTTCAAGTGAGAAAAAGCAAACCGTCTTTTTGGCTTTAAGGGCTACGTTGCGCGCAATATTAAGTGCAAACGAGGTTTTACCCATACCCGGACGAGCACCTACGATAATTAAATCCGATTTATTGAGCCCTGTTATTACTCTATCCAAATCTCCTATTCCCGTTGGTATACCAAGATAATCGTTCTTTGTTTCGGGATCGGTAATTTTTGTAAGACGGTCATAGGTTTCAGCTTCGATTACATCCTTTATGTGGGTGAGTCCTTCAACCTCTCTGCCCTGCCTTATAGCGTAAATCTTTTCTTCGGCAGAATCAAGCAATCTATCCGCGCTCGAATAGTTTTCACTCGCATCCTTAATAATACCTTGCGCTGCTAAAATCAAAGCGCGAGTATAATAACGCTCTCTAATAATGGAGGCGTATGTAAGAATATTCGCCGATGATGGCACCATCTGTATAAGGCGCGAAATATACTCCTTACCTCCCGCCTCATCATAAACGCCATCATCCTTTAACTTCTCAAGCAATGTAGCAAAATCTATACTGCGGCTGAGCTCAAACATTGATGAAAGTGTTTTATATATCTCTCTATGCTGAGGTATGTAAAAATATTCGGGTTTTATACTACCGGTTACCTGCTGAATACTCTGGGGGTCAATGAGTATGGAACCTAATAAAAACTGTTCTGCTTCGGGAGCGTACGGCAAACGGTGCTCATCAAGATTAAAAATAGTTTTTTCTTCCATCTTCTTATTCCTTAACTTCTACAGTAAATTTTGCGGAAATACCAGTATACAGTTTAATTTCGGCATTATACTCGCCGTATGCCTTTATATCGGCAACATTTAGTTTTTTACGGTCGATATTAATTCCCGTAACACGTGTAACCTCGGCGGCAATTTCCTTGGACGTAACCGAGCCGAAAAGTTTGCCGTTGGCACCCGCCTTTGCCTTAATTACAAATGCTTTACCTTCAAGATCTGCCGCTAATTTTTTAGCAGCGGCGATTTCTTCACTTTTGTGATGCTGCTTTGCTTCTTCTCTGCTTTTAAGTTCGGATAAAGCAGCCGAATCGGCCTCAACCGCTAATTTCTTCGGCAAAAGAAAATTTCTTGCATATCCGTCAGAGGCATTGATAAGTTCGCCCTTTTTGCCTTGTCCTTTAACATCGGCTAATAAAATAACCTTCATCTATATCACCTATCCTTTAAAATACTCTTGTATTGCTTTTTGAAGCGATTTTTCCGCTTCATTAAAATTATTTGTATCGAGCGAACAAGCCGCCATAGTTTTATGACCGCCGCCGCCGAGAGTTTCCATTATTAACTGAACGTTTACTTCCCCGTACGAACGTGCCGAGATATTAATGCCACCACCGTTTTTAAACATAACAAACGACGCCCTAACATCATTTACACCAAGCAGTTCATCTGCCGCCTGAGCCGATACAATACGGGTAAATTCATCGGTGCTTTCGTTGATTGCAATGACATAATCACCAAAATGTTTAGCGGCGGAAATAACGGCATATTTGCCCCTATAAACATCCATAGAATCGCTAAACATTTTCTTAACCGTTACGGGAAGTGCCAGACATTTGCGAAGATATGCCGCCGCTTCATAGGTTCTAACCCCCGTACCAAGCACAAAATTCTTGGTGTCGAGCATAATACCTGCCATCAGTGCCTCAGCGGTTACAGAATCCATATTGCCGATGCCCATATACTGCCAAATTTCAGTTATGATTTCACAGGTGGAAGATGTTGTGGTCTCATTATAGAAAAGCAATGCGTTATCGATATAATCGGTGGCTTTTCTGTGATGGTCGATAACCACTGTTTTTAATACATTTTTATAAACCGCTTCGCTTTCTAAAAAGTTTGGACGATGGGTATCAAGAACTATAAGCAAAGTGTCCTCATCTATCAATTCGAGTGCCTGTTTTTCGTTTACAAACAAATCTTTTTTGCCGGCCCGTGTCAAATGGTTAATAAGTGCCTTAGCCATCGTTAGTTCTCTATTTATAACGATTTTAGGCGCCGTTCCCAATCTCTCAGCAATCTCCGCCATACCTGCGGCAGCACCCAAACTGTCAAGGTCTGAAAACTTATGTCCCATAAGTAAAACATTGGAGCTATTTTCAATTATATCTTTAAGTGCCTTGCCCGTAACTCTGGTTCGCACCCTTGAGCCCTTTTCGGATACGGCTTTAACGCCACCATAAAACTTATAGTCTTCATTTGGACTTTTAACCGCTGCCTGATCACCGCCGCGACTAAGTGCCATATCGAGTGCCCGTCTTGCAAGTGCTTCACAGTCACTTAGATTTTTACAACCGTGACCGACACCGATAGAGAGGGTAAGATAACGGTTACCGTCTATCTCATAATTACGTATCATTTCAAGAATAGTAAATTTATCCTGTTCAAAACGTGTTAAATATCGTTCTTCAAACAAAAGCAAAAAACGTGTGTTTGAAAGGGCATGAATAATGCCGTTTGCCTGATGGAACCATTTTTCAATAATATCTTGAACAGCACCGCGCACCTGAACGCGCTTACTGTCCTTTTCGTCCTTTAACATCTCTTCGAGCGCATCAATTTCGAGAATAGCGGCAACCGGACGGGAGAATTTATATTCCGCTGCCGTCTTTTTAAGGGCGGTCTGGTCGATAAAATATACAACATTTATTTCTTTCTTGGGCATAAGAAAAACTTTGAAAATTTTATCATTAAAAGCAATGTCCAGCGTTTTTCCGTTTATAAGTTTTTCAAAAGACGCCGAGTCAATCAATGACTGTATATTTTCCCCTAAAACGTCCTGCCTATTTTGAATTGATGAACCAAATGACCTGTTAGCCCACACAATACGGTTATCCCCGGATACGAGTATCACAGGTGTATTAAGTTGATCAAGGGCTGCTGAATGCGCTTGTGACATTGAATCAACGCCTTTTATAAGACGCAGGTTCACATACCGTTTGGCATTCTTTAAAAAAACCAAGAAAAGAATAAGCAGTAAAATGAACAAAATAGCCGTTATTGTAAAAATTATTTTATTGTAAAAGAACATAACCGCAGTTTCTAATGCTAAAATAACCAAAAGGGCAGTCAAAACACCCCCGAAGCCAAAACCGCTTTTCCCTTTCACAATATCACCCCTTTTTACAGACTAAACTTCCATAATGATTGGAAGAATCATCGGACTGCGGCGTGTTCTTTCATAAAGAAAACGCGATACTCCGTCCCGCAGTTTACCCTTTATAGCATTTCTGTCATTTATATTTGAAATATAGCATCTTTCGAGTATATCTTCTGACAGTTCTGTAATTTCACCCATCAGTTCTTCCGATTCCTTAACATACACGAAACCACGTGATACTATATCGGGACCTGAAACCACTTCACCTGATGCCACATCCAAAGCCAAAACAATAATAATAATTCCATGCTCGGCTAAATGTATGCGGTCACGAAGAACTATACTGCCAACGTCCCCAACACCAAGTCCGTCAACCAATACTCTACCTGCCTGGACTGTTTCAGCGACCTTAGCACCCCTACTGCCCAGTTCAATAACATTGCCGTTAGCGGCAATAATAATATTTTTCTTGTCAATTCCCATAACTTCGGCTAATGCCGAGTGCTTAATAAGATGCTTCTGTTCACCGTGAACAGGGATGAAATACTTAGGTCTTATAATACTGAGCATTAATTTTAATTCATCTTGACAAGCGTGTCCCGAAACGTGAACATCGTACATTTTCTCGTATACAACGTTAGCGCCGCGTTTCATAAGAACGTTTATAACCTTGCTCACCAGCTTTTCATTACCCGGGATAGGCGTTGCCGAGATTATAATCATATCCCCCGGTACGATATCAACGTTTCTATGTTCCCCTACGGCTATGCGGTGGAGTGCCGACATTGGTTCCCCCTGAGAGCCGGTTGTGATAATAACTAATTGTTCGGGATTATATTTTTTTATTGTATCAATATCAATAAGCACGTTATCATAAATGTGTAGATATCCAAGCTCAGCCGCTATATTAACAACATTTATCATACTTCTGCCCGATACCGCAACTTTTCTGCCGCAGCGCACCGCTTCATCGATGATTTGTTGAATACGGTGGATATTCGATGAAAACGTTGCAACTATAATACGATGCTTACCCGCCTTGGCAAAAAGGTTGGCAAAGGAATCACCCACAATTTTTTCAGATGCGGTAAATCCCGAACGCTCTGCATTTGTCGAATCAGAAAGCAGTGCTAAGACTCCTTCCTTGCCGAGTTCTGCAAAACGTGCCATATCTATAACGTAATCATCAATCGGAGTTGAATCTATCTTAAAGTCACCAGTTTGAACCACAAGACCTGCGGGGCAACGAACAGCCACAGCCACCGCATCGGGAATAGAATGGTTTACGTGTATAAACTCAACCGAAAATGCACCGAGTTTTATAATATCACCCGGTTTTACTACGTTGAGTTTTGCCGAAGTATCAAGGCGGTGCTCCTTTAACTTACCTTCAACAAGACCTAACGTTAATCGGGTTCCGTAAATTGGCACGTTAAAGTTTTTAAGAAGATACGGAATAGCACCAATATGGTCTTCATGACCGTGGGTTAAAACAAGTCCGCGAATCTTATCTTTATTTTCCAAAACATAAGTAAAATCAGGAATAACTATATCTATACCCGGTGTTTCTTCATCGGGGAAGGACATACCGCAATCCACCAAAAGCATATCATCGCCATATGCATATAGCGTTATATTCTTGCCGATTTCGTCAAGACCGCCCAGCGGAATAATCTTTAAGGGTTTTGTTGTTTTTTGTTGATTAGGTTTCTTGTAGGTATGCTTAGCGGTTTGGGGTGCCGATTTTTTGTTGGCTGGTTTTTGATTTTTAATATTCTTTTTAGCCATATTATTGGCCTTTGGTTTGGCATTTTTATTTGTAACTTGCTTTTTTTCAGTTTTGCCGAATGTTTTTGGCATTAAAATTTTTCCTCCAGTTAAATTTTGATATGTATATTATAATAATATTAATTTCTATAAAAAAATACAATTAGTCACTGTATATTGTACAATTTAACCCACCATATTGTCAAGTATAAATATAGTATTGTCGTGCTTTAAAAATTTTAAACAAAAAACCCGACTGAAATCAGTCGGGTTAACGTTAAAATTCTGCGCTGCCGGTTGTGCGCGGGAACGGTAATACGTCACGTATATTCTGAATACCTGTCATATACATAATAAGTCGCTCAAAACCGAGACCGAAGCCGGCATGCTTTGCCCCACCGAATCGGCGAAGGTCTAAATACCAGTCGTAATCCTTCGGGTCGGCACCGATTTCTTTAATACGCTCCATCAATAAATCTATGCGCTCTTCTCTTTGGCTACCGCCGATAATCTCGCCGATGCCAGGGACTAACACGTCAACCGCCGCAACGGTTTTACCGTCATCGTTTAAGCGCATATAAAACGCCTTTATTTCTTTTGGATAATCGGTAACGAATACGGGTTTTTTGAAAATTTCTTCAGTTAAATAGCGCTCGTGCTCGGTTTGTAAATCGCAACCCCAGGAAACAGGATACTGGAATTTATGACCGCTCTCTTCAAGCATTTTTACAGCATCGGTATAGGTAACGGTGGCGAAATCGGCATTGATTACCGAATTTAATTTATCGCGAAGTCCTGCTTCGAAATGTTGCTCAAAGAAATTAAGCTCATCGGGGCAGTTGTCAACAACAAATTTAAGTACGAATTTAAGCATATCGCGAGCAAGTTCCATATCTTCGGCTAAATCGGCAAATGCTATTTCGGGTTCTATCATCCAGAACTCTGCCGCGTGACGTGCGGTATAAGATTTTTCTGCACGGAAGGTGGGACCGAAGGTATAAACCTTACCGAAAGCCAAAGCCATACACTCGGCTTCTAACTGACCAGATACGGTGAGCGAGGTGGGTTTGCCGAAAAAGTCCTCGGAAAAATCAACTGCACCGCCTTCTGTCATAGGTGGATTATCGGCGGGAAGTGTTGTTACACGGAACATTTCTCCCGCGCCTTCGGCATCACTCGAAGTTATAAGCGGAGTATGTGCATAAACAAAACCGCGCTTCTGGAAAAATTCGTGAATAGCATAAGCCGCTACGCTTCGAACTCTAAACGCCGCGGAAAACGTATTTGTACGTGGACGAAGGTGCTGAATCGTGCGCAAAAATTCAAGTGAATGACGCTTTTTTTGAAGCGGATAATCTGGGCTTGAGGCGCCCTCCACCGTTATTACGCTTGCCTTTAATTCGCAAGGTTGTTTCATTTCGGGCGTTGCCACCAAAACACCCTCAACACATACTGCAGCGCCCACGTTTTGTGAGATTATTTCATCGAAATTGCCAAGTTTGTCGCTTTCAAGTACAACCTGTAAGCCCTTGAAACCGCTACCATCGTTAATCTCCATAAATGCTATATTTTTAGATTGGCGGATGGTACGCACCCAACCGCAGACCGTTACGGTTTTTTTATCGTAATTTTCGGTATTTTTAAGTAAATTTACTATTTCGGTTCGTTTCATAAAAACCACTCCTAACAAAACTATTATACACAAATTTTCCAAAAGGTCAATTTTAATATTGATATATTTTAAATAATATTGTAAAATATTTTAGTACAGGAGTGAATTCAATGACAAGCGCCCAAATCAGAGATAAGGTAATCGAAAAAGATTTCAGTAAAATGAATAATATGCAATTATCGGCTGTTACTGCGACTAAGGGACCCGTTTTGGTCCTTGCGGGTGCGGGTAGCGGCAAAACCACTGTGCTTGTTAACCGTATCGCTTGTCTTGTAAAATACGGCAACGCATATAAAAGTGCAACCGAGCCGTTTTTAAGTGATATAGCGCTTCGTGAAGCCAATGCATTTTTATCGGGTGAAACCGATGAAATTGATGGTTACTACTTTGCGGAACATCCTGTAAATCCGTGGCAGATACTTGCCATCACATTTACAAACAAGGCGGCAAATGAACTCAAAGAGCGTATTGCCGCAAAACTTGGCGACGCGGCTAATGATATTTGGGCGGGTACTTTTCACTCGGTTTGCGGTAAAATTTTACGACGATTCGCCGATAAAATCGGTTATACTTCGCACTTTACAATCTATGATACCGACGACCAAAAAAAGATTATAAAAGAAATAATGAAAAACGACGGAATTGACGAAAAAATGATGCCCGTCAAGGCGGTTTTATCGGCGATTTCTCGGGCAAAGGACAAGCTTATAACACCCGAAGAGTTTTCGAAAATCAACTCAAATTTCCGCGATGGCACCATAGCAAAAATCTATAAAAAATACACTGTTCGTATGCTTAATAACGATGCCATGGATTTCGACGATATGATAAATAATACCGTTAAACTTTTTCGCGAAAATCCCGAAGTATTAGATTATTATCAGGAAAAATTCCGATACATAATGGTTGATGAATATCAGGATACCAACCATGCGCAATACGTACTTATAAGTTTACTTGCCGATAAATACAAAAACATCTGCGTTGTGGGGGATGATGACCAAAGTATTTACCACTTTCGCGGTGCTACCATTGAAAATATTTTGAGTTTTGAAGACGAATACCGAGATGCACGTGTCATCCGTCTTGAACAAAATTACCGTTCAACCAGCAATATTTTGGATGTTGCAAACGCCGTAATTAAGAATAATCAAGGTCGCAAAGGTAAAAATTTGTGGACCGAAAATGGCGAAGGCACAAAGGTTGTTTTACATACAGCACCTGATGAAAAGGCGGAAGCTTCATATATTGCTGAAAAGATACTTGAAAACGTGCGCCGCGGCGATAATTTTTCCGACCATGCTATACTTTACCGTATGAACGCACAGTCCAATGCGCTTGAAAACGTATTTGCAAGAAGCGGTATTTCCTACCGAGTTATCGGCGGAACCAAGTTCTTTGAGAGAAAAGAAATCAAGGACGTTTTGGCTTATTTGCAGGTAATTAACAACCCTTACGACGATTTGCGACTAAAACGGATTATAAACGAACCGAAGCGCAGTATCGGTAACACAACTATTGATAACGCTTCGCAAATTTCAGAAAGTTTAGGGATATCTCTTTACGAAACGCTTAAAAATGCCGATGACTATCCTCTGCTTTCACGTGCCAACGCTAAAATTAAGCAATTTTGCGCTATTATTGATGAATTGCGTGAGCTTTCCCGCAATCTTTCACTTCACGAACTTTTTGAAAACACGCTTGAAAAAACAGGTTATCTTGCCGCACTAAAAGCCGCAGGAGAAGAAGAACAGGACCGCGTTGACAACATAAACGAATTTGCATCAAATATTGTTATGTACGAACTTGAAAACGAAACACCTACCCTTTCGGGATTTTTAGAAGAAATTGCCTTGGTAACCGACCTTGACTCGATGGATAGTGATGACAAAGTAACACTTATGACAATACACTCAGCCAAGGGGCTTGAATTCAACAAGGTATTTATAAGCGGTATGGAGGAAGGTATTTTCCCCGGTCACCAATCAATTTATGATGGACCCCAAGCCATTGAAGAAGAACGGCGACTCGCCTACGTTGCAATTACCAGAGCAAAGCGTGAGCTTACTATTACCAACACTTCTTGCCGACTGCTTTTTGGTAGTACCACCCGAAACGTACCGTCTCGTTTCTTGCGTGAAATCCCCGAAAAATACTGTGAAATCACCCGTCCTGTGAGCGCGTTTTCATATTCATCGGACAGTTATGCACAGCGCCACACTATATCGGCGACTCCATCTTATCAGAATAATGCATTGCGATTTACTTCTACCAAACAAAAGGACACAAATGTGTATAGAACAGGTATGAATGTAGTACATAAAACATTTGGCGAAGGCGTAATACTGTCTGTAAATAATATGGGCGAGGATTCGCTTTTGGAAATCAATTTTAAAAACATAGGTACCAAAAAACTTATGGCAAACTATGCAAAGTTAAAAATAATTTAACTTTTTGGCTTGATATATATGGTATAATACATAAGAAGGAGTGATATCGGTGTTACCTAACAGTACAGCAATTAAACGCGAAGCCAAACGCTTACTCGCGGGTAGATGGCCGCTTGGCATTGCGGCAGTTATGGTTTTTGTTTTCTTTTTTATGTTTATATCCGTACTATACACCCTGCTTTACCGCTTCTTTTCGGCGGGAGTGCCATTTATGATTTTAACTGTGCTTACTGTGTTTTTTGCAGTTGCTGTCGGCGTCCCATTAATGCTGGGTGTATTGCGTCTTTTCAGATGTATTTTAGCTGATACCGATGTCGATTTATATTCTGTTTTCTATTATTTTTCATCGGTTAAACGGCTGACTCGCGCCATCAGTCTATGTGTTTTTATTGTATCAAAATTTGCTCTTACGGCGTTGTTTTTATTATTACCTTCCATCATAATTGATGCGCTAACGTCGGGTAAATTGCCGTTTTTTGAATCAAGCGGTATGCCTATATGGTTTAGTAATTTATGGGTTTTCGGCACTTTTTTACGGGGTATTGCTATTGCAGTTTTAGTTTACATTATTTTGAAATATTATTTGTGCGCGTATATTTTCGTGCAAAATGATAATATTAATGTTTTAGAAGCCGTTTTATTATCAAAAAAGGTTGGGAAAATGGGAATATCGAGTTTTGTAGGACTTATCTTTTCCCTCGTTGGTTGGATTATACTGTCGTTTCTTGCTGTACCTATTGTGTTCACGGTGCCGTATATTTTAATGTGTTACACCGTGCACTGCAATTATGCGACAGACTACTATAACCGTTCCTTAAAATCCCCCACCCCATTTGCTGATGAAATGGAATTTGATTTGTAAAAAAATTTTAATATAAAAAACGGAGGTAAAAACTATGGAACTTAAAGGTTCAAAAACAGAGGCAAATTTAATGGCGGCATTTGCAGGTGAATCAGAGGCGAGAAACAAGTACACCTACTTTGCATCCAAAGCAAAGAAGGATGGCTATGTTCAAATCGCTAAGATTTTTGAAGAAACCGCCAACAACGAAAAGGAACACGCAAAAATTTGGTTTAAGTTGCTAAACGGCGGCATTTCCGATACCGCTACCAACTTAAAACTTGCGGCAGAAGGCGAAAATTATGAGTGGACCGATATGTATGCATCCTTCGCTAAAACCGCCAGAGAAGAAGGTTTTGACAACATTGCCGACCTTTTTGAAGGCGTTGCAAAAATCGAAAAGGAACACGAAGAAAGATATTTAAAATTACTCTCCAACGTTCAGGGCGGAATCGTTTTCTCGCGCGATAACGATATGATTTGGCAATGCTCAAACTGCGGACACATCCACATCGGTAAGGCATCTCCCGAAGTTTGCCCCGTATGCGCACATCCGCAAAGCTACTTTGAAATTAAAAAAGAAAATTATTAATAAACGCAAAAAATCGGCAGTTCTTTCGAACTGCCGATTTTTTATACTTTTTATTTTGTACCGAAAAGACGGTCACCTGCGTCGCCAAGACCGGGAAGAATATATCCGTGTTCATTTAAGCATCTGTCAAGTGTAGATACATAAATATTAACGTCGGGATGAGCTTCAGCAACCTTGGAAACGCCTTCGGGCGCACCGATAATAGCCATAAACTTAATGTGTTTGCATCCGCGCTTTTTGAGCAAATCTATCGCGTCACAAGCGCTGCCGCCCGTAGCTAACATCGGGTCTACAAGAAGAACGAGTTTATCTTCAATACCATCGGGCAATTTACAGTAGTACTCACAGGGCTCAAGCGTTTCTTCGTTGCGGTACATACCAATATGTCCTACCTTAGCAAGTGGGAACAAAACGTGAACGCCGTTTACCATACCGAGTCCTGCACGTAAAATCGGAACGATAGCAACCGAATCATCCTTGACAACCTGTTGTGTACAGGTTTCAAGCGGAGTTTTCACCTCGATTTCGGTTGTGTAAACACCGTCCTTTAACGACTCGTAGGTCATAAGAGTGGTAATCTCTTCAACCAACTCACGAAACTCTTTCATACTTGTTTTTTCATCGCGCAGAATTGCAATTTTGTGACGAATCAGCGGATGGTTGAAAATTACTACGTTATCGTAATTTTTCATTATTTTTCCACCTCGGTCTTTTTTGCGTGGAGTACGATATTAACGATAATACCAAGAATAAGTGCGCAAGCGATGGAAGTGAGTGTTACTTTACCGATAGCCATCGCCATACCGCCGATACCTGCTATTAAGATAACCGATACTGTAAAGAGATTTGCGTTATCTTCAAGGTCTACCTTCTGAATCATTTTGAGACCCGAAACTGCTATAAAGCCGTAAAGTGTGATACATACGCCGCCCATTACGCAACCCGGAATTGAATCAAGGAACGCAACGAAGGGTGAGATGAAAGCGATAAGAATTGCCATAATAGCGGTTGTTGTAATGGTAGCAACCGATGCGTTGCGTGTTATTGCTACGCAACCAACCGACTCGCCGTATGTTGTGTTGGGGCAACCGCCAAAGAAGGCACCTGCCATTGAGCCAACACCGTCGCCAAGAAGTGTACGATGAAGACCGGGATCCTTTGTTAAATCACTGCCGATAATGGAAGAAAGGTTTTTGTGGTCAGCCAGATGCTCAGCAAAAACAACGAAAGCAACAGGAACATAAGCCACTGCTACTGTAGCTGCATAAGACCAGCTGAATTCCTTCACACCCTTAAATGCTTCGGCAAAAGTAAACTGCGGTACAGCAACAAAGGTTTTAAGTGTTACACCGTCAGCAACGAGTGCTTTAAAGGGAGCCAAATCAAGTATTTTAAGAGCATCGTTACCTGTTGCAAAGCCGATGGCTGTAAAGATTCCTGCAACAACGTATCCTGCAAGGATACCTATAATAAAGGGGATGAGCTTAGCCATCTTTTTGCCGTAGGTTGAGCAAAGAACTACAACAAATAATGTTACGAGTGCGCAAACTAAGGATACCCAACTGAAGCCACTCATAATAAATGCGCCATTGCCATCCTGCGGACCGTATGAGAATACATCCTTAATAGCGGCACCTGCCAAGGATAAACCGATGATTGCAACTGTGGGTCCGATAACTGCGGCAGGCATAAGCTTGTCAATCCAGTTAACGCCAACGAGTTTTATAACTATAGCGATAACAACATAAACAAGACCTGCGAACAAGGCACCGAGGATAATACCTAAGAAGCCAAGCGAAGCAGATGTGGCACCTGCGAATGCGGCTACCATTGAACCAATAAATGCGAAGGATGAGCCAAGGAAAACGGGACTGCGGAATTTTGTGAAGATCTGATACACAATAGTACCAACACCGGCACCAAAAAGAGCCGCCGATGCAGTCATTCCGTTACCTACTATTGCGGGAACGGCGATAGTAGCTGCCATAATTGCAAGCAACTGCTGGAAAGCAAAAACTATCATTTGACTAAATTTAGGTTTGTCTTTTACGCCATAAACGAGATTGTTTGCCATTTTGAATTCCTCCAATTAAAATAATGTGAAAAAAGTCAAAAGAAGAATAAAACACCCTTAATTTTTTAGGTTTCCTCCTTTTGACCTATATCGACAAATATTATAACACGTTGTTTTCCATTTTTCAACAATTTATACAAAATATTTATTACAAAATTGTTATTTTTACTTTTTTACACAATATTTTGTGGTCGGCCCATAAACCCTTGTTCCTAAATCCTAACCCCTAAATCCTAAAAAGCACCCGAGAAGACTCGGGTGCTTTTTATTAAAGTGACGCAATAAATGATGCCATTTTTTCAAGTTTGCTATCAATATCCTGTGATAACTTAAACTGGTTACGCGCACGTACAAGGTTATGCTCGGGATAGGTTGTTTTAAAATATGTATCGCCGTTCAAATAATCGGTTAAGAAACGGATACCGCATTCAAACGTCATAAGTTCTACAGCAAATGGTAAAAGTTCTATCTCTCGCTCGGTTAATACCGACTTAACTTCGGCTAAATATCCCTTTGTAAATGCCGCAAACTTATCGAAATCAAGATAAACTTGTGATAAATCGGGGTTGTCTTCGATTGTATTGTTACCCGCAAAACGCAAAGCATCGCCATAATCATACAAATACGATCCCGACATTACTGTATCAAGGTCAATAACGCAAACGCCCTCATAGGTTTCTTTATCGAGCAAAACATTATTGAGTTTTGTATCGTTGTGAGTTACACGAAGCGGCACACTACCGTCACTAAATCCGTCAATTACAACCGATATTCTGTCCTTCATGCTAAGAGCATATTCAACCTCTGCCGCTACGCTTTTGAGTCGACCTACTTTATCTTCCTTTATAGCGGTTTCAAGATGCTGGAACCTCTTTGGTGTATTATGAAAATTGGGAATAACCTCAAAAAGTGTGTCTGCAGGATAATCTGCCAACATATTCTGGAATTTACCGAAGGCGGCGCCCACAGTATGTAGCTGTTCAGCTCTTTCAGCGACGTTAATGCTTATAGCATTGATAAATATCATAAGGCGGTATGCGCCGCTCTCACATATAACCAAGTTTTTACCATCAAGTGTTTTTATTGCGGTCAATGTTTCGCGCTCGGTATCTCCCCCGTAAGCCGCGATTTTTTTCTTCAGATGCTCCGTAACGTTAACAAAGTTTTCCATAAGTCCTACAGGGTTTGTGAAAACAGTAGTATTTATTCTTTGCAAAAGGTATGCCTGACCTTTTGCCACGAAGCGATATGTACGATTAATGAGCCCATCGCCATAAGGCGCCAAATCGGTAATATCGCTACCGTTAAAACCGTATTCCTTCAGAACAGCTAAAATTTTCTCATCCATTTTCGTTTCTCCGTTTTGTTATTTACTGGCATAACTATTTACTATATCATAATACATTTTCTCGAATAAGTAAAGAAATATTTACTATCAATTTTAATTTTTTCGGCTAAATGTTGACAAAAGATAAATTTAGTGATAAAATACACCTAAGTAAACCGATGAGAAAGAATAGTAGTTTTATTTTGTTGCTTTTTAGAGAGCCGCAAATGGTGGAATTGCGGTAAGCAAGGATTTAACGAATGGGCTTTTGAGGGCGGACCGAAATTACAGTAGGATCCGACGGGGTGTGCGCCCGTTACAGACGCCGACGTATGTCAGTACGTGCAGTTATGTTTATTCTATTTTTGGGTGGCATAAGCAAGATTTTTTAATCTTGTCCCATAAGGGACAGGGTTATTTTTATTTTAGGTGATAATATGTTTATTTTAGTAAAACGATGGCGTAGTTAATTTTTATAACTACTTTTATTTGAAAGGAATTTTATTATGAATAACTATAGAGAATTTGACAATTATTTAAAGGAATATCCTAATAAGGACGGCTTTTTCGGTGAATATGGCGGTTCTTTTTTGCCCGAAGAGTTGATTCCCGTATTTAAAGAGGCAGATAATGCTTACGAAGCGATTTGCCACTCAGCCCAGTTTATAAACGAACTGCGCCGCATAAGAAAGGAATTTCAGGGCAGACCTACCCCCGTTTACCACTGTGAGCGTTTATCCAAAAAGTTCGGCAACTGCCAGATATATCTAAAACGCGAAGATTTAAACCATACTGGTGCGCATAAATTAAATCACTGCATGGGCGAAGGTTTACTCGCAAAATATATGGGAAAGAAAAAACTCATTGCAGAAACGGGAGCCGGTCAACACGGTGTTGCAATTGCCACTGCCGCGGCATACTACGGTATGGAATGTGACGTTTATATGGGCGAAGTTGATATAGAAAAACAAAAGCCCAACGTAATTCGTATGAAAATGCTCGGCGCTAACGTTATCCCCGTAACACATGGGCTTAAAACCCTTAAAGAAGCGGTTGATGCGGCATTTGATGCGTATTTAAAGGAATATAAGGATGCTATTTACTGCATCGGTTCAGCACTTGGTCCCCACCCATTTCCAAAGATGGTTAGAGATTTCCAATCGGTTATAGGTTACGAGGCGCGCGACCAATTTTTAGAAATGACAGGTATTATGCCCGATGCGGTTTGCGCATGTGTAGGCGGCGGTTCAAACTCGCTTGGTATGTTCACACCCTTCCTCGCTGACCCCGTTGAGATTTACGGCATTGAGCCCCTCGGTAAAGGAGAAAACATCGGTGACCATGCCGCAACTATGAAGTTCGGCACAAAAGGCAGATTACACGGTTTTGAAAGTTATCTTTTACAGGATGAAAACGGTGAACCGTTGCCAGTTTACTCGATTGCCAGTGGCCTTGATTACCCAGGTGTTGGTCCCGAACACGCTTTACTTCGTGATAAAGGCAGAGTTCATTATGAAACAGTAAGCGACGAGGAGGCAATGGAAGCATTTTTCCTGCTTTGCCGCTATGAAGGTATTATACCTGCGATTGAAAGTTCTCACGCCTTAGCATACGCAATCCGCTACGCCAAGGAACATCAAAGCGGTTCAATACTTGTATGCTTATCGGGCAGAGGAGATAAAGATATCGATTACGTATATGAAAAATACGGTTGCGGTGAAAAATTTAATTTAGGTAAATAAATAAGGAACTGTCGGTGCTCACCGACAGTTTTTATTATATAATATATAATATAATTATTGACAAAACCGACTTTTTTTGATTTAATAAATAAGATATGGTATACTCCCGAGATTTCGGGTTTTTAATGGAGGCGATATGTATGCCAAGTTATATTAATATGGATGCGGCAAAACTAAATGCCGAACTCCAAAAGGTAAAAGCAGAATACGAGCATTTAAAGAATATGGGTACCGCCCTTGATATGACGCGCGGAAAACCCGGCTTTGACCAGATGGATATAAGCGATGAGATTTTTAATCTTGTAGGGAATAATACAGGTTACAAAAACTGCGAGGGCACCGATTGCCGCAACTATGGCGGACTCGACGGCCTTATTGAGCTTAAACATTTGTTTTCGCAAATTATGGGCATTGACCACTCGCAGATTATTGTAGGTGGAAATTCTTCGCTTAATATGATGTACGATACCATCGCTCAGGCGATGACTCACGGTTTCGGCGATAAGCCGTGGCTTATGCAAGGAAAGGTTAAGTTCCTGTGCCCCGCTCCGGGATATGATAGGCATTTTAGTATATGCGAATATTTCGGAATTGAAATGATACCAATTAAAAACACCAAAGATGGTCCCGACATGGATACCGTTGAAGAGCTTATCAAGGATGAAAGCGTTAAGGGCATGTGGTGTGTACCGAAGTACTCAAACCCCGAAGGCATTACCTATTCTGATGATACTGTACGCCGCATGGCTGCAATGCGCCCCGCCGCAAAAGATTTCCGCATTATGTGGGATAATGCCTATGCTATACACGACCTTTATAAAGAGGGCGACACACTGCTTAACATTTACGAAGAATGTGTTAAAAACGGCACTGAAGATAACGTTATTATGTTTACTTCTACTTCTAAAATCACCTTCCCCGGTGCAGGTGTTGCTGCCGAAGCGGCGAGTCCCAAAAACGTGGAGCTACTAAAAAAACGTATGGCGCACCAAACTATAGGGCCCGATAAATTAAATCAGCTCCGCCACGCGAGGATGTTCCCCAATTTTGATGTGTTAAAACAGCATATGAGCGCCCACGCTGAAATTCTCCGCCCAAAATTCGAAGCGGTTTTAAATGAATTCGACAAAGAACTTGCCGGTAAAGAAATTGTAACATGGACTAAGCCCAAGGGTGGCTACTTTATAAGCGTTAATGTTCTAAAGGGCTGTGCCAAACGGGTGGAAGAGCTTTGCTCAAAGGCAGGTCTTAAGCTCACAAGCGTTGGCGCTACCTATCCTTACGGACTTGACCCTGATAACAGCAATATTCGAATTGCGCCTTCCTACCCATCAGTCGATAAGGTTAGAAAGGCATCCGAAATACTTTGCTGCGCTATTAAACTTGCGGCATTAGAAAAACTCGTCGAAATTAACAAGTAATTATTGAAACGATATAATTAACATAAAACTGGAGGAAAGAAAAGTGAAGTCAAAAACAACCAGCAAAGCAACCTTCTTTGTAGTGCTCATTTTAATATTAGCACTCACTTTTACCGCTTTTTTCGGCATATCTGACTATTATGGCGACATAAGACAAATTTATATCAAAGGCGCCAAGGATATCCGTTGGGGCATTGATATAAGCGGCGGTGTTGAAGCCGTTTTCTCGCCCGACAAGAAGGTTGACGAAATCACAAGCGCCGATATGGAATCGGCAAAAACCATTATCGAAAAACGTCTTGTTGCCGATAATGTAACCGACTATGAGGTTTATGCAGACAGTATAAACAAGCAAATCATCGTGCGTTTCCCCTGGACTGCTAACGAAACAAACTTTGACCCGTTAGCCGCCATCAAAAAGCTCGGTAAAACGGCTGTTTTATCCTTTTGCGCCAACACCGACCAAGATGCCGTTATTTTAAGTGGCTCTAAAGATATCGCTTCAGCATCGGTTGGCGTTTTACAGGAGACAAACGAATATGTTGTCAATCTTAAATTTACCGATTCAGGTATGTCTAAATTCAAGACTGCGACGGGTAAATATTCACAAATATCAATTTGGATGGATGACGAAATGATTTCGGCGCCATCGGTCAACGAACAAATCACAACAAACAACGCATACATAGAGGGTAACTTCACCGCCGAAACTGCGCAAGACCTTGCTAATCAGATTAATGCGGGTTCTCTCCCGTTTGCGCTTACGGTTGATGAAAGCAAGTTACAGGTAATCTCCCCAACACTCGGTGCTAACGCGCTTAACGTTATGGTTATCGCGGGTGCCATCGCTTTCGCACTTGTATGCTTACTTATGATTATCCGATACCGCCTACCAGGTGTTATCGCGTCTATTGCTCTTCTTGGGCAGTTAGCAGGTATGATTGCTTGTATCTCGGGCTATTTCGGCGAACTCAACAGCTTCACCCTTACAATCCCAGGTATTGCGGGTATTATCCTATCGGTTGGCGTTGGTGTTGACGCTAATGTTATCGCATCCGAGCGTATCCGTGAAGAATTCCGTAACGGCAAAACCATCGACGGCGCGATTGCCGCAGGTTTTGAAAACAGTTTTAACGCTGTGCTTGATGGAAACGTAACTATCGTTATTATCTCGGTTGTGCTCATGGGTGCTTTCGGTAACCCCGACAGTTTACTCGCAAAAATATTCTCACCCTTGCTTGTATGGCTCGGTTCCTCCATCACAGGTTCAATTTATTCCTTCGGTTACACATTATTTATAGGTGTTATATTCAACCTTATTATGGGCATATACGCTTCAAAGTTTATGTTGAAGAGTATTTCCCGATACAAAATTTTCCGCAAACCCTGGTTATTCGGAGGTGCAAAGAACAATGACTAAATTTAACATTGATTTCAACAAAACTATTAAATGGGCAGCCATTATTTATGCGGCAGTTATAGTTGTGGGCATTGTTCTCACCTGTATTTTCGGCGTTAAGCTCGATATCAACTTTAGCGGTGGTACCCGAATTTCCTACACATACACAGGCACTATCAGTAGTTCTGAGGTTGATGCGGCAGTCGATAAAGCGCTCGGCACCGATGCATCGGTTTCCCTTAATACCGCAATGAGTGGCTCAACACAGCAGTTGGTTGTAACACTACCGGGTAACAATGCTCTTTCCACCGAGAAGCAAACTGCCTTGACTTCGGCTCTTACTACAAACTTTAAAAACAATAATATTAAAAGCTACGATTCGAATTCGGTTAGCCCCACTATCGCCGGTACCTTCTTTGCAAAAAGCTTAGTTGCCGTACTAATAGCAGGTGTACTGGTTGTAATCTACGTCGGTTTCCGTTTTCGCAACATCGGCGGTGTCTCTGCAGCGCTCACGGCTTTTGTGGCGTTGATTCTTGACTGTATTATCGCTTTCCTTGCCTGCACCGCCTTCCGCCTACCTGTTGACTCAAACCTTATCGCCGTTATATTAACCCTTCTCGGTTATTCCCTTAACGATACAATTGTTATTTATGACCGCGTACGTGAAAACCGTAAATTGTATCCCTCAAAAAACATCGGCGAACTTGTAAACGAGAGTGTAAACTCGGTTATGATACGTACCATTGTTACCACCATAACCACCGTTTTAGCGGTTACCACAATTATTGTAGTTGCCGAAATTTTTGGCTTAACAACACTGCGCAGTTTTGCTATTCCAATGGTATTCGGTCTACTCTCCGGTAGTGTTTCTTCCATCTTTATCTCCGGTCCGCTATGGGTTAAGTGGAAAAATTATGTAGCAAACCGCCCCAAAAAAGTTAGAAAAGCAAAATCCAAGAAAAAATAACATTATAAAATCAGGGCTTAACCAAACGGTTAAGCCCTGATTATTTATTAAAAATTTATAATTCCTAAATGCTCGAGCAAAATTTTAATGCCCATCAGAACAAGTATTGCACCGCCCAAAAGCTCGGCTTTGCTTTTATACTTTTCACCAAACTTATGACCTATCAAAACTCCAAGCGCCGATAATATAAAGGTGATAACGCCGATAAAGATAACAGCCCACCAAACATTAACGTCGGGCAATACCGCAAAGGTGATACCAACCGCCAACGCATCCACACTCGTAGCAAGTGCCATAACAAGCATTGTTCTAAACCCGAAAGAAGCATCGTGATTTTCTTCCTCACAGTTACATGCCTCTTTTATCATATTACCGCCAATAAAAGCTAACAGCACAAATGCTACCCAATGGTCAATGGGGGTTATGTATTTTTCGAACGACGAGCCGAGCAAAAAGCCAATCAGCGGCATGAGTGCCTGAAAGCCGCCGAACCACGCGCCCGTAACTACCATATGCGACGTTTTTAGTTTAGGCGCCGAAAGTCCCTTACATACTGCAACGGCAAAGGCATCCATTGAAAGCCCCACCGCTAAAATAAACAATTCGGCTAAACTCAATTAAAACACTTCCCTTTTAAATGTTTTCCCATTATATCACCTATATTTTACTGTGTCAACAACAGAAAAGCATTGACAAAAAAGCAAACTGATTTTATATTAATAATATGGAAAGAAGATGATATTATGAAAATCGCTATTTACGGCTACGGCAATTTAGGCCGCGGTGTTGAATATGCTATAAAGCAAAATAAGGATATGGAGTTGTTCGGCGTTTTCACACGCAGAGACCCCGAAAGTGTAAAAATCAACACCCCTAGCGCAAAGGTTTACCACGCTAATGATATTTTGAAATATAAAAATGACATTGACGTACTTATAATATGCGGTGGCAGTGCAACCGATTTACCTAAAATGACACCCACTCTTGCGGCAGATTTTAATGTTATTGACAGCTTCGATACCCATGCCGATATCCCGATTCATTTTGCAAACGTTGATAAGGCGGCGAAGGAAAATAAAAATATCGCTCTTATTTCTGCAGGTTGGGACCCCGGTATGTTCTCATTAAACAGACTGTATTCAAGTGCTATTTTGCCCGACGGCAAAGATTATACCTTCTGGGGCAAAGGGGTCAGCCAAGGCCACTCTGATGCGATACGCAGAATCGACGGTGTAATTGATGCCCGTCAGTACACCTGCCCTGTGGATACAGCACTTGAAAGTGTTCGCCGCGGTGAGAATCCCGAACTCACAACAAGGCAAAAACACACACGTCTTTGCTTCGTTGTGGCGAGTGATAATGCCGATAAAGCCAAAATCGAGCAAGAAATTAAAACAATGCCCAAATATTTTGCCGACTATGATACAACCGTTCACTTTATAACAAAGGAAGAACTTGATAAAAATCACAGCGGAATCCCTCACGGCGGATTTGTAATACGTTCGGGCAAAACGGGAGAGAATAATAGCAACTCGCATATAATTGAATACCGCTTAAAACTTGATTCAAACCCCGAATTTACCGCAAGCGTTCTCTTGTGTTATGCGAGAGCAATAATGAAAATGAAAGCGCGCGGAGAAGTTGGGTGTAAGACGGTATTTGACGTGGCTCCCGCCGATTTATCCGTGTTAAAGCGCGAAGAGATGCTTAAAACATTGCTATAAATTCCAAAAGAAACACTCAAAACTGAGTGTTTCTTTTTTGTTGTATTAAAGGTCGCAACCGATAGTTGACAGAAATTAGTCAACTTAACTTGCTTGATATTTTTTTCCTCCACGCATAAAATATCAGTATAAAGGAGGAGATTTATTATGACCGTAGGACAAAAAATTTCAATTCTCAGAACTGCGCTTAATCTATCTCAAGAACAGTTGGCGGAAAAGTTAGACGTTTCTCGCCAGTCAGTTTCAAAATGGGAATCTGACAAATCATTACCGGAAATAAATATCATATTAAAGTTATCGCTTGTATTTAATGTAACGCTTGATGATTTATTACGGGATGAAATTCCGCTTTCCCCCACATATACCGAACCGATTTTCAGACCAGCAGAGAGCATCAATTATAACCTTAAATACTTTGGCACTGACGGTTTTCGAGGCGAAGCAGGTACGGTACTAACTTCCGACCACGCCTATAAAATCGGCAGGTTCCTCGGTTGGTATTATTCTTCCGCCTTGTCAGGTAAACGTGCAGGTGCACATAAACCGAGAATAGTTGTGGGAAAAGACACCCGCCGTTCGAGTTATATGTTTGAATATTCTATAGCGGCTGGGCTTACCGCATCGGGAGCAGATGCCTATATGCTGCACGTTACAACAACACCGAGTGTATCATACGTGGCGCGTCAGGATAATTTTGACTGCGGTATTATGATTTCGGCTTCTCACAACCCATTTTACGATAACGGCATAAAACTTATTAATAGTTACGGCGAAAAGATGGATGATTATACGCTGTCGCTCATTGAAAAATATATAGACGGGGAAACCGCCGAGTTTGGATTCGACGGCGACCTGCCATTTGCCACAAAAGAAAACGTGGGTAAGATTATTGACTATTCAGCAGGCCGTAACCGATATGTAGGATACCTTATATCAGTTGCCGCCAATTCCTACAAGGAATTAAACATAGCCCTCGACTGCGCCAACGGTGCTTCCTGGATGATTGCAAAATCTGTATTTGATGCTTTGGGTGCTAAAACCCACGTAATAAATGCCGAGCCCGACGGAACTAACATTAATATGGGTGCGGGTTCAACAAATATCGGCACACTTCGTAAATATGTACGTGAACACCATTGCGATGTTGGTTTTGCATTTGACGGCGATGCCGACCGTTGTATTGCGGTGGATGAAAACGGTGAAATTGTAAATGGTGATCATACAATTTATATTATAGCCCAGATGCTTCGCAAAAAAGGACTGCTTAAAGGCAATAAAGTTGTTGCCACGGTTATGTCAAACATCGGCTTTTTTAAAGCCATTGAAGAAGCCGGTATGGAGTGTATACAAACTACCGTTGGCGATAAGTACGTACACGAAGCTATGATGAAACACGATATAAGCATTGGTGGCGAACAAAGCGGACACACAATTATCCGCAAGTACGCGTCCACGGGCGACGGTATACTGACCGCTATAATGCTCACCGAGTGTATGGTGGAAAATAAAACAACTTTGGGTGCATTGGCATCTCCCGTTAAAATGTTCCCCCAAACTGTTAAAAATATCGCCGTTAAAGACAAGAAAACTGTTATGAACGACGAAGATGTGTTGGCACTCGTAAACGAAATATCCGAAGCACTTGGAAATTCGGGCAGAATACTTCTCCGCCAAAGCGGCACAGAACCCGTTATACGCGTTATGGTTGAGTGTTCCTCGGCTAAAAACTGCGATATATATGCTGATAAGGTAATTTCCTTAATAAGAGAAAAAGGATACGCAAGATAAAGTTTTTTTAAAAACGTCCAACTTCTTTTATAGAAGTTGGACGATTTTTTATGTATATTATTCTTGCTGGGCTAGCCCTTTTTCGAGCCGAGACATATTTATACGGTAAATTATGAATAACGTTATAAGCGATAACACCCATCCAACAGGCCAAACAGCATATAAGAAAGTCAAATTCGGCAAAAGCGGGAATATAAAATATATCCAAACAAATCTTAATCCGCACATAAATACCAAGCTTGAAATGGCGGGTGGTAATGGTTTTTGCATACCTTTAAGTACACCGCCCATTACTTCGTTAATACCGCAAATAAAGTAAAGCGAAGAAATAATTATCATTTTCTGTTGAGAAAATGCAATTACCGCGGGGTCGGAACTCATAATGCTTGATAATTGCTTTGAGAAAATCGCCGACAGTGCGCCAAAGGTTGCGCCGAAAGCTATGGTTATAAGCATGCCGCTTATTATAGTTTTCTTTACGCGCTTTATGTTCCCTGCGCCGATATTTTGTGATATAAAGGGTATTATTGCAAGACTTGGCGCGTAGACAACTTGATATATAAGCCCGTCAAACTGAGTTGAAATGGCTATTCCTGTTGTGGCGGCAGGGCCAAAACTGTTAACAGTTGCAGAAATTAAAGTATTTGCAAAAGCATAGAACGAGCTTTGAAGTCCCGCAGGAATTCCCTGCAAAAGAATTGCTTTTAATTCGACCATATCAAACCTAATTTCTTTAAAGTTAATGGTAATATGCTCTTTACTTTTTAAAAGGCGCATAAAAGTAAGAATAAAAGTAACAACATTGGTCACTATCATAGCAAGACCTACCGCAAAAACGCCGTCGTTAAAAATTAACACAAATATGGCTGTGCTCACAACCTTGACAACACCGCCGATAATGAGATAATACATAGGGCGCTTGGTATCCCCTATTGCACGAAGTATAGATGCCGAAAAGTTATATAGCATTAAAGCAGGAAGACCCAAAAAGTACAGTTGAAAATACCTTGCCGCCTGAGACAGCAATGCATCAGGACAATTTATCCAACCTAAAAAGTTTTTTGCAAAGACAACACCTATAATCATCATAAAAATGCCGCCTGTAAGACCAACCAAAAGTGATGTCATTGCTGCTTTATCAGCTCGATCTCTTTGGCACTTTCCTACCCTGTTTGCGACAATAACGTTTGCGCCGGCAGCCAAACCTATAAGCAAATTGGTGCAAAGTGAGATTAACGTGCTGCTTGCACCTACTGCTCCTACCGCCGAGCTAAAACCAAAAACTTTTAAAAGTGACATATCAAGAATATTAAACAGCGACTGTGAAACATTCATTATCATTATCGGCACAATCATTGTAAGAAGTCCCTTGGTTATAGAACCCGATAGCATGTCAACATTTTTACTTTTCACATCACTCACTCCAAGCATATAAAATGTAGAACCTACTTTGAGTATATCACTAAATTTCAAAAAAGATTATAATAAATCATAAATAAACTTGCACAAAAGATAGATTTTTGATATACTCGGTATGGTGATGTTATGAATTATAGAATAGGTTGTGTAGCGAACGATTCTCCGATACATATGCACAAAAATTATGAAATTAATATTTGCACCAAAGGTGGCGGCACATATTACACAGAAAATTCAAATTTCCGCTTCACTACCGGTCAAATATTCATAATTCCCCCTAACACCGAACATCAATTTATCCACGACAGTGACTGTTCCAAGATATATATCAGTGGTGAGTTTAATAATAGTTTGAATTTTTCTTGCCCTATAATTTTATCTCTCAAACCACAAAATGAAGGTCAAATACTTGCCGAGATGATATATCACAACCGTTACGAACAACATGAATATCTTATGTCACTTATAAATGCCTTTATTGGTTTTCTTTTGAATAATATTGAAACCGATAATGAAATTCAAACTGCAGTAAAGGAAATTATGCATACCATCAGCGAACAATTCTTTGATTCCAATTTAAACATTTGCGATATTCTGAATAAAAGCGGATATGCCGAGGATTATATACGAGCGCAATTTAAAGTAGTAACAGGAAAAACGCCCGTGGAATTTTTAAATAACGTTAGAATATCACACGCCTGTTTTTTGATGGATGTCTATAAAGACGCTCTTTCCCTTAATGAAATCTCCGAAAAATGCGGATACACCGAGTACTCGTATTTTTCAAGACGGTTTAAAAAGATTATGGGGATATCCCCAAGAAAACACACATATCAAAAAGATTAGAAGGGAGAGCGCTACGCTCTCCCTTCTAGCTTTTTATATATTTTCTCAGCTGTTTTAAAAATTTCTTTTTGCTCTGCCATGCTGCAGGTTTTTAATTTAGATAATTTAGGCATGCCCCATATACCAAAAATCTTTGGTCCCCACCAAGTATTATGTGGAGTTTCATTAAACACACCCTTAACTATGCTAAGCACTGCTTTCGGGGCTTTCATAAAAATGATTTTCATAGGGTGCTTAATTACAGCAAAAATGAGTTTGGGATAGTGATTTGTAATTCCCGTAAAGGTAATACCCGGATGGGTTACGGCAAGGGAAACCTGCGTTTCATTTTTAAATAGTTCAAAAAGTGAGAACATTAAATAACGTTTTGCATTTCCGTACACCTTAGATGCGGCTGGACGCGTGGAAAAATCAATATCGCTTATATCGGTTTTAGAGTAGTTATGGGCAATACTGCCAACCACAACTACCCTCCCGTTTTTCGCGCGAAGGGACGGCAAAAGTTCTTTTATTATGTAATATGGCGACACAAAATTAATCTGGAAAACATTATCAAACCCTATTTCAGTTTTATACCGCGGTATACTGTATGCGCCCGCATTTAGTATCAAAATATCGGGGGATAATTCTTTTAACTTTTCGGCGGCTGCCTTTACCGACTGGAAAACCGATAAATCTGCCGTTATATATTCAATGCTTATTAAAGGGTATTTTTCTTTTAGTCTTTCGCCGAATTTTCTCGATTTTTCGGCATTTCTATCAATTAAAATAAGCTTTGCCGAGAGAGAAGCCAAAATTTCACATAAAGGATTACCAAGACCACCCGTGCTACCCGTAACGGCTACGGTTTTACCTATTAAACTATGTGTGTTTTCTTCAAGCCAACGGTTTATGTTCATAAAATCATCTCGTAAAAGTTATTATATATCAATCTCGTATTTGCCATCTATCAATATATAGTTTAAATTAAATTTTTTTGCCATTAGTAAATTTTGTGCATTTTCTTTTAATGCACATTCCATCGTAAAATCATCATCTAACCTTTTTTCAATTACATTGGCATATTTTTTTATATCGGCAAAATGATTCATTATATATCCCTCGCTCATTATAAGCAAATAATACTTGATATTTTGAAGATACTCTTCGCTAAAATCATTTTTCCAATCAAACGGGATATAGCATCCTTCCACTATTAAGTTTTGGTTATTTTCGATAGCGGTTTTGATAATCTCGCGAATAATGGGCCACAAATATTCAATTAACTCTTTATCAGCACTTTCGGGCGTAAGTGTTGTGTTGCCGCTACGGATAAGCCCCATTTTTAGATGGTCTACCGAAAGATAAGGATATTTGTATTTTTCGAGCAGTCTTTGTGCATATGCAGTTTTACCCGTATGGGATGCGCCCGTTATTAAAATAATCATTTTAGGCACCTCCTTTTAAGAAATTATAACATAAATTTTATTTTGTCACAATACTTATTTCCTCTTACTTATTACCTATTACTTCCCAAAAATCCCGTAAGGAATTTTATTGAGGTAAGAGTGAAGATGTAAAAAGTAGGAAGTAAAAATCCCGTCCACTTGCGTGAACGGGATTTTTGTCATTCGTGTCCGAAAAAGAACTGGGCAAAAACCGAGGATTTTCTTTATTTTAAGTTGTTGCTACAAAAAGTTTTTATTACTTCTTCTCTATTATCATCATAAATCAAAAATCTATTTTCTTGTTTAGCAATATCTATATTCTCAATGTTATTAACATCTACTAAAACAACAGCTTTATCACAAACATTATATTCTAAAAGTTCATTTATAGTAGCAATTTCTTGTTGTAAATACTCGTCTAACGGAATGGAAGCAACATCATGACCACCATCATATTCACTACAAAACCATTTTTCAACATCCGAATGATATTCAACCATAGAATCCGGTATCAGTAAAGTTTTATCAAAAACAAACCAACCACACTCTAAAGCATTGTTTTTGGGATTGAACATATATTTAATCGGCAAATCGTTTTTCGCAATCTCATTATAAAATTCAAAATAGAAACCTGAGCCCGCAAAAAACTTATACTTTTTATGTTCATTTTTATAAAAAAGAGAGCGTTTATATTTGATATAATCAAGCGGTAACAGTAAAACAAAACATATCCCCACAAGCAAAGCTAATATTATACCAAAAAACGCTCCAAAAAATGTTCCTATTTTACTAAATACTTTTTTCAAGTCATCACCGCCTTGAATGTATTATAGCATAAAAGCGGCAAAGCGCAATACTTCTTCACTATTCACTATTACTTATTACTTACCAAAAATCCCGTTCTCATATTTTTACTGAAAAGTGAAGAGTGAAGAAGTAATAAGTAAAAATCCCGTCCACTTGCGTGAACGGAATTTTTGGCACGCCACACCGGATTCGAACCGGCGACACCCGGCGTCGGAGGCCGGTGCTCTATCCAGCTGAGCTAATGGCGCAAATATACGTTACTCTATCTATTTTATTTTTAAAAGCAGTTTCTGTCAAGTTATATTTATGCTTTGCATATATTTTATTTGAAAGGATGTGCTTTTATGTCAGGAATAATTGAAAACAAAAAATACGACTACTATTCATTAAAGAAAGCAATTAAGACACTCACTGACACTTATCCGTTTTTACACACAAGCGTAATCGGCAAATCTGTTTTAGGCAGAGAAATTACGGCACTAAAAATCGGAAGAGCAAGTGAGTACGTACTGTTTGCCGCTACTTTTCACGGCAGCGAACACATAACCACCACACTACTGCTTAAATTTGCCGAAGAGCTATGTGAAGCCATACAAAACGGCGGAAGTATTGCGGGTATTAACATAAAGCGTATTATGACGGGTCGGGCGATTATAATCATACCATCAGTGAACCCCGACGGTGCGGAAATTAGTATAAATGGTGTATCAAATGCAGGAAATGCCGCAAGGAATATAATTAAACTTTCTCGCGGCGATACTATCCACTGGAACGCAAATATACGTGGTGTTGATATAAACCATAATTTTGATGCGGGCTGGGAAGAATTACATAAGTTGGAAATCGAAAACGGAATACACGGCCCTGCTCCCACGCGTTACGGCGGACCGCGTCCCTTTAGTGAGCCCGAAAGTGCGGCTATTAAAACTTTATGTGAAACAGTTCGTATACGCCACGCGCTCGCCTTTCACTCGCAAGGTGAAGTAATTTATTGGAAATACGATAATTTTAAACCTGCAAGGAGTCAAAAAATGGCGGAAATTATGGCAACTTCGTCGGGATATGCGCTTGACACTCCGTCAGGACTCGCGGTAGGTGGTGGTTTTAAGGACTGGTTTATCAAGACCTTTAACCGCCCTGCTTTTACTGTAGAAGTAGGTGTTGGCGAAAACCCGTTACCAATAACCGACACTGAAAAAATTTACAACCGCATAAAAGAAATGATGATTTTATCGGTTGCTATGTAATTACTTAAAAAATTTCAAAAAAATGTAAAAAATCTACCGTATTCTATTGAAAAACGACATTTTTTTTGCTATAATAATCTGTATTCTTTTTTTGGTAAATGGTAGGTGGGTTTTGTGGTTTACAATACCATACTCGATGCAATGGGCAATACGCCGCTTATTCGGCTTAATAATATGGTGGATGCGGACTCTGCCGAGATACTTGTAAAATTTGAGGGACTAAACGTCGGCGGTTCTATAAAGACTCGCACCGCTTATAATATGATTTGCGATGCAGAACAAAAAGGTCTGCTTAATAAGGATTCTATTATTGTAGAACCAACCAGCGGAAACCAAGGTATCGGTTTATCCCTTGTAGGCGCCGTGCGCGGCTACAAGGTAAAAATAATTATGCCCGATTCGGTAAGCGCTGAGCGAAGAAAGTTAGTTGAGCATTACGGTGCCGAAGTGATTTTGGTGCACGATGCAGGTAATATCGGTCTTTGTATTGAGCAGTGCTTGGAATTAGCCCTTAAAATGCAAAAAGAAGATAAAAACGTATTTGTTCCCCAACAGTTCGAAAACCCCGCCAATGTGGATATTCAGCGTTCTGTTACAGGAAAGGAAATTCTTGATGCAGTTGACGGCGCTATACATGGCTTTTGCTCAGGTATAGGTACGGGCGGCACAATAACAGGTATCGGTGAAGCGCTAAAGGAAGCCAACCCTGATATTACTATCTGGGCGGTGGAGCCAAAGGATGCCGCGATACTTTCGGGCGGTTCAATTGGTACGCATATACAAATGGGCATAGGTGACGGCATAATTCCCGCCATTTTAAACCAAAATATATATGATGACCTTTGCATTATTGATGATGATGAAGCATTGCAGACATCAAAAGATTTAGCCGCAAAGGAAGGCATTATGTGCGGTATCAGCAGCGGTACAAACGTTGCCGCAGCTATAAAACTCGCCAAAAAACTCGGCAAAGGTAAAACCGTTGTTACAGTTTTACCCGATACGGCAGAGCGGTATTTCTCCACTCCGCTTTTTGATTAATCTTTTTAATTTGTATTAATTTCCGCTTTATACGGGATTGATTATATATTCTATTATGAAGGGACCAACAAACAATGGACGTTAAAGAACGTAAAGTAGGTACAATTTCCCGTGGCATTCGATGCCCCATTATCCGTGAAGGAGACGACCTTGCAAAAATAGTTGCTGACTCTGTTTTAGAGGCGGCAGAGTGTGAAGGTTTTGAACTTCGCGACCGCGACGTTATCTCTATGACCGAATCAATAGTTGCACGCGCTCAAGGCAACTATGCTTCCGTCGATGATATCGCGGCAGACGTTAAGGCAAAACTCGGCGGCGGCACTATAGGTGTTATATTCCCTATTCTCTCGCGTAACCGTTTTGCAATTTGTCTTCGCGGTATAGCGAAGGGCGCTAAGAAAATTGTTTTGATGCTTTCTTACCCGTCGGACGAAGTAGGTAATGAACTCGCCGACTGGGACAAGATTGACGAGGCAGGTATTAACCCCCACTCTGATGTTTTGTCACTAGAGCGCTATCGTGAAGTATTCGGCGTTCATCCGCTTAAATTCACAGGTGTTGACTACGTGGCTTACTATGAAAACCTTATAAAAGAAGCGGGATGCGAAGTTGAAATTATTTTTGCAAATCAGGCAAAAGCAATACTTGATTATACCGACTGTGTGCTCAACTGCGATATTCACACACGTTCCCGTACAAAGCGACTCCTCAAAGCCGCTGGGGCTAAGATAGTTTGCGGTCTTGATGAGATTTTGACATCATCCGTAAACGGTAGCGGCTGTAACGAAAAATACGGTCTTCTCGGTTCTAATAAATCAACCGAGGACAAGATTAAACTCTTCCCGCGCGAGTGCAAAGATTTAGTTCTTGACGTTCAGAAGCGTATTCTTGATGCCACAGGCAAAAAGGTTGAAGTTATGGTATACGGCGACGGCGCTTTCAAAGACCCACAGGGCAAAATCTGGGAACTTGCAGACCCCGTTGTATCCCCCGCCTTTACCGACGGACTTATCGGTACACCCAATGAGCTCAAACTCAAATACCTTGCCGATAACGATTTCAAGGATTTATCGGGTGAAGAACTCAAAAAGGCAATTTCCGACAGTATCAAAGCAAAGGATGGCTCTTCGCTCGTAGGTAATATGGCAGCTCAGGGTACAACGCCCAGACAGCTTACCGACCTTATAGGTTCTTTGTGTGACTTGACAAGCGGCTCGGGAGACAAAGGTACACCCGTAGTTCTCGTTCAGGGCTACTTTGATAACTACACCAACTAATAACGGGAGGTAAAAGGATATGGAAAACAATAAACGTCCCGAAACAATGGAACGTATCACAACAAAAGTTCTCGCCGATAAATTTATCGATGAGCAAATCAAAGAAATAAAAGCACAGGTAGGCGATAAAAAGGTTTTATTAGCGCTTTCAGGCGGTGTCGATTCATCGGTTGTTGCCGCGCTTCTTATAAAAGCCATTGGTAAACAACTCGTATGTGTTCACGTAAACCACGGTCTTATGCGCAAGGATGAGTCGGAAAATGTTATTAAAGTATTTAAGGACGAGCTCCAGGCAAACCTGATTTATGTAGATGCAACCGACCGTTTTCTTGATTTACTCGCCGGTGTTGCCGAGCCCGAAAGAAAAAGAAAAATTATTGGTGCCGAATTTATCAACGTTTTTGCTGATGAAGCAAGAAAACTCGACGGTATTGAGTTTTTAGCTCAAGGCACAATTTACCCCGATATACTTGAAAGTATTAAACAGGCAGAAGGCAAAAAAGCCGTTAAATCTCACCACAACGTAGGCGGCTTACCCGAAGACCTTAATTTCCAGCTTGTTGAACCAATCAAACTTCTCTTCAAAGACGAAGTACGTGTTGTAGGCGAGGCACTTGGGCTCCCGCACTCTATGGTTTACCGTCAGCCCTTCCCCGGTCCAGGTCTTGGTGTTCGCTGCCTTGGCGCTATTACGCGCGACCGTTTGCACGCTCTCAGAGAAGCCGACGCCATTTTGCGCGATGAGTTTGATAAATGCGGACTGGCTGAAAAGGTTTGGCAGTATTTTATCGCAGTGCCCGATATTAAAAGCGTGGGTGTTAAAGATGAAAGCCGCTATGAAGGTTGGCCTGCAATCATCCGCGCGGTAAACACCACCGACGCTATGACAGCGACTATCGAAGAAATCCCTTATGCATTGCTCCATAAGATAACCGATAGAATCACCCACGAAGTTGACGGTATCAACCGAGTACTTTTTGACTTAACACCAAAGCCGATTGGTACTATTGAGTGGGAATAAACACTTCACGCGTCCAGTGGACGATGAAGTGAAGTGTTTATTAGCGCCGCGGTCGACAGGTGCACCGCGCTCCAAGCGAGCGCAACGTCGGGCACCGCAAGAGGATTCCTTAAGGCGCAAAGCGTTGTAAGTCCGATATACAATAAAAATAACACTAAACGGCTTGGATTTATTCCAAGCCGTTTTTTAATCTTCTTCTAATAGTTTTGCAGGAGATATCTTTAAGACTTTAGCCATTTTAAATAACGTTTCAAGCGAAACACCGCGAACAGTTCCCGTACCTTCAACTTGTCCGACAAAACTTACACTTTTTCCAATAAGCTCTGCAAAATACTCTTGTGTATATCCTGCTTTTTTGCGATAATAAGCAATTTTCATATGATAGATGAAAGCAAATTTTGCATCGTTTATTATGATAATGAAAACTTAACCAAGCAAAGAAAAAGCGGAACAAAAATAGCACTTGATTATGCCAACCGAAAATACAAGGAAATTATTTTATTATACCACCCCAAATGAAATGACCGCTATTATTGATTTTAATAATAATTAATGATATAATAAGGAAAAACTTTCGGTGGTGATTATTTTGAATTTACTGCATTTAAGACACGCGTTAGCGGTTGCAAAATCGGGTTCACTCGGTAAGGCATCAGAAAAATTGCTGGTTGCCGTGCCCAATATCAGCCGTTCAATAAAAGAACTTGAAAGTGATCTTGGCATTACTATTTTTGACCGCACCACAAAGGGTATGGAATTAACTCACGAGGGTGAAGAATTCATAAACTTTGCCAAAGGAATTTTAGGCCAAATTGATGAAGTTGAGAATTTTTACAAAAACGGTTCGGCTAAAAAACTTAAATTCACCATTTCGGTGCCACGCGCTTGTTATATTTCTTCGGCATTTGCGGAATTTACTAAAACGCTTACGTGTGAGCCATGCGAAATTTTTTACAAAGAAACCAACTCCGAGCGCACTATACACAATATGGTAAACCACGATTACAAGCTCGGTATAATAAGATATGCCGAAAACTACGATAAGTATTTTAAGGCGATGCTTGAAGAAAAGGGCTTCAAATACGAACTTGTTACCGAGTTTACCTACTCGCTTATTCTGAGCCGCGACAACCCCTTAGCATATAAGCAAAATATTTCCTTCGACGATTTGGCAAACTATATAGAGATAGCCCATGCCGACCCTTACGTACCGTCTATGCCGATTGCAAAGGTTGTTAAAGAGGAATTGCACGATAACATAAACCGACGCGTATTTATCTTTGAACGTGCAAGTCAATTCGATATACTTTCCAAGAATCCCGAAACATTTATGTGGATTTCCCCTGCCCCCCAGAGTTTGCTTGACCGATATAATCTCATACAGAAAAAATGTTGGAACAACAAAAAAATCTATAAAGACGTGCTCATCTATAAAGACGGATATAAACTGACCGAACTTGATAAATGTTTTATCGAAAAACTTACCGAAGCTAAAAATATGTATTTATAGTTCTCTGCCCTGCCGAATTTCAGGCGGGGCTTTTTAATATCATTTTTAGTGTTATCAAAATTGATAATACCTATTATATATTTTAAGAATTCCAAACATTTTAAAAGTTTGTTAATATAATAACAACTAATGAATAAATCATTTTATTCTAGGAGGATACTAATGGAAGACAAAAATTATTTATTTGTAGACAATCTTGAAAAACTCGAAGAAGCTATCGCACGTACAAGAGCCGCACAAAAGAAGTTTGCCACCTATACACAAGAACAGGTAGATAAAATCTTTTTGGCTGCTGCCTCTGCCGCTAACAAAGCGAGAATTCCTTTGGCAAAACAGGCAGTCAGCGAAACGGGCATGGGCGTAGCCGAAGATAAGGTTATCAAAAACAACTATGCCGCAGAATATATTTACAACGCTTATAAGGACACTAAAACCTGCGGTGTTATTGAAGAAGATAAGGCATACGGTATAAAGAAAATTGCCGAACCGATAGGTGTTATTGCGGCGGTTATCCCCACCACAAACCCGACTTCTACCGCGATTTTCAAATGTTTATTAGCGCTTAAAACGAGAAATGCCATTATTATCTCTCCCCATCCGAGAGCAAAAAACAGCACTATTGCCGCTGCAAAATTAGTGCTTGAAGCCGCGGTAGCCGCGGGTGCACCCGAAAATATAATCGATTGGATTGACGTACCAAGTCTTGATATGACCAACACGGTTATGAAAGAAGCAGACATTATTCTGGCAACGGGCGGTCCCGGTATGGTAAAAGCCGCTTATTCGAGCGGTAAACCGGCTCTCGGTGTCGGTGCAGGTAACACCCCCGCAATTATTGATGATACTGCCGATATTATTTTGGCTGTAAACTCAATTATCCATTCTAAAACATTTGATAACGGTATGATTTGCGCATCTGAGCAATCGGTAATCGTGCTCAAAAATGTTTATGATGCTGTAAAGACGGAATTTTTAAACCGCGGTTGCTACTTCCTGACAGATGCAGAAACCGAAAAGGTACGTAAGACCATTATTATCAACGGCGCGCTTAATGCCAAAATAGTTGGACAGTCCGCCGAAAAAATCGCCGAACTTTCAGGTGTTGAAGTTCCGAAAAACACAAAGATACTAATCGGTGAAGTTGAGAGCGTTGAACTCTCCGAAGAATTTGCTCACGAGAAATTAAGCCCTGTACTTGCTATGTACAAGGCAGAAGATTTTGAAGATGCGCTCACCAAAGCAGAGCATCTTGTAGCCGACGGCGGTTACGGACACACATCGAGCATATATATAAATGAAATCACCGAAAATGATAAGTTAACAGAGTTTGCCGCACGTATGAAAACCTGCCGCATACTTGTTAACACGCCGTCCTCCCACGGCGGTATCGGTGACCTCTACAACTTCAAATTGGCACCATCCTTGACACTTGGTTGCGGCTCCTGGGGCGGCAACAGTGTATCGGAAAACGTAGGTGTTAAGCACCTGCTCAACATCAAAACAGTAGCAGAAAGAAGGGAAAATATGCTTTGGTTCCGTGCACCTGAAAAAGTTTATATAAAAAAAGGTTGCTTACCCGTAGCGCTTGATGAATTAAGAACCGTTCGAAATGCAAAACGTGCATTTATTGTAACCGATACCTTCCTTTATCAGAACGGATATACCAAGCCCATCACAGACAAATTGGATGAAATGGGAATCGTACACACCACCTTCTTTGACGTTCAGCCCGACCCCACACTTAAAAATGCAACCGACGGCGCAAAACAGATGGCGGCGTTCGCTCCCGACACCATTATAGCACTCGGCGGCGGCTCGGCTATGGATGCGGCAAAGATTATGTGGGTACTTTATGAACACCCGCAAGCCGATTTTATGGATATGGCTATGCGCTTTATTGATATCCGCAAACGTGTATACACCTTCCCAAAAATGGGTGAAAAAGCATATTTTATCGCCGTTCCGACGTCTGCCGGTACGGGTAGTGAAGTTACACCTTTTGCCGTTATAACTGACGAAAAAACAGGTGTTAAGTATCCGCTTGCCGATTACGAATTACTTCCCGATATGGCTATAATCGATACCGATTTCCATATGAGTGCACCTAAAGGTCTTACCGCGGCATCGGGCATTGATGCCGTAACGCACGCAGTTGAAGCTTATGCGGCAATGCTCGCAACAGATTATACCGATGGCTTGGCTCTGCAGGCGCTCAAAAACATCTTTAAGTATCTTCCCCGCGCCTATGAAAACGGTTCCACCGACATTGATGCACGTGAAAAAATGGCTAACGCGGCAACTATGGCAGGTATGGCTTTTGCTAATGCGTTCCTTGGTGTTTGTCACTCTATGGCGCACAAGCTCGGTGCCTTCCATCACCTACCCCACGGTGTTGCCAATGCGCTTATGATTGAAGAAGTTATCCGCTTTAACGCAAGTGAAACTCCTGTAAAAATGGGTACTTTCTCACAATATGACCATCCACACACACTTGAGCGTTATGCAGAGATTGCCGACCATTTAGGTCTTGGCGGTGAAAACGCTGAAGAAAAAATGGAAAATCTTATTAAAGCCATCAATGAGTTGAAGGCAACGGTCGGCATAAAAGATACCATTAAGGACTACGGTATTGATGAAAAGGTATTCCTTGATAGTCTTGACGAGATGGTAGAACAGGCATTTGATGACCAGTGCACAGGCGCCAACCCCCGTTATCCGTTAATGAGCGAAATCAAGCAGATGTATCTGAACGCTTACTACGGCAAACACGAGAACATTTAAGGAGGTTTCTATATGCAGTTTGATGAAATTATAAAGGTTAGGGAAAAAAAGAAAATTTACCGTGTAGGTAACAAAACAGTAAAACTCTTTAACAACGATTTTTCAAAATCCGACGTGCTTAACGAAGCACTTAATCAAGCGCGTGTAGAAGAAACGGGACTTAACGTACCTAAACTTCTTGACGTTGAAATGATTGACGGCAGTTGGGGTATAGTGCTCCAATATATCGACGGCAAGACACTCGAACAGTTAATGGCGGAAAATCCTGAAAAAGAAGACGAATATCTCGAATTATTTGTTAATTTGCAGATGGAAGTTCACTCAAAACGCGCGCCATTGCTTAACAAATTAAAGGACAAAATGAACCGTAAAATCAGCGAAACTACGCTTGATGCGACCACTCGTTATGAATTGCACACCCGTCTTGAAGGTATGCCGAAGCACGTAAAGGTTTGCCACGGAGATTTTAACCCCTCAAACATTATTATAACAAAAGACGGCACGCCCTACATTATTGACTGGGCACACGTAACCCAAGGCAACGCTGCCGCAGACGTTGCAAGAACGTATCTCTTGTTTACCCTTGAAGGAAAGAAGGAACTTGCAGAAAAGTATCTCAACCTTTTCTGCAAAAAGAGCGATACGGCAAAACAGTACGTTCAAAAATGGATGCCCATTGTTGCTGCATCTCAGTCGGTTAAAGGGAACGAGCATGAACGCGAACTTTTACTTTCCTGGGCTAACGTTGTTGATTACGAATAGAAAAAAGCACTCCGACGGAGTGCTTTTTTTAATAAAGTAAAATCAAAAACATATTGAATTTGGCTATGCTGTACTATATAATTATATTAATAATGGTTTTGGTGGATAATTATGGCAAAGATTTATAAAAAAAGCAATGCTTTGATTAAAAAATACAAAGCAATAAAAGAAAAAATTAAAAAAATCTGGCTTTTTGCATTTCTTTTCTCTGCCCTTCTTTTTGCAGTTTGGTATTTTGGTAAAATAAACGTTCTGTTTCCGACAATCCCCTTGCCGCTGATAATCGCGTTTATACTCACCGCCTTTCGTAAGCGTGACCTTGATATTTTAGCAGCCGGTATTGATGGCGAACAAAATTCGGCAAAACTTATCTCTACCCTTCCCGACAGCTACTGCGGTTTTCAAAACCTTAATATAACTTTTAACGGCAAAACAAGCGAAATAGATTTAACGGTTGTCGGTCCTACGGGAATTTTTATAATCGAAGTTAAAAACCTTAACGGTACAGTTCTGGGAGATTACCAAAACAACAAATGGACTCAGCACAAAATCGGTCGTGGCGGTACGCCTTATTCAAAACAGTTTTACAGCCCTGTAAAGCAGGTGGGCACACATATCTACCGTTTAGCGAACTTTTTGCGACAAAACGGGATATACCATTACGTTAATGGTTGTGTATATTTTGCTAATGATGATAGTGACCTAAAAATTAAAGGCATACCCGATAAAATTCCCATTTTTGATGATTGCGACAAACTTTGCCGATATATTCTATCGGGAGACAAGATTTTAGATGGCAAACAAGTGATAAAAATTTGTAAATTTTTAAAGAAAATATAAAGGCAATTAATATATAAAAGAAGGCAAGATTTCCTTGCCTTCTTTTAATGTTTTTTATGATAATTATATGAGTAAATAAATGGTAAAGCAACCATTATTACAAGTATTGCCAACATACACGCCGCGGCAAAAATTGACGGTAAAAAGGCGCATACAAGAATTAAAAGTCCGCATATAAACCATATTTTACCTGCAAAGCGGTGGGTTGCATTCCAATTTTCTTCATTATTTAGAGTCCACGAAATTTTTATACCTATTGTATAATTTTGCTTACATTTTGGTAAATAGTTACCCACCGTTATCGCCATAAAACCGACCAGCAAGCACATAAGAGTCGAAACATTTATATCAAACCCGAGCGCCGTACCGTATACAAGCGCACCCATAATAACAGATATTGCGGGCACCACCCATATAACCATAGTTATGGCTTTGGGGCTTTGATTTTTGTTTTTTGGGTCTTTGGCAGTAATTATCAGACACAACCAAAACAACAACACTAAAACTGTGGGCATTAAGAATACGCCTACCTGCTTTGATGCGAAACCGTCGGGAGTGCCATCCGCCGCCCAGTGAATTGTAAACACATCGGGCAACTTATCCCACATTATAAGTCCGAACAACATAGGTAACAAGGTTACAAACGATGCTACCGTTATTTTCAGTTTATTGTTTTTAATCATTTCGGTTTTCTCCTTTCAAATTAGTAAGCCATAACATAGTTTCTTCGAGTACCGATACGTTTATCTCGTAAAAGATAAATTTGCCTTCGCGTTTATCTCTTATTAAATCGGCATCTTTAAGCACCGACAGATGCCTCGATATTGCGGCACCTGTTATTGAAAATTTTTCGGTTATATCGCCCGCTGACATCCTACCTGCGCGTAACATGTCAAGTATCTCACGGCGCACAGGGTCGGCAAGGGCTTTAAGCGTTTGCTGAAGTCCCATTTTTCCACTCCATCATTTAACATTTAACTTAATTGTTAAATGTATTATAGCACGATTACTTTCCTTTGTCAATAATTATTTATTAAAAATGTGGAAAAATGAATAAATTTATGTTATACTGACTTCGTATTCTAAAATATAGGGGTGAAACCGTTATGGCGAAGAAGCATTTTTCATTATCAACAACACAAATAATTATGTTGAGCTTCCTTGCCGCTATACTTATCGGCAGTTTTTTGTTAGCGCTTCCTATAAGTTCTGCAAGTGGTAAACCCGTTCCTTATATTGATGCGTTATTCACCGCTACAACAGCAACCTGCGTTACGGGACTTGTAACGGTACCCACCGTTGCCACCTGGAGTATTTTCGGTCAAATTATAATACTTATACTGATACAAGTAGGTGGTCTCGGTGTCATAACGGTTATGTCTGGTATTATGATACTGCTTCACCGCAAAATAGGTTTTGCCGACCGATTGCTTTTACAGGATGCCTTCAACCTAAACACCCTGTCAGGTCTTGTACGGTTTGTAAAAAAGGTGCTTTTCGGCACATTTATTATTGAGGGTATCGGCGCATTACTTTATATGACGGTTTTTATACCCAAATTCGGCATCAAAGGTATATGGATTTCTATTTTCAACGCGGTTTCTGCCTTTTGCAATGCAGGTATCGATATTATCGCAAAAAACAGTCTGTGCGACTTTGCCACACACCCGCTTATTAACGCTGTTACCTGTTTGCTGATAATACTCGGCGGTATCGGTTTTATTGTATGGTGGGATGTTATAAGGGTTTCTAAAATGTTTAAAACGCACCGTTTTAAAGCTTTAAAACACCTATCACTGCACAGTAAAATTGCTCTGTCAGCAACAGCGTTTTTGATAGTTGCAGGCGCTGTTTGCATATTTGCTTTTGAATACAACAACCCCTTGACACTTAAAAATTTATCACTATTCGATAAAATTCAGGTGTCGGTCTTTCAATCGGTAACAACAAGAACGGCGGGTTTTATGACCGTTCCGCAAGAAAATCTGACAAATGCTTCATCGTTTGTTTCAATTTTACTTATGTTTATAGGTGGCTCACCAGTGGGCACTGCGGGCGGCATAAAAACCGTAACGATAGTCATACTTGCAGCTGCCGCATTGACCGCTGTTAAAAATAACAACGAAACTTCCCTTTGGCAACGCACCGTTTCAAAAGATGCAATCGGCAAAGCAATAGCTGTTGTTTTTACGTCTTTCGCTATTCTATTTATTTCTACTGTTCTATTATCTCTCACGTGTGATGCCAATGCTCTTGACATACTTTTCGAAACAGCAAGTGCCACCGCAACCGTTGGGCTGACGAGGAATTTGACGCCGTCCCTTAATTTTTGGGGTAAAATTATCATAACAGCAACTATGTACATTGGAAGAATAGGTCCGATTTCTCTCGCCTTTGCTTTTAATTTCAAAAAAGTAAATGATAACAAAATTAAAAATCCCAATGAAAAAATCAGTGTAGGATAGAAAGGAAAATATTATGAGCATTAATAAAACCTATGCCGTATTCGGACTGGGTAGATACGGCCTCGCAGTTGCACAGGAACTTGTAAACAGCGGAGTTGATGTACTTGCAGTTGATTTTAATATGGCGGCAGTCAATGAAGCAGCAACATATTTGCCGCTTTGCAAATGCGCCGATATTACCGATGCAAATACGCTATCAAGTCTTGGTATCTCCAATATAGATGTTGTAATTATTGCTATGGCGAGTAATCTTGAAGCAAGTGTTCTGGCTGTGACTCTCTGTAAAGAAGCAGGAGTTCCCACGGTTATTGCTAAGGCGGCCAACGAAATGCACCAAAAAATACTTCTTAAAGTAGGCGCTGACAGGGTGGTATTTCCTGAAAGCGAATCAGGAATCCGACTTGCTAAAAACCTTTTAAGCCGCGGGTTTGTTGATATTATCGAGTTATCTAAAAACGTTTCAATGGTGGAGTTAACAGTGCGTCCCGAATGGATAGGCAAAAACCTGCTTGAGCTTAATTTAAGGCGCAAATATACTATTAACGTTGTTGCTATTTGTACCAACGGTACGGTAACTACCAATATTGACCCTACCGTACCATTGGCGGAAGATATGAAAATGATAGTAATTGCCGACACGGCAAAAATAAACAAACTTAAATAGAAAGCCGTTTATTTTATGAAAACAGAAAAATTCAGCACTAAAAAATTAGTTTTATCCGCACTCTTTGCTGCGCTTACGTGCGTTGCAACCATAATTATCAAAATACCTTCTCCACTTAACGGATATATAAACCTTGGCGATGGGTTCGTCTTACTTTCTGCTTGGTTATTGCCGCCAGGTTTTAGTTTTCTTGCCGCAGGTATAGGTTCTGCGCTTGCCGATTTATTTTCGGGGTACATAATATACGCACCTATAACCTTTGTAATTAAAGGTCTTATGGCGATATGCGCCTACTTTGTATTCAAAGCTTTAAATACAAAACCGCTGATTTCCCGCATTATAAGCGGTGTTACCGCAGAAGTGGTTATGATTTTAGGATATTTTGTGTTTGAAGGTTTTATGTACGGCTTTATCCCATCATTTGCAAACATACCCGCAAACTCCATACAGGGCCTTGCGGGTATAATAATCGGCGTACTGCTTGTTGAACGCGTTAAACTGTTAACCGACCTTTTTTGCTGAGTACAAAGGTAAAACTAAACGTTTGCGAATACGAAGACGACGTAGGCGGTAAAAAGTAAAATAACAAACTAGGCGTTATTTGGGTAAAAATTCTTCCGGGATGTATTTTTCAACTGTTTTTTGTAGATTTTCTACCGTAAATCCGCCGCCTATAAGTGTGGTTTTGCCTTCCCTTTTTTCAGTTCGTACTATTGCATGCTTTTGTGCTAAAGTTTCGGTGTAATCTTTTAAATAGTATATTTCAAAGTCTCGTGATGCTGTATCATTGGTCGCAACATAATTACCACCCCATACATAATGGGCGACCGTTGGCAGAAATTGCGGTTTTTCTATATACACATCACCCGTTTTGCCGTCCTTTACAATATCCAAACTTAAAATTCCCGCCAAGGCGCTAGAGCCCTTTCGTATACCCGAAACCATTGTGCCTAGCGAATAAACCGCCAAAGTTTTATAGCCGTTTTCATTTGTCAGCCACTCGACAGGTTGTATACAGTGTGGGTGCATACCTAAGATCACGTCAACTTCCGCTTCGTTTAAAAACTTTGCGTATTCTTTTTGCATACCATTTAGATTAAAGGAATACTCATCTCCCCAATGGCAAGAAACGATTATAAAATCCGCCTTCTCTTTAGCAATTTTAATTTGTTTTTCCATAAGTTTTTCTTCAAAATACGGTATAACAAATTCACTGCTATCGGGTTTGCTTATACCGTTTGTACTGTAGGTATAAGTTAAAAAAGCAACCTTTATACCCTTCCTCTCGATTATCATAATATCATCAGTAGATGCTTTGTTTGGGTAATATCCCAAAAGTTTAACATTTAGGGAATCAAATAGCTGCTTTGAATATTCCATACCTTTTATTCCGCAGTCGAGCATATGATTGTGGGCTATGTTTACAACGTCAAATCCTAATTCGGCTAACGTATTCCCCATAGCCGACGGACTATTAAAAAGCGGAAAAGCTTGAATATCGCGGTGTGTACCACCAATCATTGATTCTTGATTTATGTAGGCAATATCGGCATTTTTTATATCATCCTTAATCTGCTCGTAAAATGGAAAAAAATCATAGGTCGCATTATGCAAATCAGAATAATCTGCCTGTATTCCATTTTTCTCGGCAGCATTTTCTATTGCATCGTAATAAAGTGACGGATGAAGCAGATTGTCTGGACAAGCATAAAAACTTATCGTGGTATCTTCCACAATTTGCTCTTTTTCTCCATCATCATTTGGTACGCTATTGTCGGTTTTTTCATTAGAACACGCCGTTAATGACGCCAAAACCAAAAGCACACATAAACAAAACGCAAACAACCTTTTCATATTTGTATTCACACGTTCCTTTCAGTAATAATTAAGCACATTTTATCACAAAAACAGCGTAATTTCAACAAAGCTCCCATTGAATTTGAATTTACGCATCACATTATATATAATATCAGCAAAAGCATTAGGAGATAATTATGGTAAAAATCGGAAACGACTGGGATGAAATTTTAGCGGATGAATGGCAAAAGCCATATTATTTAAAGCTTCGTGAATTTTTAAAAAACGAGTATAAGAATCATACCGTATACCCCAAAATGAACGATATCTTTAATGCGCTTAAATACACTTCTTTTTCTGATACCAAGGTGGTAATTATCGGTCAAGACCCATATCACGGGCCGAATCAGGCGCACGGACTTTGCTTTTCGGTATTGGCGGGTGTAGAGCCGCCACCGTCACTTAAAAACATTTTCAAGGAAATAGAAAGCGACTTAAATATTACCCAACCCGCCCATTTTGGTGAACTTACAAGTTGGGCAAAGCAGGGTGTGTTGTTGCTTAACAACGTTTTAACTGTACGCGCCGCGTCGCCTAACAGCCACAAAACGTCGGGTTGGGAAAAGGTTACCGACCGTATAATTACTGAACTTAACAACAAGACAACTCCCATTGTATTTTTGCTTTGGGGTAATAACGCGATACAAAAAGCAAAAATAATTACAAATCCTATACACAAAAAACTGACAACGGTTCACCCGAGTCCCCTTTCGGCTTACGGCGGTTTCTTTGGATGTAAACATTTTTCCAAAACCAACCAACTGTTAGAATCCGCAGGACTCACCCCTATAGACTGGCAGTTATAGAAAAAACGATTCATCAATGTGATGAATCGTTTTTTGTTATAATTTTTCGGTTTTAATTATGGCATCAAACCCTGCCGCCTTTAATTTTTTTGCGGTTTGTTCCGCGTTTGACTTTTCTCTGTACGCACCCACCTGCACCCTGTAGATTGTTTCTTTTTTAGGTGTTTCTTTGAGTTTAAGTTTGCCTAGTTCTACAACCGCCTCGGTAATAGCGACGGCGCATTTTTCGGCGAAATCTTCACTTAAAATAATAGGAACGTCGGTTGCGGAATCCATGAAACCGCACTCCAACAAAACTGCGGGCATACGGGTTAATCGCAACTCCGCAAAATTTGCACTTTCAAGCGGAGACGCTCTGTTACCTTTAAGTCCCGTTTTGGCTATCAGTTTATCATACAAAAGTTTTTGCATTTTCTTTGTATAATCATCAACCTTAGTGTAAACGTATGCCGAAATTCCGCCCCCTTTGCCACCTTTTATACCTGCATTGTGATGCACCGAAATATAAATGTCCGCACCGAAATCATTGGCTTTTTTTGCGCGGTCTGCGAGGGATACATTGTTTTTACCCGTTGTATCATCGATACGAATAAGGGATAGCCCTTCATACATGCTTAACTTTTTCTCCACCTTATCGCAAATGCGATCGTTTAGCGTCCACTCTCTTGTCTGCTTACTGTCGAGCGTTTTTAAAACCCTTTTGCCCGGCTCGTTTATGTAATGACCCGCATTAAGCGCCAGTTTGAACATCTGTATCCTCCTCCTTTAATTTTTTAAAGAATTCATCTGCTTCTCGCGCCTTCTCTGTAAACGAATTATTATACCACCAAGCCGCAACTATCGCTCCGATTTCAATAAGTGCTTCAACAACACCCAAAACCGCATTTTCATTTATATCAATAGTGTTTACGCCAAATGCTTTAAGCACCATATTAACAATCACTAAAAGAATCATAATTGTTCTTACTATTGTCCATTTTGAAATTTTCATGAAATATGCCCCTTTCTTCAATATCATTAATTTTATTTTGCATTGCTTTGAGGCGCTCTTCAAGTATTGGTATCTTCATTGCAAAGCCGTTATGTGCATCCACCTTTTTTTCCAGTTGTTCTATACGGTAATTGGTAAGTTTGCCCGACGTTACAATACCGCCAAAGGTACCTATCATTGTTCCCACAAGCGCCACCAAAGCGGAAACTATTCCGTCATTCATTGTTTTTTGTTAACTCCTTAATTTTCTGTGTTTGTAAAATATTTAAATCTTTATCACTAAACAGTGATGAATATGAGAAAAACACAAAACCTCCGATTTTTTCCTCGCGAAGATAAGTTATTTGCTGCGCGATAATATCGTTTTCTTTATTCCATTCCTGTTTATCGGGCTCGTTATCGGTGCCTATTTTGTAGTTCGCAAGTCCAACAAAAAGCGCTGCATTTGTGTCTTCTAACATCGCCTGCCAGACAGGCAGTAGTTTATCAAATCTAAATCTTTCTATCGGATATTCAAAGCCGAAATATAATTGCGGCATAATGTAATCAACGTAACCGCCGTGTGCCCAACCCTCGATATCGGCATAAAGCTCATTATAGCACCTATCTATATCGGCGGCAGGGCTTATTCCAAACATAATATCTTTATTATATGCCTTTATAGCGCAGTAAAGAGTATGTATAAGCGAATTTACATTTTGCCGCCGCCAGTCGCCTAAATCAAGCGGCACATGTACCGTTTGT
>CAZSIL010000013.1:0-49990 GCA_964607025.1 uncultured Eubacteriales bacterium
GGCTGCTGAGTTACGAGAGAGTAAGGACCGGTTGAACGGGCGTGAATCTTATCATCAACCAAGTGATGAAGTTTAAGGTAATACATGTAACCTACTGTTACACGGTTATCAAACGGCTCACCTGTACGGCCATCGTAAAGCTGAACCTTTCCGTCTTCGGGAAGACCTGCCATTCTAAAGCATTCGCGGATGTCGGATTCGTGCGCACCGTCAAATACAGGCGTGCAAATCTTCCAACCAAGCGCCTTGGCGGCGTAACCCAAATGAACTTCAAGTACCTGACCGATGTTCATACGTGAAGGAACACCCAAGGGATTGAGCACAATGTCAAGCGGAGTGCCATCGGGTAAGAACGGCATATCTTCGCTTGGAAGTATGCGCGAAACAACACCCTTATTACCGTGACGTCCCGCCATCTTATCGCCCACAGAAATCTTGCGCTTCTGTGCGATATAGCAACGAACAACGAGATTTACACCGGGGCTTAATTCCGATGCATTCTCACGAGAAAATACCTTAACGTCAACGATTGTGCCGTATTCACCATGGGGAACACGCAAAGAAGTATCACGAACTTCACGTGCTTTTTCACCGAAAATAGCGCGCAGCAGTCGTTCTTCTGCGGTAAGCTCGGTTTCACCCTTAGGTGTAACCTTACCTACAAGGATATCGCCTGAATGAACTTCAGCACCAATAGGGCTAATAACGAGTTCATCAAGGTCTTTAAGAGCATCTTCACCAACATTAGGGATGTCTCTTGTAATTTCTTCAGGTCCGAGCTTTGTATCTCTCGCTTCAATTTCATATTCTTCAATATGAATTGAAGTATACATATCTTCTCTAACTAACTTTTCGTTAATCAAAACAGCGTCTTCATAGTTATAACCTTCCCAGGTCATAAATCCGATAAGCGCGTTACGTCCAAGACTTATTTCACCATTATCAGTAGCAGGACCATCGGCAATAACTTCGCCCTTTGCAACCTTTTGTCCAACGCTAACGATGGGCTTTTGGTTAATACAAGTGCCATGGTTTGAACGCAGGAACTTAATAAGATTATACTCATCAACTTCCCCACCCGATACCTTAACCTTAATCGTATCAGCGGAAACGGCAGTTACGGTACCGGCACGTTCTGCAAGAACTACAACACCCGAGTCAACAGCGGCTTTATATTCCATACCGGTGGCTACAATCGGGCTTTCGGTAACGAGAAGCGGTACTGCCTGCTTCTGCATGTTAGAGCCCATGAGCGCACGGTTAGCATCATCGTTTTCAAGGAACGGAATCATAGCAGTAGCAACCGATACTACCATTTTGGGAGATACGTCCATAAGGTCAATCTCGGAACCGTCGGTCTCAAGGAAGCGATCCTGGAAACGCGCGTGAACCTTGGCGTTTACAAAACGTCCTTCGCTGTCGAGCGGCTCATTGGCCTGAGCTACAACAAACTCGTCTTCTTCGTCGGCAGTAACATATACCACTTCATCAAGAACACGTCCATTTTCTTTATCGACCTTACGGAACGGTGTTTCAATAAATCCGTATTCATTAATTCTTGCAAAGGTTGCAAGGTAAGAGATAAGACCGATGTTAGGGCCTTCCGGTGTCTCTATAGGACACATACGGCCATAGTGGGTATAGTGAACGTCACGCACTTCGAAGGATGCACGATCTCTGGACAAACCACCGGGACCGAGCGCAGATAAACGGCGTTTATGAGTGAGTTCGGACAACGGGTTAGTCTGATCCATAAACTGTGACAACGGTGAAGAGCCAAAGAACTCTTTAATAGCTGCCGCAATAGGTCTAATATTAATCAGCGACTGCGGAGTTACCGCATCTACGTCCTGCGCTTGCAAGGTCATCTTCTCGCGAACAACACGCTCCATACGTGTAAAGCCGATACGGAACTGGTTCTGCAAAAGTTCTCCCACCGAACGAATACGACGGTTACCCAAGTGGTCGATATCGTCAACATTACCAATACCGTAGTTAAGATAGAAGAAATAGTTAATTGTTGCGAAGATATCATCCATAATAATGTGTTTAGGAATAAGATTATCAACGCTTGCCTTGATTGCCTCGCGGATTTCTTCCTCGGTCTCGTTATTATCAAGTATATCCTTTAATACGTTAAAACAAACGTTTTCATTTATACCAAGGTCTTTTACGTCAAAGTCAATAAAGTCCTTAATGTCAACCATACCGTTGGAAAGAACCTTTACCTCGCGTTTAATTCCTTCGGCATCAACTAAATTAACGTATACCTCGCTAACGCCCTTTTTCTGTAGATTTAATGCATCCTGCTTTTTAAGGATTACACCTGCATCGGCAAGAACCTCACCCGTCATAGGATCAACAACGGGACGGGCAACTGTTTTGCCAATAATACGGGGTGCTAGAGCAAGTTTTTTATTGTACTTATAACGTCCGACACGTGATAAATCATATCTGTGAGCATCAAAGAAGAGCTGTGAGATATAATTATATGCACCTTCTACCGTTGCGGGCTCACCGGGACGAAGCTTTTTATAAACCTCTATAAGAGCATCGTCTGTATTTGTTGTTATATCCTTATCAAATGTTGCGCTGAGCTTTTCATCGTCACCCAAAAGTGCGCGAATTTCTTCATTAGTATTAATACCGAGAGCGCGAACAAACGTGGTGATAGGAAGCTTACGATTTTTATCGATTCTGACGTAAACTACGTCATTAGCATCGATTTCATACTCAAGCCAAGCACCGCGGTTAGGAATAATTGTGGAATTAAAAAGTTTTCTACCGGTCTTTTCATCGGCTTTAACGCCAAAATAAGCACCGGGAGAACGAACAAGTTGTGATACGATAGCTCGCTCAGCACCATTAATAACAAAGGTGCCCGACTCGGTCATAAGCGGGAAATCGCCCATAAATACTTCGCTTTCTTTAATTTCACCCGTTTCATTATTAATAAGGCGGGTGGTAACGCGAAGTGGCACGGAATATGTTGTATCACGTGCTTTACATTCGGTTATGCTGTACTTAGGTGTGGTTTCGAATCTGTAATCGATAAAATCCAAAACCAAGTTACCGGTATAGTCGGTTATTGAAGACATTTCTTGGAATACTTCCCTCATGCCCTCCTCGACAAACCATTTGTATGACTCTTTCTGAATTTCGATAAGGTTAGGCATATCGATAACTTCATCGATTTTCGAGAAACTCATACGAGTGTTTTTACCCAGCTGGACAGGCTTTACCATTGCTGTAGACTCCATAGGTTAACATTCACTCCTCTTAAATTTATACAGATTTTTAGGTCTGCATTTAGATACTAAATTTGACGGGAATTAATATGAAAATCATCAGTTTCGGCTAAAAAAGCACAAAATAACCGCATATTAACCCAGTATCAGTAATTTAGTATTATATTCCAACTTTTGTAAATAGTCAAGCCCTTTTTGTCATTTTTCTTAAAAAACTTTAATATATATTTAATTTTATAAATAAGTGACAAAAAACAGTCGGATTTCTCCGACTGTTTTTTTGCCTATAAAACTTCACAAACCGCAATTATTAAGCCATCTTGCTGCTCTAAGGTAAAATACGCATTTTCGAAATTTGAGACAACGGTTTTATTTTTTATATTAAAACTATACTCTTTAATTTTGGAAACGCCCTGTCCCACGGCTTTTACCATCGCTTCCTTTAAAGTCCAAAGTTTTGTAAATTTGACATCATCTCCATTTACAAACTCTTGTTCGCTAAGCGAAAACATTTTACGGCAAACACCTTCGTTATATTCTCTTGTGTATTCTATATCCACACCAACAGGATGCATTGAAAAGACAACTGCTACCGCATCTCGCGTATGGGAAATATTAAAATAAACTTTATTGTCCGCTAAATACGGTTTGCCGTTTTCTGTTCTTTTAATTTGCGGATTTTTTATACCGTAATGCTCATACAGGCCATCCTCTAACAAACACCTTGCCGCAAGAGAAAGATTCCTTGCGGCACTGTTTTTCTTTTTTGATATACGCTGTTTTTCTTGCTCCTCCAATTTTTCAAAACACTCGCTGAGTTTTTCAGATGAAAAATCGGTTATTTTACTGATTTTTAAAATCATTATTTAATCACTGCGTTTCTGGTTAAGAAGTCGGTAACCACGCGGCTTATCATTAACGCTTCAAGCTGCCAAGGTTTGTACTGTTGCTTAATTTGTTCAACAGTCATGGTCTCGGTACTGGTTGTGTTGTCTGCTGCAATTTCGGCAAGATATTCATTGTATTCTTCTTCGGTGTATGAAAGATTCTCGGCATCAAAAATTGAATACAAAATAGCTTCATTTTTTAGCGAGTTTTGGTGGTAATATTTTATATTGTCGGAAGTCATACCATACCTATAATACAACATTTCTTCTGCTGTTACGTTTGTGCCATTCTGAGAGTTATAAGCGGTAGCTTCCTGTTGGGCGATGGCATACATTTCGTTATAAACTTCATCATAATTCTTCTTCTCTTTTTCGGGGAAGGATTTAACGGCAAATTTATCAGAATTTAAAAGATTATCTGTTATACAGTTTTGAACAGTAGTATCTTCAAGCGCTTTAAGAAGTTCTGCGTTATCCTTAAATCCCAATTTCTTTGCAGTTTCTTCATTAATTTCGGGCTTTTTTTGAACAGAGTTTACCTTAACCGTAAATTCTACCGCTTTACCCTTTAAATTAAACCCGTTTTTCATATCTTTATCATCGGTAAAATATGTTGTCTGGTCATAGTCGTCAGGGAAATTAAGGTTAATTACAGTTGTTTTACCTATTTCTTTACCTATAAGCGCATCCTCGAAACCGGGGATAAAACTGCCTGAACCTAAAGTAAGGGCATACTCAGCGGAGCTCGTTCCACCTTGGAACTCTTTACCATCAATTTTGCCGACATACTCTATCATAGCGGTATCATTTTTTGCTAAGGTTCCTTCCTTTACGTAGTTATAAGCTTTGGCCTGCGCTACCATATTTTCAAAATAGCTATTGTAATAATTCTTATACAGGTCGCTCGATTTATCGATAGTCATACCTTTATATGTGCCGAGTGTTACATATTTTGACATATCATAGTTATAGCTTACTCTGTCACCATTTTTACCCCCCGTCGTAGCGGGGTCGATTTCCTTTTTCTTACATCCTGCAAAACTGAATAACATAAGCAGTGCCAAGGATAATGCAATAATTCTTTTCATAATCTTTTCTCCTTATTTATTTAATTGTCCCAAAGAATCCGCTTTAAGATAAGCATTTATAAAACCGTCGATATCGCCATCCATAACGGCGCCGATATTTCCTGATTCAAAACCTGTTCTGTGATCCTTCGCTAAGGTGTACGGCATAAATACGTAGGACCTTATTTGAGAGCCCCAGGCAATTTCCTTTTGAACACCTTTTATATCTTCAATTTTATCAAGATGCTCTCTTTCTTTAATCTCGATAAGTTTGGATTTGAGCATCTTCATAGCCACTTCCCTGTTCTGATGCTGACTGCGCTCATTTTGGCAAGCAACAACGATACCCGTTGGAATATGGGTTATACGGATTGCCGATTCAGTCTTATTAACGTGCTGACCGCCGGCCCCACCCGAACGATAGGTATCAACCTTTAGGTCTTCGGGATTAATCTCAACCTGCGTATCATCGCTGATTTCAGGCATAACTTCCAAAGAAGCAAAAGAAGTGTGACGTCTGCCCGAAGAATCAAAGGGGGATATCCGCACAAGACGGTGAACACCGCTCTCGCTTTTTAAATAACCGTAAGCATTTACACCTTCAATTAATAATACAGCACTTTTAAGACCCGCTTCTTCTCCATCGAGAAAATCAAGCATACTTGTTTTAAAATTGTGCCGTTCCGCCCAGTGAGTGTACATGCGGACAAGCATCTCGTTCCAATCCTGTGCTTCGGTACCGCCCGCACCCGCATGGAAGGTTAAAATGGCATTATTGGCATCGTATTCACCTTTAAGTAGGGTCTCAAGGCGACGCGAAGCAAGTTTTTCGGTAAACTCATCCACCATTGCAGTCACTTCTTCGAGCATTGAAATATCTTCTGCTTCGTCGGCTAATTCTATCATTGTCAGCGCATCGTTGTACGCCGTTTCAAGTGCATCGTAACCGTTAATCTTTTCTCGTTCACGACTTGTAAGCTGTAATATCTTTTGAGAATTTTCTATATCGTCCCAAAAGCCGTCTTCCGCCGCCTGTGCTTCGAGTTCCGCTACGTGCCGTCTTACACCATCATAATCAATGGCATCCTTTAAATCGCAAAGTTCATCATAAAAGCCCAATAATTTAAGTTTCAAATCTTCAAATTCAAGCATTGGGTGCCTCCTGTAATTTTAATGCGAAGCAATACCAATTATCGCGCCTTACTTCTTTGATTATCTGGAGAGAATTGTTTTTAAAGCTCTCTCTGACTTCATCGACGCGTACATCTATTATACCCGATGTGATGTATACAGCATCTTGAGCCATATAGTTTTTGATATCGGTATTAAGGCGCATAATGATATCAGCTACGATGTTGGCGCAAATAATATTATATCTGCCGTCAATCTCTTCAGCCAAATCACCACATATATAATTGGTTTTATCGGCAACCCCATTAAGAACTGCGTTTTCACCGGCAACCTTGACCGCCGTAGCATCAATATCAACGCCGTCAGCCGCCTTAGCGCCGAGCAGTACCGCAGCAATACTTAGTATCCCGCTTCCGCTGCCTATATCAAGCACAGTATCGCCCTGCTTTACGTAATCCTGCAAAATTTGTAAACAAAGAGAGGTTGTGGCATGTGTTCCTGTACCGAAAGCGGCACCTGGGTCAATTTTTAAGACGACCTTATTATCAGGATTGCCATACTTTTCCCACTCGGGACAAATTACAAGACGTTCGCCAACCGGTGTTACTTTGAAAAACTTTTTCCAGGAATCTGCCCAATCGGCATCGCTTACACCGACCAACGTTATTTTATGTTCAATTTTTTCTGCTTTCAAGCGCTCGGATATATACTGCACCGCTTCCTCGACGTTATATTCACTTGAAATATATATATGCACCAAACCTTTTTTTCGGTTTCTTAAAAGTAATTCTTCATCAATTAAATCTATGTGCGCTATTTCTCTTGCGCCTTGCTCTAAATCCGAATAATCTTCTATATAAATACCATGCGATACCACCATATTACAAATAGCGGCAGTTTTATCCAACTGTTCGGTATCGACCGAAACAGTCACCTCTATCCAATCCATAAGTACAACTCCAAATTATTGATGATTTATTATATCATAAACCAACCAATAAATAAAGAACTTTTTGTAAACTTGATTATTGTAAAAAAATGTAGTATTATAAATATAACAAATCTTGGGAGGGATATTATGATTTGGCATAGTTCGGATGCCGATACGGTGCTTAATTTCTTTGGTACCAATAAAGATTCCGGTCTTTCTTCACAAAAAGCGGAAGAATTACAATTACTCAAAACCGCAGAGTTTGACCGCCCCATAATTAAGTTTTTAAAATTAGTATTGGCGCAACTTAAACAATCTGTTTTTATCTATCTTACCATAGCGTCTGTGATTTGCACAGCACTCTCGTTAATGGCTAAAACTGTATGGTGGCCGTATTTAACGGTTATTGTAATGCTTTTAATCGGCGCAGTATCGCTATCACTTCAAGAATACTTTACCAAGGACGCGCGGCATCAGGTTAAGAGTATCCGCCGTTGTTTTGTTGACACCTTGCGTGACGGTGAGGTGTTGCATATACCGTCCGACCAACTAGTTGTGGGCGACATCATTATTTTATGTGTGGGAGACTATATCCCCGTTGATGCCAGACTTATTGAAACGGTTAATTTCAGGTGCGACGAATATGCGCTTACCGGTGAAATCATAGATGTCGAAAAAGACTTTTCAGCCATAACCGAAGATATCACCGAAATAGAGGGTCGCAACAATATGGTCTTTGCAGGTTGTTCTGTCACCCACGGCACTGCCAAAGCCGTTGTTACCGATATTGACAATGATACCGAAATCCGCCGTATGCACTTATTAAATAAGAAGAGTGACGCGGGAGACAGTCCCTTCAGTAAAACGATTGAGCTTGTTAAAAAATACACCTTTATAGTAGCGGCAGTTACTGCAGCGCTTATCTGCATTGTTTTAATTCTCGTCAACCTTACAAGAGTTGAGACAAATTTTGCGTTATTTTTGGGCGATACCCTTGTAAACACCCTACCTATATTAATTGCTGCCGTTCCTGAAACTCTTCCAATCACCGCAGCGCTGGTCATCTGGGCGGCAATGAAATCGCTTAGTGAAAAAGGCATTATTTTTAATAAATTATCTTCGCTTGAAAAAGCAGCTGATATTTCAGTAATATGCGCTGATAAAACGGGTGTTTTAACCCCTGATGATATGAGTGTTGCCGAAATATTTGATGGTAATAATATCAAATCAGATTTGGACAATCCCGGCAATGCCGCACTTCTTACTGCAAAGTTGGCGCTTATTTGCGGCAATGGTATTGATAACAATTTAGCCGCATCAAATTTAATTTCCGATTCATCAGGAAAAGCATTGTTTGATTTTTGCAGTAGGTTTGAAATTTCAGACAGTGAGCAATTGCTTAATATGTATCCCCTGCTCGCTCACGTACCTTTCGATAATATAAGACAAAGAGTTACCACCGTTAATATGATAAACGGCAAACCCGTTGTAATTGTAAAAGGTGCACCCGAAAAAATAATTCCGCTTTGCAAAGATATAGATGAATCAGCACTTTTATCAGTCTACGAGAATATGGCGGCAAAGGAGATGCGCGTCATTGCAGTCGGCTACCGTCCTATTTCCGAATTACCTGCTTTCCCGGTGGCAGAAGAGTTAGAGCAAAATATCACATTTGCCGGTTTTATAGGTCTATTAGACACACCCGATGCAGATATAATAGCAACTGTCGAACAGTGTGAATATGCAGGAATTAAAACCGTTATGACAACGGGTGATGGTGAAATAAATTCAAAAGCAATAGCACGACGTATTGGTATTTTTCACGATGGTTTGACAAGTATTACCGGTGATAATATCAAGAAATTTACAGACGAGGAACTTTACAGTACTGTAACGGGATATGCTGTGTTTGCCCGTCTTGACGATACCGATCGCTACCGTATAGTTAAAGCGCTTATGCACAACAACGAAACGGTGGCAGTAACGGGTAGCAAGAGTACCGACGCACCGGTACTGCGCAAAGCCGATATTGGTTTTGCCATTGATGAAACCGCAACCGATGTTGCTAAGAACGCCGCAGACATAATCGTATCTAACGGACGTATTTCAACACTGCTTAACGTTGTCAAAAACGCACGTAATATTTTTGAAGAAATCAAAAGAATAATTTACTACTTCATCAGTTGTAACCTTGGGGAACTTTTAGTTTTATTTCTAGGTGCATTGATTTTTTCAAATCCCATATTGATAGCTTCCCAACTTTTACTGGTAAACCTTATTACTGATATTCTACCATGTATTGCATTAGGTCTCTCCCCTGCTGACAATAGCGTACTTGATACTAATGCCAAGAAAAGCCGTAATGTATTTACCGTTAAATCAACAATAACCCTCATTATCCAAGCAGCCATAATTTGTATTTTAACTTTAATCGCTTCGGCGATTGGCAACACAGTAAATACTCAAGTTGCACAAACAATGGCCCTTGCAACACTGTCCGTTTTGCAGATAGTTCACATCTTCCCAAGTTACAGCGAAAAGGTACTTATAGACAGTAATATTTTAAAGCACAAATATATCTTTATCGGTTCAGCACTCTGCCTTGTACTTTTACTGATTATTATGTTAAGTCCATTATCTGCGTTATTCAGTCTTGCAAAACTAACACTTAATCAGTGGTTGCTAATAACACTTTTTGCAGTGATTATGTTCGCAGCAGATGAGATTATTAAGATAGGTTTTAAGATTTATTACAAATTAAAAAGATAACAAAATCGCGATAGCAAAAGCTATCGCGATTTTGTTATCTGATATAATTCAATGCCTCTCCAACCGTATTCACATAGATTATTTCAAGTTCGTTTATATCCTTTAAAAGTTTGCGGCAAGAGTTTGGCACTATACACCTCTTAAAGCCCAGACGCGCCGCTTCTTTAACGCGCGACGTTACTCGTGACACCGAGCGAATCTCGCCCGATAAACCAATCTCACCAAAACAAATTGTTGCATCATCAATAGGTGTATCTCGAAGTGAAGATACAAGCGCCAACGCCACAGCTAAATCAGCAGCGGGTTCATCAAGCCGTATCCCGCCAACAATATTAACGTATGCATCAAGATTTGAAAAATAAAGTCCCTCTCGTTTTTCAAGTACCGCTAAAATAAGATTTAATCGGTTATAGTCAAATCCTGCCGACATACGTCTTGGATTGCCGAATCCGGTTGCAGTAACAAGGGCTTGCACTTCGGCTAAAATCGGACGGGTACCTTCAATAACACAGGTTATAGCCGCACCCGAAACGTTTTTAATTCTGCCCGACAATAGCATTGCTGACGGATTTTCGACGGCGCTCAGTCCCTTATCGGTCATTTCAAAAACACCGATTTCGTTAGTAGAGCCATATCGGTTTTTAATAGCGCGTAAGATTCTGTAGGACTGATTTTTCTCGCCCTCAAAATAAAGCACCGTATCCACAATATGCTCAAGTACCTTGGGCCCCGCAATATCGCCACCCTTGTTAACGTGGCCCACAATAAATACAGGTATATCGAGTTGCTTACCTGTGTTCAGCAAAATTTTAGCCGATTCGCGCACCTGCACAATGCTTCCGCTAGAGCTTGAAAGTTCGGAAATGCTCATAGTCTGCACCGAATCTATCATAACTAAATCGGGCGCACTGCTTTTAATATATTCGCAAACAAGTTCTGTATCGGTTTCGGTCATAACAAGCAAATTTTCGTTTTTAACGCCGAGACGTGCCGCGCGAAGTTTTATCTGTACCGCCGATTCCTCGCCCGATACGTACAAAATTTTAAGATTTTTAAGAGCGTTTGCCATCTGCAAAAGTATTGTGGATTTTCCTATACCCGGATCACCGCTAAGCAACACCACAGAGCCCTTGACTATTCCGCCGCCGAGCACTCTGTCAAGTTCGGAAATCCCCGTAACAAAGCGGTGTTCATCATGTACGGCTATGTTATCAAGATTTGAGACGTTAATCTGCTTTACATTTACCGCCGCTCTGGTCGATACACCTTGCGGGGCTATAAATTGCTCTTCCATAGTATTCCACGCGCCGCAATCGGGACATTGACCGAGCCATTTGATACTCTCGGCGCCGCAATCGGTACACACGAATACAGTTTTATTTTTCTGTGCCATTATTTCACCTTTCCACAAAATAGTCGTTAATGCCGCAGTAAACGGCAAATGCTATCTGATTTTTATAATTATCATCCTTAAGTTTTTGCAGTTCCGAAGCGTTACTCAAAAAACCGCACTCAACTATTACTGCAGGTATTTTTGCATTATGTAATAGATACGTACTCTTAGTGCCCTGCTTTATCACCCTATCGTTTTCGGGTTGAAGCAAAGTTCGGATATTACCTTGTATACTGTCACCCAAAGTGTAACTATCGGGGTTATTTTTAGAATAAAACACCTGCGCGCCTTTTGCCGCCGACGCCGTAAATTTATTAAGATGAATACTTACAAAAACAGCGTTTGGATACCTATCCATAAGCGCCAAACGATTTTTAAGGTCACTCACTTTTCTTACTTGTATGGGTTTTGTAAAATCATCTTCGGTGCCTGTGTCGGTATTTCTTGTCATAATAACACTATAGCCACCCAGCGCCAACAATTCAGACAACGACGTTGCTATTTGCAAATTAATATCCTTTTCAACCGTGCCATCGCTTGCTACCGCACCGCCGTCAAACCCACCGTGGCCCGCATCAATAATAACGAGTTTCTCGTTTCCGAAATCGGCATTTGCCGACACCGCCAAATCCGATTTTAAAAGCAACGGTGAGAAACTTAAGCCAATGAGTAAAACCGAACATATAAAGGACAATAGCTTTACTGATTTTCTTTTCATACAATATCCCCTTTAGAACATTGTATGGAAATACCGCCTTGTCCTATTCTAAAAGCATTGTATCACACTTTAAATTAAAATACCATATAAATATTAAAAACAAGTCTATTATTAGATACATTTTTTAATCGTAAGTAAGTATTAATTACATTTTAAACATACGCATTTTTGCCATATTAAATATAAAAAACAAGGATTGCTGACGCAATCCTTGTTTTTTAGAACAATTTACTATCTATAAGCTTTATTATATCAGCCATAACACCGGCATCATAGGATGATGGTCCCGGCGCATCGGTTAATACGACAATTATATAGGGTTTATCACCTTTCCAAACAATACCCGCATCGCTGTATGCAAGCCATCCGCCCGAGCTGTTATGCCCTTGTTTATGAGAAACATCAACACCTTCCAGTGCAGCGGTGGCATAGTTATTCGGTGTGTTTGTGCATGTTTTCTTTAAAAATTTAGCATACTCTGAATCGGTTTTAAAATACTCATAAATTTCTCTCCAGATTACCGCTAAATCTTTTGCTTTGGCGTGCAAACTCCAAACTGTTGGCTTTATTTGCAGCGATGGACAACCGAGTTCCGTAATCCACTCGTTATAACCGTCCCTACCGAAATAATCAACCATCATAAGATATCCAACATTATCGCTAATACCCATCGTTTTGTCAATAATGGTTTCCATTGTAAACACTGTGCCGAAATCACGATACTGCATATCCCCTGTTCCCGGCTCGTAATGTTTGCTCTCATAGGTCATGGTGGTGGCAAGCGAACCATTTCCCTTTTCCATTTCTTTACAAGCATAAAGAGCATAAGCGGCTTTTACTGTACAAGCGCAAAACAGGTCTTGATTTGTGTTGTATGTGAGCGCCTTATTATTATCAAGCGCATACGCCACTACCGATACATTTCTTGAATATTTATCAAGCACACTTTCAAGTTCTAACAAAGCATCTTTATATTCATCTTTTTCAAGGTCACCATACCCAACAACCGTCGTTCCAATATCGGTCATTTCGGAGAATAAATCATCATATCGACTTGGTTGCTCGGTATGAATATCACTTGATGTATATTCATCGGATGGAGAGGTGTTCGGTATGGACGGTGTCGGCGTGGGTCTTGGTTCTTCTTTTCCGCAACCCACTAACAAAAACACCATACAAAACAAAACACAAATTATTTTTATTAATATATTTACTTTTTTCATATTAGAAAAGTCCTGTAATCTTTCCGTTTTCGTCGACATCAATTTTCTCAGCGGCAGGAACTTTTGGAAGGCCCGGCATTGTGAGAATATCACCCGTAAGAACAACTATAAATCCGGCACCTGCCGATACCTTAACGTTTTTAACAGTCACCGTAAAGTTTTCGGGTGCACCGAGTTTAGTGGGGTCATCAGAAAAACTGTACTGTGTTTTTGCAATGCAAATAGGCAGTTTGCCAAATCCCAAAGCAGTCAACTGTTCTACCTGCTTTCTGGCATTAGGCATAAGCGTTACGCCGTCACCGCCGTAAATTTTCTTAACAACGGCTTCAATTTTTTCTTCGATAGACAGCTCGGTATCGTAAGAAAAGGTAAAATCGCCCTGTTCTTCTTCGCAAAGGCGTACAACCTCTTTTGCCAGTGCCTCGCCGCCCTTTCCGCCTTCAGCCCAAACGGTTGAGAGAACGGTATTTACGCCGAGTTCCTTACACTTATTTATAATAAAGTCAATTTCATTATCGGTATCGGTCGGGAAACGGTTAACGGCGACTACACAAGGCAGTTTGTAAACATTTTTAATATTTGATACATGGCGAAGAAGATTCGGTATACCATTTTCAAGCGCCCTGATATCTTCCGTTGCGAGTTGAGTTTTAAGTAAACCGCCGTGCATCTTAAGTGCTCGAACTGTGGCAACTATTACAACCGCATCGGGAGTAAGTCCAGCCATACGGCATTTAATATCAAGGAATTTCTCAGCACCAAGGTCTGCGCCAAAGCCCGCTTCGGTAATAGCGTAATCGCCCATTTTGAGCGCTAATTTTGTAGCCATAACCGAATTACATCCGTGTGCAATATTTGCAAAAGGTCCGCCGTGAACAAATGCCGGTGTACCCTCAAGTGTTTGTACAAGGTTGGGTTTAATCGCGTCTTTGAGCAATGCCGTCATAGCTCCTGCTGCTTTAAGCTCACCACAGGTTACGGGCTTATCATCAAAGGTATAACCAACGATAATGCGTGATAAACGTTCTTTTAAATCGGTTATAGAATTTGAAAGGCATAATATTGCCATAATCTCAGAAGCAACCGTAATATCAAAACCATCTTCACGCGGAACTCCGTTGGCCTTACCGCCCATACCGTCTACAACAAAGCGAAGTTGACGGTCGTTCATATCAACGCAGCGTTTCCATGTGATTTTGCGAACATCAATACCTAAAGCATTTCCCTGTTGAATATGGTTATCAAGCATAGCGGCAAGTAGGTTGTTTGCAGCACCTATAGCGTGAAAGTCACCCGTAAAGTGAAGATTGATATCCTCCATCGGTACAACCTGAGCATATCCGCCGCCTGCAGCACCGCCCTTAACTCCGAAAACAGGTCCCAGTGACGGTTCACGTAATGCTACGGTTACGTCTTTTCCTATACGGCGAAGTCCGTCTGCAAGACCTATGGTTGTAGTCGTTTTACCTTCACCCGCAGGGGTCGGCGTAATGGCAGTTACCAAAACGAGTTTACCGTTAGGACGAGCAGTATCATCAAGCAATTTCGGGTCGATTTTTGCTTTATATTTGCCGTATTGTTCAATATATTCTTCATCAACGTGTGCACGTTTAGCAATCTCTGTAATATGCTCTAATTTACACTCCTGTGCAATTTCAATATCGGATTTATATCCCATTTTCAACATCCCTTCAATTTTTTAATTTTATTATACCATTTATTATATTTGAGTGCAATACAAAAATTAAAAGGTGGGCAATACTACCCACCACATTTCATTTGCTTTTTTTTACTTGTTCTATTGCCTTTTTATATCCACCGCAACCATAATTAAGGCATCTGCTTACCCTACTAATCGTTGCAGAGCTTACGTTAACATCCCTTGCAATTTCTTGATAGTTTTTACCTTCATCAAGAGCAACGGCAACATCAAGACGCTGCGCCATATCCTGAACTTCCTTTATGGTACAGATATCTTCGAAAAAGTTATAACAATCATCTTTATTTTCTAATTTAAGTATTACCGAAAATAATCTATCGATAGAATCAGAACGGAAAACAGCCATAACAACACCCCTTATCTTCACTTGTTCATATTTTACCACTTTAGTGTGGCAAAGTCAACAATAAAAACAAACGGACGTGTCTGCTTTACTTTAAAATGACATAAAAGAAAATGCAAATAAAATGCATAACACAAGATAAATAACGCCCAGTCCCCCACCTACAATATGGGTTACCATATTAAATATTTCTTCGCCGGTAGTATAATCCGGTAATATACGGTCCCTCAATTTAATTCTTTTTTTTAAATCAGTTTGCCTTCTTAAAATCTATAAATACTCTGAATACAGTTTGATTATCATCTTTAACAGCCGTTATATAATATGAATTATCCCCTGTTTGTTTACGGTAAACGATTAATTTATCTCCCTCAATACACTCTTTCACAAAATGTATTTCGAAGGTGTCAACATCGTTTTCGCTTAAAAACGCGGTAGTAAAACAATCGATTGCCATATAGGTATAACGGGTGTTATTTGCGTGAGAGTTCATATCAATATCGGTTGCGCGGATGGTTCTCTCATAGCACATTTCACACTCGGAAAAGTCGATTTTTTGCTTTGTGTATTGGGAGTCCACCGCACGTTCTTCAATATAATCAATTCCGGGCATTACGGCATTTCCGTCAATTCTCTTGATACGTCGGGTGTCAGCGTCAATCAAGCACCACTCACTTGTAGCCGCTACAGCTACGCTGCCGTTCATATCCTTTATTTGAAAATCACGTTCAAGAGTTAATTTACCGGGTACAATCGGCCATGTTTTACATGTAACTTTTTCGCGGTGACGCGGCATCGCATTGCATTTAATTTTTATTTTAGTAAGTACCCAAAACGCATTATTGCTATCAAGCAGTGCCTTAAATCCATAACCGCTGCGCTCGGCATTTTCATTTGCTAAAATTTGCAACGTATCCACCGCGTGTGCGAGTGTCATTTTTAAATTGCAATCAATATCATTTACCGTTAATAATTCGGTGTATTCATAAAACTCTTTCATATTCGACCTACTTTTCTATTTTAACAAGATTCCCCAAAACAACAAAGCGGCTTTCTTCATTAGAATACGCACAGGTTGATAGGGCCACTATATTTTTAACGCCCGATAAATCGGTGTTTGATACAAATTTTGACGCTGCTAAAGAGCGTTCTAAATAACTGTCAAACTGATTTTTATTATCGTAAATAATATAATCCTCCGACATTGCTTTAACTTCATTACCGCAAATTAATTCAATTCGGTAGGTGACATTTTCGGTGAGCAACCACATATATTTGTGATTTTCATAAAACTCTTGGTTATTATACCTTAAAAGATAGGCAAACATTGTGCCGTTTTTCATACTGTGACCATATATTATTGTGTTCAAATTCGAAAAATCAGGTAAATTACGGTAATCAAGGAAAATTGAGCCGGATTTATTCTTTTTACCATCCACCGCTGTTACAAGATATTTATCCAAATCCGACGCAGAATTACAGGCAACAATAGGATAGTTTATTGGTGTGTCTTCACAGTAAATCCACGCTACAATATCCCGATTTATCCTTTTAAGCTTTTCAAAATCAACGCTTATGGGCGGGGTGTTAATATCCTTCACCGTCTCTTGCGGAATATTTGAGGAAGATGCGTCAGAACTTGTCGGTGACTGCACTATCGGTGTTACGATTTCTTCAGTAATACCGTCATAAATTTCTTCACCCGTTTTATAATCCAGCCCAACTTTAATAAGCATAACCGCAGAGATAATAAAAACAATAGCACTTACACAAAGCACCAAAAAGCGAATCGGGTTATTTTTAATATACTCTAAACCTTTGTTTATAAAGTTTTGCTTCATCTTTATCCTATCCTTACTAAAGAATGCATTTATTATACAATATATCATCAATATTTTCAATAAAAAACGAAAGTGCTTATCCGGAAATTTGTAAGATTTTTTTAAACGCGATACCGAAATTAAGTACCGAAAAAATTAGATTTACTTTATTTTGATTTTATATTATAATTAAGAAAAAGCAAAAGGACTGGTATTATGAAAACAGTTAAATTATACGATGATGACAGTTATTTAAAAGAGTTTACTGCAACTGTTTTAAAAAGCGAAAAAGCCGATAAATACTACAAAATCGTTCTAGACTGCACCGCATTTTTCCCCGAAGGCGGCGGACAGTATTCCGATACGGGCTTTATAGCAGATGCCAAGGTTTTTGACGTGCAGATAGAAAATGATATCATCTATCACTACTGCGACAAACCACTTAATATAAACGATACCGTAAACTGCAAAATTAATTTTGCCGAGAGATTTGATAAAATGCAACAACACTCGGGCGAACACATTATATCAGGAATTGTACATAAACTGTACGGATATAATAATACAGGATTTCATTTAAGCGATAATATCGTAACCTTGGACTTTGACGGGTTGCTTACTCGCGCCGACCTTGACAAAATAGAAATTCTCTCAAACGAAGCGGTGCATAAAAACGTAAGCATTACGGCAGAGTATCCCAATATAGAAGTGCTTAAAAATATCCCCTATCGTTCAAAGCTTGAACTCACCGAAAACGTACGGCTTGTAACAATCGACGGATATGACGTTTGCGCTTGCTGTGCGCCGCACGTAAAAAACACGGGCGAAATCGGTATTATAAAACTACTTGAAACCGAAAAGCATAAAAACGGTGTCAGAATAACCATAAAATGCGGTATGAGAGCTGTAAAAGATTATCAAAACAAATATTCTAATATCGCCGAAATTTCCGCCCTTCTTAAAGCTCCGCAAAGCGATACTGCCATAGCGGTTAAAGCGTTACTCGGCGATAATGAACGCCTTAAATTTATGATAACAAAATTTAAGCGCGAACTTATGGAATTAAAACTCGCTCAAATATCAAAAACCGATGGGAATCTCGTTGTAATAGAAGAAGATGCCGATATCCCGACACTTAGATATTTAGCCGATAAGGGTGCGGAAAAATGTAATATTTTTGTGGCTCTAGGCAAAAATAACGGCGGATATAATTTTGTTTGTTGCTCTAAAAGAAGTGATTTAAAGGCGCTTCTACCCGAAATTAAATCAAAATTAGGATTGGTGGGCGGTGGCAGCAATAGTATGTTGCAAGGCAAAATCACCGCCGAAACAATAGACGTTAATAATTTTTTTAAAATATAATTGACAAAATAAAACTATTGCTTATAATAGTTTATAGCAGAGTAGAATTTCTTGCGTTAAGTGCTGTGCGGACGGGGAGTTGCCGTGCGGACGAAAGGGTTTTCCTTGCGGTTTGAAATTCGCATCCCGCTGCTACAAACAAGGTAAACTATATTTTCAGCCCTGCTTGTAGCTATTTACAAGGAGGGTATTTTTTTGCGCAAATTATTAAAAACACAAAACCTAAGCAATCCGAAAGTTCTTGCAGTTTCGGCATTGTTCGCCGCTATCAGCTTTATTTGCGGTAAGTTTCTCGCTTTTTCGGTGGGTGACACAATTCGTTTCAGTTTCGAAAATCTACCACTGATACTGGTTGGTATTTTATTCGGTCCGACCGTTGGTGCGGTAACTGCCATAGCAGCCGATATTATCGGTTGTCTTTTGCGCGGCTATGCCATAAACCCAATTTTGACCTTTGCCGCCGCTTTTATCGGCTTTTTTGCAGGGTTGATTTTTGATTTATTCAAAAATCAAAAAATCACTGTCAAAACAACTCTTGCTGTCGGCTTTTGCCACCTTTTCGGCTCGGTGATACTTAAAACAGCAGGGCTATCCATCTGGTTTGGTTATCCTTTTTTCTTAACACTTATGAGCCGTGCGGTAAATTATATAATTGTATTTGCGGCTGAATTGCCGATACTTATTTTACTGCTTAAAAATAAGCAATTGATTGGGCAAATAACAAAAATTACGGGGAAAAACAATGAATTACACTGAAGCACTAAAGTTTATACACTCTCTCAGCAATTTCTTTTGCAAACCCGGACTTGACAGAATTAAAGCTCTATGTGCGTATCTTGGGAATCCACAAGAAAGTCTTAAATTTATACACGTTGCGGGTACTAACGGCAAGGGTTCTTTTTGCGCAATGCTGAGCAGTATACTAATGGATGCGGGTTATAAAGTCGGCACATATACGTCGCCCTATATTCTTGAATTTAACGAGCGAATCTCGATAAATGGGCAAATGATTCCTAACGATGATTTGGCCGAAATTTGCGCATATATAAAACCGTTTACCGAAAAAATGGCCGACAAGCCCACCGAGTTTGAACTGATAACGGCTATTGGATTTGAATATTTTAAAAGGCAGAACTGCGACATTGTAGTTTTAGAGTGTGGACTCGGCGGAAGATATGACGCCACAAACATTATTACTACCTCCCTGTTATCCGTAATTACGGGCATAGATTTTGACCATCAAAATTTTTTGGGCGACACAATAGAGCAAATTGCCACCGAGAAGGCAGGTATTATAAAAAGAGATACCCCTGTGCTTTGGTGTGGCGATAACAAGACCGCTGAAAAAGTAATACTTGATACCGCCGATTATTTTAACTCAAAGGTCTATACTCCCCAATACGATAGTTTGAAAATTTTAAGCGCAGATTTAAACGGCACTGTTTTCGAATATAAAAACTATAACGAATTATCTCTAACTTTACTTGGCGGATATCAGCCCTATAATGCAGCGAACGCCGTAACTTCCACCGAAATTTTGCGTCAAAAAGGTTTCAATTTAACCGAAGAAAATATACGAAGCGGACTTAAAAACACCCGTTGGCCTGCAAGATTTGAACTTTTAAGCAGAAAACCCGTTATAATCTTTGACGGTTCACACAACCCACAAGGCGTTTCTGCCGCAGTAAAAAGCATTAAACAATATTTTGGGAAGCAACGCGTAAACATTTTGACGGGAGTTATGAAGGATAAGGATTACAAATTTATCGCAAAGGAAATATCCACCGTTGGGGACAAGATTTACTGTATAACTCCCGACAACCCACGTGCATTGACTGCGGTAGAATTCTCGGAAGAGTTCAAAAAAACAGGCACTTTCGGGGAAGCATTTGATACCATAAGCGATGCTTTTACACTTGCTGTCAAGGAAAGCAAAGACGACGGCAAACCGCTTATTTGTATGGGCTCGCTCTATATGTACGCTGATATATACAATTTAATAAACAAATAAAAAAGAGCCGTTCGGCTCTTTTTTTGTAACCATAAAATTCGTTTTTCATATTATGTTATAGAAGTTTTATCTTCAATATAATTTTGGAGGTCTTTTATGGCAGACACAAGAAACGACGTTCAAAACGGCACATTCAGTGATGCCTGTTGTATTGATGCGGGAAGGGTTTATGACTCTTGCTGTGATAGAGACTGTGTAGAAGATTTAAGATGCTATTTTACTGCAGAAGGTCAAAACTACATTGAGAGAGCTTTAAGCGTTAAAATCAAAAATGCCGAAGTGCTTAACGTCTTTATTAATGTTGAACCCGTCAACTTTAACCGCGGTTTCTTCTCATGTGACCTTACCTTCTTATTCCTTGTTGAATTTGATGTATACCTGTCGGCACACTCTTGCCCTGTACAAATTAAAGGTCTTTCAAGTTTCAACAAGCGCGTAATACTTTTCGGCGGCGACGGAAATGTGAAGATTTTTTCAAACACAGTATCGGATGATAACTGCGATAACCCCACCCATCGCACAACAAATATGCCTAAATGCGTTGTACAAAGCGTCGACCCGATACCGCTTGGATGTCGACTCGGTCAGGTTAAAGACTGCTGCGAGTGTCTCGGCGTTGTACCGAACTTTGCATGTGAACTCTTGGGCGGACAGATAGTAACAAGCTGTGAGTGCGGTACTGCGACGGTTTATGCAACACTCGGTTTGTTCAGTGTTGTTCAGCTTATCCGCAACGTGCAGATGCTTATCCCAGTATACGACTTTTGCATACCCGAAAAGCAATGCACCGACACAACCGACCAACCCTGCGATATCTTCCGTAAAATCAAGTTCCCCACCGACGACTTTTTCCCGCCGAAAAATACCGATATTTCCGACTCAATTGGTTGCGGTTGTGACAGACAAGATGACTAAAAAAAGGGAGACTAAAGTCTCCCTTAATTTTATTTATAGTTTGATAAATCAAGTAAATCGAACTGCTCATAAAAACTTCTGAAGAATTCCAAGTTTTTAGCCGTACCACCCTTTTCATTGCTTTCAAAATTTATGGGCATTACAGGATCGTGTACGCTAAGGCGTAACAGCATCCAACCGTAAGGGGTTGTAATGCGAATACCTTCCCTATTATCATCAGCTATTATGCAATCAGTATTATTCTTAGCGAATTTTTCGAGTTCCGCTATGACATTTTGACCATAAGTGCGGAAATCTTCTGCCTTAATATTTAATCGGATTTCTTTTTCTTCTGCCGCCATTTCAAGAGTAGATAAAATTTCATCAAACTTTTTGCCGCAGGCAAGTTCGATTACAATTTTTGTGGCAAGATATGCGCCGTCATCAAGGAAATAGTTTTCGCGAAGAGCCGCGTGACCGCTTGTTTCAATGGCAAGTGGACAGTTAATGCCTTCATTACATAACTCTATCGCCTTATTTATAACGTTTTTATAGCCGCGTTTATAACGATAATGTTTGCCGCCCAAATCTTGTTCGATATACTTTTTAAGTCCGTCAGAAGTAACCGAATCGGTAACAATAGTAGCACCCTTATTTTCTTGCATTGCGATATAAGCCGCCAATGCTACCAAACGGTTACGGTTGATTTCTTTACCTGTACCATCAACACAACCGGCTCTATCAACGTCGGTATCAAAAATAATACCAAGGTCGGCATTATTTTTAACAACAGCAGCACAAATGCTTTCCATTGCCGCTTTATTCTCAGGATTTGGAATATGATTCGGGAACATACCGTCAGGATTTAAGAACTGACTGCCGGAAATATTAGCGCCAAGCGGTTTTAATACATTTTCGGCATAAAAACCACCTGCTCCGTTACCCGCATCAACTATAATCTTATAATTTTTAAGCGGTAACTCACTCTCAGGTTTACCAACGCCTTCACAAATCATTTTACGAAGCCGTGCGGCATAGGTAGTCATATAATCTACCTTTTCTATTTTACCATCGGATAAATCGTTTTTAACGCCTTCGTTTGCAAGTTTAACGATATCGGCAATATCGCTTGATTCAAGTCCGCCGTCCTTTGTAAAGAACTTTAAGCCGTTTCTATCAAACGGGTGATGACTTGCGGTTATTTGAATTGAGGCATCAGTATCTAAATCTATAGTAGTCATAAACATGGCGGGAGTTGAAGACAGTGCACAGTCAAATATATGTACACCCGCACACAAGAGACGGCTTATAGCCGCATTTTTTATCACATTTGCGGTAATACGAGAATCGTGACCGATGGCAATTTTAAGTTCGCTCGGTTTTTTGTGCAGTTTATTTGACAACCAAAACAAAAAAGCATCGGTAATATCCATAACCGCGGTTTCGGTTAAATTAACTTTATTACCGCCCTTATCACTTGCCACACCGCGTATATCGGTGCCACTTTTCAGTTCATTATAGTTCATTTTTTACTCCTAACCGAACACCCCTGCAAAATATCCAGCCGAAATAAAACCGATTGCCACAAGCAAAATCGCAATAGCGGTTAATAGCATGGCTTTGAAAAAAACTTTTTTATCCCAATTTGCAGAAAAGTTATTCTTTTTTAATTTATTCATAATTTCCACCCTGTAACAGTGTTGACAGGTGAAGAAAATTTAATACATTGGAGAGCGTTTATGCCGCGTGAATTTTCCCTAATAAATCAGCCCGTAACCCCCAGAAAAGTTTTACTTTTCGAATTTCAAGCATTGGAAAATCTAATATTTTTTGTGGAAAGATTTTTCTTTTTATGCCGAAAACTTAAAGTTAAAAGTGATTTATATAAATTTCACGGCAAATACATAATATTACTGCGTATAAATCCGAAGCACACAAGAACGGTGCTGAAATTATGTGCTCTAGCTGATAGGACTTCGGTAGCGGCGCTCGATATCGCCGTAATAGAAGAACACGCTAAACTTATAACCGCAGAAAACGCGGTAGATAAATTAGGGCTAGCGTTTAGTGACAGTCTTTAAGAGACCTCACACACTCGTTCATATCCTCGGCAGAAAAGACAAAACTGCCTGCCACTAATACACTAGCACCCGCCGCTACCGCTAAGGGTGCCGTTTCGGCATTGATTCCACCATCAACTTCGAGTTCTATAGAAAGATTTTGTCTTTCAATTTCTTTCTTTAATTTTTCGAGTTTAGGCAGTGCGCTCGTCATAAACTTTTGTCCGCCGAATCCTGGCTCAACACTCATAACAAGCACCATATCGCAAAGTGGTAAAAACTTATAAATTTCTTCGGGCTCGGTGCATGGCTTTATGGTAAGACAAGATTTACATCCGTATGAACGTATCTCTTTAAGCGTTTCTTCAACATCACTTCCCGCTTCATAATGAAAACCGAGATAATCTGATACTTCAGCAAATTCTTTTATGTAGCGGTGAGGACGGTCAATCATCAAATGCACGTCCAACGGTACCTTAGCATATTTTTTAATGGATTTAATAATAGGTACCCCAAATGAAAGGTTAGGTACAAAAATACCGTCCATAACGTCCAGATGCCACATATCGACACCTGCTTTTTCTAATTTTTCGATTTGTTCCTTTAAATCTAAAAAATTTGCAGATAACACCGATGGCGAAATCTTAACCACTAACAATCACACCTTTAATTATTATATATAGTTATTTTAATATATAGTGTATTTTTTGTCAATAAATATAAAGCAAAACTTCCGTTTCTACTGCGGTTTTGCTTTATATTTTCATACAAAATTCTTCCATCAATACCCTGCCGTCACCATCAAACCTTACACCCTCGCTTTCAAGAAGGGCGCGTTGCGCGTTTTCACCGCCGAAAGCAAACGCGGGGGCTAACTCACCAAAGCGGTTCACTACTCTGTAGCACGGTATCTCATTTGGGCTTGGATTTACGTGTAAAGCATATCCTACCACCTGTGACCAATGCGGATTACCGGCAAGTCGTGCCACTTGTCCATAGGTTGCAACACGACCATAAGGTATCTGCTTTACAACTTCATAGATTTTTTCAAACGTGTTCAATTTTTCTACTGCCTTTCGGAAATTTCGGTTATTATACTCTTTATTATTTCCGTGCCGTTGCCGTTTGATGCAGATGTGGGAATAATTTGTACGCCGTCGGCTAATTCTCCTAATTCTTCAGTGATTTTACCCAAACGCTCGTTGTATTCGGCTTTATTAAGCTTATCGCTTTTGGTGAGCACTATGCAGTAATTTATGCCGTAATGCTTTAAAAACTCGAGCATTGAAATATCAAACTCGGTTGCGGGATGGCGCATATCTATAAGCTGGAAAACAATGGGTATATTGCGGTTTGTTCTGAAATAGTTTTCCATTAATTCCGACCAACGTTTGCGCTCATCAAAATTAACCTTTGCATAGCCGTAACCGGGGAGGTCAACTATTCTCACATTATCTAATTTATAAAAATTAACCGTTACTGTCTTACCTGGTTTTGTGCTGACACGCGCCAAAGACTTCCTGCCGAGAGTTTTATTTATAAGCGAAGATTTGCCCACATTTGAGCGCCCCGAAAAGCAAATTTCAGGCACAGTGGACGGTACTAATTGTTCGCTTGTACCAAAAGCACATTCAAAAGAAACGTTATTAAAATTCATTTTGTTCTCCTACTGATGAATAACTTTTGCCGCATTTTTTGGTGTAGCGGTTAGATTTTCGGTATACTTTATATCCTTTATCAAAACCGCATTCAAAATGGTTTCAATATTTTTAACAGGTATAAATTTAACGTTTCGTTTTACCGCCTCATCGACCTCGGCTAAATCGGGCTCATTATCAAACGGAATAAATACCTGCTTAACACCTGCTCTATATGCCGCCATTGATTTTTCTTTAAGTCCGCCAATAGCCAAGACTCTACCGCGTATTGAAATTTCACCGGTCATAGCGATATCGCGGCGCACCTTTTGATTTGTAAGGGCGGAAACTACCGCCGTTGCTATAGTCACGCCTGCCGATGGGCCGTCCTTTGGAACGGCGGCTTGCGGCGCGTGTACGTGTATATCGACGTTTTTATAAAAATCTGGGTCTATGCCTAATTTTTCGGCATTGGCGCGAACATAGGTTACCGCCGCTTTTGCCGATTCTTGCATAACGTTGCCGAGGTTACCCGTAAGTTCAATTTTGCCCGTACCTTTGCAAACGGCAACTTCAAGCGGCATAATCTCTCCACCTACCGCCGTCCATGCAAGTCCGTTTACAGTGCCGATTTCATCAGACGGTAAAATTTCATCGGATAAATACCGCTTTTTGCCAAGAAATTGTTCTAATGTTTTGTTATCTACAGTTACTCTTTTTGTAATGCCTTCAGCAATCTGTTTAGCAGATTTTCTGCAAACCGATGCAATTTCGCGCTCTAATTTTCTAACACCCGCTTCTCTTGTATAAAAATCAATTAATGAATAGAGCACTTTGTCGGTGATTTTAATGGTATTGCCATCAAGCCCGTGGCGCGTAATTTGCTTTGGCACTAAGTGTTTTTTAGCAATTTGAAATTTTTCTTCCCTTGTATAACTTGAAAGTTCAATTATTTCCATCCTATCAAGCAAGGGCGTCGGAATAGCATCGGCATTATTTGCCGTTGTTATAAACAGCACCTTGCTTAAATCGTATGGCATATCTACAAAATGGTCGGAAAAAGTGGCGTTTTGCTCGGGGTCTAAAACCTCGAGCAATGCTGCTGCGGGGTCTCCCTTATAATCACTTGCGAGTTTATCGATTTCATCAAGTAAGATAAGCGGATTGCCGCTGCCCGCCGTCATACAAGCATTAATGATTTTGCCCGGCATTGCGCCAACATAGGTTCTTCTGTGTCCGCGAATTTCAGCTTCATCTTTAATGCCGCCGAGTGAAATTCTCGCAAACTGTCTGCCCGTACACTCGGCTATCGTTTTACCGATAGAGGTTTTACCAACACCGGGTGGGCCTACAAGACAGATAATTTGTCCCTTAATTTCGGGGGCTAAAATATAAACTGCAAGCATCTCAAGGATACGCTCTTTTACCTTTTGCATACCGTAAAAATCTCTATCGAGTATTTTTGCGGCCTTTTTTATATTAACCTTGGTATCACTAAAGCAGTTCCACGGCAGTTTAATTAAGGTATCGAGATATGTTCTTACAACCGTGGCTTCATGTGCGCCGTTCGGCATTTTCATAAGTTTCGCAACTTCGCCGTTTAACTTTTCCTTTACACTATCGGGGGCATTTAGCGACTTGATTTTGGCAAAATACTCTTCAAACTCATCATCGCCGTCATCCCCATAAAGCTCGGAATTAATGGCTCTTATTTGCTCTTTCAAATAATACTCGCGCTGGTTTTCATCAATTTGTGTCTTAACCTTTTCACTTATATGGCTATCAATTTTTAAAATCTCGGTTTCCTTTTTAAGTATATCAATTACAACCTTGATACGCTTTACGGGGTTAAACTGCTCAAGCACGTACTGTTTATCATCATACGGTGCTTGAATATTAAAGGCAATATAATCGGCAAGATGACCGATATTTTCATCCGTTTCAACGCTCATAACGATATCTGGCGGCATTTTGGGTAGTAGCTCAGCATAGTCCCCAAATTGTGTCTTTGCGCGGCGGAGCAGTGTTTCGATATACACAGGACGGTTTTTAGCCACTACGTCAGGTATTCTCTCAACCTCGGCGTGATAAAAATCATTTTCCTTGTAAAATGATTTATGTGTTGCGCGGTATAGACCTTCCACCAGCACCCGCGCAGTATTATCGGGTTTTTTAAGTATCTGCGAAATGCGGCCCACACAGCCAACTTCATAGAGCTTTTCCATATCGGGTTCATCATCGCGAACGTCCTTTTGAGTGGCTAAATAAATAATTTGTTTGTTTTGCATAGCATGGTTGAGCGCTTTAAGTGATATAGAACGGCCAACCTCAAAATGCATAAGCATACCCGGAAAAAGCACCAAGCCACGCAGTGCCAATACGGGTAATAATTTCGTTTCAGTTTCGCTTTTTGTAATCATCTTTTTCCTCCAAGGGTTAATATGATAATTATACTAAAAAATCTTAATTTATTCAACCATTTTACAAAAATAAAACAACCCAAAATTTTGGGTTGTTTCATTCTTTAACCATCCTTTAAATCCCTGACCGTTAAATCGGTACGTGGTTTGGTTTCTATATAAGAAAAAAGTTCTTCTAAACTATCAGACAAAAAGAAAAGCTCCATACAATTTTCTCGTATAAAGTTTTTATTTGTAGCCACCGAAATTGCTTCAACTATTTCGTTATAATATCCGTTTATATTATACATTGCTATCGGTTTATTGTGGCGGCAGAGCTGTTTGAGAGTTAAAATTTCAAAGAACTCTTCGAAAGTGCCGATACCGCCCGGAACTATAATAAACGCATCGGCGTTATCTTCCATAATTTGCTTTCGCTCTCGCATTGTATCTGGCTCTATCAGTTCATCACAATTATTAAATACTGCCTCGATTTTTTCATCATCAAAAAATTTCGGTATAACGCCTAAAATATGGCCGCCTCCTTTTTTGACACCACGTGCCGCAGCTCCCATAAGTCCGTTACCGCCGCCGCCGAAAACGAGTGAGTGACCACGACTTGCCATTTTCTCGCCCATAATTTCGACTAAACGGATATACTCGGGGTCAATCGTGGGGGACGCCGCCCCGTATACACATATTCTCATATAATTCACTCCTTGTTTATACTTATTATATGATACTCATCTTTTATTCTTCCCTGAACTGTAATTTGTATAATTCAGAATAAACTTTATTTTGTTCTAATAATTCTTCGTGTGTACCCTGTTCTATTATTTCACCATCTGAAATAACGGCTATTTCATCGGCATTTTTAATAGTTGATAACCTATGGGCTACGACTATTGTTGTTCTGCCGCTGCACAGTTCATCAAGGGACTGCTGAATTAATATCTCGGTTGTATTATCAAGTGCGCTTGTGGCTTCATCGAGAATTAATATAGGCGGATTTTTAAGGAAAACACGAGCAACGCTAAGGCGCTGCTTTTGTCCACCCGAAAGCCGTACTCCGCGCTCACCTATCTCGGTATCGTAGCCGTTAGGTAAACTCATAATGTAATCATGAATATTTGCACGTTTTGCCGCCTCGATAATTTCTTCTTCGGTGGCATCGGGTTTACCATACAAAATATTATCACGCATAGACGCATTAAAAAGATAAATATCTTGTTGTACTATGCCTATATTTTTCCTTAAGGACTTTAATGTTACGGTATTTATATCCTTACCGTCGATACAAATTAAGCCGTTTTCATATTGATAAAAACGCGGAAGTAAATGGCATATTGTTGTTTTGCCCCCGCCGCTTGGTCCCACAAGCGCGAATTTTTTGCCCTTTTCTATTTTAAAGCTAACGTCCTTTAATACCTCGCGGTCGGTTTCATAACCGTAAGAAACGTTTTTAAAGGTGATTTCTCCCTGCGCATCTTCTAAATCAGTGGCACCTTCAATATCTTTTTCTGACTCGGTATCCATAATTTCGAGAAAACGTTCAAATCCCGTAACGCCGTTTTGAAACTGCTCCATAAAACTGATAAGAACCTTAACGGGTGATAAGAAGATATTAATTGATACGATAAAAGCGGTATAATCGGCAAAATCTATATAGCCCGCGTACATAAATAAGCCCCCAGCTATGAGCACTATTACGTTGAATATATCGGTTATAAAGGTGGAAAACGAGTGGAATTTACCCATTGCATCGTAAGCATCGTCCCGCGCGTGAGTAAACTGTTGGTTACCAACCTCGAACTTGGCTTTTTCAACCTCATCATTTGTAAACGCTTTTGTTACGCGAATACCCGAAACACTGCTCTCAAGCGCCGCATTGATTTCGGCAATGGCTTCGCGGCTTAACTTAAAAGCATCTCGCATCTTACGGCGTAGTTTTGCCGCAACGAGTATCAGCATAGGTACGGCAACAAAGACAATAAGCGTTAGCCATATATTAATGGTTGCAAGATAAATAAAGGAAATGATTATAGAAATTAATGAAATAATAACGTTTTCGGGACCATGGTGTGCAAGTTCGCTTATATCAAACAGGTCGCTTGTCATACGCGTCATAATTTTACCCGTCTCGTTATCATCGTAAAACTTATACGGCAAGGTCTGTAAATGGTTGAACATATCGCTGCGCATTTGCGCCTGTATTTTTACACCCATCATATGCCCTTTATACTGTATAAAATAACTAAGCCACATACGGATTAGATAAAGTGCAAGTATCAAAATACCGAGCAAAATTATCATACGGTAATTTTTGTTTGGTATTAGGTCATTTAACATCCGCCTTGTAACTATAGGGTAAACAATGGTTATGAGTGACAGCAAAAAGGATGCACCCATATCAAGAGCAAATATTTTTTTGTGAGGTTTATAATAACTTAAGAATCTTTTTAACATTTAGGTCAGCGTCCAGTTTTCAGTATCTACTAAATTTATGGCGATAAGCATTTCATCCATAAACACAAAATCAATTCGGCGGTTTTCGGAATAGCAAGTAAGCGCCGAGCAGTTTTCAACTTCTCCGGGGATAAAATACGCCTGCAAAGAAGTAATTTCACGCTCGGTAAATTCTACACCTTCAAATTTCTTTTTTATATCATCTTTTGTATCAAAGCCATTAACTTCAATACCAAATGCAGTGCTAAAGCACACTATTGAAGAAATACCTTTACTCTGCTGACCGTTTACGTAGTAATAATAATAGTCACCAACCACAATATTGGTACTATTGGTGTTTTCATTAACGTATATTTCGTTTTCTTCGTTTGCAATTTCACTTTCTTCATAGAACTTATAATCGTTTTTGATGGTTTCGGGGTCAACACCGAGAGTATATTTGAGCTCCGGAATTTTGCCCTGTTTCATACACTCTACCAAATCGTAGGTGCTGGAAGTCGGCTCGGACGGTGTTTTATCCTTGTCCTTTTTACAAGCCGATAAAGAAAGCACCATTAAAAAAGCCAAACTTAAACTCAAAAATTTTTTCATCTTTGTTCTCCTATACCTTTTTTGCGCGATGTTTTATAAGCAATTCGTTACGCTGATTCCAAAGATCCTCAGATAAGTCAACGTAATATGTATGCGGTTTTTCAAAACGTTTAACTTCGTCCCAAAGGTTCCTCACCTGCTCGGCGCGGTAGTTGGCGATTTCTTTAACAGACGGTGATGCATACACTTGCTTACCCTTTTCGAAAACCTTCACCTGTAACTTTTTAGCCGTAAAGTTTTCAATCGTTTTACGTTTCCAAGTATGAACGGGATCAAAAATCTCATAAGGTTTGGTATCATCAATTTTCTCATAATTTAAAGTGATAACGTCGGCTATTGCCTTGCCCGTTTCATTATCGAACAAACGCCACGGGATTTTAATACCCGGAATTGTAATCTTGGCGATATTTTCACTTATTTTAATTTTAGGGATAACCACACCGTCTTTTTCAACGGCGGCAAGTTTATAAACTCCGCCGAAAACCGACTCACTTGATGCGGTTATAAGACGTTCACCTACGCCGAAGCTATCAACCTTTGCGCCCTGCATAATCATATCACGAATAAGGAACTCATCAAGCGAGTTTGATACGCAAATCTTACAATCAGGATAACCCGCATCATCCAACATTTTTCGAACTTTACCCGTAATATAGGTAATATCGCCGCTATCAATTCGAATACCCAATGGGCGCTTACCCATCGGCTTTAATACCTCATCAAAAACGCGTATAGCATTAGGTATACCGGATTTTAAAACATTATAGGTATCAACAAGCAGCATACAACTATCTGGATATCGCTCAGCATAGGTTTTAAAGGCGGTATATTCGCCCTCAAAAAGCTGTACCCAGCTATGTGCCATTGTGCCGGATGCCGCAACACCGAATTCTTTTGCTGATTTAACACAGGAAGTACCCGCACAACCACCGATTACTGCCGCCCTTGCGCCATAAACCGCGGCATCATAACCGTGAGCGCGACGAGCACCAAATTCCATAACTACTCTACCTTGCGCCGCAGTTACAATACGGTTTGCCTTGGTTGCTATCAATGACTGATGGTTTATGGTGAGAAGCACCATTGTTTCCACCATAAACGCCTGTACTGCAGGACCGCGCACCGTTAAAATCGGCTCAGCGGGGAAAATGGGTGTACCTTCAGGGATTGCCCATACGTCACACTCAAATTTGAAATTTTCCAAATACTCGATAAATTCATCACAAAAAAGATTCAAGCCCTTCAAATATTCGATATCGTCTTTCGTAAATTCAAGATTGTTAAAATATTCTATCAACTGTTCAAGACCCGCCATTATAGCAAATCCGCCTTCATCGGGGACGCGGCGAAAAAACATATCAAAATATGTTATGGTATCACGCATATCGCTTGTAAGGATACCGTTTGCCATTGTCATCTCATAAAGGTCCATAAGCATTGTTAAATCTGTACGCATTGAAAACACCCCATAAAGATTTTTCTTAAATAATATTTTACGGCAAAAATAGATTTATGTCAAATAAAAAAAGAAAAGCCGACTACTAAAAGTCGGCTTAATTTGTTTAATACATACCACCCATACCGGCGCCTGCGGGCACGGTTGGTGCGGGTTCTTCTTTTTTATCAGCAATAAGTGATTCTGTAGTGAGCACCATAGCAGCAACGCTTGCGGCATTTTCGAGTGCTGAACGGGTAACTTTTGTGGGGTCAACTATACCAGCCGAAATCATATCGGTGTATACTTCGCGAGAGGCATCAAAACCGTAATTTGCTTTGCCGCTTGAAACTATTTTATCAACAATGACACTTCCTTCAAGACCTGCATTTTTAGCAATCTGACGAATAGGAGCTTCCAGAGATTTAAGCACTATTGTAACACCTGTTTTTTCGTCCGCCTCAGTGCATTCAAGTAATGCTTTAACCGAATCAATAGCATTTACAAGCGCTACACCGCCACCCGCAACGATACCTTCTTCAACTGCGGCTTTGGTAGCTGCCAAGGCGTCTTCAATGCGCAGTTTCTTATCCTTCATTTCAACCTCGGTTGCGGCACCTACCTTTACAACGGCTACTCCGCCTGCGAGTTTTGCTAAGCGTTCTTGAAGTTTTTCGCGGTCAAAATCAGACGTGGTGGTTTCAATCTGCGCCTTTATCTGACCAACGCGCGCTTTTATTTCATCTGTGTTTCCGGCTCCATCAACAATAATTGTATTTTCTTTGCCAACCTTAACCTGACGGGCGCGACCAAGCATATCAACAGTAGCATCCTTAAGCTCAAGTCCCAATTCTTCTGTTACAACTTCACCGCCCGTAAGAATTGCAATATCGCGAAGCATTTCCTTTCTTCTATCACCAAAGCCGGGGGCTTTAACCGCGACGCAGGTAAAGGTACCGCGTAGTTTATTAAGCACCAAGGTCGAGAGCGCCTCGTTCTCAATATCTTCGGCGATGATAAGAAGCTTTTTGCCCGTCTGAACGATTTGCTCAAGCAAGGGTAAAAGTTCCTGAATATTGGTAATTTTCTTATCGGTTATAAGAATAAGCGGGTCATCAAGCACCGCTTCCATTTTATCGGTATCGGTTACAAGATAGGGGGATAAATATCCGCGGTCAAACTGCATACCCTCCACAACTTCGGTATAGGTTTCGGCGGTTTTTGATTCTTCTACGGTTATAACTCCGTCCGCGCTTACCTTTTCCATTGCTTCGGCTATAAGTTTACCAATAAACTCGTCTCCCGAAGAGACTGCCGCTACTCGCGCAATATCTTCGCTACCGCTTACTTTTTGAGAGTTATCGATAACGGTTTTTATAGCCGTATCAACTGCCTTTTTAATGCCCTTTTTGAGCACCATTGGGTTTGCTCCTGCAGCTACGTTTTTCATACCTTCTAAAATCAGCGCCTGGGCTAAAACCGTTGCGGTTGTCGTACCGTCACCTGCCGCATCATTGGTTTTAACCGATACTTCTTTTACGAGCTGTGCGCCCATATTTTCAAACGGGTCATCAAGTTCGATTTCCTTTGCGATGGTCACACCATCATTAGTAATAAGTGGTGAGCCGAATTTTTTATCTAGCACTACGTTTCTGCCCTTAGGTCCAAGTGTTACTTTAACGGCGTCCGCCAACTTATCAACGCCTGCTTGAAGGGCTTTTCTTGCCTCTTCACCGAAAATTATATCTTTAGCCATAACAATACCTCCAACTATTCTACAACAGCTAAAATATCTGACTGACGTACAATGCTATATTCTTCGCCGTCAACCTTAACTTCATTACCTGCATATTTGCTGACAATTACTTTATCGCCGACTTTAACATACATTTTAACTTCCGTGCCATCAATAATACCGCCGGGTCCTACTGCTATAACTTCGGCAATTTGCGGTTTTTCCTTTGCAGCCGACGTAAGTATAATTCCGCTTTTTGTGGTCTCTTCGGCTTCTATAAGCTTTGTAACTACCCTATCAGCCAATGGTTTAATAGTCATAATAACTGCCTCCCAGTTGATTAGTTTAAAAATTAGCACTCAAAACACTAGAGTGCTAATTCTATTTTAATCATTTTTTTGGAAAAATCAAGTAAATATAAAAAAATTATTTATTTGTTAACATTTTATTCGCAAGAGAGCGTGGCAATACGAAATTTATGGCCTTTTTTGCTATCTCAAAGCGAACGTGATTTTTAGGTGATATTTCTCCGTCCAGATTCACAGGAAACGGCTTATCGGCATAGATCTCCATACTCTCACAGTTACCCATTGTACAGTAATCATATTTTGCCTGTGTGCCTTCGGAATATGATTTTAAGAAAGGTATTACCTTCAATTTTGAAATGGTATCTACTATTGTGAAATCAAGTTTCTGATCGAACGGAGTAGCATTGGGGGCGCTTGTATATCCGCCACCGTATACAGGTCCGTTAGCGCAAACGGCAAAAAGCACGTTTTTGCTGATTTTTATTTTATCATCAATTTTAATATTAAGGTCAAGCCCTATTTTGCCAAGAAAAAGTTTAATGATAGCCAACGTGTATGCCAATTTACCAGTAACAAAAGGTATTTTTTTAAATTTTTGCATGCGCTCGGCAACTATGGCATCCATACCAACCGAGCACTGATTTATACAGTACATATCATCTGCTTTAATGAGGTCAAGTTCTACTGACTTACCTTCACTTATCTCTTCAATATCAAGGAAAAGTTCCTTTTCGCCAAAGCATTTTAAAAAGTCGTTAGCGGTACCGCAGGGTACGACGCCTATCTCAACGTTATCGTATCCTACTACACCGTTTAATACTTCAAAAAAGGTGCCTTCTCCACCACAGGCAAAAATGCGCACTTTATCGCCCGTTCTTGCCTGAAGCTCGGCAATCTCACGCGCTTCGCCTTTATAACTTGTTACATATACAGTATAGTCTTCACCATTTTTAAAATATTCATTAATTTTGGGAACGACTGTTGCAGGACCCTTTCCCTTGCCCGCTACGGGGTTTACAATAAACACATATCTCATTGTTTTGCATCCTTTTATTTTAAATACATAAAGAATTGACATTTAATCATACCGTTATAGAATTTGCGCCGTTTATCGGCTACGGCTCCGAAAAACTTTTCAAACTCATCGTGTGGGCTTATAATTCCATATTTTCTACCGTCACCGCGAAGGAATACCTGCCCCATCGTTTTATAAAGTTCTTCCGCCGCCTTAACATCTAGTAACCGCTCTCCATAAGGTGGATTTGTAATTGTTAAACTCCTGCCTTGTGTCGCTTTAAAATCTTTGATATCGGCAACCGATGCCCTAACGTATTTTTCCACACCCGCTTTTTTGGCATTTGCAAGTGTGAGTTCAACACAATTTTCATCAATATCAAAACCCGTTGCTAAAAAATCAATATCATGGCGAATAGCATCAAGCGCCCTCGTTCGCTCATCTCTCCATACTTTATCGGGTATAAACGAAAAGCGCTCAGCCGCAAAATGTCTGTTAAGTCCGGGGGCTATGTGGGCTGCGTGTAAAGCCGCTTCAATAAGAATCGTACCTGAACCGCAAAATGGGTCAAATAACTGAGTATCGGGGAAAATTCGTGCCGTATCGCACATTGCCGCCGCCAAGGTTTCTTTAAGCGGTGCATCGTTTGAATTTCTGCGATACCCCCTTTTGTGAAGCCCTTCTCCCGAAGTATCTATCATCATAGTCACTTCGTTTTTCATAATCGAAAAACGCACTTTATATTCAGTTCCTGTTTCATTAAACCAAGAAATATTGTACTTTGTTTTAAGCCGCTCAACTATTGCTTTTTTTATAATTGACTGACAATCGGGTATGCTGAAAAGTTGCGAATTCAAACTCCAACCATTAACGGGGAACGCATCTTCGCGACCGATATATAACTCCCAAGGGAGATTCTTTACTCCCTCAAAAAGCATTGTGAAATCGGTAGCATAAAACTGCCCTACGTTAATAAGCACACGCTCGGCATATCGGGTATTGATATTAACAAACGCGAGTGTATTAAGGTCGCCTGAAAAAAGCACACGCCCGTTCTCAGCGCGGACGTTTTCAATGCCAAAACGCTTTAACTCATCGGCTAAAATACCTTCCACACCAAAAAGGCAGGGTGCTACCATATTAAGTTTATTGTTTAGCATCAGCCAATCACCTCTGTTTTGTGCCTTGTTACGTGACATCCTATATTAACAGCCACAGGCAAACCCGCAATGTGTGTTGGAGCCACTTCAATATTTACCGCAAGAGCCGTTGTATCACCGCCAAAGCCCTGCGGACCTATATCCAATTTATTTATTCTATATAGCAATTCCTTTTCCATATCGGCATAAAATTTATCAGCGTTTGGCTCATTGGTGCTTCGGCAAAGCGCCACTTTTGATAAATACGCACATTGTTCAAAATCGCCGCCGATACCAACTCCAACAACTATTGGCGGACAGGGATTTCCGCCCGAACGTTTTACAGTATCTATAACAAAATCCATAACGCCGTCATACGAATCGGACGGGATTAACATCTTAATTGCGCTCATATTCTCACTACCGAAGCCCTTTGGTGCCACAGTAATTTTAACCTTATCACCGCCAACTATTTTGGTGTGTATAACAGCGGGAGTATTGTCGTTGGTGTTCTCGCGCCTTAACGGATCGGCGACAACCGACTTTCTAAGCAATCCTTCAGTATAGCCCTTTGCAACGCCACGGTTAATTGCTTCTTCAAGGTCGCCACCCACCAAATGAACTTCCTGTCCAACTTCAATAAAAACCACTGCCATCCCCGTATCCTGACAAACAGGAAGCCCTGACTTTTTGGCCGCGGTTATATTACGGCAAAGCTCACACATAACGGCATTGCCGAGTGCATTTGTTTCTACATTGGCGGCGGTATTAATTTTTTCTACAATATCGGCAGGTAAAAAACGATTGGCCTCAATACAAAGCCGAGCAACCGCCATTTCTATCAGTGATACATTTATCTCTTTCAACATATACATCCTTTAAAAAAGGCAGACAAAAGTTTGTCTGCCGCTTTTATTATTAATTATTGGTTGACCTATCTTACTCCGCTACCGCGTTTTGATCGGTTAACATCGGGGTTTTTCCGCTTTAAATCCGAAAACTTTTCTTCGCTTGTTTGTTTAAAACGATTCATCATTTCTTCAAATGATGCAGGTTCTGTTTTTTTAGCACTCCAAACAAATGAACTATCGGGCTTGGTGTTTTTGGGCGCCATTTTTGGCTTACGCTCTGTTTTTTTCTCTTCCATAGCACGTTTGATGCTAAGACTTATCTTGCCATCATCGGAAATTGCAAGTATTTTCACCTTGACCTTATCGTTTTCCTTAACGTGCTCACGGATTTCGCTAACATATGTTTGTGCGACCTCCGAAATATGTACCATACCTGATTTGGAATCACCTAATTCGACAAAAACGCCAAAGTTGGTAATACCTGTTATTTTCCCCTCAACAATTTGTCCGACTGCAAGTTCCAAAGTCCTTTATCCCCCTTGAAATATAAACGAAAGCCGCCTTAGTTACCCGAATTGTCTATATATACCTGTTCATCCGAGTATACATATCCTAATCTTTCGCGTGCCGCCTTTTCAACGATTTCTTCCTCCGAACTGCTAAGCAAAGCCGTAAGTTCTTCAATTTGAAGATTTATTTCGTTTCGGCGCATCTCCAAAGCACCCAGTTCGCTTTTTTTGTTGACCAGTTCTCCCATAAGCGAGCAAAGGGTTATTATCATATAAACCGACACGGCAAAAATCGCGATGCGCCATATTACGCTGCCACCTTGTTTACCTGTGTTTTTCAATGCGAACTCACCTTTCAGAACTTTTTCACAAATTTACTTTAGTATACACTATTCACGCCTTATGTTTCAAGTTCTTTTTTAAATTTTTACAGGTTTTTTTGCATATTTTTACTAAAAAAGACGCAACTTTCAATAAATAATCGTAAAATAACGAGCCGCCTTTACAGAGAAGCCCCTTAATTAGCAAAAAAACGTCCCTTGCGCTTTTAATAAAAAAACACAAAAAAGGTATAAAAATACGTGATAGCGTATAATTACATACAATGGCACCCAAAAAAATTCCAAAGAAAATATATCCGCGCATTTCACCGTTACATACAGAAAGCAACAGCAAAAAAGTAATGACGGCAATTACCGAAAAGAAAAAGATATCACCTAAACATACAGCAGCCGTATTACTCCCAAACACGCGGCGGCAGGACCTTAGAACATCGTAAAACAAGCAGTAACCCACACCGAACATGAGCGATACTAAAAAGGAAAAGACCTGTTGGTTATTTTTTATTTCCCACATACTATTTAAAAATACGTGATATCAGACTACTCTTTTTAGTATCAGTTGTATATACAAATGCTACTATTAGTCCGCTGATTTCCAGTTCGCCTACATCTGCACTGAAACCGCCTATCTTAAGGTCGTTACCCCTAATGCTTAAATTTCCCATACAAGTAACAACGTCAATAGCGTCGGGTGAAAACTCTAATACGTCTTTCACACCGCTAATTACTGCTTTTTTTCGGTTTTCGATGTTAATATTATGTTTTATGGATAGTTCGTCTGTCAAAAAAAACACCCCTTAACAATTTATGTTAAGGAATGCCGTTTTTATGATTAATATACTATTTTGTACATATCTCCCGCCTCTTCTTTTCTCACAGTTTCTGCAACTGTCAGAACTTCAGCTTTAACACAGCGGGTACCGAAACTGATTTCTATTACATCGCCAATTTTTACGTCGTATGATGCGCGGGCGACTTTGCCGTTCACCGTAACTCTACCTGCATCACACGCTTCATTAGCAACGGTTCTTCTTTTAATTATTCTTGATACCTTTAAATATTTATCTAATCTCATTTTTTCTCTTAAATTTTAAAGCCGCCTGTTTTTTAGGCGGCTTAGTTGTAAAATTTTGATTATTTTACAGCGTCTTTGAATGCCTTACCAGCTTTGAACACGGGAGCTTTTGCAGCAGCGATTGTGATGGGCTGTTTTGTAAGCGGATTGATGCCGTTACGAGCAGCGCGCTCACGAACTTCAAAAGTACCAAAGCCAACCAACTGTACTTTGCCGCCTGCTTTTAACTCTGCCTCAACGGTTTCTACGAGAGCTGCGAGAGCTTTGTCAGCAGCAACATTAGTGATGCCTGCTTTTTCTGCTATAGCTGCAACCAATTCTTTTTTGTTCATTGTGAGTTACCTCCAAAATTTTATTTCTAACGGCAAGCCGTTCGAATTACTTAATATTTCCTGTTTCTTCGAGCTTCTTAAATTCATTAATAAATTTATCTGTTGTTTTATTAAGAAGTTCTTCACAGTCAATTTTTCGGTTTCGGGATATATTTGCAAGAGTAAAAAGAAGTTCGCCGACCTTTTCATTATCTCCGGATTTAAAAGATTTTAACTGCTCGTCCGCATCCTGAAAAAGTTTCTCAGCACTATTTATCGCTAAACCCGCCTTTGCTGCCCGTTTTTGCACCTTCGCCGCGCGCATTAACGCGGGATATGACATTGGCACACTTTTTAGCGTATCAGTAAATGATGACTGCTGCTTCTCTTTTCTTTTTATGTTATCCCAGTTGGTTAAAACCTGCTCGGTTGTTTCGGCTTTTACATCGCCGAAAACATGTGGGTGGCGCAAAATCATTTTTCGGGCAATGCCATCAATAACATCGCTCACATCAAATTCGCCTGTTTCTGAAGCGATTTGGGAATGCAATAATATTTGCAAAAGTACGTCACCCAGCTCTTCACACAAATCTATGGCACTTGCGCGGTCTATAGCATCAACCGCCTCGTAAGTTTCTTCAACAAACTCATTACGAATAGATTTATGTGTTTGTTCCCTATCCCAAGGGCAACCACCGGGTGAACGAAGTACGCGAATTATCTCGACGAGTTCTTCAAATGAGAACTTGTCCTCTTTTACCATATTTACTTTTAACATATTTTCTCCAATAAATCAATACTATTTTGGTGAAATTTCCAAAAATCGTGTTTTTTTACAAGTTTGAGGGCAATTTTTTATGTATTTTACATATTAAATTTCCCAATATCTGCTATAACTGACAAGATTCCATTAATAAGCGCATCTTCTTTGAGTGCATTAATTTCTCTATAACTTTCCGCAGCATCACTGCCCGCATCATCAGAAATCTTGCGTATAGATGCAAATTTTATACCATAGGTCGCACACACGTAAGCCACTGCCGCCGTTTCCATATCACACGACATAGCCGAAAATTCATCACGCAAATACGTGCGTAGTTCTTCGTTGCCGACAAAGCAGTCACCGCTTACGGCAGTGCCGAATTTTACATTTTCAAATTTTGAAGCAAGGGCAGTACAAATTTTTTCATCGGCATTATAAATATACTCTTGTCCGGGTTTCTCGCACGGCTTATAGCCGATACTGGTTAAATCAAAATCGTGTTCTAAGAACCTATCAGGGACTGTTATTTCATTTTTCGAAATACCTGATACTCCACCTGAGAGACCGCAATTGAATATAATTTCCGCTCCCTGCTCGGCAAGTGCAGTAGCAGCAACAGCCGCATTAACTTTACCGATACCGCAAAGTACCGATGTAACCTCGGCATTACCGACAGTAAATCTATGAGCACTTCTGCCGGCTATTTTTGTGGGGGTGCCACCTAGCATATCCATCTTTTTTTCAAGCGGACAATATTCATCAGTATCGGCAATAACTATGCCTATTTTTATTTTTTCCATAATTAATCCTCAAAAATTAATTTTTCGCCGCATTTATTGCAAAACGCCGAATCTTCTCCAATAATATTACCGCATTTTGCACACTTGCGTTTATGCTGCATTTTGCCGAGTTCCTGTTTTTGTTTTTCTATAAGTTCCTTATTTTCCTTAATCTCAGCGATGATATCGGCTAGTTCTTTTGGTAAATCTTGATTATCTGCCAAATATCCAAAGGCATTTTTGCCAAGTCTTGCATAAAGTTTTGATTCTTTGTTTTCAAGTGACACTATATCTAATTTTTGTTTGCCGACACTAACCACTTCTTCGGTTTTTTGTTTTGCAGCTGAAAACAAATCTTTTGCCTTATCTAATGTTTCGTTAATAAAATCCATAGGTCTTCTCCTTTTATATTATAAATTTCGCATAAAATTCATCAATTTTTTGTTTGCGGGCAATTATTTCATCGAAGTTGTTTATATATTCATAAGGATATTTATAGTTAAACACACGCTCAATATAGTCGCCTCCTGGCTGCCGCAGCTTTGTAACACCAGATGCGCCACAAGCGAGTATAGTATGGGTTTCATCCATAATATAAACGTTATAAAGCCCTTCAAAACCGCATCTTGCATAACCCACGTTTTCAAGATTGCCCACCGTTTTGCTCTGCCTATACATATAATACGGCAAAATGCCGTTTTCTGCTAATCTTCGCCTTGCGTAGCGCACCATCTTTGCAGTATCGGTAGTAATATGCGAGTCGCCGCTTGAAGATAGGTTTGATGCGCGTTTAAATGACAAGGTGTGAACGGTAACATTTTCGGGCTCCAACGCAATAATTTTCTCAACTGTATCGCAAAAGCCCTCATAGGTATCCCCTGGTAGCCCTGCAATTAAATCCATATTGATGTTATCGAACCCCACCCGCCTTGCCAGATTATAGGCATCAAGTGTTTGTTTTGCTGTATGACGACGTCCGATATTTTCAAGCACTTCATCGCTCATCGTTTGCGGATTTATGCTTATTCTTGTGGCGCCGCCCAAAAGTATGGCTTTTAATTTTTCTTGGGTAATGGTGTCGGGTCTGCCCGCTTCTACTGTATATTCTAATATGCCCGATAAATCGAAATTTTTACCTACAGCCGACATAACGTTGCTTATTTGCTCGGCTGAGAGCGTTGTGGGCGTGCCGCCTCCTATATAAACCGTTTTTAAGATTAAATTATTACGCCGAACGATTTTTGCGGTGAGTTCGATTTCTCTTATCAATTTTTCGACGTAAAGCGGTATGAGTTTCTGTGATTTTTCAACCGAGTGGGACACAAACGAACAGTAAGAACACCTTGTTGGGCAAAACGGCACCGAGATATATAAACTGAATGAATCGGGTGTGGATTTATTAACTATTTGCTCTTCCAAACTGTGCGTCGCACAGCACAAAGAAATCTTTTCCTCGCTCACTAAAAATTCTTCCCGAAATTCATCTCTCGCGGCTTTTTCGCCGCAGCTCTTACAAATTGACGAATAAAGTTTCGCAGGTCTAACGCCCGTTAAAATGCCCCATTCGGGAAAATAACCCGTAATATCGGTAAAACACAAAAATAGTTGTGTCGCCAAAACCCGTTCGCACTCGCGCGGGAAGTCGTCGGCATTTGACACGACAGCGCTGTGCCGCGACTCTTTTGAGTCCATATTAAGATATGCTAAAGCCGTTGTTTTTCCGTTTTCGCTTTTAAGTTCGGTTACGGCATAGATTTCATCTTTCTTCTTTTCGGTTGTAAAAATAATCTTTTCAAACGGCAAAAATATACGACACAGTTTTTCTATTTCATAATTAAATCCGTTATTGATATTTTGTATATACATTCTAATCCTTTAAATAAATATTGTTTTGTCTCTCAAATTCGAGTGTTGTAGCGTCTCCATGTCCCGAATAAACTGTATAATTCCCTTTCAAGTTTTTGAGTTTTTTAAGAGAATTCAGAAGCTCTACGGGATTTGCAGTCGGCAAATCGTATCTCCCGATATTCATTTTAAAGAGTGTATCGCCACTGAAAATTGTATCTCCCATTACAAAGCAAACCGAACCCGCAGTGTGTCCAGGCGTCATCATAACAGTAATGACATCTTGCCCGAAGGTTAGTTCATCACCGTCACTCAAAAACTTATCCGCACTCAAAACAAACGGGGTGCCCGTTAGATACTCAGAAACGTTTATTTGTGGGTCATTAAGTCCCTTAGCATCGGCGGCGGATATAAAAACGTCGGCACCAAAAACTTTTTTAAGTTCGGGGATACCTGCGATATGATCAAAATGACAGTGTGTCAGCAGTATTGCTTTTTCGGGTTTGTTTTTATTTTTTTCGGCAAAAGCCATAAGCCCTGGCGTTTTTTCGCCCGGGTCAATAATTACCGCAGACCTTTCATTTTCGAGCATATAACAGTTTGTGCAGAAGCATCCTGTAACGCAAACACTTATTTTCATTTCCGTCTCCAAGTATCAGTATCGAGTATTATAGTAACGGGACCATCATTTAGAAGAGACACCTTCATATCGGCGCCGAAAACACCGCGCGCCACCTTTTTAATACCGAGATTTATAAGTTCTTCGCAATAAAGGTTATAAAGCGCATCGGCAGTTTGCGGCTCCATCGCTTCGATAAAGGACGGTCGGTTGCCCTTTTTGGTATCAGCACATAAGGTGAAATTTGAAATAACCAAAATCTCCCCGTTTATATCGAGCACCGATTTATTCATTTTATCATTTTCATCACAGAAAATGCGAAGATTTGCAGTTTTTGAGGCAAGAAGTTTTGCTAAGTCTTCATTATCGGTGTTGTGAACACCGAGCAAAACCAAAAGTCCGCTTTCTGCACGGCCTATTTCCTTGCCATCAACACAAACTTCGGCATTTTTAACCCTTTGAATTACTGCTTTCATATCGCTCTCCTATTGGTTGATTCTATCTACACTAAATACCCCGTGAATCTTCTCCATATGTGTAATAATACTCTTTAAATGCTCAACGTTTTCGGCACTGAGGGTTACTATAATTACAGAGTTGCCATCCTTTGTAGGACGCGCATTTACTGCGTGAAGAGATACGTGCATATTATAAAGCATTGTTGTGATATCCGCCAAAAAACCGTCACGGTCAACACCGATAATGCGAAGGGTTGAAACAAACGACGTGGTTTGTATGTTTTTACCCCAATGAGCAGTCACCCATCTACCCGGCTCCGTAGCGGTGGAAATATCAAGCGGCACGTTATTACAATCTCGTTTATGGATTGATACACCATGCCCGCGGGTAATAAATCCGATAATTTCGTCCCCTGGTAGCGGTGCACAGCATTTTGAAAATTTAACAAGGCAATCGTGAAGCCCGTCAACAATAACACTACCCGAATTATTATGCCGTGCTACTGTTTTAATCTCTAACGGCTCGGATTTTGAGGACTTAATGAGTTTGTTGTAGTCATCCTTAATGCGCGGCATAATTTTGGTTATTATAACACCGCCGTAGCCGATGGCGGCATAAAAATCTTCAAGCGAAGTAAAACGCTGTTTTGCCGCGAGTTCTTCCAAAAAGTCGCGCATAGCGTCTTCCGGTAACACAATAGCATTACGGCGGAACTCGGCTTCAAGGGATGCCTTTCCGTTTTCGATATTTTCGGCACGGCGCTCACGCTTAAACCAGGCGCGTATTTTGGTTTTTGCCTGATTTGTAACGGCAATATTCACCCAATCTCTGCCAGGACCATGACCCGCTTGATTTGTAGTTAATATTTCTATTACTTCTCCTGTTTTAATAACGTGGTTAATAGGCACAATCCTGCCGTTTACCTTAGCGCCTATCATTTTAACACCGACGGCTGAGTGTATTGCAAAAGCGAAGTCAATAACCGTAGAACCTGCGGGAAGGTTTATAACATCACCTTTAGGCGTTACGGCGAAAACGTCTTCCTGACTTAAATCAACCTTAATCGTGCTGATAATCTCGGAAGAATCACCATTTTCCGCTTGATTTTCAAGTATCTGACGCACCCACGAAAGTTGAGATTCCATACTCTCGTTGCTAGTTTCTATACCTTCTTTATATTTCCAATGCGCCGCGATACCATATTCAGCCGTATGATGCATTTCGAAGGTGCGAATCTGTATTTCAAAAGGCACCGCTTCTCTTCCTATTACAGTTGTATGAAGCGACTGATATCGGTTGGGTTTCGGCATCGAGATATAATCCTTAAATCTGCCTGGCAAGGGGCGGAAAAGTTCGTGCATAAGACCTAAAATATTATAGCAATCCGCCACAGTATCGGTAATAATACGAAGTGCATAAATATCATAGATTTCATCAAAATCCCTATTTTGAACGTACATTTTGCGATATATACCGTGAATAGATTTTATGCGCGCTTGAATAGATACGTTCACATCGGGGATTACTTCCTTTAATCGCTCCGAAATTTTCTCCTGTATATTTTCTAAAAGTTTCTGGCGCTCTTCCCTTTTAATTTTTAGAAGCTCTTCTATCTCGGAATATGCAACGGGGTCCAAATGCTTTATAGATAAATCTTCAAGCTCTTCCTTTATTTGCCTAATACCTAAACGATGGGCTATCGGCGCGAAAACCTCAAGTGTTTCAAGAGATTTTTCGCGCTGTTTGTAGTCAGGTACGGCATCAATAGTGCGCATATTGTGCAGTCGGTCGGCAAGTTTTATAATAATAACGCGGATATCCTTTGCCATTGCTATTAGCATTTTTCTTAAATTTTCCGCCTGCAACTGCTCTTTTGATGAATAGTTAATTTTACCGAGTTTGGTAACGCCATCAACTATAAGTGCTACTTCTTCTCCGAATTCGGATTTTATATAATCCAATGTTATTTCGGTATCTTCAACCGTATCGTGAAGCAATGCTGCCGCAATCGACTGGCTGTCCATACCAAGTGTAATTACTATTTTTGAAACGTTATATGGGTGCAAATAAAACTCTTCCTTTGAAGAGCGAAGCTGTCCCTTATGGGCGGCGACACAACATTCATAAGCTTTTTTTATGAGTTCAAAATTATACTTTCCACCTTGGGATAACAACATTTTTTCCAGCAATTCATAATTATCGCGATAGGCCGTTTCCATAAGTTCACCCCTTTAAAAATTCAAGTATTTTTGACTGCGAAAGCTCTGCCTTAGCGCCGTCAATATTACGGTATTTTTCTATACCGCCATCGTTATATTTTTCTATTAAATTAAGTTCCGACAAAACATCCAGCGATACCATAGTTTTGAAAAATCCCAGAGATATGGCAAATTTTTGACGCAGCGTTTCCAAAGATACGTTCGCTTTAAGCGCTCTGTAAATCTGCCCGACTTCTTCGCGTGACGGCGCGTTATAATCACACTTTTCTCCGCGTTTGTAATTTTCATACATCGCAACACTATCGAAAAATTCATCCTGATTTAAACACGCAACTCGCCAATTTTTAATAATTAAAGATAAATTTCTTCTGCCGCCAAACTCGTTGATATCAACAGTTATGGCTATATCTATTATATCACCGATGGCGAAAGGTACCGCACGTGTAGGAACACCAAATGCTAATGCTTCAAGGCGGGTTTCATCCTTTGATAACAAAAGCTTTACATGTTTATCCCCGCCGAGCGCCGTTATACGCTCAAGTTTTAAGCCACACAATGCAAATACAGGTGTCGGGTTACCCATACCAAATGGCTCTAAACTTTTAACCGCATCAGCAAGGTCTACCGATAAGCCCTTGGGATTCAATTTGCACTCAATTTTAAGTGTTGGAAAAATGTCAGGACAATTCTTTGCAAACTCATTTAAAGCCGCACGTAAATCATCAACATTTTCAGGTAATAAAGTTACACCTGCCGCCAAAGCGTGACCACCGAATTTTGTAAGCAAATCCTTTGCAGAACTTATGGCATCATATAGCGAAAATCCTTCGATGCTTCTGCCTGAACCTGTGACAACTCCGTCCTCATCATCCGATAAGACAAGTGCAGGTTTGCCGAATTTATCCACAATTCTTGATGCTACGATGCCCATAACACCTTTGTGCCAATTTTCCCCCTTAACTACAATAACCCTATCATATTCATAGCCGTTATCACTTATAATTTTAAGTGCCTCGGCAGTAATTTGTTGTTCTTTTTTTTGACGCTCGGCATTAAACTGTTCTAATTTTTCAGCCAATGAACACGCCTTTAAATAGTCGGTTTCCAAAAGCAATTTGAGGGCAGTTTCGGCGCTATCCATTCTGCCTGCGGCGTTGATTCTCGGAGATATACCGAAAGCCACTTTAGAGGCAGTAAGCGAACCGAGTCCAATACCTGCTGAATTGAGTAGTGCCACTATGCCTTGCTTTGAAGATTTATTAAGAAAATGCAGTCCTTGTTTTACTATATCACGGTTTTCGTGTACAAGCGGCATAACGTCGGCGATAAGACCTATCGCTACAAGTTCAGAATATAAAGGAGCCAACTGCTCGGGCTCTGCATCCATTAAGGCGCATGCAAGTTTAAAGGCGACAAATACGCCGCTGATATCTTTAAATTCTGTGTTACTATCCACTCTGTGCGGGTCAACAACTGCGGCTGCATGGGGCAACTCATTTGGCGGCAGATGATGATCGGTAACAATAGTTATAATTCCAAGCTCATTTGCATAGTCAATTTCTTCTATACTACTAATTCCGTTATCAACCGTCACTATAAGCCCGACACCTTCTGCGTACAATTTGTCGATTGCCGCCTTGCTCATTCCGTACCCTTCGGAAAAGCGATCGGGAATATAGTAAATCACCTTGGCGCCAAGACGTGTTAAACAATCGTAAAGAAGCGCGGTCGCGGTAACACCATCACAATCGTAGTCACCAAACACACAAATAAGCGTATCTTCCTTTATAGCATCCAAAATAGTGTTACTCGCAACTCGCATGTCGGGAAGTTCAAAGGGGGAAGAATAAATCGGCTCTGCCGATAAAAAGTCCTCAACATCGGCGGGGTCGTTATATCCCCTGCCGGCGAGTATCAGCGCAACAAACGGGTCAATATCGCACTCGGTGGCAATTTGATTTGCGAGTGCCTTGTTAGCACCCGAAATCTCCCACTTTTTATATGCCACGCTTATCCCCCCTTGTAGATATAAATATACTATTATATTTTATCACTAAACATTAGTTTTTGCAATAAAAATTGCATTTGTATACACAGGTAATTGACAAAAAAATAAGAATTTGATAAAATTACTGTGCGGCAAATCATATTTAAGAGGCGATATTGGTGAAAAGTTTTTTAACAAAAATAAATTTTCGTAAAAATTGGGGGTACGTAGTTGCTACTCTCTTTTTGTTTTTAGGTTTTTGCGCATTTTTCTCTGCCATTTGGTTCCGCACTGTTTACGGTAATTTAGGATTTGACTCAATACTTTTCACCCTTTTTTCTAACGGTGACGGGGTTGAAGGTGGCATCGTGGGCGACTATCTTTTACGCGGACTTTTACCTTCGGTTTTATGTACGGCTTTAATTGCTTTCCTACTGTTCTTCAGACCAAAAATCGAATTTTTCGTGAAAACGGCAAAGCACAATTTCAAATGCTATCCCCTATCAAAAGTTGTATCAAACATTATTTGCTATATTTTGAGCGTAGTGCTTATTGTAAGCGGCATTTTTATATCAGAATTATCTAAAAAAATAGAAGCCGTCGTTCAGGAAACCGCCTTTATTGAAGCGAACTATGTTTTTCCTGAAAAGACAAAAATTACCTTCCCATCACAAAAACGCAACCTTATTTATATATTTATGGAATCTATGGAAACCACATTTTTCAGCCGAGAGCAAGGCGGTGTTTTAGAGCACAAAATAGCAAACGGGCTTTGGAAATTAGGCAATGAAAACATAAATTTTTCACATTCTTCTGGCGTTGGCGGATCTATGTCGCTTAACGGATGCAAGTGGACTGCGGCAGGTATGGTATCACAATCTGCCGGCATTCCACTTAAAATCGGCGCATACACCGAAGAAGATTTTGCAAGTGGTAATTTCCTACCAAATGCCACTAACCTCACCTCTATTCTCAAGGAAAAAGGTTACTATCAGACCTTGATGGTAGGTTCAGATGCCGATTACGGTAATCGACGCGACTTTTATGAAATACACGGAATTGATAAAATTTACGATATATCTACTGCCCGTAAATGCGGCATTGTTCCAAAAGAATATAAGGTCTGGTGGGGCATGGAGGATAAGCATCTATATAAATACGCAAAGCAGGAACTCACCAAAATCGCCAAAAAAGAGCAACCCTTCGCCTTTACAATGCTGACGGTTGATACCCATTTCCCAAACGGATACGTTTGTGATATATGTGAAAATAACTATGAAGAGCAATATGAAAACGTTGTTTCGTGTGCGAGTAAACAAGTGTATGAATTTGTAGAGTGGATTAAGTCGCAACCGTTTTATAAAAATACCACTATAATAATCGTCGGCGACCACGCATCAATGGATAACGAGTATATGACAAACGTTGGTGCAAAGGATTCTGACCGACACATTTATAACTGCATTATAAACCCTGTTGCTGACACAAAGTTTTCTAAAAACCGTCAATTTTCATCCCTTGATATGTTTCCTACCACGCTCGTAGCATTAGGTTGTAAAATTGAGGGGGAGCGCCTAGGACTCGGTGTTAATTTATTTTCGGGGAAACCAACTTTGATAGAGCAGTACGGATATACGTTTGTTCACGAAGAATTAGCAAAAGAGTCTTCGTTTTATTACGATACGTTTTATAATCAAAAAGATTAAAAGGACCGAAATTTCGGTCCTTTATTTTATGGATAATTGCATTATTTCATCGGCGATTTTTTGAAAAATTGGTGCTCCCGATATACCGTTTGCTTTTTCATCTTCTATTATTACCGCAACCACGTATCTTGGATTATCGGCAGGAAAAAAACCACAAAACCACGAGTTTTGTATTAACTCCCCGTTTTTTTGCCACCCGGTTTCCGCGGTAGCGGTTTTTCCCG
>CAZSIL010000014.1:0-49175 GCA_964607025.1 uncultured Eubacteriales bacterium
GTGACTTTTAAATTATAATACTCACTAAAATGTATGTCAAGAAAATATTGGGAATATTTTTTGAATATCGAAAAATAAAAGTCTTGTTTAAGAATCTATCAACCCTAAATATTTTGTTGCTTTATACGAATGTTTATTGTATAATTAATAAGAAATATTTATCTGTTTTTTGGAGATGATTCCTTTGAAAATAATGCTTATCAATCCTAAACTCCCGGTATTTATGCGAATGCCTTCTTTACCTTTGGGACTGATTTCTATAGCCAGTTACTTGCAACATCACGGTCATAAAGTTAAATTGATTGAAACTCTGGTAGAAGATAATGACATAGAAGAGGCAATCAAAGACTATAAACCTGATATTATAGGTATTACAGCCATGTCCTTTCTTGCAGGTATAGAAGCAAAAGAGATTACAGCGCTTGCACATAAGTATAATATCACTGTTGTTTGGGGCGGACAAGCTGCGAGTGCAATGCCCGAAATGATATTAAAAGAGGCTTCACCTGATTATATCACATTGGGTGAGGGTGAGGTTACTTGGTTAGAACTTGTAAATACACTTGAAAATGGTGGCGATGTATCCAAGGTCGCTGGTCTTGCTTATATGAACGGCTCGGAGTTTGTTCGTACAGCTCAGCGACCGGTTGCCGATATTTCTCTTTTCCCTGATATCGATTGGAGTTTTGTAAATGTTGAAAAATATTTTTCAACATTCTTCAATTGTGACAAAATGCTATATCTTCACGCTACAAAGGGTTGCCCGGCACAATGTACCTTCTGTTCAAATCAGCAATTTCATCAGTCTAAGAACAGATGTCGTAATGTGGAGCAGATACTCAGGGATATTGATTATCTTTACGAGCATGGAACGAATGGAATTTATTTTTCTGATGAACTTTGGATGCCCAATAGAACACAAAGAACACAGTTCTGTAATATGATGATAGAACGCAACTACAACCTTGTCTGGGGGTGTCAGATGCGTCTGGGTGTACTTAACGAAAGTGATATTGAACTAATGTATAAAGCGGGTTGCCGTTGGATTCTTTTTGGAATTGAAAGTGGTAATCCCGAAAGAATTAAGCTAATTAAGAAGAATATTGATTTGAGTATAGCTAAAGAAACTGTACAGTGGTGTGAAAAGAACGGAATAACTGTACAGGCGTCGTTTATTGTAGGTTATCCTGATGAAACGGCTGAAGAAATCAAAAATACAATTACTTTTGCAGATTCCCTCGGTGCAAGTTTAGTTGTTATGAATATTCTGATTCCATTGCCCAATTCTGAAATTTATAATTATGCCAAAACAAACGGACTTTTTGAATATCCTGGGACGATTAAAGAAATGGCATTTGAAATTGAACAGCGCATATCCGATAATGTGATTGTTAATTTTTCTAAGGTACCGGATATTGATTTGAAGGTTGTTCATTATTACTATCAATGGAAAGCTTTTGCTGGCAAAGGTTCGGTTAATAATGAATCTTATGGTATTGTGAAAAAAATGGCAAGTGACACAATTGACAGAATTTTCAAACATGGTATAAAAGGCTTTTTCTATGGTATATATTCTTCAGTTAAGCAATTTTTAAGTGTATTCTTTTATTCACACGCGTTCAGAAAAATTCTTAAAAAATATGGTCTGAAATAATAGCGATAAATAAACGGAACATTGGGCATTTCTGAAAATGAAAAGTGCACTCGAAAATACGAGCGAAAAAAAGGTGGAAATAAAAGAAATCCCTATATTTCAAGGGATTTCTCGTGTATCAATACCGTGATACTTAGGTGGTCGAGTGGAACTCTTAATATCCGAACTGTTAGAAAGCGAGTCCGAACCTAAAAAGTTCGGACTCGCTGATTTTGGTCGAGGTGACAGGACTTGAACCTGCGGCCTCTGCGTCCCGAACGCAGCGCTCTACCAAACTGAGCCACACCTCGAAATACTAAGTTTTATTTAATTGGTTATTTTTAATGAGTATGTGCAGAGCGCTGCTACGCAGATTACTCTTGCGGTGCCCGAAATTTTTTACCACTTGGAGCGTGGAAAAAATTCGACCGCGGCGCCATTTCGGTCTTCCTTAATCTGCCACAGGCAGCGGTCGACCTCAAAGCTACCAAACTGAGCCACACCTCGAAATACTAAGTTTTATTTAATTGGTTATTTTTAATGAGTATGTGCAGAGCGCTGCTACGCAGCTTACTCTTGCGGTGCCCGAAATTTTTTACCACTTGGAGCGTGGAAAAATTTCGACCGCGGCGCCATTTCGGTCTTCCTTAATCTGCTACAGGCAGCGGTCGACCTCAAAGCTACCAAACTGAGCCACACCTCGAAATAACAAGTCGAATTGTTTTTGCGACCTATTAATTATATTAAAAACAATTCGACTTGTCAATACCTTTTTATGCTTATTTTTTCTTTTTGTTTCGGGCTGTTTTTGTGCGGTTTTGCGGTTGGCGTGTGTGCAATGGAGCCACAAGACAGCCCGGCTTTGTACCTATTAAATCATAGCGGTTAGCACGTTTTAATGCGGATATAACCTTTTCTCTGTTTTCAGGAAGATAGTATTGCAAGAGTGCTCGTTGTTCTGCCTTTTCCTGAGCCGAGCGCGGTACATAAACCTTTTCCATAGTATATGGGTCAAGTCCCGTATAAAACATACAGGTTGAAACGGTTCCCGGAGTGGGGTAAAAGTCCTGCACCTGTTCGGGATGTAATCCCTCTTTTTTAAGAAACTGTGCTAACTCAATAGCGTCATTTACAGTGCTGCCCGGATGAGATGACATAAGATATGGCACCAAAAACTGCTTTTTACCCACGCTTTTTGTGAGTGTATAAAAGCGGTTTTTAAATTTATTATATGTTTCAATACTCGGCTTACCCATACGCTTTAAAACGTTGTTAGAACAGTGTTCTGGGGCTACTTTTAACTGACCGCTTATGTGGTGGGTGATGAGTTCTTTGAAGAAAGTTTCGTCGCTATCTGCCACAAGGTAATCAAATCGGATACCCGAACGTATAAATACCTTTTTAACCTTATCAATCTTACGGAGTTTTCTGAGCAGTTCGAGATAGTCGGAGTGGTCAACCTTGACCGCCTTACAAACACTAGGAGCCAAGCACTTTTTATCTTTGCATAAACCACCGCTTAATTGCTTATCGCAGGACGGAAAACGGAAATTGGCAGTAGGTCCGCCAACATCGTGTATATAACCTTTGAAATCGGGCATTTTGGTAATTTCTTTAACTTCGTTTATTACAGATTCGTGACTGCGCGATGAAATTTGTCTGCCTTGATGATAGGCCAAAGCGCAAAAGTTACAAGCGCCAAAACAACCGCGGTTATGGATAACCGAGAATTTAACTTCTGCTATACCCGGAACTCCGCCCAAAGCTTTATAAGATGGGTGATAATTACGCATAAAGGGTAGTGCATATACTGCGTCCATTTCTTCCGTAGTAAGCGGTGGCATAGGAGGATTTTGTACCACGATAAATTTACCGTGACGTTGAATAACGGTTTTGCCGCGCACCGCATCGTGTTCGTTTTGTTGTATGCGGCAGGAGAGGGCATACTGCTTTTTGCCCGATTCGGTGGGTTCTTTAACGATTTCATAGGCAGGACACTCAGCGCAAGGGCGAGGAGTATAATCCGTCGTATTAACCTTAAAACAGGTACCGAGAACGTTATTGATTTCTTCGATTTTTTCGCCCGAATTTAATCGGTCAGCAATTTCCACACAGTGTTTTTCACCCATACCGTACATAAGCAGGTCGGCGTCGCTATCAATAAGAATTGATGGGAGCACAGCATCAAGCCAGTAGTCATAATGGGCAAAACGGCGAAGCGACGCTTCAATACCGCCGATGCATATAGGCGTATCACCAAAGAGTTGACGAAGCTTTTGGCAGTATACGGTTACCGCTCTGTCAGGACGGGCGCCGCTCTTACCGCCTGGGGTATAAGCATCGTCGCTACGGCGCTTTTTTGCGGCGGTGTAGTGTGCGACCATAGAGTCGATATTACCCGAATTAACAAAAAAAGCAAGACGCGGTTTGCCAAAAATCATATAATCACTATCATTTTTTGGTTGTGATATAATACACACCTTGTAGCCGCGGCTTTCAAGTACGCGTGAGATTATAGCAGTGCCAAAACTCGGGTGGTCCACATACGCGTCTCCCGTAACTATGATTATATCGGCGAAATCCCATCCGCGTTCCAACATCTCAACTTTTGTTATCGGTAAAAAAGGCATATAAAAATTCCTTTCAGTATAAATCATACTAATTTTATCACAAAAGCAGTTCTTAATCAACTTTAATATTTTTAAAAAGACAAACATATATTTTTGTTGGAGGTAAAATATATGTTGCAAAAATTGAAAGAAACTTTCAGTGCGCCGTTTGCGGTTTTTGTTTTGCAAGTGTCGTTTGTGGCGGTGATAATAGTATCGGTAACGGCGGTAAAATTCTTGGGCGGGGATATTTACACCGATTTAAAACAGTGGTACATAGTAAATTTTAACGATGATACTGATGTAAACGAGGTGATTAATCCCGAAAGCGAATCGCCCAAAACCACACAAGAGATAGAAAAAAGCAATACTGAAAAACAAACACAAAATATGGATGCTTTACCGACTGTGACAAATACAGTTTTACAAACCACTAAAACTGGCGGTGTGAATTCAATGTGTCTGCCCCTTCAAAACGGCACCGTTACATCTGAATTCGGCGGACGTATAAACCCAATAACAAATGCATCAGAAAAACATAAAGGACTTGATTTGTCGGCACCATACGGAAGCAGTATTTATGCCGCGGCGGACGGCGAAGTAATACTTGCACAAAATAGCAGTAGTTATGGCAATTACATAATAATTAATCACGGCGGCGGACTTAAAACCTTGTATGCCCATTGCAGTGAATTACTGATAGAAAAAGGGGACATCGTTAAAAAAAGTCAGGTAATAGCAAAGGTTGGTTCAACGGGACAGTCAACACGTTCCCATCTGCATTTTGAAGTTATTTTAAATGAGCAGTATTTAAACCCGAGTTGGCTTATAAATTGGTAAAGGAAACATTATGAAGATAAAAATTTTCGGAACAAAAATCAATATTACTTTTTACTTTTTTGCGTTTTTAACACTACTGGTATTTACAGATAAAAGCGGATATTTTATACCCATGGTTGTAGCGGTGATTATTCACGAAGTGGCGCACTTATTAACAATGCATCTTGTTGGTTGCGCACCAACTGAAATTGTGCTGATTCCCGCAAGTATCCGTATAGTGCGTGGATTTGCCGTAAAAGATTCGCACGAAATTGCAATATCACTCTCAGGTCCACTCGCTAATATCGTGTTTTTTTGTATCTTTTATCTATGCTTTTTATTATTTTCACATAATAAACTGCTCGATTTTGCAATAATAAATCTGCTTATCGGTGCGTTCAATTTACTGCCTGTTAAAGGGCTTGACGGCGGTATAGTTTTAAGGAAAATATGCGAAATATTTATGAGCGAACAAAAAGCAAAACTAACAGTAAATTTTTGTGCGCTGTTTTTAGCAGCATTACTTATATTTTTCGGCATAAAAATTTTTAGCAGTGGGTCTGGTAATTTTACACCCATTATTCTAGGGATTTATCTAATCTTATCGGTAATGGTTAAATTTTAGGTTGCAAGATGGAGAAAAAAATAGTATCATATTTATATACTATTTTTTGGAGTAGATTATGGATAAAAAGCAACTAGAAAAATTAATGTTGAGTGTTCAGAAGCCCGGTAGATACTCGGGCGGGGAAATCAATAGTGTTATTAAAGACAAAGCGGCGGTGGACGTGCGCTTTGCTTTTTGTTTTCCTGATACGTATGAGATAGGTATGTCGCACCTTGGGATGAAAATTCTTTATTCGCAGTTCAATTCACGTGATGATATTTGGTGTGAGCGCGTATTTGCGCCGTGGGTGGATTTTGAGCAGATTATGCGAGATAATGATATTCCGCTTTTCGCACTTGAGAGCCGCGACCCGATTAAAGATTTTGATATTATCGGCTTCACGCTGCAATATGAATTAAGCTATACAAACGTTGTAAATATGCTGTCACTCGCGGGGATACCACTTAAAAGCAAAGACCGAAAAACACTAGCCCCTCTCGTGGTGGCGGGTGGTCCTTGCGCTTGTAACCCCGAGCCGATAGCTGATTTTATCGACCTGTTTTTCTTGGGTGAGGGCGAAGAGGTTGATTTAGAATTAATTGATTTGTATAAAAAATACGGCAAAAACGGGGACAAGCAGGCGTTTTTACGCGACGCTGCAAAAATCCCCGGTGTGTACGTACCGTCGCTATATGATATAGAATATAACGCTGATAACACAATTAAATGCATCACCGCAAAAGGCGATGCCCCAAAAACTATTCGCAAAAGGATAATTGACGATATGGATGCCGTTTTTTATCCTGATAAATTTGTGGTGCCGTATATCGAGATAGTTCACGACCGCGCTGTGCAGGAAATTTTTCGAGGTTGTATACGCGGTTGCCGTTTTTGTCAGGCGGGGTATATTTATAGACCTGTCAGAGAAAAATCTCCTGAAACCGCAAATCGACAGGCAATGGATTTGTGTCGTAACACGGGGTATGATGAAATATCGTTGTCATCACTCAGTACCAGTGACTATACAGACCTTGAACCGCTTCTAAATTCTATGCTTGATTGGGCAAACAAAGATAATGTCAGCTTGTCACTGCCTTCGCTTCGTGTTGATAACTTTTCAAAAGAGTTATTGGATAAGATTAATCACGTGCGAAAAAGCGGTCTTACCTTTGCCCCTGAAGCGGGAACACAGCGCCTTCGCGACGTAATCAATAAAAACGTTACCGAAGAAGAAATTATGCGTACCTGCCTTATGGCATTTGAAGGCGGCTACACTTCGGTTAAATTATACTTTATGTTGGGCCTTCCCACCGAAACCGATGATGATATACGCGGCATCACCGAGCTTGGCCAAAAAATAGTGAATTTATTCTATAATATGGAAAACAAACCAAAGGGCAAGAGTGTAAACGTTTCTATCAGTGTATCTACATTTGTACCGAAACCCTTTACTCCTTTCCAGTTTGAGCCGCAGATTACTATCGATGAAATGCGCCGCCGCCAAAAGTTACTCAGAGACAGTGTAACCACAAAAAAGGTATCGGTTAGTTGGCACGAATCATCGGTGAGTTTTTTAGAAGGTGTTTTTGCGCGTGGTGACCGCCGCTTATCAAAGGTTATTGAAACTGCATTAGAAAAAGGATGCCGTTTTGACGGCTGGGATGAGTGCTTTTCGCTCGATAAATGGCTTGAAGCATTTAGTGAGTGTGGCGTTGACCCCGTTTTTTATACAAGCCGTGAGCGCGGTTTTGATGAAGTCTTGCCTTGGGAACATCTAGACTATGGTATAACCAAGCAGTTTTTAATTGAGCAGGACAAGTTAGCGCATAACGAATTAACAACACCTAACTGTCGCGAAAAGTGTTCGAATTGCGGTGCGACCTGCTTTAAGGGAGGGGTTTGTTTTGAGAAACGTTAGAATAATTTATAAAAAGAAATCCCTTTTAAAGTTTATATCGCATCTTGATATGAATCGATTTATGACAAGGGTTTTGCGGCGCACCGATATACCTTTTTGGTATACCGAGGGGTTCAACACCCATTTATATATAAATTTCGCTCTGCCGTTATCTCTTGGCTTTGAGAGTGATTATGAAATTATGGACCTTAAGATTACCGATGATGAGTATAGTTTTGCACAGATAAAAGAGAAGATCGAAAGGGTAATGCCCGAGTATATCGAGATAGTAAGTGTAGCGGCACCGTGGATGAAAAATTCAGAAATCGCATACGCTGAGTTTTGTATTGAATTTGAAAATGATGATTTTGCCCGTGTGCTAAATGCTTTTTTATCGCGGGAAGAAATTATGATAGAAAAGAAAAATAAAAAGGGTGTTATTAAAACTGTAAATTTAGCCGAAAAAATCAGGCGGTTCAGTACTTACAACATAGACGGAAAAACAGTTTTGAAAATCACTTTACCAGCTGGCAGCAGCGAAAACATCAATCCTGTATTGTTGCTTGATGCATTAAAAAATGAGAACGGATATTTGCCCGAATATGATATTATCCGACATAGTGTATTGAACAATAATTTAGAATTATTTGTTTAATTGCTATTGCAAAGCAACGGCAAAAAGAATATAATATAATTGTTATATTTTTGGGAGTAAGGATATGTCGGATAATAAATATACAAACGAATTTTTTGAAGAATACGAAAAAAGGTATACAAAAGAGCAAACTTATAATGAACCAAAACATAAATCCCACGCAAAGAAAAATACGGTTAAAGGGATAGGTATTATTTTGTGTGTCATTTCGTTTGTTTTAGCGGTTACACTGGCGGTGGTGCTTTTTAATTTACCGCCCGCCACAAACGAACGGGGGACAGGCATTTCGACACCGAGTGTTTCTGCCGAATCCGAGCCCGAGCCAGAACCTGAGCCGTTGTTTAAGCCCTTTGTGTCGGATAGCACAACTTCTTTTGCTTATAATATACAAAGCGAATACGGTATCGTAATCGACGCGGATACAGGGGAGATTATCTATCAAAAAAATGCAACCGCTAAGATTTACCCTGCGTCGCTCACTAAAATTTTAACGCTTTTGGTGGCGGTTGAAAATATCACCGATTTAGACGATACGTTTCAGATGACAAGCGAGATAATTGACCCGCATTATAGAGAGGGCGCGTCAATGGCGGGCTTTGCTCCTGAAGAAATGGTGTCGATACGCGATTTACTTTACGGTTCTGTATTACCGTCGGGCGCTGATGCTACAACTGCGCTAGGTATTTATATTGCTGGCACAGAAGAAGCGTTTGCGGCTCTTATGAATGAGAAAGCCGCTGAACTTGGAATTACCACTGCCCATTTTTGCAACACAAGTGGGTTGCACGACAATAACCACTATTGCACGGTTACCGATATGGCGATAATCTTGAAGGCGGCAATGGATAATAAAACCTGCTGTGAGATTTTATCTACCTATCAGTATACAACTGCCGCAACGCCGCAAAACCCCGAAGGTTTGCCGCTTGTAAGCACGATGTTCAGCCGTATGACAGGTGAGGAACCTGAAGGAGCAACTATTTTAGGCGGAAAGACCGGCTTTACCGACCAATCGGGTAACTGCCTTGCAAGTTTTGGTAAAAATGATGCAGGTCGCAAATTTATTATGGTAACAACCAAAGCCCCTGGTATGTGGAAAAGCGTTTTCGACCATATCCACACTTACTCAACCTTAGCCCCCGATGAAACGAATGATGTAATAGAATAAAATAAAAACACAATCCAATAGGATTGTGTTTTTTGTTTATGCGGTCAATATTCTTTTTATGGTTTCAATTTCTTCCTCGGTTACACCGCAAGATAATAAATAGTTTTCAGCACCCGATTTCAAGGTGTCTCCATAAGAAAGCAAAAATTTAGTAAATGACGAGTATGCTTCTTGTCTTCTTGAACGCGCACCAAAAGGACAAAGGGTGGTAAGTTCATAATCGGTTGCAATATCATCCGGCGATACATCGAGCATAGCTTTAAGTAGCGCTACTACAGTACCGGTTCTGTCAGCACCGGCAACACAGTGTAGATAAACGGGGTATGAGTCGGGTTTTGCAAATATCTTGAAAATATCTCGGTACTTTTCCTTTTGTTCGTCGGTGTCTATTAAATTATAGGCAAGAATATTAAAAATATGGTAATCGGCATCGGTGATTTTTTTGTTAAACGGTGTGATTTCATTGCCGAACCGCAAATCGACTTCGGTTTTTATATTAAGTTTATCTTTGAAAAAGTTCACCGCATCATAAGTATCCCCAAAAAAACCTATTTCAGAACCGCGAAAAATCAACCCTTCTTTAACGTTTTTTTTATCGAGAGTTTTCCAACCGCCGATATCTCGAAGATTCGTAACCCCCGATACTTTATACCATTGTGGCAATGCATCGCTCGTTTTAAAAGTGTTAATGGGAGACTCATAAAGCGGCCCTTCAGAGCCATATGCAATCATTTTCCAAAAATAAACGGTATCTCGCTTAAAGTTATTGATCGATAAAAAAGCTTGACCGGGATTAATGTTATATTTGTCTGCATTATCAAATTCAGGGTTGTCAGCAATACGTAACTCAATCGACCACACGTACGCAAGACTGCCCTCAAACCCCCAACAAAAATTAATAAAACGGGGTGTTGTGTTTTCTTTATCATGAGCCACGGGTGCGCGCCAATCAAAACTGTTTTCTACAACGGTGTCACCTGTGGGCAGAGAGGCAAGTATTTCGTTTTGCAATTCGGGCAATATTTCAACCACAGAATTATTTACAGGGTTTAAGAGTTTGATTTCCATATAACACCTTAAATCTTTGATTTCCAGAGCGGGATATCTTTTAATTTGCTCCAAACAAAATTTCCCATATTCAATCCACCTAATTTATTAAGATGGATGTTATCCTCTTGATAGTCTCTTTTTTTAACTCTTGCATAGCCAAACCCGGATTCAGAGAAAATATTGATAACGGGAACGGAATTTAATTTTCCGACAAGCTCTATCTTTTGCGCAAATTCAAACTGAGTAATTTTACGAGAAACGGTAGGGGTTTCGGGCGGGTTTTCATTTCCGCCTATCATAATGATTAACACAATTTGCGCTTTGGTGTTTTCTTGTAAATACCTTAAGCATTGATTAAGGCAACCACAAAAGGATTCATCATCCGTATCGTAGATATCGCCAACAACAGCGCCCTCGTTAGGCAATACTTCAAGTGTAATAAGGTCAGCATCTGCTTTGCCGTCGTCCATATTCATAACGGCACATTTTACGTTACCTTTACCAAGGCCATCAGGAGTAAGTGAACCACCTGGTATCCCAAAATTCACAACCTTCATACCGGATAATTTTTCCACAACAGGAACAAATTCGCCACGTCTAACACTGGTCATTGAGGTGCCGTATGCGTACCATAGTTTACCTTTCCATTGATTCATAAACATTACCTCCCATTTTTTGTATTATAGCATAAAAGCGAAGAATGGGCAAGAAGAGATTAGTGATATTTTTGCTATCGCAAAAGTGATAATATATTCGCCGCCAATTTTTTTGTATTATAGCATAAAAGCGGCGAAGCCGCAATACTTATTACCTTCCAAAAATCCCGTTCAAAGCATTATTTGAAGTAAGAGTGAAGAAGTAAGAAGTAATAAGTAAAAATCCCGCCCACTTAAAGTGAACGGGATTTTTGGAGCTGCTAACCGGATTTGAACCGGTGACCTCGTCCTTACCAAGGACGTGCTCTACCACCTGAGCCATAGCAGCATTTTACAGCAAGAACAATTATAAAAGAATTCCCTAACTTTGTCAAGATGTTTTTTTAAAAAATAAATGGTTAAAAATAGTTACAAGATTCCGCCAGAGGTTGACATTTATATATATTTTTTGGTAAAATATAATGAATTATTGTGGATTGCTATATCCAAAGGAGTGGGCGAATAATGGTAAGGAGTATGACGGGTTTCGGCAGGGGACAGGTTACTTATGAAAACCTTGAAGTTACTGTCGAGATTAAGTCGGTAAATCATAGATATTTTGAGTTTTCAGCAAAGGTACCAAGAAGCTATAACTTTTTAGAAGAAAAACTCAAAAGTTTTTGCAACGCTCGGATTGCTCGCGGCAAGGTGGAAATTTACGTATCGATTGATAATAAATCAGGTTCGGCAACTGTAGTTGAAATAAACGATGATGTTGCCGCGGCTTTTGTTAATGCTTATAAAGAACTTTCGAAAAAATATAAGATAAAAAATGACGTAACCACATCGGTTTTAGCGGCGAATAATGACGTTTTGTCGTTAAAGCGTCAGGTGGCTGATGAAGAAACTGTTACGGCTGCAGTTATGGAAGCTGCCGAATTGGCTGTCACTGAATTTATCACTATGCGTGAAGCCGAAGGTGAACGCCTTAAAAATGATATATTATCAAAACTCGATGCGATACTTGAGCGCGTTGCATATATCGAAGAACGTTCTCCCGAAACGGTTAAAGCTTACAGAGAGCGTCTTGAAACAAAAATTAAGGAATTATTATCAGGTGCGCAGTTTGATGAGCAGCGTATTATTACCGAAACTGCGGTCTTTGCCGACAAAATAGCGGTTGATGAAGAAACGGTACGTTTGCGTTCACATATAGCGCAACTCAAAGGAATGTTTGAACTTGATGAGAGCATCGGTCGTAAGTTGGATTTTATAGTTCAGGAAATGAACCGAGAAACCAACACAATCGGCTCAAAGGCGCAGGATACTGAAATTCTGCAAAGGGTTGTAGATACTAAATCTGATATAGAAAAAATCAGAGAGCAGTTGCAGAATATCGAGTAAGGAGAAGCGTTATGAAACTTGTAAATATTGGTTTTGGTAATATGGTTTCAGCCAACCGTATGATAGCAATAGTAAGTCCCGAATCGGCACCCATTAAGCGCATTATTCAGGAAGCCAAGGAACGTGGCACACTTATAGATGCCACACACGGACGACGTACCCGCGCGGTTATCTTTACAGATAGCGACCATATTATTTTAACCTATCTCCAAACCGAAACAGTAGCCAACCGCATGAATGAAGAAACCGAGATTGAAGGTGAGGAGGATATTGATGAATAAGGGGAAATTATTTATTTTATCGGGACCTTCGGGCTCGGGCAAGGATACGATTTTAAAGGAGGCGTTAAAACGTCATCCCGAAATTAAACTTTCCATTTCTTCTATAACACGTGATATGCGCGAGGGCGAGGTAGAAGGCGAGAAGTATCACTTTATTTCCCGCGAAGAATTTGAAGAACAGTTATCTCGTGATATGTTTTTAGAGCATAACGTGTTTGTCGGTAATTATTACGGCACACCGCGTGGTCCCGTCGAAGAGTGCTTAGCGGCAGGTGGCGATATGATAGTTGAAATTGACGTTAACGGTGCAAAACAGGTGAAGGAAAAAATGCCGGAAGCCATCAGCATATTTATTATGCCGCCGTCTTTCGAAGTTCTAAAAAACCGTTTAAGCGGTAGGGGAACCGAGCCGCCAGAACTTGTAACAAAACGGCTAAATGAAGCGATACGAGAGATTCGGTGCGCATATGACTATGATTACATAGTTATCAACGATAAGCTTGAAGAAGCCGCCGAAGATTTATTGTCAGTAATACTTTGTGAAAGATTACATATAGAAAAAAACAAAAAATTCATTGATGAGGTGCTTGAAAAATGTTAAATCCCGCAATTGGTAAACTTATAGAAAGCTATGACAACCGCTACAGATTAGTTTTAGAAGTAGCAGAAGTTGCCCGTGAAATTTCGGCCGAAGCAGACAAAAATGGCGAAATTATCATAGAAAAGCCGGTTAGCATTGCTATCGATAAAGTTGCAAGTAAAATTGAATAATTAATTTGGAGGCATTTTAATTGGGCACACGGGTAAAAGCAAGCGTAGTTCTTGAAAAAACCGCATATAGCTTTGATAAGCCGTACGATTATCTTGTGCCCGAGTGGGCGGAGAAAAGTTGTCGCGCAGGGCTTAGGGTTATTGTGCCTTTCGGTAAAGGTAATGCCGAGCGCCAAGGACTGATTTTGTCCCTTTGCGAATCTGAAGAAACAGAAGGGTTAAAAGAAATACGTCGCATAGTTGATGAAGTGCCGGTGCTCAATGATGAAATGCTAAAACTTTGTGAGTGGTTACACGAGACGCTGTTTTGTACGTATTTTGATGCGGTTAATGCCGTTTTGCCGACGGGTGTTACTTTAAAACTTGTTGACGTTTATTCCGTAAACCCTGAGTTTTCGGGTTCTGATGCGCTTGATGACCAAGAAACGATAGTGTATAGCTATATCAAAAACTCAGCAACTGAATTATCGGCAGAAAAACTTTACCGCGAGTGTGATCTGAAAGATTCCAAAGTTATAAACAAACTGATAAAGAAAAACGCGATACTAAAAAATACTAATGCCTTAAGACGTATGAGCGATGCAACGCTTAAATCGGTAAGAATAATTGAAAATTTGCCCGAAAATGCCTTTTCTCTTTTGTCTTCAAGACAAACGGAAATAGCAAACTTGTTGCTTGAAACAGGCGGTACAAGTGTTAAGGAACTGCAGTATTTTACGGGCGTGTCGGTGTCGGTAATCAATGCCTTGGTATCAAAAGGTGTTGCCGAGTTTTATGAGCAGACCGTTTACCGCAAACCGCAAACTGCTTATGATAAGGCGACTCCCGCTAAGATTACCTTAACCGATGAGCAAACAGCAGTTTATAACCAGTTATCAGACAAACTTGACAGTTATAATTCCGCCTTACTTTACGGCGTTACGGGTAGCGGTAAAACGCAGGTCTTCTTATCCCTTGCCGATAAGGTTATAGCGTCAGGTAAAGGTGTTATAATTATGGTGCCCGAAATATCACTTACACCGCAAACGGTTGCAATTTTCAGCAGTCGTTACGGGACACAGGTTGCGGTTTTCCATAGCGCAATGTCACTAGGACAACGTATGGATGAGTGGAAACGAATAAAAGAAGGCAAAGCTAAAATTGCCGTAGGTACGCGCTCGGCTATATTTGCTCCCTTTGAAGATTTAGGGCTCATCATTATGGATGAGGAACAGGAGCATACCTATAAATCCGAACAATCTCCGCGTTTTCATGCGCGAAATATTGCGCGTTTTCGCGCAAAATATAATAACTGCTTATTTTTAATGGCATCTGCCACACCATCGGTTGAAACATATACCGCAGCCAAGTCGGGTAAATATATTTTGTGTAAGTTAGAGCATAGATACGGAAATGCCGTTTTGCCCGAAACCGAAATTGTGGATATGCGAAACGAAACGCAAAGCGGTAATACCGGTGCTATCAGCGGTGTGTTGTACGATGAAATCAAAGCGGCGCTTGATAGTGGTAAGCAGGCGATAGTTTTGCTTAACCGCCGCGGACATAATACCTATGTATCTTGCCCTTCGTGCGGATATGTAGCCACCTGTCCTAACTGCAGTATAACGCTAACCTATCATTCGGCGAATAAACGGCTTATGTGTCACTGTTGCGGACATTCCGAGCGGATTTTTGATAAATGCCCCGAGTGTAGTGAAACACATATCAAATTTTCCGGTATGGGCACACAAAAGGTTGAAGAAGAACTTAAAATGTTGTTTCCGTCAGCATCAATTTTGCGCCTTGATGCTGACACAACCACAACCAAAAATTCATATTCGCAGTATCTAGGCGATTTTGCTGCCGGTAAATATAATATAATGCTAGGAACGCAGATGGTGGCTAAGGGCCTTGATTTTCCAAACGTTACAGTAGTTGGCGTACTCGGCGCAGAGAGGGCTATGAACAGCGAAGATTACAGAAGTGCCGAGCGCACCTTTTCACTGTTAACTCAAGTTATCGGCAGAGCAGGTAGAGGAGATGCATCGGGTAAAGCAATTATACAAACGCTTGACCCTGATAATACTATAATACCGCTATCACGCTCACAAAATTACGATGCTTTTTATAATGAAGAAATTTTAGTTCGCAAGGCGCACATATATCCGCCGTTTTGTGATCTGGTGCTGGTATCGGTTCAATCGGTGTCACAACAATTGGCGAATGATACGGCATTCCAATTTTTAAATAACCTTAAAACTTGCATTGCGGATGAATATAAGGATGTAAAAATTATAGTTTTAGGTCCTACTCCCGCGTCGGTTTCAAGGGTAAATAATAAATACCGCTACAGGATAATAATTAAATGTAAAAACAATAAGCGCACGCGCGAACTTTTGCGCCGTAGTGCAGATTTTAAAATGGTAAACGATACTTCGATTACGATAGATATTAATCCCGAAGTGTTAATATAAGGAGTCTGAAATGGCAACAAGAAATATCTTAAAATATGGAGACCCAACACTTAAAAAGATTTCTCGTACAGTGCTTAATTTTGATGAGCGTTTAGCACAGACGCTCGATGATATGGCGGAAACCATGTATGGAGCCGAGGGATGCGGACTTGCCGCACCTCAAATCGGTATTTTGCGAAGATACTGCATTATTGACGTGGGTGACGGTATTATAGAGCTTGTCAATCCCGTTATAATTGAAAAGACGGGCGAACAGTACGAAAGCGAAGGGTGTTTGTCGGTACCCGGAAATTATAAAACTACAAAAAGACCTATGAAGGTAACCGTCAGAGCGCAGGACAGAAACGGCAATAAAATAATTGTCGAGGGTGAAGGACTAAAAGCCAGAGCTCTTTGTCACGAAATAGACCATCTTGACGGAATACTGTTTTTAGACAGAGCAATAAAAGAACAATAAGGAGTTATTATGCGTATTGTTTTTATGGGAACGCCCGATATTGCGGTGGGAACGTTGAACGCCTTAATAGAATCAAAACACGAAATAGTAGGGGTATTTACACAACCCGATAAACCTGTTGGCAGAAAACAGATTTTAACGCCTCCGCCCGTAAAGGTTATAGCAACCCAAAACGAAATACCTGTATATCAACCTACAACGCTTAAAACTGATGAAGCGTTTAAAATATTAAAAGAACTCGCTCCCGATATAATCGTTGTTGTGGCTTACGGAAAAATCTTACCTAAAAACATATTAGATTTGCCAAAGTACGGTTGTATAAACGGACACGCATCTATATTGCCTAAATATCGTGGTTCGGCACCTATACAGTGGTGTATTGTATGCGGCGAAACCGAGTCAGGCGTTACCGTTCAACTTATGGATGAAGGCATTGATACAGGAGATATTATTGAAATTAAAAAGGTGCAAATTGCACCTGACGAAACTTCTGATGAATTGTATGAAAAACTAAAATATGTAGCGGCAGAACTTATTTGTGAAACGTTAGAAAAAATCGAAAACGGCACTGCGGTTTTTACAAAGCAAGAGGAAAGCGAAGCCACCTATGCGCCGATGATAAAAAAAGAAATGGCCAGGATAGATTTTTCAAAAACTGCAAACGAAATACACAATTTAGTGCGCGGATTTTATTCTTGGCCAACGGCCTATTTTATGCTTGGCGATAAAAGATTAAAGGTTTATAAAACCGAAGTAGTAAAAGGGCAAGGTGAGCCATCCTGCGTAATCAAATCGGATGGAGAGCTTGTAATTGCGTGTGGTGGTAACACAGCAATTAGATTACTTGAAATACAACTAGAGGGCTCTAAGCGGATGGATATAAAGCAATGGCTTATGGGCAAAAAAATTGAAGTAGGTACAAAATTACAATAAGGTGGGGTGGGTATGCCGAGTGCCAGAAAAGTTGCAATAGATGCATTGCTTAAAGTTAATAATGACCTTGCATACTCAAATATAGCCCTTAATAATATTTTAAAAATTGCACAATTATCTTCTGCCGATAAACAGTTTGCAACCGCACTTTTTTACGGTGTGTTGGACCGCAAAATAACCCTTGATTACGTTTTGGATTCGTTAATCAAAACATCGTTTGATAAAGTTGACGATTTTACAAAAGAAGTTTTAAGAACGGGACTTTATCAGATAATGTTTATGGAAAAGGTGCCTGATTCTGCCGCTGTCAACGAAGCGGTTAAGATAATAAAAGCATCAAAAAAAAGGTATAATTCGGGTTTTGTGAATGGTGTATTGCGCTCAGCTATTCGTGCAGATAAACTGTTGCCCGACGGAAATACATCCCACGATTTGAGTGTGCGGTATTCCTGTCCTGAATGGATAATTGAGAGTTTTATTAAAGATTACTCTCTGGATACGACTGTTTGTTTGCTTGAAGAAACGGTTAAACCCGCGCCCACTTATTTAAGAGTAAATACCTTAAGAATCACAACTGATGAATTGTTATTACAACTTAAAAACACGGGTGTGAGTGCTAAAGCGGCCGATGAATCGGATGCTATTGAAATTTTAAGCGGTTTTGAGATACAAAACAACGTGTTGTATAAAGACGGACTTTTTCACGTTCAGGATTTAAGTTCGCAAAAATGCGCAAAGTTATTGGGCGCTAAAAAAGGCGAACGTATTTTAGATATATGCGCAGCGCCGGGCGGTAAAAGTTTTACGTCGGCTTTGCTTATGGCTAATGAAGGCGAAATTGTTTCGTGTGATTTATATGAGAATCGAACTAACCTTATAAAAAAAGGCGCTGAGCGGCTCGGTATTGATATTATCAAAACCTGCGTGGCAGATGCCACTCTATACAATAAAGAAAAGGGCGAGTTTGATGCTGTACTTTGCGACGTTCCATGTTCGGGACTTGGTATAATAAGGCGCAAACCCGATATTAAATATAAACAAATCTCGGAATTTTCCAATTTAGAGAAAATACAGTCGGAAATTCTCGAAAATGCGGTTAAATACTTAAAACCTTTGGGTAGAATCGTTTATTCCACCTGTACGTTAAGAAAAAATGAAAACGAAAAACAGGTAGAGCGGTTTTTAAAAGTTCACCCCGAGTTTGAACTTGAATTTATGCATACCTTTATGCCGCATATCGACGGTACCGACGGCTTTTTTACAGCACTGCTCTTAAAGAGGTGATATTTTGTCAAAACTTGATATTGCATCAATGTATCTTTCTGAAATTAAGGAGTTACTTGCATCTTTTGGTGAGCCGCCTTACCGCGCCGCGCAAGTTTTTAAGTGGTTACGCTCAGGAATACAAAGTTTCGATGAAATGACCAATATTTCGAAGTCGCTGCGAAGCAATCTTAATGACAAATGTTATATAGCAAGTGTAAAACCTGTTAAAAAACTGATATCGCAAATCGACGGCACCGTAAAATATCTATACGAACTCTATGACGGTGAGTATATAGAGTCGGTATTTATGAAATATAAACACGGCTATACAGTGTGTATTTCAACACAGGTTGGCTGCCGTATGGGATGCAGTTTTTGCGCATCGGGATTAAACGGATTATCTCGTGATTTATCAGCATCCGAAATGTTAGCTCAAATCCACTTTGCTGCTCACGATAATGGCGTTAGAGTATCCAATGTAGTAATGATGGGTATGGGTGAGCCGCTTGATAATTTTGATAATTCGGTGAGGTTTTTAAATCTCGTGTCGGAAGAAGACGGCTTAAATATAGGGCTGCGCCATATATCGCTTTCAACTTCTGGCGTAGTTACCGGAATTTACAAACTCGCAGAACTTAATTTGCCTATTACGTTGTCTATTTCATTACATGCGTCAAACGATGAAATACGTAGCAGTATAATGAAGGTAAATAAAAAATGGAATATTGATGAGCTTCTTAAAGCTTGTAAATATTATCAAAGCGTTACAGGAAGGAGAATTTCTTTTGAATATGCTTTGATTAGCGGGGTTAACGATTCGGCAAAAAATGCCGATGAGTTATCAAAAAGATTAAAAGGTATTATGAGTCACGTCAATTTGATACCTGCCAACCCCGTTAAAGAAAATGATTTCAAAAGGGCTGATGACGAGAGTATACACCGTTTTGCAAAACTGTTGAACGAAAGAGGTATAACAGCAACGGTCCGACGTACATTGGGTGCGGATATTGACGCTTCGTGTGGGCAATTACGAAGCAAGGAAAAGAAAGGGGAAGATTAGGTGAAAACTTATGGTGCTACCGATGTCGGCTTGGTAAGGTCAAGTAATCAGGATGCATTTAAGAATACCGTTTTAGCCGATAACTGCGTTTTGTCGGTTGTGTGCGACGGTATGGGCGGTGCCAACGCAGGAAATATTGCAAGTAAAATGGCGACTGAAATTATTACCGATTATGTTATAAATGCTTACAGTCCTAATTTGACCACGATGTCGGTTGAAAATTTGTTACGAAACGCTATATCTTCTGCAAATTTAGAAATTTTTTCTGCCGCAAATAAAGAGGAAAAATACAAGGGTATGGGAACAACGGTTGTTGTCGCTTTAATCTACGCGGATACCGCATATATTGCCCATGTTGGCGACAGTAGAGCGTATCTGATAAAGAGTGATGGTATAACTCAGATAACACGTGACCACTCGGTAATACAAGAGTTGGTTGAAAGCGGTCAATTAACAAAAGAAGAAGCGCGTTTTCATCCCAAGAAAAACGTTATCACGCGGGCGGTTGGTACGCTCGAAGATATAATCATTGATTTTGATGAGTTCAAAATTGGGGAAGGAGTAATTTTACTTTGTACCGATGGGCTTACAAATATGCTCAGCGACGAAGAAATATTACAAACCTTTTCTAAATATGAACTTAAAAATGTTGCAGACGAGCTAATTAAATCTGCAAATGAAAAAATAAGCAATGATAATGTTACAGTAACTCTTACCGCAATTTAATGCGGCGAGTAAAAAAGAAATGGATAGGTGTTATTTATGGATAGATTCGTAGGGAAACGTCTTGACGGAAGATATGAAATACGTGAAATTTTAGGTATAGGCGGTATGGCGGTTGTATATAAGGCATACGATAACGTTGAAGACCGCATTGTTGCCATTAAAATATTGCGTAAAGAGTTTGCAAGTAATGAAGAATTTTTGCGTCGCTTCAAAAATGAGAGTAAAGCCATTTCGTTGCTTTCTCACCCCAACATTGTAAAAATCTACGACGTAAGTTTTGGTGACCTTATTCAGTATATAGTTATGGAGCATATTGAAGGCATCACTTTAAAAGAGTTTATTGAACGAGAAGGAACTCTTAGTTGGAAGGACGCTGTTTACTATACAATACAAATTCTGCGCGGACTTCAACACGCACACGACAGGGGTATTGTGCACCGCGATGTAAAACCGCAAAATATTATGCTTTTGCCCGACGGCACAATTAAGGTAACGGATTTTGGTATTGCACGTTTTGCCCGCAGTGAGCAAAAAACTATTACCGATAAAGCAATCGGTTCGGTACACTATATCAGTCCAGAACAGGCAAGGGGCGAAACTACGGATGAGCGAACCGATATTTATTCGGTTGGCGTTATGCTCTATGAGATGCTCACAGGGCGTTTGCCTTTTCAGGCAGACAATGCAGTATCTGTGGCAATTATGCAGCTTCAGCGTGAACCACAGCTTCCAACTGAGATTAACGGCTCAATTCCGCTTGGTGCTGAGCAAATTACTATGCATGCAATGCAGAAAGATATAGTTAACCGCTATAATTCTTCATCGGAAATGCTTTGTGACCTTGAAAAATTCAAAAAAGACCCCGCGATTACCTTCGATTTTACCTACTTTGTGGATGATTCTCCTACAAAGTTTATTGATACCAAAACGGCGTCAGATGATGGTGAAGAGCCCGCAAAATCCCCGGTTATACCGATTTTGGCAGGTGTAGCCGCAACCTTCGTTGTGGCAATTATTGCGTTACTCGCAATATTTTTACCGAACTTGTTCAAAAAGACGAGTGAAATTAACTGTCCGAAATTCATCGGAATGACCTATCAGCAGGTTGAGGCCGATGAGTATTTGACTAGCACCTTTAATATTAGTTACGAATGGGTAAGCAATGCTGAGTACGAAAAGGGAGTAGTTTATGACCAAAGCATACCCGAAAACCGCCCGATTAAAAACGGTGCCACAATTATGCTTTATGTAAGTAACGGCAAGGTGAAGAAAAAAATACCTGATGTCAGGGGAGATACTGAGTTAAACGCTAAAAAGATACTTGAAAATGTACACGGTTTCAAGGTTGTAATTGAAGCGATGGAAAGTGATACACTTGACACGGGATTAGCCATCGGTACTTCTCCCGCGGCGGGAAGTGAGGTACCGGAAGGCAGTGAGGTTATCGTTTATATCAGTAGCGGTATACCCACAATAAGTGTTGATTTGCCAAACCTTGTTGGTATGAGTGAAAATGATGCCACGAACAAACTGCAGAAAGCAGGGCTCACTATTGGTAAGATTACGGAAGTCGATAACAAACCGGGTGAGACAGTTCCAAAAGGTGTTGTTGTTGCTCAGACACCTAAATACGAAAACAACAAACAGGTTAATAAGGGAACAACTGTTGATTTACAAATTTCCAGCGGAAAAATCACTTATATTGCCGACGTCTCAATTCCGCTTACCGATGAAATTACTGCGATTTCATTGTGGGTGGACGGTGCTATGATTAAGGAAGTGGCTCAAATTTCACAGGGTCAAGTAACGGCTGAATTTAAAGAAATTACTATGTTTAGTGAAACGGTTAATGCGGAACTTCGCGTTAAAACTGAAACGTTAACCGAGTATACTTTGTATCAAAAAATCAGTATTAATATGACGGACGGCAGTTATACTGTAATTACGGGTTAAATGTATGCAAGGATTAATTGTTAAATCTCTATCGGGCTTTTATTACGTTAAAAGCGACGATGTTGTCTATGAATGTAAAGCGAAAGGTGCCTTCAGAAATGAAGGCATTTCGCCGCTTACGGGTGATAACGTAGAATTCGAAATCCTAGGTAACGGTAAAGGCATTGTGCGGAAGATTATCGGCCGTAAAAATGCGCTTGTGCGCCCTCCTGTAGCAAATATCAAAAGGGTGATTATTGTGTCATCGCTCGTGGCACCCACACCTAATCACCTGATTATCGACACATTAACTGCAATTTGCGAACACAACGGTATCCAGCCCATTTTGGTGTTTAATAAAAGCGACTTGGGGGATGAAAAAAAGTGGTTGGAGTGCTATTCGGACGTTGGATATAAAGTTATAGTAACGTCTGCCGAAACACTTAACGGAGTTGAGCAACTTAAATGCGAGCTTACCGATGGAATTACGGTATTCACCGGCAACTCAGGTGTTGGTAAATCAAGTTTGATAAATATCGTTTTGCCAAGTATAAAACTTGCTACGGGTGATGTTAGCGTTAAACTTGGGCGCGGCAGACATACAACCCGACATACTCAACTTTTCGAACTTGAAAACGGCGGATATGTTGCCGATACACCGGGATTTTCTTCACTCGAAATAGATAAAACCGATTATAGCTTTAAAGAAAATCTTGAAAATTATTTTCCCGAATTTTTGGAATACTTAGGGCATTGCAAATTTACAGGATGTTCGCATACGGGCGAAAAAGGATGCGCCGTTTGTGAAGCGGTAGAGAAAAACAAAATCAGTAAAGATAGGCATTTAAGTTATATTTCTATTTATAATGAGCTTAAGGACTTAAAAGAGTGGCAAATTAAAAAATAATTGTAACCATTCACCGCTTTTCAAATATACTGTTATTAACAGGGGCTGTATGGCAGTCTAAGGAGGTTACAGAATATGAGAAAACGGTATAATGTTTGCAAACGCAAATACGTATATATGGTGGCTTTCGGTGTTGGTCTTTTGGTGGCATCTTTTGCCCCACCGCGATTTGTTATTGCTGTTTTGGCTATTGCTGTAATTTGGCTTGGTGTTATATGCTCTCGGTATTGATTGGGAGGCAATCGTATGAAAATTGTTTTGGTGAAGAGTCCTAAGTTTTTAAGTGGAATTTTGAGAATGATATTTGGAATTAAAAAAGAAATTGAATAAATCTTATTACTTACAAGCGATATAACCGAAATGGTTATATCGCTTGTTTATTTTGCATATTATTTAGGGAAATAAACGATTTTTAAAAAGGAGCTTTGATAATGGATTTAAAGGTTTTAAAACAGGAAATGTCGGTCAACAATGAATTTTTTAATCAATCGGCAGAGCAAAGTGTTGAACTTGATATAACAGTCCCTGAATACTATCCCGAGATTGAACGGGTGCTTAAATGCCGTGCAACACCGCGGGTAGCAAGTGCGGGTATTAACGGACAAATTCTGTCTGTTGAAGGTAATATTAGTATTGTTCTAATGTACATCACCACAAAAAATGAACTGTGCAGTTTTGAGTATATTATGCCGTTTAGCCGTACATTTGAATTTGATGGAGATACAGTCGGTTGTATACCTGTTTGTAACGTCAGAGAAGAGTATATGAACTGCCGACCGCTTGATAGCCGCAGTGTAGAAATTCACGGAGCAATTGGTATAAACGCTAAAATCATTAAAAAGCAGTGCACACAGATAGTCACCGATATTGATGGCGGTTGTGTAGTACTAAATCGTGGTACAGCCCCTGCAACAACACCTATTGGTATGGCAGAGAAGTGTATTGGTATTGAAGAAGAACTGGAACTCGGTAACGGCCAACCATCTATAAAAAATATTTTGCGCTACGATGCAAAACCGGCCAATACCGATTGCAAAATAATCAGCGGTAAGGTAGTTGTAAAGGGCGAGGTAAAGGTGATGGTTCTTTATTGCGGTGAGCAAACTGCGGCACCGCAAACATTTAGAACAAAAGTACCTTACAGTACGATAATTGAGATTGACGGTATTAATGATGAGTGCGAGTGCGAAGCAGTGTGTGAATTAGCTAATCTTGAAATTAAATCACGCACTTCAATTACTGGCGAAGCTCGTACTTTTAGTATGTCGGGAAAACTGCGATTTCGTGCTACCGCGTGTTGCAATAATGATGTCCCTGTGGTGTTTGACGCCTTCTCAACCAAGTATGAAACCGATGTTGTATCAAAGGAAATTATGATAGAAAAAATATTTAAAACGGTTAATGAAAGTTTTATTTGCAAAAGAAATATTGAACTAAATTCTGGTACGGTCGGCACAGTAATTGATTTGTGGGGAGAGCCGCAGGTGGTTTCCAGCCGCCTTGACAATGAAGAATTGTTTGTTATGGGTAATATGCCTGTGTATATGTTGGCATACGATAGTGACGGCAACCCGATTTATATTGAACGGGGAGTGGATTTTGATTGTCGTTTTGTAGTCGGCGGCGCAACGAATAAAATGCGTGCAAATTCCGCCGTTTCACTTAAAAATATCAGCTTCACAATTATCGATAATTGTAACATCGAAATCTGTGCGGAACTGTATTTAAATTCGAGTATTTATAATGTTTCGAAAATTACAGTTGTGAACGATATAGCTTTATTAAGTGACACTGTTAAGAAAAATCAGAAAAACTGCGCCATGATAGTATATTACGCCGATAAGGGCGAAAAAGTGTGGGAAATTGCCCGAAAATTCAATAGTAGTCCGGATGAGATATCCGAAATAAACGCGGTAGACACTCAGGAGATTAAGAACTCGAAAGCTCTTTTAATACCCATAAAATAAATTTCAAAAAATTAAAATTTGTTGTTGACAATGCCGATTATTAATGATATAATAATCAGCGTTGTATGCGAGTGTGCTGGAACTGGCAGACAGGCACGTTTGAGGGGCGTGTGCTCATGGCGTACGGGTTCAAGTCCCGTCACTCGCACCAAAATTCCAAAGTAGACCAATTGGTTTGCTTTGGTTTTTTTATTTTCGATACCTATTGGACTTGAACCCTACGGGTTCTTTCACTCTTGCGGTGCCCGAAATTGATAACGGCTTGGAGCGCCTATCAATTTCGACCGCGGCGCTTCGGTTTTGCTCGCTGTTTCACCCACAGGGTGCGCTCGCAACCTCACCCGTCACTCGCACCAACTTAAAATCCGCTGTTTTAGCGGGTTTTTCTTTATTTATGCGGGTTTGCGAGTGCTTTCGGTGTTTTTTTATATCGTGTAAATGTTACGGAAAACGCACACGAATTATAAAAACTGCACACGAAATTGCACACGAATTATAATAAACACTTAGGGAAACACAAGAGAACCGTCCCATTGTCTCTTCTATGCTTTTTAAAAACAAGCATTATATTAATATATAAATTTATTGAAATAACCGACAAAATGTGTTAAAATATGTGATAATTAAAAAATAATTTGGGAAAGGGTTTAAAAAATGCCTATTACTGAGTTTTTAGAAAGAAATTCTCGGCTTTATCCTAATGATAATGCATTGGTGGAAATAACACCCCAAAATCAACCCGAAAGGGAAATTACCTGGCGTGAGTTTAATCTTATCGAAACCGCCGCAGGCGAGGAATATCGCAGAAGTATTACTTGGCGTCAGTTTGATTTATCGGCAAACCGATTTGCAAATCTTCTTTTTACCCGCGGTATCAAAAGGGGCGACAAGGTTGCAATTCTTCTAATGAACTGTATTGAGTGGTTGCCTATATATTTCGGTATTTTAAAAACAGGTGCTATTGTAGTCCCTATGAACTACCGATATGATTCGAGCGAGATTGAATATTGCGCTAATTTGGCTGACTGTTCTATGATGGTGTTTGGCCCTGAGTTTACGGGTCGTATCGAGGCGGTCAAGGAAAAGCTTGGAAATATAAAGCACTTTTTCTTTGTAGGAACCGATAGCGAAACCCCCGATTTTGCCGATAACTATGCGCAAATGATTTATCATTGCTCAGGCACTGTGCCACCTGTTGAAATAACCGATGAAGATAATGCTGCTATTTACTTTTCTTCGGGCACAACAGGTTTTCCGAAAGCAATTTTGCATTCACACAGGGCACTTGTGCACTCTTGTCTTACAGAACAGGCGCATCACGGACAGACAAGGGAGGATGTGTTTTTATGCATACCGCCGCTTTATCACACAGGTGCTAAAATGCACTGGTTTGGTTCACTCGTTTCGGGCTCACGAGCAGTAATTTTACGCGGCGTCAGCCCCGAGTGGATAATGCAATGCGTATCTGAAGAAAAAGCCACAATCGTGTGGTTATTAGTGCCGTGGGCACAGGATATACTGGATAGTATTGACAGCGGTAAAATCAAACTCGATGATTATCGTATATCTCAGTGGAGACTAATGCATATCGGAGCGCAACCCGTACCGCCGAGCTTAATAAAGCGTTGGAAAAAGGTGTTCCCGAATCACGATTATGATACCAATTACGGATTATCTGAGTCGATAGGACCGGGTTGTGTTCATTTAGGTGTTGAAAATATACATAAAGTCGGTGCCATCGGTAAAGCGGGTTATGGTTGGGAGACCAGAATTCTTGACGAAAATCACAACGACGTTAAAATTGGTGACGTAGGTGAGTTGGCTGTTAAGGGAAACGGCGTTATGAAATGCTACTACAAAAATCCCGAAGCAACGGCAGAAATTATGTATGGTGATTGGTTGCTTACAGGCGATATGGCGCGAGAAGATGCAGATGGCTTTATCTATCTTGTTGACCGCAAGAAAGACGTAATTATCAGCGGCGGCGAAAATATTTACCCAGTGCAGATTGAAGATTTCCTTCGCGCTAATGATAAAATCAAGGATGTTGCTGTTATCGGTATCCCTGATAAGCGCTTGGGTGAGATTTCGGCGGCGATAATTGAAGTTAAGGATGGCTTCAGCTTGACTGAAACCGAAATAGAAGAATTTTGTCAGGATTTACCAAGATATAAGAGACCGCGTAAAATTATTTTTGCCGACATACCGCGCAACCCAACAGGCAAAATCGAAAAGCCCAAGCTTCGCGCACAGTATGCAGGTGAACGTCTTGTTGAACGCGTAACAAGTGAGTAGAAACGGAGAATTTTTATGAAAAAACTGATGATAGGTAACGAGGCATTGGCTCGTGGCTTTTATGAAGGCGGCATAGGTGTTGTATCAAGTTATCCCGGTACACCGTCAACCGAAATTACCGAATTTTTATCAAAATATGATGATATTTACAGTGAATGGGCACCCAATGAGAAGGTGGCGGCGGAAGTGGCTTTCGGCGCATCGCTTGGCGGCAAACGTTCGGTTTGCTGCATGAAGCATGTGGGCCTCAATGTTGCAGCTGACCCGCTTTTCACTTTGTCTTATACAGGTGTTAATGCAGGTCTCGTAATTTGTGTTGCCGATGACCCTGCAATGCATTCTTCACAAAATGAGCAAGATTCAAGACATTATGCCGTTGCGGCAAAACTACCGATGTTAGAACCCGCAGATTCTTCTGAAGCTTTAGAATTTGCAAAGGCATCTTTTGAATTGTCCGAAAAATATGACACACCAGTACTTGTAAGAATGTGTACAAGAATCGCTCACTCGCAAAGCGTTGTTGAAACGAGCGATAGGGTAGAAGTAGAAGATAAGCGGTATGTTAAGGATGCTGCTAAATATATAATGGTACCCGCCAATGCCAAGATAAAACATCCGATAGTTGAAAAGAGAATGCAAGCATTGGCAGAATATTCTGATAATTGTCCCTTTAACCGCATTGAAAAGGGCGAAAACAACGAGTTAGGTATAATTACTGGCGGCGTTTGCTATCAGTATGTTAAAGAGGTATTTGGCGACAGTGTTCCCGTGCTTAAAATCGGTATGGTAAACCCATTACCCGCAAATATGATAAAAGATTTTGCAAACAGAGTAAAACGCGTTGTAGTTATCGAAGAGCTTGACGGAATTATTGAAACGTTTTGCCGCACAATCGGATTACAAGTTGATGGTAAAAATCTCTTCTCACCGATAGGCGAATATTCACAAAGTATTATAGCCAATGCATTTGGTGTTGCTAAGACGGACACCACCACGCTTGAAACTCCCGTTCCCGTACGTCCGCCAATGATGTGCGCTGGATGTCCGCACCGCGGAATTTACTACATATTATCAAAACTCAAAACTACCGTTATCGGCGATATCGGTTGCTATACTTTGGGTGCCCAACCACCTCTTTGCGCAGTTGATACAACACTTTGTATGGGAGCTTCCGTTTCAGGTCTTCACGGCTTTAATAAGGCAACAAACGACACTGTTTCCAATAAATCGGTTGCAGTAATAGGCGACTCAACATTTATGCATTCGGGCATTACAGGTCTTGTTGATATTGCTTATAACGGCTCAAATTCAACTGTTATTATCCTTGATAACTCTATTACGGGTATGACGGGTCATCAGCAAAACCCAACAACAGGTTATAATATTAAGGGTGACCCTGCGGGTAAAATCAACCTTGAAGCGCTGTGCCGTTCTATCGGTATAAACCGTGTTGTAGTTGTAGACCCCTATGATTTAAAAGAGTCCGAAAGGGTTATTAAAGAAGAATTGGCGGCGGCAGAGCCATCGGTTATCATTTCAAGGAGGCCTTGCGTACTGCTTAAAACAGTCAAGAAGAATCCGAGTGCTAAAATTGTTGCCGATAAATGTCGTTCATGCCGTAAATGTATGACACTCGGTTGCCCCGCGATCAGTTTTAAAAACGGTAAAGCGGTTATAGACAGCACACTTTGTGTCGGTTGCGGCGTTTGCGAACAGCTTTGTGCTTTCGGCGCAATAGAAGAATAGGGGGGAACGGAATATGAATACCAAAAGCATTATGATTGTCGGTGTAGGTGGTCAGGGTAGTTTGCTCGCAAGTAAATTGCTTGGAAATCTGCTTACTGCAAACGGATACGATGTTAAAGTGTCCGAAGTACACGGTATGAGCCAACGTGGCGGTTCCGTTGTAACCTACGTTCGATTCGGCGATAAGGTTTATTCACCTATCATTGATAAGGGCGAAGCCGATTTTATCGTTTCATTTGAAAAGTTAGAAGCCGCAAGATACGTAGAGTATCTCAAAACGGGTGGTACAATTATAACAAATACCCAGCAGATTGACCCGATGCCTGTAATAACAGGAAATGCAGAATATCCCGAAGATGTTTTAGATGAGCTTAAAGCTCTCGGTTGTAATGTTGTGGCGGTTGATGCGCTAAAACTTGCCGAACAGGTGGGCAGCAGTAAGGCAGTAAATATCGTGCTTATGGGCGTACTTGCCAAACGCTTTGATATCCCGAGTGATAAGTGGGTAGAAGCATTAAAAGAAACAGTTGCTCAAAAGTTCTTTGATATGAACAAAAAAGCTTTTGAGTTAGGATATAATCTTTAATTTTTGAAAGGTCGATTAAAAATGGAGCAAAGATATTATCAAAAAGACATCGAAACGATGCCGTATGAACAAATGCGCGCCCTTCAGAGTGAGCGTCTCGTAAAACAGGTAAAACACGTATGGGATAACGTACCGTATTACCGCAGTTTGATGGAAAAAAAAGGAATAACACCTGATGACATTAAGGGCGTTGAAGATTTACATAAATTGCCGTTTTTGACAAAAGATGACCTGAGAGATCAGTATCCTTACGGTTTACTCGCAAAGGACCTAAAAGACTGTGTGAGAATTCAGTCAACTTCGGGTACTACGGGTAGACGTGTTGTTGCATTCTATACTCAGCACGATATTGATTTGTGGGAAGACTGCTGTGCGAGAGCTATTACGGCTGTCGGCGGTACGAACGAAGACGTTTGCCATGTTGCATACGGCTACGGTTTATTTACTGGCGGCCCCGGTCTTAACGGCGGTTCACATAAGGTGGGATGCTTGACACTGCCTATGTCTTCGGGTAATACCGAGCGCCATATCCAATTTATGATGGATTTAAAATCAACCATTCTTTGTTGTACACCGTCTTATGCCGCATATATCGGAGAGGCGCTTAAAGAACACGGCTATAAACCCGAGGATAACTCATTAAAAGCCGGTATTTTCGGTGCAGAACCGTGGACCGAAGCTATGCGCCAGGATATTCAGAAATCTCTCGGCATCAAGGCGTATGATATTTACGGTCTTACCGAAACCTCGGGTCCCGGTGTCGCATTCGAGTGTAGTGAGCAAAAGGGTATGCATATTTGTGAAGACCACTTTATTGCCGAAATTATTGACCCCGATACAGGTGAAGTTTTGCCCGATGGCGAAAAGGGTGAGCTTGTATTTACATCTATCACAAAAGAAGCGTTCCCATTGCTTAGATACAGAACACGTGATATCTGCATACTTTCCCGAGAAAAATGCTCTTGCGGAAGAACACTTATTAAAATGACCAAGCCGATGGGCAGAAGCGATGATATGCTTATTATCCGCGGTGTAAATGTATTCCCGTCACAAATTGAAACAGTATTGCTTAATGAAGGTTATACACCTAACTACTTCATTGAAGTTGACCGTGTTAATAACACCGACACACTCGATGTTTACGTTGAGATGTCACCTGAAAAGTTTTCTGATACCGTTAAGGAAATTTCCAAGGCGGAGAAAAAACTGGCAGATGCTATTCGTCTTATGCTTGGCATTGCACCCGTGGTACACTTGGTAGCGCCCAAGACCATCACACGTAGTGAAGGTAAGGCAGTACGTGTAAAAGACAAACGTAAATTGCACGATTAATAGGGAGGAAATACTAATGGCAGTAAAACAACTTTCAGTTTTTGTACAAAACGAAAAAGGCGCGTTGGCAGAAGTTTTAAATACTATTGCCTCCGCCAATATAGAAATTCGCGCTCTCTCGATTGCCGATACCAATGATTTTGGTATTCTTCGTGTTATAACCGATAATAATGATAAAGCAACATTGGTTCTTGCAGAGCATCATTTTGTAAGCTCTGTTACCGATGTTGTGGCTGTTCGCGTAGATGATGCTCCGGGTGGCTTGGCAAAAGCCGTTGATAATTTACAAGCCGCCGACATAAATGTCGAGTATATTTATGCATTTGTAGGTCAGTCAAAAAACCACGCTTGTGTGGTGCTTAGAGTTAATGATAACGAACTTGCCGAAAAAACACTCACAGCGGCAGGTTTTGAGTTGATTTCTCAAGAAGAAATTATTAATCTTTAAAATAACAGTCCTGCCGTAAGGCAGGACTATGATTTTTGGAGGATATAAAGTGTTTGCAAAGGTAAAAAGTATAGGTATTTTTGGTATGGAGTCCTATATGGTTGAGGTTGAAGCCGATGTATCATCAGGTCTTCCTGGGTTTGATATAGTTGGTCTTCCCGATGCCGCGGTTAAAGAGTCGCGCGATAGGGTAAGGGCGGCAATAAAAAATAGCGGTTATAAATTTCCTGTTGGAAAAATAACCGTTAATTTGGCACCCGCCGACGTAAAAAAGGAAGGCTCGGTTTACGATTTACCTATTATGTTGGCTTTACTCGTTGCAACGGGACAAATTAAAGCCGAACTTGCAGACAGCGCTTTTATAGGTGAAGTGTCACTCGATGGACAGGTACGAAGTGTCAACGGTATAATTGCTATGACAATTTTAGCCAAGCAAAACGGAATTAAAAATTTCTATATTCCAAAACACAACGAAAACGAAGGCGCCAATATATCTGATATAAATATTTTTGGTATTGATAACGTTAAAACGCTGTTTTTGCATCTGATAGGTGAGAAAAAGCTTGAGCCCGCCGTTAAAAAAGAAAATGAAAACACACGTCTACAAAAAACGGTGGATTTCAGCGAAGTAAAAGGGCAGATGCTTGCTAAAAAAGCGCTCGAAGTAGCGGCGGCTGGAGGTCATAACATTTTGCTCATAGGTCCACCCGGCTCTGGTAAAAGTATGTTGGCAAAGCGTTTTCCGACAATACTGCCTGAAATGACCTTTGAAGAGTCGCTTGAAACAACAAAAATACACTCTATCGCGGGGATTTTAGACCGTGATAACCCGATGGTGACACAGCGCCCGTTCCGTTCTCCGCATCATACAACATCATCGGTTGCACTCGCGGGCGGTGGTACCGTTCCTCGCCCTGGAGAACTCTCAATGGCGCATAACGGCGTTCTGTTTCTTGATGAATTGCCCGAATTTAAGCGTGATGTTATGGAAGCACTCAGGCAACCACTAGAAGATGGTAAAATCACCATTTCACGCGTTGCAGGTACGCTCACTTATCCTTGCTCTGTAACGCTCGTAGCGGCAATGAATCCTTGCCCCTGCGGCTTTTTCGGTCATCCGACACGCAACTGCACCTGTTCGCAGAATATGGTTACGAAGTATTTGAACCGTGTTTCAGGACCTATGCTTGACCGCCTTGATTTGCATATCGAAGTGCCGCCCGTTGATTTTAAGTCACTAAATTCTACAGGCGCCGAGGAAACATCCGAGCAAATTCGAGAAAGGGTTAATAAGGCACGCGAAATTCAAAACGAGCGATACAAGGGTACGGGTATTACCTGTAATGCACGACTTACCCCTGCAATGCTTAAAAAGTATTGTCAATTAACCGATGATGCGGCAGCCCTTTTACAAGCGTCATTTGATAATCTTGGTATGTCAGCCAGAGCGTATGACCGAATTTTAAAGGTGTCGCGCACCGTAGCCGACCTTGCAGGCAGTGAAAACATTGATATGATACATATGGCTCAGGCATTGCAATTCAGAAGTCTTGATAGAAAATATTGGGGCGAATAATAAAAATTTAAAAACTATATTGAAATTTTAAAAAATCTATGTTAAAATTTCAATATATTCGGGGCTGTAGCTCAGTTGGTAGAGTGTCTGGTTCGCATTCAGAAGGTCGTGGGTTCGACTCCCATCAGTTCCACCAAAAAACGAGCGTCATCAAAGATGGCGCTCGTTTTCTAGTTATTATGGAGTCGAACCCGAGAGGGTTTTGGCGATAAGAAAAGTTGCCGGTGGCAAGTTTTCCGCCAAAAGCGGTGAAGTCCGGTACCGAACGCAAAGCGTTGGGTGGACAAGCCATAAGTATGCGCAGCGGACGGCGACTCCCATCAGTTCCCCAAAAAACGAGCGTCATCAAAGATGGCGCTCGTTTTTTTAGTTGATTATTTAAAGAAACCACTATTTAAGCGGTTTCATTTGCTTCTACTTCAAGAATTATCTTTTTATCTCGATTTGCACTGCGGAGTACGAACTGCATTGTGATTGTAACAAACATCATAAGTACTGCAAACACAATGAAGGGTATATTATAATTACCAAACATATCATAGCAAAGGTTGGCAAAAGGTGCCCCCAATGCAAAACCGGCAGTGCTTGCTGATGTAAATAGTCCTACAATTTTATCGAAACTTTTATCTCCGAAAAGTTCACTTGCAAAGAGCGGAAGCATTACAGTTTCTAAAGGCAATGCAATCGACGCGAAAACAATTCTTATGGCGGCTATTACTTTTCCAAGCGGAGTGTTGGTGATCATTACGAGACCTACTAAAGAGACCAGTGAAGATATAAGACACATATTCATTGTTGTTTTCATACCCACCCTGTCATACATAAAACCCGCGAAAAACTTAGTTCCTAAAAGGCATAAACTGCTCATTGTCATAAGATTTGCAACAAACTGCTTATCGATGCCCAAATCATACATATGCGGTGTTGCTATACCGCTTAATCCTTGCAGTGACATACCCGTAAACATCATACAAACAAGCGCTAAATATAAATACGGCTTTTTTACGGCATTGTTAAACTCCATACCAACCCAACCCGTGCCACGAACCTTATGTTTCTTTTTGATCGGGGCATTCTCAATTGACAAATTTTTTGGTGCTTCACGAAAAAATACAATTATTATAGTGAGCATAATTGCTAAGACTAAAGCGACAAGTTTATACGAATTGCGATAGCCGAAGGGGTTGCCTTCTTCAAATATGATAGGTGACAAAATCTGAACCGCAACAGCACCGCCTAGACCGTTAGCAGCAAGTATTGCACCGGTTATTGTACCTTTGTTTTTGTTACACCATCTGTTTACCACAACACTTACCATTGCAGTACCTGTCCAAGACATACCTACGCCGAGTAGTATTCCTGCAATATAGAAGATATATAAATGTTCAGCGTATGAGTTTAAAAGAGCAAAACCTATAAGACATACGAAACCCGTGCACATAAGCTTTTTTGTGCCAAATTTTTTTACCAAAGTTCCAAAAAACAGGTTCACAGCGGTTGTTGTTAAAAATCGAAAGGTGTCATTAAGTGAAAAAGCACTTCTTTTTATGTTAAGAGCATCTGTAATTGCGGTAAGATACATTGTTCTGCCGCTTGAACAAAGTCCAAGACTTGTGCAAACCGAAAGGAAACAAATTGCTATGATTATCCAAGTGTAATCAAATTTTCGAACTTTAAAATCTTTAATTCTCATTTTTATTTCCCCTTACGATGGTTATCGACGCTTATTATAATAATTGTTGTTATTTAGTGTGTAAATGTATAAAATATAACAATATGGAAAAATACGAACAAGATATTGCGATTTTTCAGATGGGATGATATAATAAAAATCAAGAAAACAGTGAATTTTTTATTGGTATTTGGGTGATTCGATGTTCGATTATATGGAAAATTTAAAAATAATTTCTTCTTTTCATAAAGCAAGTAAGCTCGTTGGTGAAATTAAAAATAGAAAATGCCATGGATTTATTTTTAAAATTAAAGGTTGCGCTGATTATGTTTTTGAAGATAAAACCCTGAGAGTAAATGAAGGCGAAATGATTTTTTTACCGAAGGGCTCATCATACAATTATATAACCTACTCGCAGGAAGGCAATCTATACACATCCATCAATTTTGATGCGTCGTTCGATAATAGGGAAATTGGTGTATATTCTTTCGATGATTTTTATGGAGCAAATTACATAATTCAAAGTTTTTCAGAACTTTGGAATTTTGGGACTTTGTCTGATAAATATAAGTGTATTTCCATATTTTACGATTTAATGTCATATATTACACGTATGGAAAATTTGCGTAGTTTGGAAAAAAGCAAGTACGGTCTGATAGAACCCGCCGTAGAATATCTGAAAAAACACATATATGACAGTAATTTAGGGATAAACAAGCTGCACCGTTTATGTGGAATTTCGGACACGTATTTCAGAAAGATTTTTAAATCAAGATATAATATGACTCCGCAAGAATATGTTCTGAACGAGCGTATTTTATATGCAAAATCTATTATTGAAAGCGGTGATTACGAAACTATAAAAGAAGTTTCGGAATTGGTGGGTTATAATGACCCGTTGTATTTTAGCAAAGCATTTAAAAAAATCAATGGATTTTCTCCATCAAATATCAGTAAATAGGCAGATAAATTTTTATAAAATTGAACTTTTGAATTTAATATGTTATAATTTAAAAAATGCCTAAAAGGAGTATTAAATGTACGATATTTTAGTTATTGGCGGCGGTGCCGCGGGACTTGTGGCGGCAATATGTGCCAAACGAAAAAACAATAAATTAAATATTATGGTATGCGAGGGTGCAGACCGCGTCTGCAAAAAGCTCATTACAACGGGTAACGGCAGATGCAATATTACCAACAAAAATGCCGATATTACTAAATATCACGGAACCGATGTTTCTTATACATATAATGTTTTTGATAAATATTTTGTAAATGATACAGTGGAGTTCTTTTCCTCTATCGGTGTTGAAATTGTTTTTGAAGAAGACGGCAGAGCATATCCGTATTCTTATCAGGCATCAAGCGTAGTAGATGCTTTGCGTTTTGCTGCGGATGAACTCGGCATCGCTACAAAATGCGACTGCAAGGTTTTAGATTTTGATAAAAAAGATAATTTTACCGTTAAAACAACTAATGGCACATATAATGCTAAATCGCTCATTGTAACTGGGGGATTGTTTTCGGGCGGTAAAAGTGTCGGTAGCGACGGCTCGGTTTTGCAAATTCTCAAAAACAAGGGCTTCAAAGCGGCTAAAACCACTCCCGCGATTGTGCAACTAAAAACCGAAACCGATATTACACGGCAGTTAAAGGGTATAAAAGTTAATGCAAATGCATCCTTGCTGCTTGGTGGCAAAAAGAGTAGAACGGAATACGGTGAAGTATTATTTACCGATTATGGACTTTCAGGTCCGCCGATTTTGCAAATTTCACGTGAAGTCGCGAGAAATTCAGCAGAATGTCAGGTCGTACTTGATTTAGCGGTGGAGTATACGTTTGAAGATTTAAAAAGTCTTTTACTCGACCGCCGACAAAATCTCGAAAACCGCACGTTAGAAAACTTTTTAACGGGATTTTTAAACAAGCGTTTAGGACAGGTTATTCTTAAAAAATGCGGACTGAAACTGACTGATAGTGTTACAAAAATCTCCAATAATGACATATCAAATATTGCTAAGGTAATCAAAGAATTAACCTTTACAGTGCTTGATACAACGGGCTTTAACAATTCTCAGGTTACGGCGGGTGGCATCTTAACGGGCGAATTCGATGGGTGTCTACAGTCCAAAAAATACAAGGGCTTATTTGCGGCGGGAGAGATACTTGATATTGACGGCGACTGCGGCGGTTATAATTTACAATGGGCTTGGTCGAGCGCTATGTTGGCGGCTGATGGTGCGGTAAAATATATTGGAGATAAAAAATGATAATTTTAAGAAATTTTAAATTGCCGCTTGATACCGATTTTGACAATCTTTTGCCGATAGTTGCAAGTAACCTAAAGCTTTCGCAAAAGCAAATAAAATCAGTAAAGCTTTATAGAAAATCTATAGATGCGCGGCATAAAAACGATATATTTTTTAATTGCAGTATTTTAGCCGAACTTTTTTGTGATGAAGCAAAAATAATAAAGAAAAATAAAAATGCCGAAGATTTTTCTGAGCCGAAATACGTGTGGAGAAAGGCAGTATCAAATATGCGTCCCGTAGTTGTCGGCTTTGGTCCTGCGGGTATGTTTGCGGCTCTGACACTGGCACGTGCGGGATTAAATCCTATAATTATTGAGCGCGGACAGGACGTTGATACCCGCAAACGCGATGTCGAAAACTTTTTATCGGGTGGAAAACTTAACACCGAATCAAACGTGCAGTTTGGTGAAGGCGGTGCGGGTACTTTCTCAGATGGTAAACTCAATACAGGCATCAAGGATATACGTTGCCGTGAGGTTCTAAAACAGTTTGTAGCGTTTGGCGCACCCGATAAAATATTGTACGAGCAAAAGCCACATATTGGCACCGACATACTTGTAAACGTTGTTAAGAATCTAAGGCAAGAGATAATTTCTCTTGGCGGTGAGGTGCGTTTTGGTTGTCGCCTACAAAATATCAACATTGAAAATAGTAATATTAAGTCGGTTACATTTGAATTTGGCGGCGAATTACAAGAAATTTTATGTAATAAGGTTATCTTAGCATCAGGTCATTCAGCAAGGGACGTTTTTGAATTATTAAAACAAATGGGTGTATCAATGCAAAGAAAACCCTTTGCGATGGGCTCAAGAATTGAGCATAAGCAAAAAGATATAAATAGCGCTATGTATGGCAAATTTGCTGAGCATAAAAATCTTGGTGCCGCCGATTATAAACTTGCGGTGCATTTGCCGAGTGGTAGAGGAGTATATACGTTTTGTATGTGCCCTGGTGGCGAAGTTATTAATTCCTCGAGTGAGGAGGGTGGTATTGCCGTTAACGGCATGAGTTATTCAGCAAGAAGCGGCGAAAACGCTAACAGCGCTTTACTTGTAGAAGTAAAACCTGAAGACCTGATTGGCGATGATATTATGGCGGGGGTATATTTACAACGCGAAATCGAACAAGCCGCCTATAATATTGCAAACGGTTTGGTGCCGTTTTGTTATGTTGGCGATTTATTGGAAAATAAAATAGAAAATAAGGTAACTCCAACAGTAAAACCCGAAACGGTACATACCGATATTTACCGAGTTTTGCCAAAGTTTGTTGCTGATAGCATAAAATCGGCATTACCCGAATTTGATAAAAAAATAAAGGGCTTTGCCGAAGCAGGTGCCGTGCTGACTTTCCCCGAAACCCGCAGTTCTTCACCAATACGGATTATCAGAAACGAAAAATACGAATCTTTAAGTATCAGTGGGCTGTATCCTACAGGTGAGGGCGCAGGGTATGCGGGCGGCATTATGTCTGCAGCGGTGGATGGTATGCGAGTGGCGGAAGCCATTATTGATTCGGTGTAATGCATAAAAAATCTGCTATAATTCTTTGGTTTATCATACAAAAAGACGTGTTTTGAATTTTTTGTTAAAAAAAAGACAAAACATCTTGCATTATTTTACATTTTAGGGTAAAATACTATATGAAATTTTTTTAGGAGGTAATTCCAATGGTAAAAGTTGCAATTAACGGATTCGGCCGTATCGGTCGTCTCGCTTTCCGTCAGATGTTCGGCGCTGAAGGTTACGATGTAGTAGCTATCAACGACCTTACAAAACCCTCTATGCTTGCTAATCTTCTTAAATATGATACAGCACAGGGCGGTTACTGCGGTACAATCGGCGAAAATCTTCACACAGTTTCTGCTGATGACGAAGCCGGTACTATCACGGTTGACGGTAAAACCCTTAAGATTTATGCTGAGAAGGACGCTAAGGATCTTCCTTGGGGTGAAATCGGTGTAGACGTAGTTCTCGAATGCACAGGTTTCTACTGCTCAAAAGAAAAGAGCCAGGCACACATCGATGCCGGCGCTAAGAAGGTTGTTATTTCTGCTCCTGCAGGCAACGACCTTAAGACAATCGTTTTCAGTGTAAACGAAGACACTCTTACTGCTGATGATACTATCATCTCTGCTGCATCTTGCACCACTAACTGCTTGGCTCCTATGGCTAAAGCTCTTAATGGCTATGCTGCTATTCAGAGTGGTATTATGAGCACAATTCACGCTTACACCGGTGACCAGATGATTCTTGACGGTCCTCACAGAAAGGGTGACCTTCGCCGTGCACGTGCAGGTGCTGCTAACATCGTACCTAACTCAACAGGCGCTGCTAAGGCAATCGGCCTTGTAATTCCTGAGCTCAACGGCAAACTTATCGGTTCTGCTCAGCGTGTTCCGGTTCCGACCGGTTCTACAACCATCCTTACCGCAGTTGTTAAGGGTGCTGACGTAACTAAGGAAGGCATCAATGCTGCTATGAAAGCTGCTGCAAGTGAGTCCTTCGGTTACAACGAAGATCAGATCGTTTCTTCCGACGTTATCGGTATGCGTTACGGTTCACTTTTCGATGCTACTCAGACTATGGTATCTAAGGTTGGCGACGATCTCTATCAGGTACAGGTTGTTTCTTGGTATGATAACGAGAACTCCTACACAAGCCAGATGGTTCGTACTATTAAGTACTTCGCTGAAATCTAATATAGCGTATAATAATTAAAGACGGATGAAAATTCATCCGTCTTTTTTATATTTCGAGTTTAGTTTCTCTTGCATAAAAGAAAATGTACTGTTGGATAATACCCGCATTTTCTATTTTCTTTTCATCAAAATCACTTCCAAAAAATACAGGCACTGCACGCTTAATCCAAACGTCCTTTGGGAAAGCGTTTATGTGGCCCATACCGTAAAGTAACGTACAGTCGGCAACTTTTTCACCGACACCGTAAATCTTTGTTAGTTCATATCGGGCGGCATCTGTGGGTAAGGCGGAAATTTTTGAAAGGTCAATTTCACCGTTTGTTATTTTTCGTGCGGCATCAAGTATGTATTTTGCCCTAAAACCGCTTCTAAGAACCGCCAAATCATCTAAAGTGAGTACGGCAATTTTATTCGCCGACGGAAAGGCATAGCCGTGTTCCAGTTCTTCTCCGAAATTTTCACACATACGCTCGACTATACCTTTAATTCGCGGTATATTGTTGTTTTGCGAGATAATGAAGGAGCAAAGCGCCTCCCATGCGTCTTGACGAAGTATTCTAATACCTCTACCGTAATTTGCCGCGGCGGATAAAAGCGTGTCAGAGCCCAAATTCTCAATTATTTTGCTATAGTCTCTTTCCAAATCAAAATAGGGCACCCAAATATCCAGAAAATCCTTTTCGGTAGTGTCGTGAAAACATACAGTATTGCCGTTTTGAGATATTTTAAGATATTTGCCAAAAGCAATACCGTACCAAACGTTCTTCTCGGTTTCGTGCCAACGGAATGCCTGACCGCAGTCGAGCGTCTGGGAAAGCGAAAAGTTATTCACAGTTAGAAATATATCGTTATTTATCCTTTTAAATTCAATCATATGATACACCTTTAAAATTTATATTTCAATTTTACCACAAATGTAGTATAATCACAAGTGGAGTTGATAAAAATGAGAGATGATATTTGCACTATACCAGTCAGCGAGGTATTTGAAGTTAATGATGGATGTCCGATTTGCCGTATGAGAAAGACGGTTGAAGACCATATTGTTGACTATATAATGGGTGCGGCTATGATGGAACCCGATGTGAGAATAGAGACCAACAAAATCGGTTTTTGTCCCGACCATTATGATAAGATGCTGAATCACCGCGGCAGACTAGCACTTGCTCTTATGTTGGAATCGCATTTAGATAGCGTTAAAAAAGATATTTTTGGCAAAGGTATGTTCGCAACGGCAAATAAAAAAGCGACAAAGGCAAAAACCCTTACCGAATCCTGTTTTATATGCGACAAAATTAATTGGGGCATGGAGCGGATGATAGAAACACTTTATCGCTGTTATGAAAATGAGCGTGATTTCAGAGAATTATTTAATAATCAAAGCAAGTTTTGTCTTCCGCATTTTGAGATGCTTATTGCCGGTTGCAATAAAAAACAAATGAAACGCTACGGCGATGAGTTTCAAAAGAATTTGGTGCGCATAACCCAAGAAAACATCACAAGTCTTCGAACCGATGTCGGTAACTACTGTAAGATGTATAATTATCAGAATAATGCCGATAACTGTGATTGGGAAAATTCCAAGGATTCGGTTGAGCGGACTATCGGTTTTCTTAGCGGAAAGAGTGTTATTTAACTTTACATAATATCAAATTTTGTCGAAATGTGGATAACTTTTAGCCCATTTCAAGCGGTTTTTTCCACTTTTCCACCGAGTTATTAACAATTTTATGTCAACCTGAATATTTTTCGGGGTTTATGACAACACTTATTTTCAGGTGGTGTTGTCATGGTAAAAGGTACAAATCGTACAGTTATTGAGATAAATGATACGGGTAGCAATATGTTCGAAAAGGTGATTTTTTTTGTTACACCCGAGTATGGAAAGTTAAGCGGCGGTAAGCTCAAAGCAGAGGCACAAAAACTGATTGATAAATACTATCCCGATATAGCCGATACCGCGAAAATCCGCGATATTTACAAAAGACGCAAGGTGATTAAAACAATTTCTGCAATTTTTGGTGCGGTAATAGTTCTTGCAGTTTCAGTCGTTCTTATTTTTTAATAAATTGTAAATTAAAGCAGGTATTTTTTTAAATACTTGCTTTTTTATTTTTTCTATAATATAATTTTAAGAAAGGACGGAGGTTGATTATGAAATCTAACTTTAAAATTGCTACGTCGGTAAGCATAAGGTACTATGTTGCCGCTTTAATAACATTTTTTGTTTATTTATCTTTAACGGTTGTTGCCACAGGCGCTTTTACCGAGGTTAACGGATATACCGCTTATAATACCGAAACCAATGAGGTTTTATATGACTATTATTTTTCCGAAGGCGAGGACATAAAGCGTGTAGAATTCGAGAAAAAAGGAATTGAGATTGGCGAACTGCCTATTCGTTCTAAGGTTTCGGGCGGCGGTAAAATCTTCACCGATGTTTTAGGACAGGTAATCGGTGGCCTTGTTTTAATCGGCTTTATCTATAGCGCTCTTTACAAGTTGGGGGATGGTGATGCAAACTTAGCTCAATTTAATCACATACAACTTGATAAAATTCGTGGTTTAAAAATAGGCATATTGGCTGTTATCCCAAGTTTTGCAGCGTGGCTTGTTGCAGTAATCGCAAAAATCGGTTTAATTTCAGGCGGTTGGTATTCCTTGTTTAGATTTATGAGTTACCAAACCTTCACGCTTATCAACGCAATATTCGGTCAATCTACATCCACTACCGACAATATTGCTTGGGGACAATTGTTCTTGGGGCTTACGGTCATTGCCATTCCACCCGTTATTGCACAGATTTGCTATATGCTTGGATATAAACGAATAAATATTTCATCGATGTTTTTTGTTAAAAAGGATAGGAAAATATAATGGCTAAATTTTTTGGATTATTCAATTATGAAAAAGAAGGACCCGGTGTCCCAAAAGACGCGCCGAAAAAAATCGGATTTATCCGCTTTTTTGAACTATTTATTAAAAATTTCTGGAAGTTGGCAGTAAACAGTATTTGGTATTGGATTTTAACGTTGCTTGTACTTCCGTCAGGTCTTGCGGCAGCGGGTATGACCAATATTACACGTAATATGGCGGTTGACACTCACTCTTTCGGCACGTCTGATTTTTTTGAAACAATCAAAAAAAATTGGAAACAAGCACTTTCCGCGGGTCTTATCAACATAGCAATAATGGCGTTTTTGTGCTTCGATATCTATTTCTTCTCTGTATATTTTAAAAATGAGTTAAAGATAATCGGTATTGCGGTCTGCATAACGATTTTGTTGATTTTCTTCGTTATGCGATATTATATATGGGTAATACTTATAACCTTTAAGTTATCGCTTAAACAAATATATCAAAATAGTTTTAAATTATCGTTAATCGGTTTTAAAAATAATATTATTGTGTTACTCGGTATGGCGGCAATGTATGCTGTGTGTTATGGGCTCGGCATTGTTGGAGCAGGTATTACGCAGTTTTTGTTTTTCTTAATTGTGTTGTTCGTTTTACCTGGGTTTAGATTTTTACTTATTCAGTTCAACATTTTTGGTAATATCAAAAAATATATGATAGAGCCGTATTATCGCGACCATCCCGATGAAGATATTGAACTTCGCAGACGTCTGGGTGTATACAAAGACGGATATAATGAAAAAGATTTATTATAAAATGAAAAGCGTCCTGAAAACAGGACGCTTTTATATATTAAAGGGGTTTATCGGTAATTTTATAGATAGACAGTGGCTATCGCCGATATTGTAGGATATCCTGCCGTTACCCCTGCCTTATTATATGTCAAATTATTCAATTGGTGACTTTCTTACAAAGAGAATACCGAGCGTATCTGGTCCGCAGTGTGAAGAAATAGTACAACCGGCGCGGGTAAGCAGTACTTCACCGAAGGGCAGTGCTTTTTTAACTTGCTCGTACACATCTTTTACAATTTGCTCATCACAACCCGCGTGGGTTACAAAAATGCGGTCAAGCTCAATGTCGGCTGCATTTTGTAGACGCTCGGCAACATATTCTTTTAATACGTCGCCGTATTTACCGCGATATTTTTTACCAACACCCATTTTGCCGCTTTTAACTTCAATACAGGGCTTGAGTTTCAAAAGGTTTGCGCCGAGCGCTGCAACAGCGGAACAACGTCCTCCCTTGTGTAAGTAGTTGAGTTTATCAATAACGAAGGAGGCGTCAACGCGGTCAATCATATTATTTATTGTCTCAACGATTTTTTCGGCTGATTCGCCTTTTTGCGCCAACTCAGCAGCTTTTAAAACCAAAAGTCCGCCGCCGGTAGATAAGTTTCGCGTATCAATAGTGTAAACGTCTTCAAACTCTTCGGCTGCCAGACGGCTGTTATTAAAGGTTGTGGACATTTCTGAACTGATGGTAAAGTTAATTATAGCAAATCCTTCATTAACAATCGGAGCAAAAAAATCGGTAAATTCTGTCATATTAATAGCAGATGTTTTAGGTAGAGTTCCGGTCTCATCAAAATAAGCATAAATTTCATCAGGTGTGATATCGGCGCCGTCGCGATATGTTTTGTCTCCAAGGGTAATGCCCATAGGAAGAGTCTTTATGTTATATTTTTCAATTAATTCAGGGGATAAATCGCAGGTGCTGTCACTGGTAATTATAACCTTTTTGTTATTCAAAATGATTGCCTCCGTATTTTGAAAATCTGTGAAATAACTTGTCACTATTTGTATTATACCATCAAATTAGCAATAAAACAATATTTATTTTTGTGTTGACATTATTATAGAATATTTCTATAATAATCTTTGTATTATTATTTTTGAGGTTAAAATATGAAAAAACAACAAAGAACTATATGGTTGTTTTTGGGCGTTTATATATTATTGCTTGTGAATTTTACTTTGGTTGACGATACTTTTGGAAGAAACATTTTTAATATTTCAAAACTCAATTATGCATCACTTGTAAATTATATGGAAACGTCCCTTAATTTAATTCCGTTTGCAACCATCAAATTGTATATTAACGGGCTAAAGGCCGATAATATCACACTCGGGCTGTTCTTTATAAATATTTTCGGTAATTTGATAATGCTTATGCCACTGTCTTTTTTTGTGCCGACGTTAATTCCAAAAATCAATACTTTTTTAAGGTTTCTATTTTTCGTTATTGCCATCTCGTTATGCATCGAAATATTGCAAATTCTGTTTTTAACGGGCAGTTGCGATGTTGATGATGTAATGCTTAACGTTCTCGGTGCGGCGATTTCATATCCAATATTTTCCAAACTCAAACCTAAAGAAAAACAAAAAGGATAGATTTTTCTATCCTTTTTTATATTTTTCCTTTTCTTGTACAAAATAAAAAAGAAAAGGGGAGTAATATGAAAATTTCTAATAAACAGTACGATAATATGGTAAAAAAGGCATCTCCGCCGTCACCGAAACTTAAAAACTTTATATTGGCTTACTTAGTGGGCGGACTAATATGTGTTATTGGGCAGTTGTTTAAGGAGTTATATGAGTATCTAAATTTATCCGAAGATGTAGTAAAAATGCTTGTTCCCGTAACGCTTATTTTCTTAGCGGCGCTGCTTACAGGTCTTAAAGTTTTTGATAATATCGCAAAGTATGCCGGCGCCGGGACATTAGTACCAATCACGGGCTTTGCCAATGCCGTTGTTTCCCCAGCAATAGAGTTTAAAAATGAGGGATGGATACTTGGAGTTGGTGCGAATATGTTTAAAATCGCCGGACCTGTAATTACTTATGGTACCATTGCGAGTGTGATTTATGGGGTTATTTATTGGATATATAAAATGATTTAAAATAAGGCTTGACCAAAGCGGTCAAGCCTTTAGTTTAGTGGGTTTTTATATGCTTGAAATTTCCATAGGTTTCGTTTACTATTTCAAAGTAAGAGAATGTATTGTCATATTTTGCGACAATCTTCTGAAAATCGTTCAATTGATGTTTGTTCACAATACAGATTAAAACTGATTTTTTGGTACCTGTATATGTTCCTATGGCATCTATTTGTGTGCATCCGTGATGTAGCTTTTGAGTGATTTCTTCAATGAATTCGTCATCATGGGTGGTAATGATGGTGAATTTATATGCTGTTTTGGTGGTTTTTAGCAATAGGTTACCAACAAAAGTGGATATGAAGCAATATAGAATACATAATGCCATCGGTTTATAATTAAGCGAGTCATCGGCATATACAAAAATAGAAGAAACAGCAACGATTCCATTTAGAATAAAGGTTACAACAAAGAAATTGGTGTCAGGTCTTACCGTGTTTATATAGCGAGAGACAACATCGGTACCACCTGTAGAGGCGTTATTTCTAAAGCAAACGCCGTAAACAACACCGCTTATTACGCCGCTTAGTATTACAGGATAAATTGTATCGTGACCGAGTGCATTGTATTGAATAAAGGATAAATTGCTGTTTTGCAAAAACAAGAAAGAGAAAGAATAAACAACCGAAAAGAGAAGGGTTTTTACTGCAAAATCTTTATGTACAAGGAAATATGCAAAAACAGATAAAGGAATATTTATCAAGAGTGACATATAACTTATACTGAAACCGGTTTTGTATTGAATCATTGTTGCTATACCGTTTAGTCCGGCAGGAGCAAAACTATTTTCTATGATAAAAATGTAATAAACAAAGGCGAGTAAAATTGCGCTTAAAATAATTTGAGAATAGCCCCATGTTTTATTCATATATGTCACCCCAATATTTTTATATCGTAATTATAGCGCTTAGCTATATAGAAGTCAAGATAGCATCAAACTTATGTGTCCTATTTTGACAGCGGCAGAGGGGTTTGTGCTCGGCGTCGGTGCCAAGATGTTTACAATTGCAGGTCCTGTTATCGTTTACGGAACAGTTGCGAGTGTGATTTATGGGGTTATTTATCGGGTAATGCAGATGTTATAAATGCTAAGCGGCACCGAGCTATCGGTGCCGCTTAGCATTTATATTAAACCTTTTAAATACTTTCGATAGTCAATAAATTCAATATTGTTTGGACATACAGATAAAACATAGTTTACCTTTCCCAAGAGTTTCAGTATATAACCTTCGGTAGAATCATTGATATTGACAGATGTCATATGGTTTTCTATACCGAATTTTTTACAGTAATAAATAGCTTGACGAATATCTTTTTTGTATTTTTTAGAAATGTTAAGTTTTTGGTTTACAACAATTCCTGTTACAATTTGTTTGTTTGATTTGTGTGCAACAATAGTTTTTTTATTGTTTAGAAAGTATCCCATTTTCCGTAATTCAAACCTTACATATTTTATAACTTCATTGGGATTAAAATCGCCAGAAAATGTCATATCATCACAATAACGAGTATATGCAATACCGCGCTTTCTACACCATGAGCCTACGGTATTATCAAACTCACACATTATAATATTTGAGATAGCAGGTGATGTTGGCGCTCCCTGAGGAAGTGCATCATTATAATAGCAAAGCATAGAAAGTAAAATTCGTATGTTTTCCGAATATTTTTCTTTCGGAAAAGCTTTTTCTTTTACTGTTGAATATAGAATATTGTTAAAGAAATCGCGTATATCAAGTTTTAGAACAATATCTTTGTTGATATGTGGAGTAGCGTTTTTAATATTGCTTCCACCGTATCTGTATGCTTTAGCATAGGGCGAAATTACTATTTGTGATAGTAGCACATCGGCTATTCTTTTTTGAATGCATTTAAGAGGAATATCAGGTATGGACAGAACACGATAACCGCCTTGTTTCTTGGGAATCTTAATCGAATGATAGTGTCTATTCAAGGAATAACTGATGGAATACAGTGTTTTAATATCATACTCTAAATCTTGTTCAATTGAGGAAATTTCATTATATACAATCATTGGAAATACTCCTACTGCTTTGTAAACAAGCCAGTTAAACAAAACTTTGTGTATAGGAAATTGTGAAGGTGTGTTTCGATGCATATGAAATATGCTTGAACACATCAAACAATTTGCTTGAGTATACGAATATGCAATAGTTTAGTTATGCGATAACGACTCGCTATCGATTCAACAAGGTTGAATTAACGCTAATGTTTAACTGGCATTTTTGAGTATAGCATATTGTCTTAAATTTGTAAAGAAAAAGGGTTAAATATAGGACAACTATTTATTATACAAAATATAAATAATGTGTCCTATATTGACAGCAGCAGAGGGATGGATACTTGGAGTTGGTGCGAATATGTTTAAAATCGCCGGACCTGTAATTACTTATGGTACCATTGCAAGTGTGGTGTACGGGATTATTTATTGGATAACAACTTCATTTTAACTAAAAAGGCTTGCCTATCGGCAATCCTTTGTATGTATCAAAAAGCATCTGCTTTCAAACCAGTTATTTCTTCAATTACAGGAAGTTCGTAGCAAGGAATATAAATTCCCCATAAATCGTTATCGTGTTCAAATTCTAATATATGGTAGCTTTTGCAAATAATACAACCATAGTTATCTTCACTTAACTTATATTGCTTATATATCCCTTTGTTAAATTCTTCGTCTTTATTCCATTCAATAATACGAATGGTTTTCTTAATTGATTTAATTGCCTTTATTTTAGATAACGGAATAGCAAATTTACCTTCTAAATTGGCTAAATATAGATTTTCGGAATCTGTAAAAATGTGAAAAATCGGATTGATATAAGGTGCAGTTTGCCAACCTTTCTCGCAAACCTTAATGTTGTCGCCTTTCACTTTATAAAAGAAGGATAAAATATCAATCTCTTTTGAATCTTGAGGAACCTTTAAGTCCGAAAGAATCGCTTCGCAGGTTTTATCGAAATTATTGAAGACTTGAGAACTTTCTTCCATTCCCAAAACGTTCTTTTCTTTGCGCACACTTATCAATTTAAGAAGTAGCCAAGCCACCAAACAAGCACCACCAAGCCAAAATAGCCACGAAGCATTTGTATATGCTTCGCTGAGCGAAACGCCGTCTTCTCCGCCCAAAGCTTTCAAAATGCCGATAGCAACAAGGGCTCCAACTGCTCCACATATCCAATGCCCAATTCGTATAGGAAGCGGCAGTTTGCTTTTTTCAATCGTTTCCTCAACATTTTCCGAAGAAGATTCCAATAATTGCGTTAATGCTAAAGCCGGCTTTGCTATCACAAATTCTTCACCGTTCATCAGTTCGTTTTTCTTGTTTGTTGTCAGGTCAATTCCTAAAAATGGTTTCATTATTAAAAACCTCCTTTTTTCAATTATACCACACCACCGATTTAA
>CAZSIL010000015.1:0-42402 GCA_964607025.1 uncultured Eubacteriales bacterium
AGTCCGCCAGCATCCTGCCGTCCGGCCCCAGCTGCCCGTACTGCTCCTCCGTCAGATACTCCTTCCACGGTTTGGTTGCCATTTGCAGTGTCCTCCTTCACCTGTTCGGTAAGATGATTATTCCGCGCCACATCCAGCGCAGCCCGAACTGCTTCGGCGCGGGTGTCAAAGGGGCCGTCGCTGTAAATGCGGGCCCGTGCGTCCGTCACATAGCCGCCCATCACGCCGTTGTCCCGGTCGATGCTGAGCATATACTTTCCGTTGTCCGTAGTCCGGATCGTGTAGCGTATGCCGTTCAGACTAACCAGGTTCTTCTCGGAAAGCTGCCCGTTCAACTCGGAAAGTTCGGTTGTGTTTATACTATAATCGGTTTTCGTCGCCTTTTCAACCACATTTGTTGCGTCAGCCTGCCCGGCGATATAGGCCGCCCGAGCCTGTTCGCCCGTGATGCCCTGCAAGTCGTTGATGATCTCCGCCCGGCTGGTGCCGCTCTTGCCCGCATTGTAGGCGCGGATCATGCCCGCGATATACTCCTCGGCGTTCTGCCCCTCGTTATACATCTGGGCAAAGGCCGTCGCGCCCGCCTTGTCCATCGTCTTGGCGAAGTCGGCCACAGCCTGTGCGTTGAGTTGGTTAAAGTCAACTGCCGAGGAAGTCTCGGCAGCTTCCGCCGGGGACTCAACGGCGGGCTGGACGGTCTCCTGGGCGGTTTTCTGCGCGGTGGTGTCCTCGGTTGCCGCAGCTTCTGTCCGGGTGTTCTGGCGGCTTGCAAGGCCACGAATGGTGGTTTTAACCTCGCCCAGGGGTTTGTCGGTGTCGATGCGTTCCCCGGTGGCGTTTTCCAAAACGGAAACAGCCGCCTCGCTGCGGGCGATGGCACCCGCCTGGTTGCCGCTGATCTCCTCACCGGTCAGCACAGCAGTCAGAAGGGGAGCCAGGGTTTCTGCCTGTTCCCGCGTGGCACCGGCGTTCACCAGCTCCGCTGCGATCCCGGTAGGCTCGCCAACTTCCGGCGCGATGTCCGGGATGCTGATCGGCTTTGTGTCCTGCTCGGCCACCTGACTTTGCACAGCGTTCTGTCGGTTGGCAAGGTAGTTCATGCCAACGCCCGCGCCGGAGATTACGCCGCCGGAGACCAGGCCACCCAGGCCAGCAAGGCCGATGTCCAGGGCTTTGTCCTTGATGGTCTGCTTCACCGCTGCGTCCTCGGTCATGCCGTCGGCCATGTAGTCGGCAATGCTGGTGTTCCACTCGCTCTGATCCTGGGCAATGAAGAAGTCCGCCAGGGTGTTGATCAGCTCGGTTCCAACTTCCTCGCCGCCCTCGGAGAGGGTATTTTGTAGGAAGTACCGCAGGGAGCTTTCGCCCAGCATTTTGATGTCGAACAACTTGTCCAGGGAGATTTTCTCCATAACGACCTCGGCAGCGCCTGCCACGGTGCCCAGGGCAAACGCCTGGCCGTCGGATAGCCCGCGATCCTTCGCCGCAACGGTGGTATCTGCGGCTGCGCCGGTTCCCATGATGCCCAGCGCCAGCGCCTGATTACCGCCCGAAACAGCCGTGGTGAACAGAAAGTCTGCCATGCTCATGCCGGTGTTATAAGCAAAGGAGCCTACGCTGCCCCAGTTCTGCTCCACCATTCCGCCGACCTCTCCGCGGATCGCCGTGGGGATATAGCTGAACTTGTTGGAAGGGGCGTTCTGGTCGATTTCGCCCGCGGTCAGGTACTCCACGCCCTGGGCGAGATAGCTCATACCCTTTGCCGGTGCCATTGCAATGCTGAACAGAGAGGAGCCGAAGGGGCTTTCCTTTGCATACTCGGCAAATGCGGTCTCGTCTGCCACTCGGTTGCGGTAGTTCAGCTCGTCCTGCATATACTCGTAGTAAGAGTACGCAGCCTCCTTGCCCTGGGTGGCATACAGGTAGTTGAAAATACCAACCTCGTCCTCGGTCATGTGGCGGGCCTGCTGCTCGCCCTCGGTGGCAGCCGCCCACACACGGCCGATCGCGCCACCCTCCGCGCCGTACATATTGCTGTCGTTGTTGCGGATGATGGCTCCGGCTTCCTCGTTGCCGTTGATCCAGTCATACAGCAGGTCGTCGTACCCAGTGTTATCGTATACGATGCCGCCGCCCTCGCCGGTAAGCAGAGTGGCCAGGATGTTCATCTTCTTCTGGCTGTTTGCCGTGGTCACGTACTTGCTGTTTTCGGCGTAGTCCTCTGCGTCCGCATACTTGCCGTATTTATCGTAATACTTGGTGTAGTCGGCCAGCCAGGAATTATAGCTGTCGTCGCTGTCCCACTGGCTCCAGTATTCCCTGGCCTGGTCGAATGCACTGAAGCTGTCCTGCAAAGAGCTCAGATAATCCGTGTCCAGGCTGCTCCTGTTCTGATAAGCCCAGGCGCGTACCGGCTCCAGTCTGCTGCTCAGCTCCTGGAACCTGCTATAGTCTCCGGCCTCAGACGTCTCCTTACTCCAAAAGCTGTTTGCGTCGGTGAACAGCTTGCTGATGTACTCGTCGTTTACGGCAGACGTGTCTACGCTCCCGTACTTCTGCGCCAGTTCATAGCGCTCCCGCACGCCGCCGTAGCCAGAAGTGGTCTCGGCAGCAGAGGCACCGTTCTGCCCCTGCTGCTTCTGCCGTTCTTCGTAACGTTCTCTAACGCCCACGTTCTTACCTCCTTAGATGCCCAGCTGCTTCTGCAAATCCTTTACATACTCCTTGGCGGCCTTCTCGCTCATGCCGCTGGCCACCAGCTCGTCCACCAGAGCGTCCAGGCGATACTCGTTGCCCCACTGATCCTTCACGGTGGCGTTGTTATCCACGCCCCAGAACCAGTTCACGCCGCCGTCATCTACAACGCTCCACTGTCTGCTGTCATAGGCGGGGTACTGGTTCGCAGGCTTCCAGGTGGCATACAGCTGATCGGCCTGAGCCTCGGTGATGGTACCGCGCTTGACCAGGGTGTCCAGATAGTCCGCCAGTTCCATCTGGCTGGTAGCGTGTTCCTCCGCGCCCGCAATCACGTTGCTGGGAATAGCGCCGCTCTCGGCCTCCTCGCCGGTGCCGTCACTGCCGGAACTGCCGCTGTAGCCGGAACCACCGCTGTATCCGCTGCCGGAGGAATTGCCGCTTGCTGCCGCTGCATCATAGGCCGCCTTCATGCTGGCGATTTCTGCACTGGAGTAGCCCAGGGCGGCATAGCCGGAGAAGTCACCCGCCGCTGCCAGCGTCTGTGCCTTCTGGAGTGCCTGGTTATACTGCGTCTCGCTGGTGTACTGGCTCTTTTCCCATTCATCCTGCTCGCGGCTGTAGGCCAGCTCGTCCGCATACCGCTGATCGCTGATCGCATCGCGGCCCGCCTGGTACTCGTAGGCCCGGTCGTCGGAGTACACACTGTACTGGAAGTTGCGGTCAGTGTTGTACTGATCCAGCTGCGCCAGGTACTTGTTGTACGCGTCCTGCTCCTGCCCCATCAGCATATCCAGGTTGCTGCGCATTACGTCGCCTTCGTCCTGGTACATGGAGTAGGCCAGCTGGTACAACTCCGGTATCTTGTCAGCCATCTGGGCCATGTAGTAGTTGTTGGCCTGCTGCCCGGCCATCATCGCCGCCGTGGAGGGCATACCGCCCGTCATGCTGGCGTACTGGCCCATAGCGTCCTCCATTGCCCGCTGGCCCTCGCGGGTATAGGTTTTCTTGTAGGAGGAATACAGTGGGTCCGTGGTGTGGTCATAGCTGAACGCCTCCCGGCCCATGATTTGCTCCATCAGCGCGTCGATCTGATCCTGGTACGAGCTGACGTACTCCGGTGCGCTCTCGTAAGTGAAGCTGGGCGTGGTGGTCTGGGTGCTGCTGCCGGTGTTGCCGGAGTTCCGCGCCTCGCTGTCGGTATTCAGCGCAATGTACTTGCTTCCGTCGTCGCCGCCGGAATAGCCATACTTCTTTCGGATCGCCTCCACGTAATCGTGGGCGCTGCCCCAGTCAGTGTCCCCAGCCTCTGCTGCGGCGCGGATCGCTGCCGTGGCCATCAGCTCGTCGTCACTGAAATATTGCTGGTCGTAGGCGGAGCCGCCATAGCTCGCCCGGTCGAATTCTTCATCATACGTATTCTTTGCCATAATTCTCCCTCACTTTCTGCTGCCGCTGCCACTGTAAAACTCATGTTCCAGGGCAAACAGCTTCCACGGTCCGTTTGCTGTGATCCGCAGCTTGTAATGGTCGCACCGGCGGATCGGTACCGGCAGATACCAGTTGCGCTTGCGTCCGGCTCCGGCCGTCGCCGCTGTTTCCCACTCACCGCCGTCATACGCAATCTGGATCGCCAGCGTGGCATTGTCGCCCACCTCCAGGCGCAGCCGCAGCCGGGTGGGGAATTTGCTCTCCATGCTGTTCCAGTCCCAATCTCCGAACACAGCTTCACTTTCAAAGCTGCCCTCCGCTTCTGCGCCCTCCGGCACCGCCGCAGGGCTGCCCAGCATCCACAGCTCACCGTTTTCACACAGGGCGTACACGCCGTCCAGATAGGCCATATAGGCCGCTTGCAAGCCGTCCTCCCGGTGCCACAGGCCCTTTTGCGGGTCGTATACCAAAAGATGCGTGCCACCCTCTGTGTCCGTCGCAGAGCAGTAGTATTTCAGCCCGTCGCTGCCGCCCACGGCCTTGACCAGCTGCAACTCGCCCAGCTCCTCGCTGACGATGCCGGGAATGCCGCCGGAGTAAGCCACAATCCCGGCGCGGGACAGGTAATACAAGGTTTCGCTCGCTACGCCGTAGCTGCTGCCGCCCTCCTCCACAGCGCCCAGCGTTGCGGAACTCAGCAACTCGTAGTTGGTAGGCTTGCTGCCGTACACCTTGTAGACCTTCCCCTCCTTCATGTAGATGGGATAGCCCAGGAAGGCCGTGCAGCCGGTCAGTACACCGGCGCTGCCCATGTCTACGCTCCACGCGTCGGTGGAAACGCCGTCGAACACGTTCCAGTTGTAGGGGTCTCCCAGTTTGCAGCACCAAATGGTGTCGCCCTTGCCGCCCCACAGCCGGTTTTCGTGCTCGCACAGGAAGTCCAGGTCGGGAGCCGTCCGCTCCAGCGTTACCTCGCCGGTCTCTGTGATGCTCGTGGCATAGGTCGTGGTGGTCTCGCCGGTCTCCTCGTCCGTCGTTTCCTCGCCCGGCAGGGTGAAGCTGTTTTCATAGAAGCGCAGCGTCAGTCCGTCCTCGCTGACTTCCCGCACAATAATAGTCTTGTTGTTCTCCGGGCAGACAGTGCAGCCGCTGATGGTCACCGCGTCCCCCGCCCGGAAAGGGAATGCGTCCCCGGTGGTGGTAATGCTGTTGGCTTCCGCGTCCTCGTCGGCATAGGTGCCATTGCCGAACACCAGCCCAGCGGCGGTATAGTTGGCCTCCAGGCTCTCCAGCACTCCGTCCAGGGTGTAGATCACCTTATCCGGCCAGATCACCACCCGCTCGCCCAGGGCGCAGAAGAGCTTCCGGTTGTCCGCCACGTTGCCCACAGTCTCGCCGTCGGCATACAGTGTTTCGCCGTCCACCCAGAACAGCTTGCCCGCAGCGAACAGGCCGTTGGGCTTCGCCAGCGTGGCCACCTTCCACCGCTCCCGGCGTGTGGCCAGCACTGGCGCATAGTCGCTGGTCAGGTTGGTCATGTGCCGGATCAGGCCGTTGCCGGAAGAAAGCCGCATATCCAGCCCGCCGAAAGCGGTCTGCGCCTGCTTTGCAATGTTTGCTCCATAGATCATCTTAGGCAGCATAATTTCCCTCCTTTTAGCCGCCCCACTCCGCCAGCGTGTGCCAGTTCACCGTCACATAGCTGCCGAAGGTGCCGGCGCGTATTGTTTCGTTATCGCAGTAGATTTCCAGCGTATAGGCGCTGCTGGACGATCCCAGGCTTGCCAAGGAGCCTCCCAGCGTCACCGCATCTGATGCGCCGTGCAGGCACACAATGGTGCGTGTCGTTCCTGCTGCGCCCCAGTTAAAAGCGCCGCTGGGCAGCCCCGTCACGCCCGCGCCGTAGATGGCCGTCAGAACATCACCAAGGTTCATGCTGTTGCCCGTGGTTGTGCCGGTAAAGTTTGTCGGTGTCATAATCAGCGTGCCGGTTCCACTGAATTCGATTGTCTGGGCTTCCTTATCGAAGTCCCAGTAAACACCTTCGCCGTCCCAGTTGGTGACAAAACTGCCTCGTAGGCGGTGCAGCTCATTAAGGGGGACCGTGTCCTCGCTTGGCTGGATGTCCCAGTAGGGCATGACTTTCTGCGCATACTCCAGTGTGGAATTAAATCGCACATTCAGCTGTACAGGGGAGCCCCAGTTATAGTCCGAAAGAACGTATATCTGCGTTGTTCCATCAGGGAAAACGAACGTGAAAGTAGGGGTATCGGAGCTGCCATCTCTTGCCACGGTCATGGTTACACCGATACCCGCAAAAGCTGTGCCCCAGTATTCGTGCACCTTATCAACAAAATTGGCGTCGTTATATGCGCTGTCGCCGGTCAGTAGGTTGTTATCCGACAGATAGTTCAGATAGCCCTCCAAGCCCACGCGAAAGCCGTCGTATCCCGCAGCATCTACCGTTACGCTTTCCTGTTCCAACACCTGATACACCATGTTGAAATAGATTACCCTGATTTTCTCATTCTCAATGCGTAGAGCTCGGCGGCATTGCTCAAACAGTGCCGTCTTGTACTGTTCAGATGAAATTGCCATCGGCGAGCCCTCCGAAGTTCCGCGTCTCCCGCTCAAACCCACGCTTGATGTGGGCAAGCTCGCCCTTGGTGAAGTCAGGGAACAGGGTGTGCGTGAAATGCAGCTCAGAATACGCAGCCTGCCACAGCATAAAGCCACTCAGCCGCTGGTGTCCTCCGGTACGGATGATGAGGTCGGGATCGGGCAAGCCCTGATACATGGCCGCGCTGATTTCCTCCTCCGTCCGCGCCCCCTTCGCCACCGCGTCCACGATCTCTCGCCGTCCGCCGTAGTTGGCGCACAGGTTCAGGATCAGCCGCTTGCAGTTGCGGGTCTCGTGCTGGATCTTCTCCATCTTGGCAATGCTCTCCGGCTTCACCCCGTCCAGGCAGCCGGAGATAACGACCTTGATGTCATTGTCCACAAACTCCTGCCAGCGGTCAAAGTAGTGGTTGGCAAGCTCAAAGAGGTTATCCACCTCTTCCTGCGGCCTGGACCAGTTCTCCAGTGAGAATACGTACACAGACAGGATGCCGATGCCCAAATCCACGCACCAGTGCATCATGTCGTCGATGCGGCGCAGGCCCTCCTCGTGGCCATCACGCCGCTTCATGCCGCGGGCCTTGGCCCAGCGGCCGTTGCCGTCGGCAATGACACCCAAATGGTTCAGCTTGTTCATCAGGTCACCTCCACAAGGTTGAATACGGCCACATCCACATCCACCGGGGGCGTGGTGACGGCAGAAAACACAATGGTCGTGGTATATGTGACAACGCCTGTGCTGCTGTCGGTCTTGCTGCTGGTGGAGCAGCTGGGCATGGTGATACCTGCCTCAACTACCCGCTGTGCGTTGACCGCGCTGGAGGTATAGGGCAAATCCATCAGCGCCGTTGCCGTATCAGATACCCTCCACGCGTTAGTGGTCACGGTAAATGTCGTCCCGTTCCAGTCCGCGGCCGTCAGTGTAAATTCCGCCTGGCTCTCGAACAGCTCACCGCCGCCCGTGATTACATTGCCCTCCTCGTCATAGGCCTGATAGCCAGATAGGATTTGCGCCACCCCTGCGGTGTTATCCAGGGGGGCCAGGACAACACCCTTCTCGGTCACCCCGGTGACCACTTCGCCCTCGGCGTTGTAGGCTGCATAGCCTTTCAGGATGTGCTCGGCCGCTGCCTGGTTCTCTAAGGTATCCAGCGCCCGTCCGGTCTCGATGGCCTCAATGGCCGGAGCCATCTCCTCGGGCGCGTAGGTTTCCGTCAGACCGTTCTTTGCTCGGATCGCGTCCGCAATAGCCTGGTAATTGGCGCTGTCAGTAAGTCCTCTTGCCATTGTTAGAACACCTCCGAATCCAAGTCCTTGTACGATGCCGCCAGATCGGCTGCGCCCTTTTCATAGCCTGCGTTATAGCCATTCTGGTACGCCTCGTCCCGCTCGGCCTCCAGTGCAGCGATCTTCGCTTGCAGCTCGGCCACTTCTGCGTCGCGGCTGGCTGCGCCCTCCGCAAAGCCCTCTGTATAGTCGCCCGTGGCCTCTGCCGGAGCCACTGTGACGGAGCTGAAGCCATAGAAGCCGTCGGCGGGCAGGATATATTGCTCGTCCCGGCTGGGGATGACGGTCAGCGGCTTCATAGGGGAAACATAACTGCCGCTCACGCCGAAGATGGTCACACCCGGCGCGATGTTGCTGGATTTCAAATCGCTGTCACCGGCTATTGTCACACTGGCCAGCGCGTTATACCCGCTATCCGCGTACACCGTGAAGCCGTTGGCGGTAGGGGTCACGCTCTTACTCTGGTACTTTGTGCCGGAGGAGTAGGAGCCGGTCACGCCAAAGATGGTCACACCTTCCCGGATGTTGGATGCGATCAGATCGCTGTCGCCATTCACATACACCCGGCTCAAACCGTGGTAGTCGCTGTCCGGGTACACATAAAAGCCGCTGCGCCCAGGCGTCACCGTCTTGGCTTGCAGGCTCACCTCTACGACCTCTGTCTTGATGTAGGTGCCGACCACGCCGAAGATGGTAGCGCCCTGGCGGATGTTGGATGCGATCAGATCGCTGTCGCCCGCCACCGTCACAGAGGAAAGGCAATTGTACCCGCTGTCGGGATAGACATACTTGGTGGAATATCCCGGCGTGACGCTCTTGGCCTGGGCAATTAGTCCCGTCGGCACGTCCACCGTCAGGTTCAACTTGCTCAGTCCCGCATACCCGCTGGATGGATAGATGGTATACCCGCCGTTGGCGGTGATCGACCGGTTTCCGACCATCAGCTTGGGATCAGCCGGGGCATAGGAGCCAACCACACCCAGTATCGTCTTGCCGTACTTGATGTTGCTGGAGATCAGGTCCTCGTCACCCTCCACCGTCACCTTACCAATGCCAAAGAAGCCCTCTGCCGGTATTTCGATGAAGGAGGCCGGGCCGGATCGCACAACGATTTCACTCAGCGCACCCGCGCCGCCGCTGGCCCAGCCCTTCAATCGGCGGCCTACGGCGATACCGGCCAGAAAGCTGCGCTTATCATACGTCACTCACCGTCGCCTCCTCCGCCGCGTTCCCAGGCCATACAATTTCCATCGCATGGCCTGCGTTGTCTGTGATCTTCACAGGGTTGCCGCTGTCGTCAAACTCCACATCGTAGCTGTAGCCTTCGCTCTTTCCGTCGATATACTCCTTGAAGCTGCCATCGTCCCAGTCGGTGAAGTCCATCTTGGTGCTCTTGCGCAGGCCCACAATGTCCGTGTAGTCGTTGCCCATGAACACGCCGCGCTTCACGCCGTCGGTGCCGTAGTTGTAAATGTCATAGCTGTTGCCCAGCTTCTCCTGGTAACCCCGGCCCATGCCGGAGTTGGTGCCGTCGCCCCAGCCCCAGATCATCTTGGGGCCGAAGTTGGCCAACTCCTCAAAGGTCAGCTTCCACCGTTCACCCTGGCTGTACCGGAACACGTGGACGGGCCACTTGGTCGGCTCCGTGGTGGTGATTACCCGTTTTCCGTTGATATACGGGTACCCATCCACCGCGCCCAGAGTGGCTGTGCCGCCCTTTAGCGCACCCTCTACATCCTTCTCCCAATACAGCAATTCCCCCAGCGGGTTGCTCGCATGGATCACCACCGGGTTGTCCGGGTCTGTCAGCCATCCCCGCATCATGGTGTAGTGCTGGTTCTCGATCAGGATGTAGTTGTCGTCCGTCCGGTCGTCCGCCAGATACTTGGGTATCCTCCGGGAGGTAGACAACCGCCCCACCGTCAGCGCCGCAATATCGCCATAGGTGGCGTACAGAGCCTGCGTGACCACGGTTTCCGAGATAACGGTGTCCACCTCCAGCTGGTTCACCCACTCCTCCAGCTCGTCCTCGTTGAAGTTGTCCTCCATCGTCAGGTTTCGCAGCACATAGCGCAGGTTTTCCAGCAGCAGATACAGGTAACTCTGCATTGCGTTCAGCTTCGCATCGGTGGTGCCGTATTTCGACAGGTCGGGCATACCAATGTCCGCCATCAAAAAATTACCCGCCATGTCACGCCTCCGCTTCGCTCTCCGTCATGGTCATACCGCCTGCAGCGTACCAGCGGTAGTACAGCCCGCAGATCTGCTCCTCGCGCACCATGTCACAGATCGTCAGCTCCCGTGTAACCGTGCGGTCGGTGTGGTCCTCGATCAGCTGCACCTTGCCGCCGGTCAGGATCACATCCTCCTTGGTAATCAAACGCACATAGCGCATCGGGCGGGTTCCCCCGCCGGTGTAGGTTTGGTCCATCTTTGCGCCTCCTTCCGAATAATCTCCTTCAATTTCTTTGTCCCGATCGGAGCCAGCCACGTTTTAACCGCCTTGTGGCTGTCGCAATGCACCAGCCATCCGATCCGGCTGATAAGGCCGCAGGCCTGGTGATATGTCGGCTCGCGGCCCTGAGCCATGCGCTTTTTCACTCGCTTGCAAGCCCGCTTAAAGCGCAGCAGTGTCTTTTTTCGGGGGAGGGTGTACCCTCGCCCATACCGATAGCCCATCGCGTTAGGTAGCCGCGCACGGGTCGGGAACACCTGCCAGTTACTTTTCAGGCACATACCGCGCGAGCGCAGCCAGCGGTCGATCTCTCGGACCGCCTTGTGCAGCCGCTTCTTGTTCGCGCAGAACAGCGTCAGGTTGTCCATATACCGCACGTAATGGTCGATACCCAGCCTCTCTCGGATCATGTGGTCCAGAGGTTCCAGCACCGCATTGGCAAACCACTGGGAACAGTAGCAGCCAATGGGTACGCCGTCCGCCAGGGTCTCGTAGCACAGCCGCAGCACCCGCTTGTCCTTGATGATCCTGCACATCTGCGCCATTACCACCCGTGGGTGCAGCGTCTGATAGAAGCGGTGAATATCCAGCTCCGCGCAGTATTTTGTACCCTTGCGGTCAGTGGCCATCCACTTCTTTACGGCCTTCATGCCGTAGATGGTGCCTCTGCCAGGGATAGAGCCGCAGCAGTAGTGATCCATGCCGTGCATCACCGGTCCCTGGATCACCTGCACAAGACAGTGATGCACATACTGATCTGGCCATAATCGCGGCTCATAGATTTCTCGGTACTTATCTCCGCTCTTGTCATAGATCGTCCGCCGCCTGGCGGGAGAGGGCTTAAAGCCATTGGTAAGAATGGCCCGCAGTTCCTCCACCCGTTCCGGCAGCGTCCGCTCTACCCATAGAACAGTCTGGTTCCGCCGGTGGTGCCGTCCCCACTTGTGGGTGCGGTTCACCTCGTGTATTGCCTGTAAAATATTCGCGTCCCCGATCAGCGTCGGGAACAGATTGCCTACTCGTTTCATAATCAAACTACTCCTTGTTTGCCTGGCGGCGGTTCGCATTTCGCTACTAAGCCGCTTCCTGTCGGCAGAATTTTCACCAAGCGGTGCGGAAGAGCCATACCACGTATTGCAGGAGCGTGCAAACAAGTAGACGGGCCCCGATGCTCGCGTCGGCATTCCCAGCCGGGGCACCGAACAGCAAGAAGGGCCCGAAGCCCGGGTCGCACACAACGAAGAGGCCGCCGGAGTACAACGCAGGGCCGTTGAACTCGCAGTTGTCGGCGAAGCCGAAAATCGGAGCGGGGTATGACAATCCCAAAAGATATTCGCTTTTATCGTTACATTGTGCTGTCAGGGAAGCTCCGGGGGCTGCGGCCCCCGGTCCCCCTTTAGGGGATTTTTTGGAGACGGGCCCCGAAGCTCGCGTCGGCAACCCCAGCCGGGGCACCGAACAGCAAGAAGGGCCCGAAGCCCGGGTCGCACACAACGAAGAGGCCGCCGGAGCACAACGCAGGGCCGACGAACTCGCAGAAGCCGGCGCAATACTCGGTACCCGTTTCGATCTCCTGAGATGCAGCACAGGGGGTCAGTGCCCAGCCAAAGCCGGGGGTGGTGGGTACCGTCCAGTCAGAGATCATGCCGTTGACGGTGTTGGGGTCGATGGAGCCCACCTTCACCGTGCCGCCCACATCGGAATAGTCGGCAGGGTTCACGCTCACATACAGGTCGCAAAGGCCGGTCGCGCTGTTTTCCACCAGCGCCCAGCCATCCACCCAGTCGGCCACATTGGCCCACAGATCTTCGATGTAGCGGTACTGCACGCCCACACCGTAGGTGGTGATGCTCTCCTGCACCGTGCCGGTATGGTAGGGCATATTGTCGGTGGAGCCGGTGTTTTCGGCGCTGCTGCCGTTGCCGCAGCCGTAGCCGATCGCGCCCTGAAAGTCCCAGGTAGCATATTCCACCAGCATCAGCATACGAACCGTCCACCACATGGCGTAGTCCTGCATATGATAGCCGGTAACGCCTGCTGCCTCGCACTGCGCGGCGAAGCTTGCCCGGAAGTCAGCGCGGGTCACATTGACCAGGGGCGCAGCACCGGAAACAGACTGGCCCGTGGTGGCTGCGCAGTGATAGCGGCCGATATAAACCACATCACGCTCACCCTTGCCGTCGCCGCGATCCATGTGGGCAGGAGAGACGTAAAAGCCGTCGGTCGCTGCGTCGGCAATCTCAAAGGACAGGGCACCGTCCACCTTGGTGATGCGGTACCAGAACTTGGGGATAGCCACCAGCGTGCCAGCCAGCTCGTCCTCTACGATTTCCATACCGGCCCAGGGCATCAGGCCGTCGAAGGGGGAACTGCCGCCCACGCCATTGACGCAAGGGACAGGATCGGCAAAGCCTGCGGAAGCACCGATACGGGTCAGCTTGTTGCTGACGGTCATATCCCAGCTCACGCCATAGATGTTGCCGCCCTCTGCGCTACCGGAGCCGGAGCCGCTCATGGGCTGCGCCAGCCACGTGCCGGTCTCCATGTCGAAGCGGTATTCCTTGCCGGTGTTCATTTCCAGCAGCTTGTCCCCGTTATAGGGGCCGATGGGGTAGTCGTCGGTGGGTTTCTTGTCGCCGCTCTTGCCGAACCAGTGGGAGTGCTTGGTATTCTCAATTTTCACTCTCGTAATCATAAAATCTTCTCCTTTCTGTCATGTCAGGTGGAGGCTTCAGCCAGTGCCGCTGCGATCTTCTCGTCGATCAGCGCCTCTATGCTCGCCCGGTCAGGGAACTCAGCCAGCCATTCTTCCTCGGTGCCGGTGTAACCGTGCTTCACCGCAATGGCATAGGCGCTCAGGTAGTACCACAGCTTGTCAGCCTGGCCCCTCGTGACCACGGTGGTGCTGCGCAGCGCCGCCGGATCAATGGGGAGGTTGTTTCTGGTGAACCACTGGCGATAGTCCTTTTCTGCCGTATTGTACATGGCATAGGCGTTGGCATAGCGGTCGTATTCGCCGTTGGTGTAGTAGGTCATGGCCTCCAGGTAGTGGACATACAGCTTGTCCCAAGGGAAAGGAACCAGAAGCTCCGCTTCTGCGTCGTCGGGCAGGGAGTAGGACATCCAACTATCACCCTTGTAAAACTCCAGCATCAACCGCCCGTCCAGCTCCGAAAGCCAGCGGCACAACACACTGTCTTCCAGCACTGCGCCGGTCAGGGCCTTGGCCTGGCTGATTGCTTCATTGATAAGCATATTTTCCCTCCTATTCGTAATAAAAGGCGCGGCAAGGCGGCAGGGGGTAGGTCCCTCGTCACCTCGCCGCGCCGTGTCGCAGCCGCTTAATGGGTCTCGCGGTAATTGCTATGAAGTTACATGGCAGCCAGAGGCTTCTCGCTCTGCTTCTGGATCTGCTGGCGGCTCTCGTAGGCGGCGAACTCCTGCTTGGCGGCGTTCTGCAGCGCCTCGTAGAACTTGCGCTTGATCTTCACGGGCACGCCCCGCTGGATACGCAGGGTCTCGCCGTTGACCGCAACGAACACGTCGCGGCGCTTCATGTTGGGCAGCAGGGGCGCGGTGTAGTCCACCAGCTCCTCCATAGGGTCGCCCTTGACCTCGGGCGCTTCCGCAGCAGCAGTCTCCGCCTTGGCCTCCGCTTCGGCCACGATCTTGGCGGCCTCCGCCTTGGCCTCTGCGATGATCTTCTCAGCCTCAGCGGCAGCATCGAAGGCGGGGACCTGGGTTTCAGCGGTCACGGCAGTCTCGGCAGCCTCCGCCTCAGCCTTCTTGTTCTTCTTGGTATCACTCATGGCTATATCCTCCTTTGTGATGGCCCCACCCGTTGCCGGGCGGGGCTTATTTAGCCGCTACGATTAGGGGGTAGCGGTGGTCTCGATACGGACGATGTACTGGGGAACCAGCAGCTCAGTCACCTTGGTGGCCTTCCAGCCGCAGGTGGCACGCTGGTTCAGCGCGTCGGCGGTACCGGCGCTGCCCAGCTGCTTGACGATGTGCTGCAGGCCGCCGCCGGTAACCTCGGTGGTGCCGTAAGCGTCAGCGCCCATAATCAGGGTGGAGTACACGTCAGCGCCGCCAGCACCTGCACCCTCGAACTTCTTGGCGCGGCTGGACTGGACGAAACGCACGCCGTACAGCTCGCCGATCTCGTTCTGGTAGATGTTCTCGGTGTCCACATACTCGTGGGGGCGCTTCCAGTCCTCGTCGTTGGTCAGGTCGAACTTGCAGTAGGGATGCACGATGCCGACGTAGTAGCCGTCGATCTTGGGAGCATCCTGGCTCTCCAGGAAGCGCACAGCCATCTTAATGGCCTTGGCGGTCAGGTTGTGGTTGCTCTCGGCATCGGTGTAGGTCAGCGCAGCGCGGGAAGAAACGGTACCCTCGGCGTACTGAACCACGGTGCCGGAGTTCAGGACCTCGCGGGAAACGGTGTCCAGGGAGCGGCCTGCCTGGGAGGCGATCGCCTTGGTGGCCACGATCAGCACGGGGTCGATGGCGGTCAGCATCAGCATATCGCTCAGGGTCACGTAGCCGCCGTACTGCTCCACGGTGGCGGTGACGGTGCTCATGCTCAGGCTCTGGCCGTCAGGGGTAACGCCCTCGGTCAGAGGGGTAAGCATTTCGGGGAGAGTGTCCCACTGGCGGAACTCAATGGTCTTGCCGCCGTTCTTGGGGATGGGATGCTTCTGGGCAAACAGATCGTGGACCAGCTCAGGCTCTACCAGGTCGATCAGGTAGTCGCTGTAGTAGGTTTTCATCTCGTCGCTCAGACCGTCGGTGCCGGTGGTGTTGGTGTTCAGCTGGCCGTCGAACAGGTGAAGGTTCATGGGCAGCAGGAACAGACGGGTAAGAAACTTCTTCATGTTGAAAACTCCTTTCTGTCAGCGAGAGGAGTTAGAATTTGATATGATCCCCTCGCATTGCTCTGCGGGCGACCTCCGCGCGGTCCTTCTTGGACAGCTTGGAAACGTCGTCCTTCACGGTAAATGCACTCTGGGCGGCGGTGCCGTTCTCCGCCGGGCGGCTGCCCTTGGCGCGAACGTTATCCACCACTCGCCGTTCCGTGTTGGCTGCGGTGACCTGCATGGCATCGCCCATCAGCTCGTCAAAGTGGCGGACCTTATAGGCGTGCTCCACGGGAGTACCGGCACGCAGCATACTGGCAAACGCAGGGTCTTTCAGCTCGGTTGCCAGGTCGAAGTTGGGGAACTTCGCTTTAACTGCCTGGGCTTCCTGGTACCACTTGTGTGCCTGCTGCTGGGCCTGCTCCTGCTGCTGTCGGCCCTTCTGGGCGGCCAGCAGTGCAGCGTTGTCCCTCTGGAGCTTGCGGAACTGCTTGTACTGTTCCACGCTCATACCCGCCTCCTCGGCGGCCTCGCTCCAATAGGCGCTGTCGTTTTCCAATGCCTCGGTCAGCTTCTTCATGTCGCTGTCGCCGATGTTATACCGCTGCATCAGCATATCAATTACCGGCTGCTGGGCCTGCACCTGGGCCTCCAGGCTGCGGGTGTCGCTGAACCGGCGGTTGATGATCCGCTGTGTCTCCTCGGTGAAAACGTCCTTGAACTCACCGGTGACCATATCCCGGAACGCCTTGCGGCGTGCCTCCAGAGTGTCGGAGGTGGTCTGCACCCCCTGATTGTTGTCCGCACCGGCGGCGTGGGACGGTTCCTGTGCGCTGGTCACGGCTCCGGCAGCGGTCGCCCCTTCGCCCTGCTTCCCAAACAGCACGTTGCTATATTCGCCCGATTTTCCCCGGCGGGTGGTTCCGGGTACTGCGCCCTTGGTATCGCCCTTTGCGCCTCCATCACCGGCAGCAGCCGCCCCGGCACCGGCACCGGCCCCACCGGCAGCAGCGCCGCCGTCAAACAGGTGCAGGTTGATGGTAAGCAGTTTGTTGAACTTCATAAGGTGTTCCTCCTTGTAATCGCGGGAGTTTCGCCCCCGTGCATCGGCCGCTCTCTGTTCCCTGGGTGCAGGGAAGCGGGGACAGGATCACCCGCACTCCCCGCACCGCTTGGTGAAACAGGAGGACAATATCAGCCTATCATAGTGATTTTGGGGCTTTCACCCCGTAAGAACAATTTTTTCAAATAATCTGCAGATCGACCTGCACAAAGGCTCCGTACTGCGCTTGCAGCTGGAGAAAGCCCACGCAGATCACGTCAAATGCGGTCTCTGCGGCAGCGCCGCCATAGAAGCATATCAGCGAGTCGCCTTCTTCCAGGCGGGCCTGCGTCGTCAGTGTGTCCACGTTGCGCAGCCAGCCTGCCAAGGTGTATACCAGGCATGAAACAGCGGCGCAGGCCTCCACGCTCCCGGTGGCGTGTCCTTTGCAACTCACGCAGTAACGGTTCCCGTCCTGCTCCAGATATACCCTCGTCATACGCTGGGCCTGCTCCGTTCAGCCAGGCGCTGGCCGTAGTCGGTCATGGGTGTCTGGGCTCGCATAACGCCGCTTGCAAGGTCGCCGCTGGGCGTTCCGGTGTCCTTTTTGACCTGGGCTGTTCCGTTGCCCTCCTGGGGAGTGGAGGCCGCGTCGGGCGTTCCAGGGCCTTTTCCGGTCAAGGCCTGGATCACAGCCATCATCTGGTTCATCTGCTGCGCCATCTGCTGACAGATATTCAGCAGTGTCTGTCCCTGCTGGACCCGCTCCAGCACCTTGTCTTTGCCCTCGAACTCCATCATCTCCAGTGCGCCCAGGGCCTCCTGCGCCCGCTCCGGGTTGAAGAAGCCCAGGCCGTACAGCTCCTTGGCCCGCTCGTTCTGCTCCATCCGGGAGAAGGGGTTCTTCTTCTGGGCCATGATCTTCAGGTCAAATACCGGCCTGCGGTACATGGGCAGGCCCTGGGCATCCATACCCGTCACCTGATCCTGCAACGCCTGGTTGTTCAGATCCACGAAGGTATAGCCGCCGGGCGTCTCCCCGGCAATGCGGAAAGAGCGGGTTTCGTCATAGAACTGCCGGATCAGCTCAATGCACAGCGTATTGATCCGGGTGTGCGCGCGGTAGCTGGCAGAGATCATATCCCGGCTGGCCTTGTTGCCTGCCTCCTGGAGTGCTGCGATTGCCGCCGCAGCAGTCACGCCGGAGCCGGTGCCGCCGCTGTTCACGTCCCGGTTGGCGGCGGTGTCCTTCATCTCCTCGATCTTCATCTGCATGACGGTCAGGTAGATGTCGTCCAGGGGCTGGCACACGATCTCTTTCAGCCGTCGGTCGTCCAGCTCGCCCTCCACGTGCACAATAGGCTTGTTCCAGTCCAGGAATTCTTCCACATTTACGGCGGTGCTTGTGGATGCAAAGAAGCGCTTCTTGGTCGCCATCATGGCGTTTTCCAGGATGTTTGCACTCAGCTTGTCGATATACAGCTGCGGGTCTTTGCAGATCGCCACATAGCCGAAGCCCACCGGCGTGCCCTTCTCCGGGAAAAGTACATCCAGGATAATAGGGTACTGTCCGTGGTCATAGAAGCCCCGCTCCCGGTATGCCGGGTCGTTCTCGCTGGCGTACAGCAGGGTATCGCCCACAAACTTAACGTAGTGCAGCACCGTGCGGCCGCCGGGACACTTGACCTTGTAGTACCAGTCCACCACAACGGCCTTGTTACTGGTGTCCACGGTGTCGTCGTACAGGTATTCCTTCACGTCCACGGCGTTGCCCTTGGCCTTACCTTTCAGCTCCGGGTATTCCTGATCCAGAAGATCCTCGTCCACCAGCTCCACCAGGAACAGGTTGCGGGACTTCTGAATGTCGGTAATGCCGGGCTCCCAGAACAGCTTCAGAAGGTCGATCTCCCGGATATCCACGTCGCCCAGGCCGTTTTCCTTCTCGGTGTTCCAGAACACGCCGTAGGCCGCCGTGCCGTGCTTCAGCTTCTCCCACCAGTTGTCGGAGTAGGTCTGCTCATAGTCGTTGTACTCCAGCAGCACTGGCAACACGGAGGAAAGCACCTTCGCGCTTTGTTCGTCTGCCCGCTCCCTGGGCAGTACCACAGGCTCCGGGTAATTGTCCATCGCGTCCGCGTGCTTGTTCAGGATGGAGTTGAACAGCCATGCGCTGCTGGGCTCCGGCCCCATAGTGGCCGCGCCGTTGTTGGTGCCGGCGGGTACACCGTCGGAGCCGTGGGGAGGGCCGCTGCGGCGCTTGCCGGTGCGGATCGCCTCCCAGTGGCGCAGCTCCCACCACAGTTCATCCTCCACAATGCGGGCTTCCAGGTTGGCCTTGCTGTCCTTGTAGGTCCGCAGGATCGCCGCAGCCTTGCGTATGTCCTCCTGCCCGATGGTTTTCTGCTCCTGGCTGCGGTTAAGCAGCATAGCGGCCAGCTCAGGCGGCAGCTCGCCCTCCGGCGTAATGCCCGGTGCGCCGTCCATCCTGGCAGGCGGAACGGCAGTGGGCTTCTTCCCAAAAATAATTGCCATTGTTGATACCCTCCTCAGTATTTCCTGTAAAATTCGTAGCGGTCGTAGCTGGCTGTCTCGTCGGTGTCCAGGGGGTTGTAGGGTCTGGGCTTCACGGTTGCCCTGGGTCTGGGTGCGATGGGGTTCTTCATGCACACATACCGGCACTCGTCGTAGATGTGGTCCTCGCCGTCCGTGTCGATGTCCTCCACATTGGTTTCGTCATAGACCAGGTTGGGCACCGTGCGGATAAAGTGCTTGCAGGTGTTGAATACGTAGAGCATCGGGTGGCCCTCCTCGTCAAAGGCCAGCCGGTGGTGCAGCTGCATCTTGCCGTCAATGCGGGCGTGGTCGCCTCGCTCGAAGAATACCCGCTCCCGCTCCATCAGAGCGCCAATGCTCTCCGTGCCGTCGCTCCCCCAGATAGCAGGATCGCCCACGCGGTGGACCAGTCGGCCTTTCAGGTTCACGTCCTCGGCCTCGATCTCCTTGATCTTCCTGGCCACTTCGCCCGGCTCCCACTTCACACCGGTGTTTGGTGTGCCGGTGCATCCGTACAGCTCCCGCACGCGGTACATTCGCCGCTGATCGTCCACGGCGTACCAGCCCACGGAGAACGGTCTGGAGTAGCCCCAGTCCAGGCCGCACCAGATTGCCCAGTGCGCCGGGATAGGGAAAGGCTCGATCACGTGGGTATTTACCCGGTCTCTGTAGTGGTCGCTGTTGTTCACCCACTCCGTGAATACCTGGCCGCTGAATGTGTTCCAGTCGCCGTAAAGCAGGGCGTTGCGCTCCGCCTCCGGCATGGCTGCCAGGCGCTGCACGTATTGCGGATCATTTTGCAGCAGGGCCGGGTTGTCAAAGACGCTGCTCGGCACAAAGATACGCTGCTGCACGCTGGTGATCTCGTTGCCCTTGGGATCACGCCAGGTCACTTCCTCGCTCACCGGGTGCATGGGAGGGGCCGCCGTGATAAAGCGCTCCTTCACCCAGCCGTGGCCTACACCGCCTGGGTTGGCAGTGGCCCGGATATACACGCGGGTACCGGGGCCGTTGGGTCTGTTTCGGGAGAACAGATAGCTGTACTCCTCGTAGGTAAAGTGCGTCAGCTCGTCAAAGGCGATAAAGTCATAGGCCTGGCCCTGGTACTTGGTGCGGTCCTTGGTGTACTGCATGGCTCCGAAGATGATCTTCGCCCCGCTGGGGAATGTCCATGTGTGGTTGCTGCCGTTGTACCTGGCCTTGGGGAATGCCCTGGGATAGTAGTTCAGGCTCTTGTCGATCAGCTCCGCCAGCTGCGGGAATGTCTTACGCAGGATCAGTGCCTTGTAGTGGGGGATATGTACCTGCCGCAGCGCCTCGATGATGATAGCGTCGCTCTTTCCGCCTCCGGCAGCGCCGCCGTATAGGGCTTCATACTCCGGTCGGGCCATGAATACCGCCTGGCGTGGCTGCGGCTGCCACACGATGTTCTTAGCCATTGCCTGCACCCACTTCCGGGATCATCACAACGCCCTGGCTGCTGTCGTCGCCGTCTCCGTCGTTCTTTTCCTCCTGAGCCCAGCGGAAATTGTATCTCAGGTTGAACTCTGCCCCTCGCTGCCCATCCCGGTCGAACAGACGCTCCTCGCAGTACGCCTCCACACGCATCTTCGCGCGTGTAATCGTGTCCATGAATTCCGCCTTAGCCTGGTAATTCAGCAAGCTCTGTCTGCTGTGAAACCCCAGGGCCAGCGCAAGACCGGTGATGGTAGGCGGGCGCGCGCCAAGCAATATGACTTCGCCGTATTTGTCTCGCAGAGGCTGCCCCTCGTCATCCAGGAGTGGCTTTCCCTCACAGTCTTTGAAATACTGCTCGATCAGCTCCTCAATCTGCGCCTTACTGGTGAACTTTGGTTTCCTTCCGGCCTTGGCCATAGGTGCCAGCCTCCTTTCCTGCTTTATGTCCTTCAAGCATAACAGGGTAAATTTGTCTTTTCACCCCGTGTATGGATAAGCCCCTCCCCAGAGAGAAAAAAAGAAAATATACAAAGAAAAAAGAGAGAGGGGTTCCCCGGCGCAGTAAAAGGGCAATACCCTGGACGCTTTCCGCGCCCAGGGCAGCCCTTGTCAGCCTTTTTTCTGTTTCGCTTTCCCGTCCCCTTTAACCAGGTGGGCGAGCTTCCATTTCAGGACATACCAGCATTGTTCCAGCCAGCCTACTTTGCGGTAGCCCATGCGCCATACTCCTTTCGGCTTACTTGGTTTTCTTCTTGGTCAGCTCGTAGGTGGCTCCGTAGCGCCTCCGTCCGCACTGGCCGCATACAATCTTGTTATCCACGCCGCCCGCGATCCGCTTGAGGGTGTATCCCCCTTTCAGCAGCTCGGCGCAGCGGCCGCACAGGTCATGCTGCTTATTCATCGTCAAACCTCCCTGATAGTGATGCCCCATACCTGGAGCATGCGCTTCCGCTTCACGGTAAAGAGCTTGTAGGCGGCGCTCTTGGTGTCCGTGTAGCCCTTCACGTCCTCCACAACCTCCTGGGTACCGTCGTGGTACACGAAGTCAGCTATGTACTTGCAAGGCTGCTCCGTCTTGCCGTCGGCCCGCTTCTGGTGCGGGATCAGCAGGTATGGCACCTGGCAGCGCAGGTTACTGATCTTACCGGCCCTTTGCAGCAGATCCAGCTCCCGGAAGCGGTTGGCTTCCTTCTCGCTGGAGAAGCGCCGCACGGTGCCGTCGGGCATAATCACATCGGTGGGCCTTGCGTTGAATTTGTTCTTCCCCTGGGTCTTGGCCTCGCGGGGGCGCTGCTGCGCGCCCATCTTCTGGAGTACCTGCCTGCGCGCCTGCGGGCCCAGGCGAGCCAGGTCTTTGCTGTTAAATCCCATGCTGTTCCTCCTCCGGCGGCTGTGGTAGCGGCTTCCAATGGGTGACGTTGCACGGAATGCCTACGCACACCCAGGTTTTCGCCGGTTTTGCGTAGTTGCCAACGTCAACACCGAACTCCGGAGAAAAGATCAGATAGTTTACCATGTCGCCATTCGGCTCCCTCCACTCCTTGGGAGGCTGGTCTTTCGCACTGATCCAGTCGTCCAGGTCGAACTTTCCGAAGTATTCCAGCACTTCCCGCATGGCAATCTGCATACCGACGTACTTCTGGTACTCGGCGGAGTAGTGTTGCTCGGAGGCGTGCCGTCCCTCGTTATCCCTGCGGAAAATGTCGTTTGCGGTGTCTCGGTAGGAAGCCAGCAGCATAGAGAAATATTCCTCCGCTGCGTCCGGGTTGAACACCGGCTTTTTAGTCTCTGTCATTCGTGCGTCTCCTGTTCCAAAGATTGGCGGCCTTCTGATCTTCTTCGCCGAACGGCTCGGTCGCCGGGTAGTCCGTCCTGCGGGTACCGGCCTTGCAGTTGGTGCAGCGTGCCAGGACATAGCGCACCATGTGGCCGTCGCGGTTCTGTTGCCCCCGGAACAGCTCGCCGGGCGCTCCGCAGAAGGGGCAGGGTTTCAATGCCGGATCAGCCATTGTCAGCCTCCCGGGGTTGCTCGTCCCTGGCTCCCGCGGTGATGATGTACTCGCCGTACTCCATGACGGCGCTCACCTGCAGGTAGGAAAGCACTTCCTGGAAGCGCTCGACAGAGAAGCTCAGTCGGTGCTTTGTTCCACCGTCTCCGCTCTGTGTAGGGTATCCGTACTTCTCGCACAGACAGGCCAGAATACCGTCCACCTGCATATTCAGCTGCACAATGGTCTCCTGCTGTGCGGCAAGGCTCTCACGCTGTCGGATGCAGACCTTGTGCAGCTCGGTGTTCTGCTCCTGAAGCTGCGCGATCCTGTTGTCTTTTGCATTGCTCATGGTTTTGTCCCTCCTCGTCGGTCGTAGTATTGCAGCAGGGAGGCGGCCACGCTGCATTGTTCCCACCCCGGCATATTGGCACAGTGAGCGTCCATGTACGCCAGGGCGTGCTCCGTGTCTGCAAAGCGCAGCTTCCCGCCCTCGCATCCGACGCAAAGCCTCTCGTCCCACTTGAAGAACGGACAGGCCCACTTTTTGTGCCAATAGTCCATCTTTTCACCTCCGCCGGGTCAACCAAGCCTCTGGTCTCGGTTGTAGTCATACTCCTCCGCATCATCCAGCGTGCGGACACTCCGGCGTGCAAGGCGGCCCAGAACGCCGTTGATGTAATTCCAGTCCCCTGGCTTTCCGGCCTTGCTGGCGGCCTCACAGGCGTACAGAAGCAGCTCCTTACGGTCTGCGTTCAGATCCATGTGCCAGTTGCCCAGCTCGTCGCGGTGGCTGGCATAGATTGCCTGGAATACCTGGGCCTCGTCGATCTCTGTCGGCTGCCTGGTGGCGAACCGGTCAAAGACTGCATGGGTAAACGCCTGCACGCTGCCCCTGATCTCCTCCGTCATGCCGAAGTAGATGCTGGGCTCCAAATTCCGCTCCTGGCAAAATTGGCTCACTTCCTCGCGCGCCTGCGCACGCGCCTCACCACCACCAGAGAAATTATAAATTTGGTCTTGTCTGGTTAGGTTAGGTCTGGTTAGGTCTGGTATGGTAGGGGCGTTACACGGCGTGTCTGTAACGTTACATCCGCCGTTACTTGGGGCGTTACACGGCGTGTCTGTAACTCCGTTCTTCTTGTCTCGGTAACGCTTTACTCTCTCTCGGGTCTTTGCCCGGCGGTTTTCCTCCTGCTCCATCAGCAGGCAAGCGTACTCGTCCCAGTCGTGCAGCTTCATATCCTCATCCAGGAAGCCGGTCTTGATTAGGGCTTTGACCAAAGTTTCAGGCTTCTTCTTCCAAAGACAAGCCTCTGCGATGGAGCGGGCAGAGCAGCCGGAGAGATCGCCGTTGTAGGCGTTCTGGATTGCCCATGTCCACAGGCTCACCAGCAGGCCCACAGCAAGGACATTGGGGTTGAGCGCAGCGCTGGCCAGTCCCAGCTCGTCGGCCAGCTTGGAGGTTTTCGGGTGCTGCGGCAGATTGGAATATACCTGTATCCACGGGATCATAAGTGTTCCTCCTGTTGACGCAAGGGGCCCGGAGGCCCCATGCGATCCGTCTTACTGGTTTCCGCCGGAGATAACCTCGCCGGTGCTCTCGTCCACTTCCGGGCCGTCGTCGATCAATTCGGCCTCGATCACCACGCCGGGCACGGAGTACATATCCTCGCTCAGCTCGGTCTTGATGGTTTCATCCTGGGCCATACCGCGCACGAAGTCGGATTTCAGGGGCGCATATTTCAGCACCCGCTTCAGCACCGTTTTCTTGGCCATCTCCTCAAAGTTGGTCTGCCAGGGGCCGCTGCCGTAGGCCTTGCTGAACTTCTTGGCGTGGGCGCGAATGTCGTCCATGCTCATGACCTCAAAGCCGTAGCCGTCGTCCTTGGTGCGGAACATGGCGTACACGGCGATGGGGTCGCCCCGGTCGCTCTTGGCGGGGACGTGCTTCAGCTCCGGGTTCAGACCGAAGGAGTAGGAGAAGTCGTCGTGCTCATAGACCACCTGCGCCTGGATCACGCTCACGTCGCCGCTGCGGTAGGCCAGATCGATCAGGCCCTTATAGCCCAGCTGGAACTGGCACTCGCTGCACCGGTTCTTGCTGTTCCAAAAGGGGATCAGATAGGCCTGCCCCAGGGGGGTGTTGGGTTCCAGGCCCAGCTGCGCGGCGGTCATCATAGCGCCCAGGAAGCTCTGGGGCGTGGTTTCCGCCAGCTTGGGGTTAGTGGAAAGGGCGGACAGGACAATGCGGGTGAAGCGCTCGGGGGTGATTACAGACGGCAGGGCTTTCTTAATCTCGCCCTCCATCTGCTTGATGTACTGCTGCATGGTGGGTCTGCTGGCGTCCATCTGACGGTTGTTGGTGGCTTTCTGAATTGCGTTACTCATGGTTTTGTCCTCCTGTTTTGATTATGCAATGTCGCTTTTCTTCTCCATGACCTTGAACGGTCTGGTGCTGCTGATCTTGTAGAACGGGGACAGGTCAATGTCCGGGAATGCCTGGGCAAAGGCCTTGGGCTGGAACGTGCTGCGCACCTGGCTTTTCCAGCTGACGGCATACAGGCCGCAGCGCCCGCGCTCTGCGTGCTGCATATCAGCTTTCAGGGCGTTCTCAATCTCGTTCTGGCGTTCCTTGATGGCCTTTTCCTGCCGTTTCAGCATCATGTACTCGTCCAGCATGGTCTCCCTGCCGAACAGCTCCCGTTCCTCGTCCTGGCTTTCGGCGTAGATGGTTTGCAGGGCCTCCGTTGCAGCATCGGAGCCGTCCGGGGGCGGCGGGGTATCTCTTTCAACGAAGCTGCTCCAGAAGTCACCTTCCGCAGCCATGAGCGCGTCGATCTCCGCCTGGTCGCGTTCCAGAGTGAAGTGGAAGAAGCCGCGCCCCAGTACAAGCACAGCCAGGTACCAGCGCTTTGCGCCGGTCACAGCCATGTAGTGCACGCACTGGGCGTAATACTTCTCCGGGAACTCCACGCCGTGGAACTGCTTCACATCCAGGGTGGAAGTGGTCTTGCACTCCAGGCCCGCGTCCTCGCCCACCACCATGCGGTCAACGTCAGCGTGGGCGAAAGGGTAAAGCGGGTTATAGAGCATAGCCTGGAGGCGGCGCACCTTCTTGCCGGTGGCCTCCATCCAGCGACGGGCTACATAGTCCTCCAGATCGCGGCCCAGGCGCATAGCCTCATTGTCGGGCTTGTCCGGCAGCCTGCCGGTCTTGTCCATGAAGATGGTGTAGGGGGTGGCGTAGCGGGAGAGGCCCACAATGGCCGCTGCGTCGCTGCCGCCGATAGTTTTACGCCGTCGGGCCAGCCAGTCCTCCCGGCTCATGCCCCTGGTTGATACCTGCTGAATACCTCTCATGCGCTCTCCTCCTGTTTCCACTCCCAGGCATCCTTCGTGGTCACGCAGTTGTCGCAGCCTACGATGTCGCCGTATTTGTCCTTATAGAGGGTGTCCGTTTCGTCGCCGCACACCGGGCATCGAGGAAACGGAGGCTCGGGGGGCGGCTCCAACGGCCGCTCCGGGATGTTCCGCCAGTCATTCGGCATTGGCGATCATCCTCTCCAGCCGTTCCAGCTTGGCAATCTCAATCTCGGTCACGTCGCCGAAGATCAGCTCCAACTGGTTCAGCATGATAAAAGCGTCGGCCAGCTCCTCGCGGATCGCGTCCATGCGCTCCAGGCCGATCAGGTCACGGGCCAGCTCGGTGGTCAGCTCGCCCAGCTCCTCAATAGCCTTTGCAATCTGAGTGTCGCCGCCAAACTTGGCGATCGCGCCCTCCAGGATCGCAGCCTCCCGCTCCGGGGTCATGCCTGCGGATGCTGCGTGAATGTGGGGGATTTCGTACTCCTCACAAACGGCGTGTTCGCAGCGGCAGCCGGTGAAGTTCTCCCAACCGGAGGCGAAAATAACGAGATCAGCCTTGCCCAGGTCGCCAATACTGCGGCCCAGGAACTGAACGCGGTTTCCGTCGAAATCCTTGTAGTAGGTGTCCAGCACTTCGATCTCGCCAGGGAACATCTTTTCGGCCTGGGCGATCAGGCGCTCACGTTCTGCGGTGATCTCCTCCGGGGTTTTGCCTCTCATGGGCTGGGAAATAAACAGTTTCTTCATGGGTCATTCCTCCGTGAAATTTTTATACATTGCGGCCTGCCGCTCTCAGCAGCGCCCGCAAGGGTTTACGTCGTTTCAGAATAGCCATCGCCCGGCTGGTGTCCTGGGCGTACTGGTGCTGGATCTCGTTCAGGTCATTGCTCTGGTAATAGCCACGCCCGTTGCACTCACACAGGATGATAAGTCCCTCGTTCCGGGCATCTTCCACAGCTTTGCGCATCTGCCGGTCACTCATGTTCAGCTTCGCCGCCAGCACGTCGCGCCGGATCGCATTGCGGCGGCCGAAGGGAATGACGGCTGCCAGGGCGACGGTCATAGGGGACGCTTCCACGTCCTCTGTGGCCTCGTTTCCAGGAATAAAGCCCAGCTCGTCCTCGTCAAACAACTCCATCCTGGAGGCTTGCAAGATGGTCTCCAGGGCTTCCAGCACCGGGAGCGTAGGCAGGCACGCGCCGCGCTCAAATCTTGATACCATTCCCACGTCCATGCGCGGGTCGATCTCTTTCAGTTTCGCGCTCACGTCCGGCTGAGATAACCCCAGCGCTAAGCGCCTTTCCTGTAATCTGTTCATGGTTCCTCCTTTCAGAACAATCTGCACTGCGCGGAGTGGGCGGAAAACCGCTCCTCCTGCTTGATGAATACATCCTCTACGATCTCGTACCCGGTGAAGTCAAAACCAAGGTCGTAGGCTGCAATGCGGGAGCTGCCGGAGCCTAAATGCGTATCGAGCAGCTTGTCACCCGGCTTTGCGTAATTGGTGAAGATCCAGCGGTACAGCTCCACCGGCTTTTGTGCGGTGTGTATTCGTACCTCGTTCAGGGCTTTGTTGCCCTGCATCTTAGTGCCGTTTCCCGGGGTTCCCTGGCACATACCATTCCACATGAAGCGGAAAATCCGCGTAGCTCGGTTAAATGAAGTCCAGGCCAACTCTGCGTCTGCGAATTTGGTTCCGGGAGGGCGGCACTTGTCCCACACGATCCAACCCTGGCTATCCCTGCCGATTTCCTCCACGAAATAGTTGCCGCCGAAGATAATCTGATTGCGGGACACGCGGAACAACTCGTCAAAGTATTCCTTGCCGGTCTTTGGCTGACTCCACATAGAAGTGTCGTACTGCGGGTGTGGGCCTACGCCGCCCCGGCTTTTCCCGGTTATGTAACCGCCGGTCGTCACGTCGCCGTATATCGGGTCTACCACCGCAAGATCGTAGGCGTTGTCCGGCATGGAACGCATAGCCTCCATGCAATCCATCAGGTAAACCCTTGTTCTGTCGTGCGCGTTAGTCATACCACAAATTGCGAAACACCTGCTTGGCTTCCTGGTAAGTGATGGGGAGACTGCAAAATTCCTCGCCATCTACTCCGACCATCAGAATGTCTCCAAACAGTGCTACTCCGGCGATCGTGCAGTTGTAGGGGAGGTTGTGGATAAGCCCTTCTTCGTTGCAGATAACTGCCGCATCGACCGCAAGACGCACAACTTCGATATACCCCCCCACAGCAGTCTGGAGGTTTTCCAGGCTGTTCGTAACCCAGACGCTTCTGGGCGGCTGGCCGGGGCGCTTGCTCAGCACTCGGATTTTATCAGCCATTGTCGTCGTCCTCCTCAAAAAAGCTGTACTGGTTCTTTGCTTCTTCGCGCTCCAGTTCCTCACGTCGGGTTTTCATTTTGCAGGTATGGCCGTAGCCGTCCTGGATCGCCTGGCTGCTGGTGAGTAGTCCACCGCAGCGCAAGCAGCGTCTCGCAGGTATGTGGAATACGTCGTTGATGTTCTCCATGCGCCGTCACTCCTCGTTCACGATGTACACGCTGCCGGACAGCACGCCCAGCTCCCAGGCCCGGTCGTGATCCGCAATATACACGTCCACTTCCAGGCCCTTGATCGCTCCGCCGCAGTCCTCGGCTATGTAGTAGCAGGTGCGGCCATCGTCGTATTCAACGACCACTTTGCTGCCGTAAGGGATAACAGAGGGGTCAACGGCAATGGTGCGGCCCTCGGTGGCCACGGTGCCGGTTGCGGTGATCCCGTACCAGGGGTCGTCCGGGCTTTTCCCGCAGCACTTCTGGCAGGCGCAGTAGTGGGTGATCCGGAACTCGCCCAGGTATTCCCACTCCGGCGCGGTTTCTGCAGCGGTCGTGGCGGGTTCCGGCTCCGGCAGCGCTGCCAGCGTTTCCGCCGGGCGTGCCACTTCGGCACTGACGGTCGGCGCGGCCGCGGGATTGTCCGCGCTGCTGGTCTGTACCGCGCAGGCCATGAACGTTGCCCAGATTGCCGCCACAGTTCCGATCAGCAGTGTGCACAGTCTGCGCTTCCGCGCCCGCGCTCTGCGCCTGGCAGCCTCGCGTCTCCTGCGGCGGCAGGCAGCAAGATCATAGGTCAGCACAGCCTCATTCATACCGCCGCCCTCCGTCTCCGGCCGCAGCGGTGGATGTTGGCCTGCACTGTGCGCTGTCCCAGCTCCGGGTCGTATGCCGCACGGTGGTTTGCATCAAGCTCGCCCGTTGCCCCTCGCTTCAGCTCCTCGTAGATGGTCTGGGGGTGGCAGCCCAGCTTGGTGGCGATCTCCAGAACGCTCTTTTCTTCGGCGTACATCTTCGCCAGCGTCCGTCGGTCGCTCATGGTAAGTCTCGCCATTGAATTGTCCTCCTCTCTATGGTAAGCAGGGAGGCAGTGTACCTACCAACCCACAGAGATACCCCGGCCTAAAGGCCGTCCTACTCTGCCCGGCGCGAATTCTCAGCTTTCGGAAGGATCTGAAATTTGCCGCCCTGCAACCTGTTTCTGGGTAAAAAATCACCCGAAGAAGCCTCTCGACATTCTTCGGGTTTAATTATTGCATTTACAAATGCAAATGTCAAGTAGTAAACCCGAAAAAACTTGAAAGATTTTTTATGTTGCCCGTGAAACAGCTCATGGGGCCGCGCAACTGGCCTTAAAAACGGAGAATAGATCGTTGCTACAATGCCAGCCCAGGAGCAGGCGCGGGTAGTTGTTGATCCAGTCGATAGCTTTTTGCACAGCTGCGTTGGTGATGTGTGTAAAGTCCGTCCCTTTAGGGAAGAACCAGCGGATCATCTGATTTTGTTTCTCATTACTGCCTCTCTCGCCGGGATAGCGAGGGTGGCAGTAATATATTTTTGTCCGCTTCTCGCCGGGGCGCAGGAAGGAGCGCTCCATGCCCTCGCAGTCAGAAAACTCGCTGCCGTTATCCACGGTAATGCTCTTAAACACTTCGCGGAACAGATCGGTTCCCAACTGCACTTCCATGCGGTCCAGCATATCCACCACGCTGGCGGCAGTCTTATCCCGGAGGACGGTGCCGATCTCCTGGCGGGTGACGCGCTCGGTCATGCCGTTCAGGCAGCGCTTGGTTTTCTTCTTTCCCTCCACGCTGTCCATTTCCCAGTGCCCAGGCTCCTCCCGGTTGTTGATATGCTCCGGGCGCTTTTCGATGCTTTCACCGGCGGCAGCCTTAGAGGCCCGCTTCACCTTCTTGTAGCTGCGCTTCTTCTCGCCCTTATAGCGCAGATTGTCGTTGGTCAGCGGCCAAAGGTCGCCGTTTTCGATGTACTTATACACAGTCTGCCGGGTTAAGGTACAGGAGAATGTGGTTTCCGGGGTTTTGCCCAGCAAGGAGCAGGCGGCCGAGGGAGAATAACCCTGGGTACCGATCATGTCCACAAGCCAGTTTGCAAGGGCGTGGTCGTGGCCGATTTTCAGCGGCTTCTCGTAATTGCGCTTCTTCTCATTGTGCCGGGCCTCGCTCATTTCCGGGGCATAGACAGTCTTAGGGCGCAGTTCACTGTCCAGGACTTCCACCTGGCCACGCTTGATCTCGTCATAGATCGTGCTGTGGTGCACGCCGATCTTCCGGGCGATAGCCGGAGCCTTGTAGCCCTGCTTCAGCATTTTTTCGATGGTCAATTTGTCGTTCCAGGTAAGACGCGGCATTGTGAGCTCCCCTTTGCGTTGATGATGATTAAATTATTATTTGAAAATCCCGCCTTGTCAATCCGCAAATGAAATGATATTATAACAAAAAAGCCGATTAAAGCCGATGCAGGGAGCAAAAAAAGAGAGGCAGGCAGCGCCCGCCCCTCTGAGTGTGCTTATTTCAGCAGCTCGTTGACCTTCTTCTGCACCTCGGCGTAGTCATACCCGGCAGCGGTAAGACGCTTCTTCCGCTCGGAGCCGTTGCCCCACTTGCCCTGGATAACTTCGCGGGCCACTTCCTCCACGCTTTTCAGCGCCTCGGAAGCGGCCACCGCCGTGCCGCTCTCGGTGGTGATGAACGCATCGAAGCCAGCGGCCTTGGCCTTCTTCAGCTGCGCCTCGGCGTTGGACTTTTTGGCGTAGGCCCCGGTCTGGATTTTATACAGGCCATCCACCTGCACCATGTAGGTGTCGAAACCGGCAGCCTTCACCTTTTCCAGCTGCTTGTCCGCGTTGGCCTTGGACTTAAACGCCCCAACCTGAACGCGGTACAGCGTAGCGGTCTCCGGCTCCTCGTCTTTCGTCTCGCCCTGCATCAGAGCGGCAACGTCGGCGCGGAACGCGTCCATGTTGTAGTCCATGCCCAACTGCTTCCACAGGTGGTCGGGGTCTCCGTGGTTGCTGGCGATACCGCGCTTGTACGCCTCTGCGTGGGACAGGATCACGCCATCCTCCAGGGGGTTCAGGTCGTGATAGATGCACAGCATGGCAAACAGTTCCGCCGTATTGCGGGTCGTTTTCTCCACGTAAGCAACGGCCTTGGCCTTGTTGCTGCACGTGAAGCTCGCGCCGCTGGTATACTTGATGCAGTCGGGTTCGCACATTTCCACGCCGATATGGGTATTGTTGGCGCTGCCATTCTTGCCGCTTCCGGCGTGCCAGCCGCGATGTGCCTTGCCGGGGGTCTCCATCACCGGCAGTGTGATGTAGGCCGTGTCCTCGCCAGTGAAGCCGTGCACACAGGCCCGGTCATAGCTGGACTTGTTCCAGTTCTTGATGAACACCAGCGGATCAGGCTGGGGACAGCCCACGGAATGGAGGACAAGGCCCTTCACGTCGATGGTGCGGCCAGCCTTATAGCAGGGGTTGTTGGTCAGCAGCTTCGTTTCGATGTTACCCATTGTCTACACCCTCCGTCGCTCCGCCAGCTGCGATCATGGTCACGCCGTACAACTCATTATGCAGCCGGATCACCGCCGCCTCAATGGCGTTGTCCACGTCCTGGGTGTCCAGCTCAAAGCCCTTGCTCTCCAGGAACACGGTCACGTACTTCTTCTTGGCTGCGCCGTCGGCGCTGTCAAACAGCTGCTCCGCAGCCGCCACGGCGATGTCCACCCAGGACAGGAACTCGGCCATATCCTCCGCGCCGATCTTCTTCTTGATCCAAGGGATCACAAAAGCAGAGATCAGCACCGCCACCAGTGCCACAACGGCCTCCGCGATGGGGGTAATGTTGATAGTTTCCATAGTTTTATCCTCCTATCGGCAGTCTTGTTCTCGCTCATCGGCGGCTCCGTTGCTTTTTCCAAACACCAGGCCGTCGTTGTGCTCAAAGATGTTTTCCACCACCTTTAGGGCAGTTACGCCCAGGATGGTCTCAATGGCCTGCTCCGAAAGCTCCGTGACCGGGAACACTTCTCCCAGACGCACCGTGGCATACAGGGCGATCAGGTAAGAGATCGTCACCCAGCACAGGGCCGCAATCTGGGTTGTCAGGAACAGCACCCGCGTGATCTTCTTCATGTCACCACCTCCGTCAATGGTCATTGATAGCCTCTGTTTCCAGGCGATCAATGCGGTGGTGAGCCTGCTTCGCGCTGCTCTCGACGGCAGACAGGCGCGAATACACTTCTGTGTTTACCTTGCGCTGCTCCCGGTTTTCAGCTTTCAGGTCGTCAATACCGCCCTTAATATAGCCCAATTCTGTGAGGACCACCCCGGTTTGCTGCCCCTCGCTTTTGTCATCCTTGGTTTTATTTCGTGAAGATGCGACGTAGGACAGTATCGCGCCCAGCACGGTACACACAACTCCAACAACGATGTTCCACTCCATCGCTATCACCTGCCTTTCTCGACAAGCATACCAAGGCCCGCCCGGAAGTTTCACCCCGTAAAATAAAAAATGGAGGATTTTATCATGGACGTTATTTTGATGGTGACAACAATCGTCGCTTGCGTGGTCGCGGCAATTCGTATAATGGTACTCGCAACCAAAGCTAAGAAGAGGGCGAAGGAAATCGAAGAGTTGGAAGCGGCGGGCCACGTGGTGTTCCACGAAAAAATCGACGACCTGTGCATCGCCGGCGAGATTAAAAAGTCCCTTGTGGTTGTCTTTGGGATTTGGGCTTGCCCGACCTCATTGATCAACGTGTGGTTTTGCAGCTATGCAGGACCGTTCTCAAAAGCAGTTGCCATCATTTCAATCATCGCAGGGTTCGTTCTTACCATTAGATCAATAGAAAACCGGCAGGCCTGAGCCTGCCGGTTCTTTGTTTATGGCGCGTATTTCGCCCAAGGATTGTTCTTGTCGCTGTCGTACTTGGAGTGGAACAGGATATAGGCCTCCTCGTAGGAAAGCCCCTCGTTGGCGATCATCAACTCCAGGATGGAGACGATTTCTTCCTGTTTCAGACTTCCGTCGTCGTCGGCCAGATCGACCTGCGCCTTGTAGGAGATCAGCGTGTTGTTGCTCACGCCCTCGTACTTGGCGAAGTAGTCCGTCTGGGTCGCGCCGATTCGGGACAGCGTGCGGTTGGTCGCTTCCTCCTTGGCCACGGTGCGGGCGGCGTTCAGCACGGCCACTTTCTCAGCCTGGGTGTAGACGTTGCCCAGGTTGTCCTCCACATACTCCCAGTACAGCCGCAGATACTCGGTCTGATACTCGACGTACTGAACGTCGGACAGGGTATGCTCGGTATCGTTTCCGTCCTTAATGGTGCTCTGCATAACCGTGGGGAGGTATTCCGTGGTTCCCGCCTTCTCGCTGATGGCGTATACCGCCTGCTGCGCCTTGGTCAGCTTCCCGCTATCCGTAGCTTTCTGGTACTCCAGGATCATGCTCAACACGGTCTGGCGGGTTCCTCTGGTTGCTGTGGTTTCTGCGGTGTCCCTGGACAAAGCGTAGTAGCGGGAGTAGAACGTGGTCATGTTGCTGTCCATCTTGTATGTGATGGCCTTGTCCATGTTATCCGGGTCGCTGTTCTTTGCCTTCTGGGAGGCCTCCGCCTGATCATACAACCAGTTCACCAGGTCGGTGGAATACTGGTTGTCCTTGATATAGCTGTTCTGCACGCCCAGGGTCAGGTCTACATTCTCGCTGCCCACAGGGAACAGAGCTTTCTGGGCCTTCCACCAGCCGCCCAGGGTGGAGTTAAAGAAGTAGTCCACCATCTGGGGGCTAATGTCAAAGGCCTGGCCCACCCAATAGGCGATCTTAGATGTGCGGTCGGTGTACTGGTCCTTCGGCTCCAGGTTCTGCAGGCTGCTGCTGACGATGGGCCGCCCCAGGAAATCGCGGTTTGCTACCATATAGGAGCCAACGCCCACGATGCCCAGACTGCCGATCGCACCGGCGAAGTCCAGCTGCGCCAGATCGGAAACGACGGAGGGCAGGCAGTTGTCCACTGCGTAGGAATAAAACTCCTCGAATGCCCGGTCATTGTCGCCGACGCCGTACTCCATGCAGGTTTCAAAGAAGGAACTCAGCACGCCCAGCTCCCGGGGCTTGGGAATAGAGAAATACTTGCCGTCGCCCAGCGGGATGTTCCAATAGCTGTTCTTGGTGTAGTTGGACAACTGCTCGTAATCCTCCTCGGACTCTCTATCCCCATTGTTGATGCCGTAGAACAACGCAGCCAGAGCGGCGCTTACCGCAATATAGGCAATCGTGCGACAGCGCACCACCTGTTTGCGGCTCTCCACGGGTGCGTCGGCGGCAGTGATCCAGCGCCGGAACTTGTCCAGGCCCTGCACACCGGCGTTGAAGAACGGCACCACCTTATTGATCTGGCGGGAGATTTCTCCGCCCCGGCGGAAGTTCACCGTGATGTCCATCGCCTCGTAAAATGCCTCCTGGGGCCGCATACCAGCCTGCCGCATCAGCTTATAGGTCGCAAAACGGGGGCCCAGCTCCACCGTGTCACTGACGAAACCGATCCAGTCCAGGGGGTTGGCGCTTAATTTCTTATCAGAAAGGGCCTTGCGTGCCTTTTTCGCCAGATCCCGGTCGGCGGTGTATGCGCTGGTTTTGCCGCCGCCCATTGCCAGATACTCCTTGTACAGCGGGTCGGCGCTGTCGCCCTTGATCTTGTTGACGTAGGCGCTGCCCATAGCGGAAAACACCTTTGCCGGGTTGCGCACCTTGGAGTAGGTGAAAAACGTACCCATATCGCGGGGGAAGTTGGAGAAGATGGACCAAATGACGTTGTTGCCGGTGATGTTCGCTGTCATGAAGCGGCTTACCACGGCATACGCATCCAGGATGCCCTCCATCTTCTTGGGGGACATATTGGTAACAGAGGATAGCAGCTGCGGGTCGTTGATCTTCCAGAATTCTTGATCGCCGTTCTTTAGCACGGTAATCACATCGCCGTGAGCCTTGCCCCGGCCATACTGGTAAAGAATATCGTCCAGGTTGCTGACGATCCCGGCGGCCTTCATCTTGTCGTCGGTCTGCATATCGCTGTCATCGAACCAGTCCGTCAGCTGAGCCTTTACGCCGGTCATATCAAAGCCGCGCCGTACCAGCGGAGTAGGAACCCGCTCCAGGAATGCCGCGTTGGCTCCCAGCACTTCCGCCGTGTCGGTAATTGTCCGCATGACGTTGTTGCGCACGCCGGCGTTCACCATCTTAACAACGTTGTTGACAATGTTATCCACAGGATGCACCACATCGAGGCCGCTGCCGCGTGCCTTCTTGATGGTGCTGTTCTGGTTGGCAAACCCGCGCTTGGCACCAATGCCCCGCTTATCCTGGCTCACTGCACGGTTCAACGGTACATAGAATGCCCACCGCTTGCCCCACTCGTCAGCGCTGTTCTGGGACACCAGGCCGGTATCCACGCCCCAGGTCTGGAGGAACTGCTTCTGGAACTCATACAGGTGCTCCGACACTTCCTTGAACTGTGGGTACTGGTACTCCAGCTCCGTCTGTCTGCGCCGCATGAAGGCGGTGCTGTTCTTGCGGTCGTCCGCGAAGATGCGCATACCTTCAGCCAAGCGCTCCGGGCCGTGCTTTACCAGCAGGTACTCGCCGAAGTGGCGGTACTGCTTTGCGTCGCTCAGGTCCAGTCCATGCAGGGCTGCTTTCAGACCAGGGGCTACATACTGTCCATTTGCGTCAGTCAGGTCTCCCACGATGATCTGCCCGGCCATTGCGTCACTGTACGCTGCGTTGGTGGCCAGTTTATACGTGCTGCCGCCGGTTGCCTCGTCGAACTCCTTGATGCCCTGGTTAATATCCACCCACGCCTGGTACAGAACGCTGGCCTTAGCCTTGATCTTCTCGCTCCATGTCCGGGCATCCGCAGCGCCCTCCTCGCGCAGCCGGATAGAACTGGTTGCCGTGTCTGCATCCAGGGAGTAATAGGCGTTGATCTCGTCGGCCAGCTGCTCGATCAGGGCCACGTCCTTTGCGGAAAGGCTGTTCAGGAAATACTCGGTGAATACTGGGCAGTCAATGGCAGTGGTTTCCCGGTTCTGGAGGAACTTGCGCACGTACTCCGCCAGGCCTTCACTGTGCCACTGCTTTTCGCTGTACCCATCCTTCATTTCGCCCAGGGCGGTCTCCAGCTCCGTTTTCATCTCGTCGGACAGTCCGCTCAGAAGGTCATACCGATGGTTCAGCGCATGGCCCAACTCGTGGGAGATAGTCGGCAGGTCATTGGCGATCTTGGAGCGAATACCCTTGTTGCCCTGGTCGTACTGTCCGCGCACGCCAGCTCCGCGCACGTGGCCGCTGGTGATGTTCAGCCCGAAGTCGTGCCGGATCTTCTCCACGATCTCGGACAGACGCATGGGGGCCTTCTCGCTGCTGCCTACGCGCTCTGCCTGCCAGCGCTCCGGGTGGGGCACGGCGTCGGTGGAAATGTCGTAATCAACCATCCGCTCCACGTCGCCCTCGTCCTCGGCGGCTGCAACAGCCTGTTCCGCGGGCGGGTTAAGCTCCGCCATGATCTCCGCTTCCCGCACACGGGCCGCGATCAGCTCCTCAGCGCGGGCAAACGGTGCGCTGGCGGTCTGTTCCAGCTTGGAGATAGCGGCCCGGTTTTCCACCAGACGGGTCTGCGTCGCTGCGATCATGTTCTCCAGGCGGCGGGGGATTGCCTCCAGAGCCTGAATTGTGCCTACGGCACTTTGCATATTCACATTGCTGCGATACTGGGCCTTGCCTCGCAGCAACATATCGCCCTTGCTGGTCAGATACAGCTTGAAGCCTGCAAAGCTGCCAACTTCGGTGTTGCTCTCGGTGGGGTCGCTGACATTCAGCGTCCGTTTCGCCAGAGCCACAAAGGCCTCGCCTGCGGCCTTGCGCTCCGTATAGGTCTTGCCGTTCAGGACGATACGGAACTTCTCTCCTGCGGTGTCCAGGCGGCTTGCAAGGTCGCTCTGGAAGCGCTCCAGATATACCTCGTCCTCGGCAATCTGCGCCTTGGCCTTGGCGATCCGCTGCTTGGCCTGGGACACTTCCTTGGTGTGGGCGCGTTCAAGATTCTCCAGGTTGGCGATCTTCTCCGATACCTCAAACTGCTCCATAATGAGCGGGTTATCGGAAGCAATGGCGGAGATTTCAGCAGCGGACAATGCCAGGTCGCCGTCGCCGTCCGCTTCACGCCCGTTATATTCGCCCGCCATGATCTGATGGATGAATGTCGCCTTGCGCTTCAGGTTGTCCCACTGGCGGCTGTCAAAGGTTTTCTTGGTGACATAGGCGTAAACAGCCACCTCGTCATTGATGTTGCCCTGGCGCAGGCCTCGGCCCTCGTTCTGCTCCAGGTCGCCAGGGCGGTCGGGAGCGTTCAGCTCGTGCATGGCCACGATCCGCCTTTGGGCATTCATGCCGGTGCCCATCGTGGAGGTGGAGCCCATCAGCACGCGCACCTTGCCGTCATTCACATCCCGGAACAGCTGGCGCTTGGCCTCATCGGTATTCGCGTCATGGATAAAGGCAATCTGGCTTTCCGGGATGCCGGAGCCCACAAGCAGGTTCTTAATGTCGGCATAGAGGGCTGCGCCGCGCGCTGCCTCCGCGCCTCCGGGGGTGCCCTGGTCGCAGAAGATCAGCTGCGTTCCCTGGTTTCCGGCGCTCTCCTTCCAAATCCGGGCCACGTTCTCCACGCACTTCATGACCTTGCCGCCGTCCTCGTAAGGCAGGCTGCTGTCGATCATGCGCTGGGTGTAGCTGATTTTCTTACCGTCGTTGAACACTTTGAAGATGTGATCTTCGCTGCCGCCCTTACCGGCTCCGCGCAGCGCTTCGGCGCGCTTGCCCAGCTCCTCCATGAAGCGCTCCTGGAACTCGCTGGGGTCGCACTCCACAACAATGCGCTTGCCGCCCTTCATCTTGGGGATTTTCAGATAGGGCAGGTCGGCCGCGTCCGCGATCACGTCAGCAAAGCCCCGGAACATCTGCTGCATTTCAGCAAGGTTCTTATACTTGGACAGGCTCTGCTTCAGCTCATAGCCGTTGCCGCCGGTTTTCATCTTGCGGATCGTCACCACGTCGCCGAACTGGTTTGCCCAGGCATCAAAGTTGGTCAGGCCCTTGGCATCCAGCAGATCGCCCTGCAAATACCGCTGCATGGTGTAAAGCTCCACCACGCTGTTCATAACGGGGGTTGCGGTGGCAAACACAATGCCACGGCCGCCGTTGAGCTTTTGCAGGTACCGCACCTTCATGTACAGGTCGAAGGCTCTCTGGCGGCCCTCCTTGTCGCCCAGGTCGGCCACGCCCTGCATTTTCGTGGTGTAAAACAGGTTCTTGAAATTGTGGGCCTCGTCCACGAACAGCGCATCAATGCCAAGCTGTTCAAAGTCGATGTTGTCCACGTCCTTCTTGCTGTCGCCCAACTTCTTCAGCTTGGCTTCAAAGGACTTCTTGCTGCGCTCCATATCCCGGATAGAGGGGTCCTTCTTTCCGCTGGCCCGCTTGCTCTCCAGGATTGCCATCTCCAGTGCGTCAATCTGCTCCTGATAGAAAGCCTCCTGGTTGGCCTGGCTCATGGGTACCATGCCGAACTGCTCATAGCTCATAATCACCGCGTCGTAATCGCCGGTGGCGATCCGGTTGGCGAAGAGCTTACGGTTGGCGGGTGTAAAGTCCTTGGCTTCCAGCACCAGGATTTTGGCGGCCGGGAAGTAGGAAAGGAACTCGTTGCCCCACTGCGCTACCAGGTGCTTGGGGGCGATGAACATAGGCTTCTTCACAATGCCCAGCTGCCGCAGCTTCATGGCGGCCGCAGCCATTTCATAGGTCTTGCCTGCGCCCACCCGGTGGGCCAGCAGTGTGTTGCCGCCGCTGTTGATGATCCGCTGCACAGCGTTCAGCTGGTGCGGGCGCATGGGCATATCCGGGTTGCTGCCGTTCACAGTCAGGTGGCTGCCGTCATACTTGGGGGTAACGGTGTTGTTGAACACGTCGTTATACAGTCCACCCAGCTCTGTCCGGCGGCCTTCGTCCGCCCAGATCCAGCGCTGGAATGCTGCAAGCACCTGCTCCAGTTTCTCCTGCGCCGCTGCGGTGGCCTGCTTATCCAGCACGCGCTTGTTGTCGCCTACGCTGCGCCATACGGCAACAGTCTTATTATTCAAAGCAGCTTCCAGGATATTGCTTCGGCCGCCTACCAGAGGGTAGTCGGTTGTGCCCCAGGTGGAGGTGTTCTCCGGCCGGTTGCGCAGCCATGCGTCGTTGATCTCCACAAAGAACTTGCCCACGGGGCGGTTATACTTTACCTCAACGCCGGGGACGCGCTGGCCGTTTTTCCAGGTCCAGCCTACGCCGCCCAGCATCTCGCCCACGAAAGCGCTGTAAACGCTGTCGGGTACCCAGGTCGCGCCCAGACGCACCTTGATCTCCTCGGCGGGGATGTTGGCAGGGATAACCTCCCGCAGCGCCTCCACATTGCGCTGGTAGTCGCTGTCGCCCTCTGCCAGGGCTTCCGCGTCCCGCAGCTTGGCCCGTACATTGCCGGAGAGGTAAATTTCCGCGCTCTCCAGCTCGCCGTTGCGGTTCTTGAACGCCAGCCGCCGGTCCAGCATTTCCCGGCGCACATCCTCGGCCTGCTGCCCGGTCAGCTGGGCAATGCGGTGTACGTCCACGGTGCCGGTCTCGTTCATGCTGACGGTCAGCGCCTCCTCCACGGTATCCGCGTGGGTGACGGTCTTTACGGGAGTGATGGTGTTCTTGGTGAAGATCGCCGCCTTGCTGGCGGTACCGCTCTCCTTGTCGTAATTCTCCAATGCCAGGATAAAAGGCATATCCGCGTCGTTCCGGATCAGCACCCGGTTCTTGGCAGTGTTCAGGGCTCCGTATTTCTTCACGAAAGCATCATACAGGGTATTCAGCTGCTTTCTGGCCTTGGTGATAGCAGCAGTGCCGCCGTCGTCCAGCTGAAGATCCAGCAGGGAGCGGGCCGCGTCGCGGATGGCCACAATGTCACCCATGCGCTCCACGTCGGCAGCCTTAATGCCGCTGGCCTCCACCAGTTTTCCGCCATCGTTCTTATAGAGCTTGCCGCCCTTTTTGACAATGGTGCCCTGCTTGGTTTTTCCTGCGTCCGCCTTGATCTCGGCTCTGATCTCTTCCTGGGTGCGCTGCACCGGGTAGTCCATCTTTTCCGTGATCCGGCCAAAGGCCTTTTCAATCTGCTTCTCCAGAGAAAGGCGGCTGTCCAGCGGGTCGTAGGTTACGACGGTGCGGCCATACTGTCCCTTACCATAGGCAGGTGTGCCCAGCACCATCTCCGGGTGACTGGCGAAATATTCGTTGATTTCATAGGAGCCGTACTGATTGGGGCCGGTCCAGGGCTTGCGCTCCACTTCCAGGAAGCTCTCGCCCTTATAGGCGGTGCCTGCTTCCCGCTTCTTGAATACCAGGATGTCGGACACAACGCCGGTACCCGTGCCCTCGAAAGCAGTGTTAGGCAGGCGAATTGCACCGATCAGGTCAGCCTTCTTCATGAAGTAGCTTCTCGCATCGGTGCCCATTGCGTCCAGGGTGCCGCTGCTGGTGATAACCGCCACAATACCGCCGGGTCTGGCCTTGTCCAGGCTCTTGGCAATGAAGTAGTTGTGGATAGACTTGGTGACAGCGGCAGGATAAGCCTTGTCTGCCACGGCGATGTTGCCAAACGGCACATTGCCGATTACCACATCCATGTAGTTGTCCGGCAGCTTTGCAGCCTCATAGCCCTGCACGCGCACATCGGCGTTGGGGTAGAGGTACTTCGCAATATTGCCGGTCACTTTGTCCAACTCCACCGCAGTCCAGGACTTCACGCCGGAAAGCATCTCCTGGGGCATAGCGCCCAGGAAACGGCCAACGCCTGCGGAGGGTTCCAGCAGACGGCCGCCGGTAAAGCCCAGCTTTGCAAGGCCGTTATACATACCGCGAATGATCGCAGGCTCCGTATAGTATGCGTCCAGGATGGAGGCCTTGGCGGTCTTGTATTCGCCGTCGTCCAACAGCTTCTTCAACTGCTTGTACTCCTTGGTCCAGTCCGCGTTCTTCTCGTCAAACACAGCGGTGAGGCCGCCCCAGCCGGTGTACTTCGCAAGCACTTCCTGCTCCGCCGCCGTGGCCGTGCGCCCATCGGCCATAATGGCCCGCAGGGTCTTGATCGCGTCGGCATTGGCCTTAAACCGTGCCTTGGGCGTGGTGGGCAGTTTCTGGCCCTTTTCCCCAATCACAAAGTTATTGCCGCGTGGCTCCTCGGTAGTGGCAAGTTCGGCTTTCTCGGAAACCTCCTGCCCGGTTACTTCTTCTGGAACTCCCTGCAATCCATCTCCCGGCACAGGATCTTGTCCGGGATGCCCTTCGGGTACTTGCTGCACTTCGCTCCCGGTACCCGCTTCGTGCACTGGTTGCAGATCGGGCTCACTACTGCCGGAGGAACTCCCTTCACCAGCTCCTCGTGGCACTCGGTTGCCAGTGCTTCTATTCCGGCTCTCTCCGCCTTGGTCAATTTCGCCATTTACGTTTACCTCCGTCATGTAGATGGTAGGAGCGCCATCGGCTCCGTATGTGACTTTTGTAACTTCAAACTTCTTGCGTCGTTCAAACAGAATTTCACTCTCAGAGTTATTCCCGTAGCCAGCCACATCTCGGCCCGTTTCGCACTCAATGACCATGTGGACAACATAATCGCCATCCAGGGGGTAGCCGTCCTTTGCGGTCGAAGTAGAAGTATACGAAAGGTAGGCTACCAGCGCACCCTCGCTGTGCTGCGCAACAAAAGCGTCCTGCGCTTCCTGGTCGCCGAAGCCGTCAAAGCTGATGTTGCGGTATACGGATCCCTTGTATGCAGGCAGTTTGGGCAGGGCTGTATCAAGCCCGTCAACAATCTGCTGCTCATATTCTGTCAGCTCCAGACCTTCCCGGAGTTTGGTGTTGAGCTGATAGCTGCCGCCGCTCTTATAGGCCAGCAGCGCCGCAGCTTCGCTTTCGGTTACTCCGGCGGGAGCGCGTACACTTCCTGCTTGATGAAGTCCATCGCCTCGTACTCGTACATCCCCTGCCGAAGCATCTCCACGTGCATCTCCGCCAGTCTGTCCGCTTCGCTCTGCAGCGTCGGGATCAGAGTTCCCGCTGCGTGCATCTTCCTGCACATTTTCGGAAGCCACTGTGTCCAGTAGTCCGCCAGCATCCTGCCGTCCGGCCCCAGCTGCCCGTACTGCTCCTCCGTCAG
>CAZSIL010000016.1:0-40927 GCA_964607025.1 uncultured Eubacteriales bacterium
TTTTCGGCTTTACCCAGTCGCCTAAGAAATCTCACGGAAAATTATTCTGAAAAAAAATTTTTAATATATCTATTGAAATGTATACTAAAATAGTATAAAATAGTGCGTGGTAAAAAATATTAAAAAAAGGGACAAAAAAATGGGAAAATTTATTTATGCAGATAATGCGGCAACGACTTCTCTTTCCCCTAAAGTTTTGGAAGGTATGATGCCGTATTTAACAACCGAATATGCTAATGCATCAAGTTTATATGCTTTCGGTTCTGCGTCAAAAGAGGCGGTAGAAAAGGCAAGAAATCAGGTTGCAACGGCGCTTGGAGCTCGTGATAACGAGATTTATTTTACCGCGGGTGGCAGTGAAGCGGATAACTGGGCAATTAAGGGTTACGCTCACGCTATGCTAAAAAAAGGAAAGAATCACATAATTTCAACTAAATTTGAGCATCATGCCGTACTTCACACCTTGGATGCTTTAGCAAAACAGGGCTTTGAAATAACACTTTTAGACGTTCACTCTGATGGTATTGTACGTGTTGATGAGTTGAAGGCGGCTATAAAAGACACAACAGGTCTTGTAACGGTTATGTATGCCAATAACGAGATAGGCACAGTGCAACCAATAGCCGAAATCGGCGCGGTTTGCCGCGAAAAAGGTGTGGTTTTCCATACCGATGCCGTTCAGGCGGTGGGTAACGTTGAGATTGACGTTAAGGCGCAGAACATTGATATGCTCTCCCTATCTGCCCATAAATTCCATGGCCCCAAGGGTATGGGTGCGCTTTATATCAAGCGCGGTATACCGTTCGGCAATTTAATTGACGGCGGTGCGCAGGAGAATAGGCGCCGCGCAGGTACCGAAAATACTGCGGGTATTGTGGGAACGGGTATCGCAATCACCGAAGCGGTAGCAACGATGCAAAAGCGCAACGAAAAGTGCCGCGAAATCAGTAATTATATAATGGATAACTGCTTAAAAATTGAGCGTTCGCGCGTAAACGGAGATAGAATTCACCGTCTCCCCGGTAACGTTAATATGTGTTTTGAGGGTGTTGAAGGTGAGTCGCTGCTCTTAATGCTAGATGCAAAGGGCGTATGCGCGTCATCCGGATCGGCTTGTACTTCGGGCTCACTTGACCCGAGCCACGTGCTGCTGAGTATCGGTCTTAAGCACGAAGTGGCACACGGCTCACTGCGATTAACTTTTAGTGACGGCAACACATTAGACGATGCAAAATATATATGCGAGGTTTTACCGCCTATAATCGAGCGTCTACGTTTAATGTCACCGCTTTGGGATAAAATCAAATCAGAGGAGAACAACTAATGTACACCGAGAAAGTAATGGAACATTTTGAAAATCCGCGTAACGTGGGCGAGCTCAAAGATGCTAACGGCGTTGGTGAAGTTGGTAACGCAAAATGCGGAGATATAATGAAAATATTTTTAAAGGTAGAAAACGGCATAATTGCCGACGTCCGCTTTAAAACCTATGGTTGCGCATCGGCCATTGCAACAAGCTCGATAGCAACCGAAATGATAAAGGGGCAGCCGCTTGAAAAAGCAATAGAACTTTCAAATAAAGCCGTTGTTGAAGCACTCGGCGGTTTGCCACCGCACAAAATTCACTGCTCGGTTTTAGCAGAGCAGGCAATAAAAGCCGCTGTTGCCGATTATTATGTAAGGCAGGGTGTCGACCCCACTCCCATTGTCGGCAAAATTGACCACGATTGCGAACACTGTGAGGGCTGCGGTCATTAAATAAAATAGCATTAATATCGCTTTTCTTTCATATAATTTTTTGTAGAGTTTATGAAAAGAAAGGTCTGATAATGATGAAAGGTTATTTCCCTGAAGGTTGGCTCTCGGATACTGTAGCAAACAAGAAAAAAATATTTACGCCCCTTAGTGTAACTCAGGCGATGCAATCGGGCGATATTTTAGAAGCGACGGTGCTTATGTGCGATGCCGACCATAATCTTATAGTAAATCTCGGTTGTATGAACGGTATTATACCGCGTGAGGACGGCGCCGTTGGTATAAAGGAAGGCACAGTCAGAGATATCGCGCTGATTTCACGCGTTGGTAAGGCGGTTTGCTTTACCGTAAAAAGTGTTGAAACCGATTCGAGCGGTAAAATGTATGCTGTGCTATCCCGCCGCGAAGCGCAACTTCGGTGCGGGGATAATTATATATCAAAGCTAACCTCGGGTGATGTTATAGATGCGCGTGTAACCCATCTTGAAACATTTGGTGCGTTTTGTGATATCGGCTGCGGAATTATTGCTATGTTGCCGATTGATTCTATTTCGGTATCGCGGATAGCCCACCCACGTGACCGCTTTCGTATTGGTGACGATATAAAGGTGGTTGTAAAACAAATTATGCCTGACGGTAGGGTGATGCTTTCCCATAAAGAACTGCTCGGAACTTGGGAAGAAAATGCCGAGTTAATTAAGGCAGGGCAGACCGTTACGGGAATTATCCGCTCGGTTGAGAGTTACGGCGTTTTTGTTGAGATAACCCCCAACCTTGCAGGACTTGCTGAATCGAAGGCAGATGTGGCGGTCGGTCAGCAGGCAAGTGTTTTTATAAAAAGTATAATACGTGAAAAAATGAAGGTAAAATTAATAATTATCGATAGTTTTGATAGTTATTACGTAACGCCGATTAAGTATTTTATAGATGAAGAACATATTGATGAGTGGTATTATTCACCACCCGATTCGGTAAAACAGATATATACACAGTTTTAGAGTGTGTTTGGAGGATGTTAAAAATGAGTGATAGAAAGTGCAACGAGACATCTTGTAATGGCGATTGCAGTAATTGCGCATCGGCAAAACAAGAACAGCAAAGTATGATAGCCCCTTTAAATGAATACAGTTCCGTTAAAAAGGTTATCGGCGTTGTAAGCGGTAAAGGCGGCGTTGGAAAATCTTTGGTTACGGGCGGTTTGGCTGTTAGTATGAGCCGCGCGGGATATAAAACCGCCGTGCTTGATGCCGATATCACAGGTCCGTCAATACCCAAGATGTTCGGTGTAAATGCAAGGGCTATGCAGGATGCAACAGGTATTTTACCCGCAAGTAGTCCTGACGGCATAAAGCTTATGTCGGTTAACCTTTTGCTTGAGGATATAGAGGCGCCTGTTGTTTGGCGCGGTCCTGTTATTGCGGGCGCAGTAAAACAGTTCTGGACCGACGTTGCTTGGGGTGATATCGACTATATGTTTGTTGACTGCCCACCCGGAACGGGCGATGTACCGCTTACAGTTTTCCAAAGCTTACCGCTTGACGGTATCGTAATTGTTACGTCTCCGCAAGATTTGGTGTCGCTTATCGTTAAAAAAGCATACAATATGGCTAAAATGATGAATATACCGGTACTCGGCATTGTTGAGAATATGAGCTACATCAAGTGTCCCGATTGCGGCAAGGAATTTCATATTTTCGGTAGCGGCAAAACCGAAACGGTTGCCGATGAGCTTGGCGTACCGCTACTCGCACGTATTCCGATAGATACCGATATGGCGACACTTATCGATAACGGTATGTTCGAAAAACATACGAACGACTATTTTAAGGAAGCCGCAACCTATATCGATGCAAAACTTAATAAGTAATTAAAACGGACACGGGTAATCCCTGTGTCCGTTAATATTTTTTCTTGAAAATATTAGTGTTTATGGTATACTGTTATTAAGTATTATAAAAATGAGGAATTGTTATGAGAATTGTTGTAAAAGTTGGTACTTCTACTCTGGCTTATGAGTCGGGGCGGCTCAATATACGTCATATGGAAGATTTTTGCCGTGTGATTAGTGACCTTAAAAATCAAGGCCACGAGATTATCGTGGTATCGAGCGGCGCTATCGGTATGGGTATGGGCAAATTATCACTCAAAAAACGCCCCGAAGATATTCCAACCCGTCAGGCAGCGGCGGCGGTGGGGCAGTGCGAACTTATGTATACCTACGATAAAATGTTTGCTGAGTATAACCACACCGTAGCGCAACTTCTTATAACAAACTATGTATTAAACAATTCCGATATGGCGGAGAATTTTAAAAACACCCTAAACCGCCTAATAGATATGGAAGTAATACCGATTATAAACGAAAACGATACGGTTTCCACTGCCGAAATTGGTATTGGCGATAATGATACGCTGGGTGCCATTGTTACGGTTTTATCGGGCGCTGATTTGCTTATACTACTATCCGACATTGACGGACTTTTTACCGCCGACCCGCATAAAGACAAGAACGCTCTGCTTATTTCCGAAATTACCGAGATTACTGATGAAATCCGTAAAAATTCGGGTGGCGCGGGCAGTGTTAACGGCACGGGCGGTATGATTACAAAGCTTAATGCTGCGGAAATGTGTATGAAAGCGGGTTGCGATATGATTATCGCAAACGGCGCAGAGCCCAAGGTTTTATACGATATTATGGAAGGCAAGAGTGTAGGTAGCCGATTTATCGGACGGAGGTAAAAATGACCACCAATGAAATTTTAGAAAACGCAAAAATCGCTAAAAAACAAATAGCGTTATTATCTACAAAAGAGAAAAACAAATTGCTACTTAATATGGCGAGTTCTCTTATAGAAAATACCGAGAGCATTTTGGATGCTAATAAAGTAGATATTGAAAAAGCAACTGTCGGCAGTGTAATGATTGACCGCTTGACACTCACAGCTGAGCGCATTAAAGGTATGGCGGACGGCATACGTGAGGTTGCCGAGTTACCCGATCCCGTAGGCCGTGTGATATCGGAAAATGACCGCCGCGGTATGAAAATTAAAAAGGTATCGGTACCGATAGGCACGGTTGCAATTATTTACGAAAGCCGTCCAAACGTAACGTCGGACGCGGCATCACTTTGTATTAAGAGCGGTAACGCCTGTGTGCTCCGCGGAGGTAAAGAAGCATATAACTCCAACAAAGCGATAGTGGATGCATTAAAGCAGGGTATAGTAAAAAGCGGATTTTCGCCCGATTTTATAAATCTTATAGAGGATACCACAAGGGCGAGCGCTCATGAACTTATGACGGCGGTGGGGTACGTAGATTTGCTTATCCCACGCGGTGGCAAGGGGCTTATCAGCGCTTGTGTAGAGGGGGCAAAAGTGCCTTGTATTCAAACGGGAACAGGTATTTGCCATATTTACGTGGATGACGGTGCCGATTTCCAAATGGCGCTTAATATTATAGATAACGCCAAAACTTCGCGTCCGTCGGTTTGCAATGCGGCGGAAGTTTTGCTTGTTAATAAAAAAATAGCAAATGAATTTTTGCCGTTATTATTTGATCGCCTTGTAACCGATAGGAAAAACAAGGGCTTGATTCCCGTAGAACTTCGTCTTGATAATGTGGCGAGCAAGATAATAAAAGGCAAAAAAGCCGAAGCGGACGATTTTGATACCGAATTTTTAGATTATATTTTAGCCGTACGTTGTGTAGCAGACGTAAACGAAGCGGTAGAACATATATCGGCGCACTCAACGGGGCATAGTGAAGCCATTATCACAAATGATAATAAAAATGCCGAGTTCTTTACATTAACGGTTGACTCGGCAGCGGTATATGTAAATGCGTCAACTCGTTTTACCGATGGTGGCGAGTTTGGTCTCGGTTGCGAAATGGGTATTTCTACCCAGAAACTACATGCAAGGGGACCAATGGGGCTGGGTGAACTCAACTCCTACAAATATGTAATAAACGGCAACGGTGAAATAAGGTGAAAAATATGCTTAAAATAGGTTTTATAGGCGTCGGTAATATGGGTGGTGCACTTGCTACCGCCGCCGCAAAACAAGATAATACAAAAATTTTAGTGACCGATTACGACAATAAAAGGGCAGAAGAAGTGGCTCAAAAAATCGGTGCGGAAAATACTACAACCGAACTGCTTTGCAAAACTGCGAAATATATTTTTTTGGGTGTAAAACCACAGGTTTTACCGTCGGTTTTAAAAGAGATTGCGCCTATAATAAAAAAGCGTACCGATGAAGTCGTGCTTATTAGTATGGCGGCAGGTGTAAAAATTGGAAAGATTATAGCGGAAATAGGTTTTTCAGTTCCCGTTATCAGAATAATGCCTAATTTGCCCGTAACTGTGGGCGGCGGTATGGTGCTTTATACTGCGAAAACAGATATAAATACCGATGAAATAGTGTCGGCGATGCAGTATTCGGGTGTTTGGGAACAAATAGACGAAGAATTAATTGATGCTGCATCGGCTGTTAGCGGTTGCGGACCTGCTTTTGTATTTATGTATATAAAAGCGTTGGCTTTGGGTGGCGAAAAATGCGGTCTGTCTTTTGATACGGCATTAAAACTTGCCGCGCAAACTGTTATGGGCTCGGCAAAAATGCTTATGGAAACAGGACGTGCCCCCGATGAATTAAAGGACGCGGTTTGTAGTCCCGGCGGCAGTACGATAGAGGGTGTAAAATCGCTTTACGGCGACAACCTTGATGAAACGGTTATAAAAGCAATAGAAAAGTCTTTTAAGCGCACAATAGAACTTGGTAAATAAAAAATCCGCTCAAAAGAGCGGATTTTTTAGGATTTAGGGGTTAGGAATTGGGATTTAGGGGATTATGCCTTTTTCCATAATAACATATTATCTTTAATTTCAAAATCGATAAACCCTTGATTTTTCATCCAACCGAGATAGCAGTGAAGAGTACTGCAAACCAAAATATATTGTTCATTTGTTAGCCGTATTTTATAATACTCAATAACCTTTGCTAACAAATTATCAAAACAAAGCGGTTTTTCTAAAAATGATAAAAGGGTATCGCGAATTCCAAAAATTTCGGCGATATTTTTGTCGCACAAACCTTCAATATTATCTAATGGAGCAGAGTGCGACGGCACGAAAACATCGGCAGTAAGCGTTTTTAAATATTCGAGTGTTTTAAGGTGTCGCTCTATATCAAAAATATAGGTTAAATGTAAAATATCAAGCGCTTTTTCGCTTACCAGTGCGTCGGCGGTAAAGAGTACGTTGTCGGGGGTGCGTATACCTATCATATCGGCTGAGTGTCCCGGTAAATGTACAATTTCAAACTCGTGTAGGAAATCGGGGTGTTTGGTACTATACACAATGCTCGGTTTTGCATATAAAAGTTTGGTGGTGAATTCCTTTGCAGGATAACCGCCTATCAGCGATACGGTGTTGAGCATTGTGTTTTCGCCAACCGCTTTTTCCATACCGTTTGCAAATATTTTACAACCCGTTTTTTTCTGTAAAAACGCGTTTCCACCGTTATGGTCTGCGTGGGAGTGGGTGTTTATAATACCGACAAGGCGCCAACCCTTGTCGGTTATGGTGTTATAAAGCTCTTTTGCCGTATCCGAATCGGAACTTGAGTCAATAAAATAAATGTCACGCTCATTTACTTTATAAACCCCAACCCTCGCGTTACAGTTAAAATAATAGGTGTTGTTTTTTATTTGTATTAGTTCTGCCATTTTTACCGTCTTCTGTCTTTATCGTATGGAATATACTTAACTTTTCTTCTTTTCTTATTATTTGTATTAAGGCGAATACATATACCAATGAATACTAAAACTCCGCCTAAAAGTATTGCTATTATAATTTTAAAGGTGGCGGAAGACACCGCTTTTTTCACAGCGTCACCGATTTGTAAGAACATATTTGCTTTTATATCTTCTCTGGACACAAGATTAACCTGTCCAATGATCTCTCCGGCATACAAAACATCGGCAGTGCCAAGCACGGTACCTGCCTTGACGGGTGCTTTAACACGCTCGTTTAAAAGCGTGGTATCAACTAAAATTGTTGATTCATCGGCTTTAATGGGTAAAATACTCGTAATACTTTTTTCTGGATAAAGGGGTATATAATCAGTATCAAACGATAAATCCACCGGAATTTCGGCAACAGGTTTAGAAATATCTAAAACCGATTTATACTCAAAATTATTAAACGCCCAACGGTATAAATTGCTGCTATCAATAAACTCATTTCTAACTCCACCGCTTGAATCGCATTTCATAATTATGCATAAATAATTATATCCATCAAGTTTTGCGGTGCTTACAACACAGCGTCCTGCCTCGTCGGTAAAGCCGGTTTTAAGCCCTTTAGCATATTTGTAAAAATAATTCGTTGCGGGGTCAATTAAAAAGTTTGTGGTAGAAAGGTAGCGTATGCCTGACATATTTGTAGCGGGTAACTGATAACGCGCAAGAGAAGTGATTTCAAGTATCACGTCATATTTAAGCACGTATTTTGCAAGCGTGGATACGTCACGCGGTGTGGTGTAAGTGTATTCATCGTGCAGTCCTACGGGGTTGCCGAAACTTGAATTTACCATACCGATGTCACGAGCTTTGCTATTCATCATACTCATAAAATTTTCGATGCTGCCTCCATAATGCTCGGCTATGGCATAAGCAACGTCACCGCCTGATGATATAAGTAAGCAGTAAAGTGCCTGACGTGCAGTTAATTCTTCACCTATTTTAAGACCTATAACACTAGCCCCAGTACCCAAAATAGCATTGTTGGCTTCATTGGTGTAAGTGATAATTTCAGTATCAAGATTTTCTGTGTTATCAAGTACTATTGCTGCCACAAGTAGTTTGGTGATTGACGCGGGATACATTTTTTTGTCAGCGTTTTTGGAATAAAGAATCTCGTCAGTATCAAGAGAGAGCAGCATAGCGCCTTCGGCGTTGAGTTCAAAACCGCTTATATTAAAAGCCGACACCGAAACAGCGCAACAAAATATTGCAAATATTAATATAAATGATATAATAAACTTACAGAATTTCTTATGCATATAATTTCCTCGATAAAATGTTTATTTTTAATCATTATACATTAAAGTGCGATAAAAGGGAAGGATTAAATTTCAGGAGGTGTTTGTTTGGTTTATATAACAGGGGATATGCACGGCGATGAAGAACGCCTTTATGATCGAGAGTGGTTTAAACTTAAAAAGGGCGATGTGCTTATAGTATGCGGAGATTTCGGTTATTTATGGAACGGCGGCGAAAAAGAACGCGAGTATATAGAATATCTCGGTAGCCGCAAATTTACAGTTGCTTTTATAGACGGCACACACGATAACCTTGATTTAATAGCGAGTGCTCGCGAAACATATTGGAAGGGCGGCAGAATTCATCGCATAAAAGGCAATTTGATACACTTAATGCGCGGCGAGATATTTGATATTGACGGCAGCACCTTTTTCACGTTTGGCGGCGGAGAGAGTACCGATAAAGACATGCGGCTTGAAAATGGGCTTTGGTGGAAGGAAGAAATGCCTTCTTCCCAGCAAATGACCGAAGCGGCAAAACGGCTCGATAACGCGGGTTGTAAAGTAGATTATATAATCACACACGAACCGCCGTCATTGGTTAAGAGCGCAATGTTGCTTCGACGCGGCGCTGAGCAGCGTGTCAATAAACTCAATGGTTATTTTGAAGAGATTGATGAAATGTGCGAATATAAACATTGGTATTTCGGCTCGCTTCATGAAGACCGCCGGGTGACGCCCAAACATACATGCGTATTTCGTCGCATCATACCCTGTAAAAAGGTTACAGAATAGAAACTATACTTTTCTGACAGTTTGTGGTATACTTTATAAGGCAAGAATTCCGTTATTCTTTTTCACAAAGGAGAAATTTATGTTAAATACCGAAAGACTATGTCTTGGCTGCATGAACGATAACGGTGGAGAGAGTGTTTGTTCAATCTGCGGCTACGATTCAAAAAAAACCAACGACAAAGAGTTTTTACAAACTAACACATGGCTTAACGATCGATATCTTATCGGTAACGCGTTTGAGAGTAACGGCGAAGGCGTTACATATATCGGTTGGGATAACCTGTGTAATTCTATAGTTAACGTTCGTGAGTATTTCCCGAAAGGTGCGGCAAGCAGAAACGGTGACGGCAGCGTATCAATAGTTGCAGGAAATGAATTTACCTTTAACGAAGGAATAATGAATTTTCTTGAACTCAATCATAAATTAGTGAAATTAAATGATGAAAATGACGTTCCCGCATTGCTCGAAACGGTTGAAGTTTTTGAGACTAACGGTACTGCATACGCTGTTACAAAGCATGTTCAGGGCATAACGCTTCGCGAGTTTTTAATCAGAAACGGCGGCAATCTAAAATGGGAACAGGCGCGGCCTTTGTTCTTACCGCTTATAACAACCGTTGCGGCGATGCACGAAGTCGGCATTATTCACCGCGGTATCTCTCCCGAAACAATTATTGTCGGTAGAGACGGAAAGCTGCGTCTTACAGGTATTTGTATAAGACCTGTGCGTATGTCAAAAAGTAATATGACAATTCAGCTTTTCCCCGGTTACTCAGCCGTTGAACAATATGATTATGATATTGAGAGCCGTGACGGCAAGTATACCGACGTTTACGGTATGGCGGCAACACTTTTCCGTGTTCTTATGGGCAAGGTGCCGACCGACGTTACCGAGCGTATTTCTAATGATAGTATGGAAATTCCTTCGCGCTATGCTGAAATTTTGCCGAAATTTGTTTTATCGGCCCTTGCAAATGCGTTGCAAATTATGCCCGAAAATCGTACTCAGGATATGGATGCTTTTCGTATTTCTTTAACCCCCGTATCAAGCAACACCGCCGTAATTGATAAGGATATCCCAAAAAAGCAGGCGGAATCAGTTGCCAATAAGACCAACGCTATGCCTACAAAAAAGGAAGCAAGTGGTAAAAAATATGCAATAATATCGTCGGCAATCACGGCTACGATTATTATAATTTTAGCGATTATTGGCTATTTCGTTATGGGTGCGCCAGAAGAAAACACCGAAACTCCGTCATCAAATCCCAGTAGCAGCATACCGCCTGTAAGTTCAGAACAGCCGAGCCAGGAGGTAGTTAATTCATCAGATATTAGCGAAAATCTTTATCAGGTGCCCAATTTAATTGGTAAAAGATATTCTGATGTAGTTGGTGAGATTGATTATAAAACCTTCTTCACCTTTGAGGTTGTGGGTAAAGATTTCAGTGATAAATATCCGCGCGGATATATAATTGAACAGACACCCACGAGCGACCAGTCGGTTAAAAAGGGTAGCAATATAGAAGTTGTTTTGAGTTTGGGACCGCGCACCGTTGCGGTGCCTGATTTAACGGGTAAAACCGCTGATGAAGCAAAGTTTGAACTTATGAAACTTGGCTTTGACTATAATAATATAAGTGTTATAGGGGTTTACGATGCCAATAAAGCACCCAATACCGTTATTGCTATTGAGCCCGGTGTTGGTTCGAGGGTTGATGTTGATATGCATATACAACTTCATGTTAACTCAGCCGCAGTTGACAATACAACTTCATCTGATATAAGCACACCTGCTGAATAAAAACAATTATGAAAGCAAACCGCCTTAATTTGCTTGATACCGTTCGAGGAATAACGGTTTTAAGTATGGTGATTTATCATACGCTGTGGGATGTCGTTTATATTTACGGAAGAGACCTTTTATGGTATCGGGGCAGCTGTGGGTATATCTGGCAACAAAGCATTTGCTGGACCTTTATTCTGCTATCAGGTTTTTGCGTGGGGCTTTCAAAAAATGTTTTCAAGCGCGGCTTGTCAGTGTTTTTGAGCGGCCTTCTTGTAAGTTCGGTAACATATATATTTATGCCAAGTTCTAAGATACTTTTTGGTGTTTTAACACTTATTGGAAGTTGTATGATTATTTGCGCAGTGGCACAAAAGCTACTTGAAAAAATACCGCCTATAATAGGCGGCAGTGTAAGCGCTTTGTTGTTTTTACTTTTCCGTAATTGTAACGAGGGTTATCTTGGGTTTGAGGCATTTAATATAGTAGAGTTACCTAATATGCTTTATAAAAATATATTTACTGCATATCTTGGTTTCCCGCCAACCGATTTTTCATCGGCAGATTATTTTTCTATTTTACCGTGGTTGTTTTTATTTTTAACTGGATATTTCCTATATAATATTTTAGAAAAGCGTGGTTTAAATGAAAAACTGTTTGCTGTAGGACGGGTCGAGCCGTTTTCATTTATCGGTAGGAATTCGTTGATTATTTATTTGTTACATCAACCCATTATATATTTAATATTAAGTATAGTAATGTAAAAAACTGCTGAAACGGAAATGTTTCAGCAGTTTTTGCTTTAGTTGGATAAATAGTATTTTACAAGTGTTTGTAAAAGGGTGTCGCGGTCAACCCTGCGGATGAGCGAACGAGCGTTATTATGGGTTGTGATATACGTTGGGTCTTCCGATAGAATATATCCGACGATTTGATTGATAGGATTGTATCCCTTTTCTTTAAGAGCATCGTATACGGCGGTAAGTGTACGCCTTATTTCTATTTCCTGCTCGTTGCCAAGTGAAAAGGTCATAGTATCGTTATTCGGATTATGCATTAATAACACCCTTTCTTAATTTATTATTCCTTTATAATCTTATTGTATAACAAAATCTTAAAAATTACAAGAAGTTTTTTAACTGCGAAGTGTTGCGCCTACGCTTTCGAGTTTTTTGATGATACGTGCTGTTACATTTTCAATTTCTTCATCACTCAGCGTTGCATCATTGCTTCTTAGCCAAACGCTAAACGCTACACTCTTCTTACCCTCGGGGATTTGTGAGCCGGAGTAGATATCAAAGAGCTCAACTTTTTCAAGTAGGCGCGATGCACCCGATATAATTGCTTTTTCGAGTGTGCCGATTTCCGTATCAATATCGCAAAGCATAGCAAAGTCACGCTCAACTGCCGGGAATTTCGGTAATGGCTTGTAAACGGCTTTACGCTTGTTAATGGCAAACAGGTCGTCAAGTTTTATTTCAGCAACATAAACGCGGGTTTCAATATCGTAGTTTGCCAAAACTTCGGGATGAACTTCGCCAAAGGTACCAACCACCTTGTTGTTGGCAAGTATCTCTGCCTGACGGCCAGGGTGGAGATATGGTTCACCGCTTCTGCGGTAATCACTGTGTGCACCGAAAAGCACCAAAACGTCTTCAATAATGCCTTTAAGGGTGAAGAAATCTTCATTTTTACCATAAATACCGATAGATAGTGTCGGCAATTCATAGGGTTGCTCGGTTATAGGAAGGGCTTTGGGGATAAAGCGATTACTAACCTCGAAAAATCTACCCTCTGTTATTTTGCGGTTAATATTCGCGGAAAGCACCGATAACATACTGGTTGTCAGCTGTGTGCGCATTGTAGAGTATTCATCGCCCAAGGGGTTTATAAGGCGGATTTGGTTGCGCCTTGTGTCAGACTCGTCAAGACACAGTGTATCAACCGCTTTTGAACCGATAAATGAGTAGGTAGTAATCTCATTTGCGCCAAGAGAACAAAGGAGCGACTTTAAAGCATCGGTTTTAACTCTTTCAGGTAACTTTTTGCCCCTTGTTACTTCACCGCGCATTTTGGTGCCTACGATATGGTCATAACCGTAGATACGCATAATTTCTTCTGCCAAATCGGCTCTGCCTTCGATATCATCGCGGATGGACGGCACACGGCAGGTGAGAGTATCGCCATTGATGGTAGTTTCAAGTCCCAAGCTATTAAGAATTGAAACGATTTTATCATTTGGTACATCCACACCTACGAGTTCAAGGATACGCTTTGTTGTAGTGGTGATAATGCGTTCTTCCGGTAAGCCCTTATTTTTATCGATTTCACCGCTGACAATATCACCCGCATCAAGCTCGTCAATAAGCTGTAATGCGCGTTCCATAGCAAAGCGTGTGTTGATTATATCAACGCCTTTTTCAAATCTACCGCTTGATTCGGTACGGATGCCAAGCGCTCTGCCTGTGTGACGTACGTTATCGCGCTTGAATTTTGCCGATTCTAAGAACAAGTCGGTTGTGGTTTCGGTGATTTCACTCTCAAGTCCACCCATAATACCTGCAAGACAGGAAGGTACTTCGCCGTCGGCAATAACAAGCATATCGGGGCTTAGGATATATTCTTTGCCGTCAAGTGTTGTGATTGCCTCGTTTTCCTTGGCGTTTCTGACAATTACGTGTTTGCCGCGCAGTTCATTATAATTAAAAGCATGCATCGGCTGTCCGGTTTCCAGCATAACAAAATTGGTAATATCAACAATGTTATTAATTGGGCGCATACCCGATGCGGTAATGGCGCGCTTCATCCAGTCGGGCGATTCTTTTATACGAAGATTCTTAACAACACGGCCAACGTAACGCGGACAAAGTTCATAATTTTCAACATCAATTTTTATATAGTCGTTTATATCACCACCGATGGTTTTATAGGTTGGTACGGGCGGTGTGTATTTTGTGCCGAGCACCACCGAAATTTCCTTTGCAACACCTAAGAAACAGTTGCAGTCGGGGCGGTTGGCGGTGATTTTGAAGTCGATAATATAGTCGTTAAGTCCGAGTGCATCGCGCATATCGGTACCGGGCTTTAAGTCATCTTTAAGAATTAAAATACCGTAAACACCCGCACCCTCATAATCGGCTTCGGTTAAGCATAACTCTTCGCCCGAACAGAGCATACCGTTTGAGTCTACGCCGCGCAGTTTACCTGCTTTAATATTCATACCGTTAGGCAGTGAACTATCGTGTAAAGCGGCGGGAACTAAATCGCCAACCTTGATATTCTGAGCGCCCGTTACGATTTGGATGTTTTCGCCTTTTCCTATATTCATCTGGCAAATCTGCAGATGGTCGCTGTTTTCGTGAGGTGTGATTTCTTCAATTCGCGCTACAACTACGTTGCGGATTTTATCGCCCGTATTCTCAATAGATTCAACCTCGAAACCCGCCATAATCATTTTATCGCACAGTTCTTCGACGGGCACGTTTATTTCTACATAATTTTTTAATTGATTCAGTGAAATTTTCATTTTTTACCCCTCCTTAAAACTGTTCCAAGAAACGTTTGTCATTTTCAAAAAGCAAACGGATATCGCTTATTTTATGGCTTGTTGTCGTGAGTCGGTCAAGGCCGATACCAAAGGCAAAGCCCGAGTATTCTTCGGGGTCAATACCGCAGTTGCGAAGAACGTTGGGGTGCACCATACCCGCGCCCAAAATCTCTATCCAACCGCTGCCTTTACAAACTCGGCAACCTTTACCACCGCACTCGGAACAAGTAACGTCAACTTCGACACTCGGCTCGGTAAACGGGAAGAACGAGGGACGGAATTTTACGGCAGTATCCTTGCCGTATATTTCGTGGGCAAATTGTTCTAATACTCCTTTTAAATCACAAAGAGTAACGCCTTTATCAACCACGAGACCCTCAATTTGATGGAAAACGGGGGAGTGGGTGGCATCAACTTCGTCGGCGCGGAAAACACGTCCCGGACAAATTATACGAATAGGGGGTTTACGGTTTTCCATAACGCGAATTTGAGCCGCGGACGTTTGTGTGCGAAGGAGTAAATTTTCAGCAAGATAAAAGGTGTCCTGCATGTCCCTCGCGGGGTGGTCGGCGGGAACGTTGAGCGCCTCAAAACAGTAGTGCTCGGTTTCAACCTCAGGGCCGTCAACAATATCAAATCCCATAGACTGAAAAATATCAATCATATTGTTAAGCACTGAGTTCAGCGGATGTAAATGTCCCACAGTTGAGCGTTTTGCAGGCATTGTGATATCAATGGTCTCTTCCTTTAGTTTTTGCAAAGTAGCGGCGCGTCTTAGCTCTTCGGTTTTAGCGGTTACAAGTTTTTCGACTTCCGCCTTTGCTTCATTTACAAGCTGTCCCATAACGGGGCGCTCTTCGGGAGAGAGTGAGCCCATCTGCTTTAAAATGGCGGTGAGTTCGCCCTTTTTTCCTAAATATTTAACCCGTATTTCTTCAATTTCGGGCATAGCAGCAGCGGCGTCAATCGCATTTATAGCTGCGCTTTTGATTTCTTCTAATCTTTGTTTCATTTTCTTCCTCCAAAAAAATAAACTCCGTCCCCTGTTATTCACAGGGACGAAGTTAAATAATACAAACTCCGTGGTACCACCCACATTTTCGCTCGAGAGCAAACACTCTTTTGACCGTTAACGGAGTCAACCGTTGGCGCCTACTGATATAATTTCAACGCCACTGCTCAGAAGGGAACTTCGATAAAAATTTTTACATAAACACACTTTCAGCCAAGGTGTGTTCTCTCTGAACGAAAAATAAAAATCTACTTTTCTTCATCACTGCATTTACACTAAAAATAATATTAACATAAAAAAATGAAAAAAGCAAGTTTTTTCTAAAAAAGTTGTCGAAGCTTTAAAAGTGCCGCCTTCTCTATTCGCGATACATAGGAACGCGAAATCCCGAGCTTTGCGGCGATTTCGTGTTGGGTAAGCTCTGCGCAGCCGCCAATGCCGTATCGGTAACAGATTACCGTCTTTTCACGTGTATCAAGCGCATCGTTTATTATAAGTTTCAGTTTCTCGAGTTTAAGTTTTGTGTCTATCTCTTCGGTTATGTCGACGTCATCGGCGATTATATCAATTAAAGTCAGCGTATTGCCGTCCTTATCGGTATCAATGGGGTCGGAAATATAAACATCTTGCGAAGATTTTTTAAGATTTCTGAAATACATTAAAATTTCGTTATCGATACATCTTGCGGCATAGGTTGCTAGGTGGATGTTTTTATCACTCTTAAAGGTTGAAATGCCCTTTATAAGACCAATCGTGCCGATGGATATCAGGTCTTCAGGATCGACACCCGTAGCGTAATATTTTTTAACTATATGGGCTACAAGCCGTAAATTGTGTTCTATCAGTTTATCCTTTGCCGCATTGTCACCCTTAGCCATACGTTTTAGCAGTTCGGTTTCTTCCGAGCGTTTTAGCGGTGGCGGAAAAGAGTATGACGGCGCTACATGGAGCGCTAAATAAAAAAGATGCGAAGCAATTCGGCATATAAGCTCCCAAAACAAAAAAACCACTCCTTTAAATCAAATATATGATATAAAAAGATTGTCTTATTAAATTTTAGTTGCAATTAATTTAAAAGTGTGATAAGATTTATTAGTATTAAATATTAAAGACTGTGACGGAGAGAGTAGTCGGGAACGTTTATTTAGCGAGTCGGTGAGGGTGCGAGTCCGATATAGACGTCCCAAACGAAAATCACTCCTGAGTTGTCCGCTGAATTTTAGTAGGCGGTACCGGTTGTTCACCGTTATTAGAACCGCAGATGTCTGTCTGCCGTAATAGGTGGTTAACGAAAGTGGGCTTTCGTCCTGTTATGGACGTAAAGTCCGTTTTATTTTTTTAGGAGGTTGTATATGTATAACAATATCTCACCTAATGTTAATTTTGTGGAAGAGGAGAAAAAAATCGGTAAATTTTGGGTTGACAACAAAATTTTCGAGAAGAGTATTGAAGAACGTAAGGATGGAACTCCCTACGTTTTCTATGACGGTCCGCCGACGGCTAACGGTAAGCCGCACATTGGCCACGTGTTAACGCGCGTTATCAAGGATATGATTCCGCGTTACCGCACGATGAAGGGATGTATGGTGCCGCGTAAAGCGGGTTGGGATACACACGGTTTGCCCGTTGAGCTCGAAGTTGAAAAGCTTTTGGGACTTGATGGTAAAGAGCAGATAGAACAGTATGGTCTTGAACCCTTTATCGACCACTGCAAAGAGAGTGTTTGGAAATATAAGGGCATGTGGGAAGATTTTTCACACACCGTTGGTTTCTGGGCAGATATGGAAAACCCGTACGTTACCTATCATAATGACTTTATTGAGTCGGAGTGGTGGGCACTCAAACAAATTTTCGAGAAAAAACTTCTTTATAAGGGCTTTAAAATAGTGCCTTATTGCCCCCGTTGCGGAACACCGCTGTCGAGCCACGAGGTAGCGCAGGGCTATAAAAACGTTAAGGAGCGCAGTGCCGTTGTTCGCTTTAAAGTAGTGGGCGAGGATGCTTACTTCCTTGCTTGGACAACTACCCCTTGGACCTTGCCCTCCAACGTTGCGCTTTGCGTAAACCCGAACGAAACTTACTGTAAAGTATCCGCTGCTGATGGCTTTACCTACTATATGGCTGAGGCACTGCTTGATAAGGTGCTTGGTAAACTCGGAAGCGAAGAAACACCTGCTTATAAAGTTTTAGAAAGCTATAAGGGTACCGACCTTGAGTATAAAGAGTACGAGCCGTTATTTGCTTGTGCGGGTGAATCTGCTAAAAAACAAAACAAAAAAGGTCACTATGTAACCTGTGATAATTACGTTACAATGAGTGACGGTACAGGTATTGTTCATATTGCTCCCGCATTTGGTGAAGACGATGCTCAGGTCGGCAGAAAATATGATTTGCCCTTTGTTCAGTTTGTTGACGGCAAGGGCGAAATGACCGAAGAAACGGCATATCACGGCAAGTTTGTTAAGGATGCCGACCCGCTCGTACTCGTTGACCTTGATAAAGAGGGCTTGCTTTTCGATGCACCGAAATTTGAACACGATTATCCGTTCTGCTGGCGTTGCGATACTCCGCTTATCTACTATGCGAGAGAATCTTGGTTTATCAAAATGACCGCCGTAAAGGACGATTTGATTAGAAACAACAACACAATCAATTGGATACCCGAGAGTATTGGTAAAGGTCGTTTTGGCGACTGGCTCGAAAATGTTCAGGACTGGGGTATATCACGTAACAGATATTGGGGTACACCGCTTAATATTTGGCAGTGCGAGTGCGGACATTTGCACTCTATCGGCAGTATTGCTGAACTTAAAGAGTTATCGGATAACTGTCCCGATGATATAGAACTCCACCGCCCATTTATTGATGCTGTAACCTTTAAGTGTGAAAAGTGCGGCAAGGAAATGCACCGCGTACCCGAGGTTATCGACTGTTGGTTTGACTCGGGCGCTATGCCCTTTGCGCAGCACCACTATCCTTTTGAAAACAAGGAACTTTTTGAAAGTCAGTTCCCGGCAGACTTTATTTCAGAGGCGGTTGACCAAACACGCGGATGGTTCTATTCATTACTTGCTATCTCAACCCTTATTTTCAATAAGGCACCCTATAAAAACGTAATAGTACTCGGCCACGTTCAAGATGAAAACGGACAGAAGATGAGTAAATCAAAGGGCAACGCGGTTGACCCGTTTGATGCACTCGAAGCACACGGCGCCGATGCGATACGTTGGTATTTCTATACCAACTCTGCTCCTTGGCTTCCTAACCGTTTCCACGCGAAAGCTGTAACCGAAGGTCAGCGCAAATTTATGGGCACACTTTGGAACACCTATGCGTTCTACGTGCTTTATGCTGAGATTGATAAATTTGATCCGACAAAATATAATCTCGATGAGTGTGAACTTACTGTTATGGATAAGTGGTTGTTATCGCGCTTAAACTCTATGGTGGCAAAGGTTGATGATAATCTTAATAACTACCGCATACCTGAAGCCGCAAGGGCTTTGCAAGAGTTTACTGATGAAATGAGCAACTGGTACGTGCGCCGTGGACGTGAACGCTATTGGGTACAGGATTTAACGGCTGATAAAATAGCCGCTTATATGACACTTTATACTGCACTTACAGTAACCGCAAAAACAGCGGCTCCAATGGTGCCGTTTATGGCGGAAAATATTTATCGAAACTTGGTTTGCAACGTAGATAAGTCCGCACCCATCAGCGTACATTTGTGTGATTTCCCCACAGTTGATACCGCACGTATTGATACTGCTCTTGAAGACAGTATGGATAAGGTGCTTGAAATTGTAGTGCTTGGTCGTGCGGCGCGTAACGGATCCAACCGTAAAAACCGCCAACCGCTAAATACTATGTATGTAAAGCTTGACGGAAAACTCGATGAAGTTTATCTCGATATTATAAAGGATGAGCTTAACATTAAAAAAGTCAGCTTTACCGATAATGTTGACGGCTTTGTTTCTTATAAATTCAAGCCGCAGCTTAAAACGGTTGGTCCAAAATTTGGTAAACAGCTAAATGAAATAAGAACTGCACTATCAGAACTTGATGGTAATGCCGCTAAGGCAGAACTTGATAGTAACGGTAAATTAACACTTGATTTACCGTCGGGTACAGTAATTCTTGAAACCGAAGATTTGCTTATTGAATCTGAGCAAAAAGAGGGTTTCTTCGCCCTTACTGACCGCGGTGTTACGGTGGCTATCGATACGGTACTCACCGAAGAACTAATAGCCGAGGGCTTTGTACGTGAGGTTGTATCGAAGGTACAAACAATGCGTAAAGAGGCGGGCTTTAACGTTATGGACCATATTAATATAACCGTTGCGGGTGAAGTTTCGGCAGTGGGAACCGCCGTTAAGTATAAGGATGGAATCGTTGGAGATACTCTGGCCGATTCACTTATAGCCGCCACCCCCACAGGTTTTGTTAAAGAGTGGGATATTAACGGCGAAAAACTTATAATTGGTGTAGAAAAGATATAAAAACAAAGGTCGCCGACCAAAATGGTCGGCGACCTTTAATTTGCATTTTAATTTGTGTGATTTTTAATATCGTCTATAATTAAGCGCAGGTGCGCTACTATTTTGGCATCAAGACCGCTGACATCTAAAACCGCATGCGTTGTTATTCCTAACAAATAATCTGTACTTACAGAAAAATGCTTTGCAATTTTGATAAGCATATCAATCGAAGGTTGGATATTATCGTTTTCCCAGTTCGATACGCTTTGTTTAGAAACACCGAGAGCACGGGCAAGATCCACCTGAGATATACCTTGGGATATGCGTAATTTTCTGATATTTTCATTTAACATAACATACTCCAAAAACAAATATTACAATACTATTGTAACATTAGACTTGACAAAATAAAAATACTATGGTATTGTAATATTGTACTAAAATTATAAAGGGGGTTAAAAATATGGAGAATACAGGAAAGGGCTTATCCGTAACCGGATTGGTGTTAGGTATAGTTTCGGCAGTGTTGGCTTGGTTTTATATGGTTAACATTATCGCTTTAGTTTGCGGTATAGTTGGAATTATATGCGCCGCAAAGGGCAAAAAGCGTGCAGTGGCAGCGGGTGCCGGCACAGGAATTGGTACAGCAGGACTCGTTTTGTCGATAATTGGAACATGCCTTGCAGGCATCGGCTTTGTATCATGTACGCTCTGCGTAGCATGTGCATCTGCAACTGCAAGTAGTGCAGCCAGCGAACTCGCGGCACTCGGATTGTAATTTAAAATATGCAGTAAAAAGTCGGTCTGCTAACAGGCAGGTCGGCTTTTTTCTATGAAGGAGAGAATAAATGTATCCTATAATTAGTATTTTCGGCCGACAGGTAGGAAGTTATGCATTGTGTACTTTGATAGGATTAATAGTATGTACTATTTTTGCTACAAAGTTTGCTAAAAAATTTAAATTATATTTTGAAGATATAATTTTGATAATACTTGTGATTATGCTGGGTTTAATAGTAGGCGGTCATGTTTTATATTTTTTAACCAACCTTGATAACTTTTTAAGTTTTTTAACAACAGGAAGTTTCACCTTTAGACAGTTTTTAAGCAAGGTAATGGAATGTGGCGGTGGTATGGTTTTTTATGGGGGGTTAATCGGTGCCGTAACTGCTTTGGAAATATATTTGCGCATTGCTCATAAGGAAAACAAGAATTTGCTTATGAACTTGTTTGCTATGTGCGTTCCGCTGTTTCATACTTTCGGTAGGGTAGGATGCTTTTTTGGCGGGTGCTGTTATGGGATTGAAAGTGATTTCGGATTTGTAATTACAAATAACATATTGTATCCTGCGGTGAACGGTGTCAGGAGATTGCCTGTTTCACTGATAGAAGCAATGGCAAATTTTCTTTTATTTATATTTTTATTTATTATATTTAAAAAATCACACAGCAAGATAAGTTTGTTATACGTATATATGTTTTTTTATTCCATTATCAGATTTGTTTTAGAGTTTTTTCGGGGTGATGAAATAAGAGGTATATTTTACGGTTTGTCTACATCACAATGGATAAGCATAATGCTATTTATTACTTCTTTAATATATTTTTTAAATAGGTATATAAATCTTAGTAAAAAAAGAAAACCACTCATTCTGTAGCAAACGAATGAGTGGTTGCTTTTATATAATTTTTTCAAAATCACTGGCAGGGTGTTTGCATAAAGGACAAATAAAGTCATCGGGTAATGGCTCACCTTCATATACGTAACCGCATATTTTGCAAACGTAACCCTTTTTGGCTGGTTGCTTCTTGGGTTTTACATTATTGTAGTAGTATCCGTAGGTCATTGTGGGAACGTCATCGAGTATCTGCGCTTCGGTAACGGCGCAGATAAACATACCATGAGAACCTAAGTCAATATACTGCTCAACCGAGAGGGAAATAAACGCGTTTGAATATTCGGTTAAGTAAAGCAGTCCGTTACTCGAACGTGCTGCGTTTACACCTATAAATTTGTAAGCATCGCGTCCGCTTTTCATACCGAAATTCTGGAAGAGTGAAAACGGCGCCTTTTCATTAAGACAGCATACGTTCATAATGCCCGAAGCTTTTATTAAATCGTGAGAGTAGTTTTGCTTATTAACTGTAACTGCGACTTTCATCGGCTCGGCGGTCACCTGCATTATGGCATTTAAAATAAGTCCGTTATCAAGCTCTTCGCCTTTCACGGTTACAACGTAAAGTCCGTATTCAATTTTAAACAGTGCATTTGTATCAATATTTCCCATACTGTTTCTCCTTAAAAACATTTTCTACAGGTTTCTACCTTATCGAATTTTTGGCAAAGCTCGTTATCGCTTTCTCCCTTGGTTAAAAAGTCGCTAATATTGTTAATGGTAGTTTCGGCAATATTATTTAATGCTTCTTCGGTTAAAAACGCCTGATGGGAAGTAACCAAAACGTTTGGCATTGATATAAGACGCGCTAAAATATCGTCATCAATAATATGTCCCGAAAAATCTTCAAAGAACACGTCGGATTCTTCTTCATATACGTCGAGACAGGCGGCGCCGATTTTTCGCGACTTTATACCTTCAAGCAGTGCTTCGGCATCTATCAGTGCACCGCGTGAAGTGTTTAAGATAATAACACCTTTTTTGCATTTATCTATCGCTGCTTTATCAATTATATGATGGGTGTCGCGCGTAAGCGGACAGTGAAGGGAAATAATATCGCTTCTCTTATAAATCTCATCGAGGGTTACATATTCGATATCTGAACTATCGGCTGGGTATTTATCGTATGCGATAACCTTCATACCGAAGCCGCGGCATATATTGATAAAAATTCTACCGATTTTACCCGTACCTATAACACCCATTGTTTTGCCGTATAAATCAAAGCCCGTAAGACCATTTAGTGAGAAATTAAAATCTTTTGTGCGGATGTATGATTTATGCGTACGTCTGACCGATGTCAGCAACATTGCCATTGTGTGCTCGGCAACGGCGTGTGGGGAATAGGCGGGGACATGGAAAACGTGTACCTTGCCGTGTGCGTATTTTAAATCAACATTGTTATAGCCCGCGCACCTGAGTGCTATAAATTTAATGCCGTAACCGTGTAATTTGTCTATAACTTCAGCGTTTGCCGTATCGTTAACAAAGATACAAACTCCGTCAAATCCTTGCGCCAGAGATACGGTATCGGGGGTTAGTTTGGTTTCAAAATATTTAAAAACCATATCATCGGTGCGGAATTTTTCAAACGAATCTCTATCATATTGTTTGGTATCAAAAAAAGCAATTTTCAAAAAAATTCACCTCAAAAGTATTTTAATATATTTTTACCAAAAAGGCAAATAAAATGTGAAACACCCCGTTAAATTTTGGGGTGTTTCACTTAAAGGAATTAAAATATGGAAATCTGGGAAAGTAAATTTATGCGCAATGGCGATTGCGATCATTGGCGCCTTGCGAAATTTTTAATTTAAGGCGCCTCACAAACGCTTTAATGCGGTTTTCGAAAGAAACAAGCTTATCTTGATTAAAATAGCCCCATATAATAAAGCCGATGGCCGCAACCTCTAAAAAAGTCTGAAAAAAGTGTAAACTACTCATAATTTTCGCCTCCCGAACATTTGTTCGTTTTCTGTATTTTATTATAATCGACAAAATTCATTTTGTCAACTACTTTTTACAATTTTATTTTAATTTTTTTATTGTACAAAAATCGGGACATTACAAATAATTACAAAAAATATTTTTCGGGTTGAAAAAAACAGGGATTTGATTTATAATTTTTTTGGATGGAGATGTATTATGAAGATAGCTTTTTACACACTGGGATGTAAAGTGAATCAGTACGAAACACAAAGCATTGCCGAGTGTTTTATAAAACGCGGACACACGAAAGTTGCGGCTGATGAAATCCCCGATGTTTTTATAATTAATTCTTGCACTGTAACGGCCGAGAGTAACCGAAAGACAAGGCAGATGATAAGAAAATACAGGGCGGATTTGCCGAGTGCCATACTTGTGCTTTGCGGTTGTATGCCACAGGCATTTCCCAAAGACGCTGATGCTTTAAAAGAAGCCGACATAGTTGTGGGAAATACAGAACCCAGTCGTATTCCTGAACTTGTAGATTTGTTTTTATTGGATGGACAGCGTCGGGTGGAAATAAACAAGCATCAAAGAGAAGAAAAATTTAACACACCTGCCATTTCTAATTTTGAGGGCAGAACACGTGCCTTTATGAAGATTGAAGACGGGTGCGATAGATTTTGCACCTACTGTATAATACCTACTGCCCGAGGTTATATTCGTTCAAAAAGTGTGGAAAATATAAAAACCGAAGCTGAGCGACTTGCCCAAAACGGATATAAGGAAATCGTTTTGGTGGGTATAAACTTATCGTCCTTCGGAAAAGATACAGGCGAAAATCTTGCAGACGCTGTATCGGCTGTATGCTCTGTTTCAGGAATCGAACGTGTACGTTTGGGTTCACTCGAACCCGATTTGATGAGTGATGATTTATTAAAAAGTCTGGCGTCACAAGAAAAGTTCTGCCCACAGTTTCATTTATCGCTTCAGTCAGGTTGCGATAAAACACTCAAACGGATGAACCGCCGATATGATAGCGCGTTTTATTATGATTTGGTGAGCAGAATTCGAAAAACCTTTAAAAACCCGTCCATAACTACCGATATTATGGTCGGCTTTGCGGGTGAATCACAAGAAGAATTTAATGAGAGCATAGAGTTTGTAAAAAAGGTAGGTTTTGCTTTGTCACACGTCTTTGCTTATTCAAGGCGTCAGGGTACGGTTGCGGCAGGGCTTCCCAATCAGATTACAAATGCCGAAAAAACGTTGCGTAGCCGTAAAATGATAGCCGTAACTAAGAAAAGCCAAAGCGAGTTTTATGTGTCTCAAATTGGCAAAACAGCTAAAGTGCTTTTCGAAACGGTAGAAGACGGAGAATATCTGGGATATACCGAAAACTATACGCCCGTGAAACTTAAAAGCAACGAAAACCTTTGCGGCAAAACCGTAACGGTTAAAATAATATCTAATAACGAGGAATTTTGTGTAGGTGAAAAATGCGATTAAAATTTAGTATAGGTGGTATGTCGTGCGCGGCTTGCAGTGCGAGAATAGAGAGAGTAGTCAATAAACTTGACGGCGTCAAAGCGGAAGTTAATCTACTAGCAAACACTATGATTGCAGATTTTGATGAGCAAAAGGTAACGCCCGAACTTATTATAAATACAGTAGAAAAGGCGGGCTTTACCGCCGCTATATTTACAGCGGATGCAAATAGAAACAAAAGCAGTAACGATAGGCATACGTTTTTAATACGCCTTACAGTATCCTTTGCTTTTTTATTGCCGTTAATGGTTTTATCAATGCAGCATATGTTTGGTTATCGGTTGCCCCCAATTTTAGAACTGCCAACAGTTTCGGCGGTTTTGCAGTTTGTATTTACTGTGCCGATAATCGCGGTAAACTATAAATATTTTACTGTTGGATTTAAAAATTTATTTACGGGCAGTCCCAATATGGATTCACTAATTGCTCTGGGCTCTGCCGCATCGGAAATTTACAGTATATATAACACCGTTTTGATTTTCGGTGGTAATACACACGCACACTTGTATTATGAATCGGCGGCAATGATACTATCACTTATAACTTTAGGTAAGTTTTTTGAGAATAAATCAAAATCGCGTGCATCGGCGGCGATTAATGCACTGCGAGACTTAGCCGCCCATACAGTAATGGTAAAAACCGAAAGCGGCATTACCGAAATACCCGCCGAAACACTGATGGCGGGGGATATAGTGGTTGTAAAAGCTGGTCAGTCCTTTGCGGCGGACGGAGTGGTTATATTTGGGAATGCTAGTGTCGATGAAAGTGCAATTACGGGAGAAAGTATGCCCGTACAAAAAGAAATAGGCGATAAGGTTATTTCGGGCACAATACTTAAAAGCGGCTATATAGAATTCCGCGCCGAAAAAACGGGCGATGATACTGTGTTATCTGAAATCATAAAACTTGTTGAGGACGCCACGGCTACAAAACCGCCAATAGCACGTCTTGCCGATAAAATAAGCGGCATATTTGTGCCGACAGTTATCGGCATAGCGGTTTTGACCCTGATTGTGTGGCTGCTTATCGGGGTAGGGTTTGACAGCGCCATTATGTACGCTGTATCGGTCCTGGTTATATCCTGTCCTTGTGCGTTAGGTCTTGCAACGCCCGTTGCCGTAATGGTTGGAACGGGTGTTGCCGCTAAACACGGAGTTTTGTTTAAAAATGCGCCGAGCATTGAACTTTTGCACAAAATAAACGCAGTCGTGCTTGATAAAACATGTACTGTAACTTCGGGAGAACTCTCGGTGTCTTTTGTAGAGAGTTTTATAGATGAAAACAAATTTTTAAAAATCGCTTATAGTATAGAAGCGGTATCCTCTCATCCGATAGCGGCGGCGGTTTGCAGGTATGTAAAAGAAAAGGGTATAGAACCGCTATGTGTACAAAACGTTAATACGTTATCGGGATTGGGTATTAGTTGTGAAATAGAAGGTAAAAAATATTATTCGGGCAATTTAAGGTTAGCACAGGAAAATGGCATTAATTGTGATGAATATAAAGCAAGATTCGAAACCCTTGCAAGTGACGCAAAAACACCCATAATATTTTTTGAAGAAGAAAAGGTTATAGGAATTATCGCCGTTAGTGATACTATAAAACCCACGTCACGCTCGGCGGTAGCGGAACTTAAAAAACTCGGAATTGATATATATATGGTAACAGGGGATAACGAGTTTACCGCCCGAAAGATAGCAAATGATACGGGAATTGATAACTGTATTGCTTCGGCACTCCCGCAAGATAAGGAAAAATTTATTAGAGAGCTCAAAGAAAACGGTAAAACCGTCGCGATGGTGGGGGACGGTATTAATGATGCACCCGCCCTCGCAGCGGCAGATATCGGCATAGCGATAGGTGCGGGCACTGATATCGCGATAGAATCGGCGGATTTGATACTTGTGAGAAGTGATTTGCTTGATGTTGTATCGGCTATAAACTTAAGCCACAAGGTTATAAATAATATAAAGGTTAATCTTTTTTGGGCATTTTTCTATAATATAATAGGTATTCCGGTAGCTGCAGGTGTTTTATCGTGGCTCGGCATAGTGCTTACGCCAATGATTGGTGCTGCGGCTATGTCACTAAGTTCTGTCTGCGTTGTAACCAACGCGTTAAGATTGAAAGGAGCAATAAAAAATGAAAAAGGTAATATACGTTGATGGTATGGCGTGTGTTCACTGTAAAAACAGCGTTGAAACGGCACTTAAAAATCTCGCTGCGGTTAAGTCGGCGGTGGTTGATTTAGATAAAAAATGTGCTATAATTGAAGGGGATACCGATATTGATGACGCGGTTCTCATTTCTGCAATTACAGATATTGGTTTTGACGTTGAAAAAATAGTTTAATAGGGTAAATAAAGGGGATTATAGGGATGTTATTTAAAATTTTGCTGTTGGTTGCGGCAATATTTATTGCCGCCGCTTTGGTTGTTTTACATATCAAGCAGAAATTAACCAGAAAGACAATGCTAATTGGGGTTGGTACAGTTTTATCGTTGGCTGTTGTTATAGCTGTCGCGTTTACTGTGTTTGTTGAAACAACGGTTTCCATTAAAGGAGAAAAGAACATAATACTTAACGTTTTTGATACATACACCGAAGCGGGCTATAAGGCAAGTAACGGCATTAAAGATATGAGCAAATTTGTAACTGTAAACGGAAGTGTAGATGCATCAAAAGTCGGTGAATATGAAATAGAGTATGTGTATCGGCAAGGCAATAGGGAACATAAAGCCATACGTACAGTAAAGGTTGTTGATACCGTATCACCTGTTATAGCACTTAAGGGAGAAAATTCTATAACCGTTTCAAAAATTGACCTTTTTAAAGAACCCGGCTACACTGCAACCGATAATTATGACGGTGATTTAACGGGTGCAGTTAAAATTGAGAAGAAAAAAATAACCGATACTAAATACGAGATTATCTATACCGCTATAGATTCTTCGGGCAATACCGCCACCGCTAAACGAGAGGTGGAAATAAAGGATAAGGTACCGCCCGTTATAACACTCAAGGGCAATAGAACGCTTTATGTAATCGAAAACAATGAGTATGATGACCCCGGCTACACCGCAACCGATGATGCCGACGGTAATATATCCTCTAGCGTTAAAGTTACGGGTACTGTAAATACTGCGGTGCGCGGTACGTATAATATTACGTATTCGGTAACCGATACCGCAGGTAATAGTGCAACAGTTACAAGACAGGTTATTGTCTGCTCGAAGGACGATGCGGCATTTAATAAAATTTGTTTAACCTTTGATGACGGACCGAGTAGTGACGTAACCGTTCAGATACTTAACACTTTAAAGAAAAACGGCGTTCAGGCAACCTTCTTCATCTGTAATTATAGCGCGGATAAAATCCCGATACTAAAGCGTATGATTAATGAGGGACACGCAATCGGTATTCACGGCTATTCACACGATTATGCCACGATTTATAAAACCGATGATGCATTTATGGAAAACATAAATAAACTGCGTGATAAACTCTATAAAGATACAGGATATTACACAACGCTTATGCGCTTCCCCGGTGGCGGATCTAATACGGTTAGTAAAAGTCCAAAAGGCGCTAATAACAAAGGCGCAATGACAAGACTTACAAAACGGGTACAGGATGAGGGTTGGCAGTATTTTGACTGGAACGTATCAAGTGGCGATGCAGAACCCGGTGGCGCCACAGCGGATAAAATTTACCGCAATGTAACAAATGAATTGGGCCGTAAGCGCACAAATATTGTTCTGATGCACGATATCAGTGCTAAAAAGACAACTGCGGCGGCACTTCAAAGAATTATTGATTACGGTATGCAAGCAGGTTACAGCTTTGCCGCCATCGATTCCGATACCGCCGGTTGTCATCATCCCGTAAACAACTAAAAAATCAGCAAGTTCCATTTGGAACTTGCTGATTTTTGCTTCTTCGATTTATTCATCGACAGGTGGTTGTTTTACTTTTTCTCTGCGGTGCAGGTCTTCACGCCATAAATTGTAAACAGCAGCTACAATCGGAACGCCTAAAAGCATACCGAGGACGCCAAACAGTGCACCACCAATCGTGATTGCGGCAAGGACCCAGAGTGCCGGTAATCCGATTGAATCACCCACAACCTTCGGGTAAATAAAGTTGCCTTCAAATAACTGCAATACAACCAAAAACACGATAAATAAAAGTGCTTTGATGGGGGACTGTGTCAGAATAATTATAGCACCAATAGCGCCACCGACGTATGCGCCGACAATGGGGATAAGCGCGGTGAAACCGATTAGCACACCAATCATTACAGCATGCGGGAAACGGAAGATAAGCATACCCAGTGTACAAAGAACACCAAGAACAACGGCTTCGGTGCATTGACCAACGATGTATTTGCGGAAACAACCGTTCATCACCGATAATGTGTGTGATAATTTAAGGTTTACTTTACTTGGCAAATAACTATTTGCCAATCTATCAAGTTGATTAGATAACTTCTCTTTTTGCAACAAAATATAAACTGAAAAGAATATTCCAACAAATGTTGTGATGGTGCCCGAAACAACGCTGGTCATTGTTTTGATAAGGGCGGAAGCGGCATCTCCTAAGCCCTTGCTTATAAAGTCGAAAGCACCGTTTATAATACTTTGCCACTCAAGATTGTTAAGCTCAGCAAGTACCGGTTCCGGCAGCACTGTGTGTATCCACTCACTGCCAAGCAGTGTTTTAATATATTTGGGTATTTCGCTGATAAGCAAAGAAACACAAGATACAAGTTCGGGTACCACCAGATAAACTATCAATGCGATAATGCCCAGCAAGGAAACTATGGCTGCGATAAGGCATATTATACGGCTTGCCTTTTTAAGAATATTTTTTTCACTCAAACCTTTAAATAACTTTTCATAAGCCGACATTATAAGATTTAAGACATAGGCGATGAAAAGGCCAACAATTATCGGGGTTGCCGCCGAAAAAAGTTTAATTAAAAGTGATGATAACGGCGTCCAATAAAAAATGCATAGGTATAAGATAAAAACGCTCGTTATTATGCGAAAGCAGTTTTTCCAGGTGATATTCATTGTTTATCCCTTTCTTTTAATTTTTCTATGATTTTGGGAATTTCGGCAACAGTATCTGCCTTAAATTCCGGTTTTTTAATTTGTGGGAAAGCCCAATTACCCGTTGTTTTTATCCAAACGGGTATGTATCCGACTTTACGCGACGGCTCAATATCGTTTTCGGGATTATCTCCAATATAAAGCATCTCCGATGGGTTCATATTCATACGCCGCGCCATTTCCTTAAATATGCTGACATCGGGTTTATCGGCACCAAAATCTCCGCTTACGATAATTTCATCAAACATATCGCTAATACCGAGCAGTTCTAATTTGCGGTACTGTAAAGTGTGATGTCCGTTAGTGATAAGCCCTAATTTTAGCCCCATATCTTTGATTTTTTCAAGCGTAGATATGGTAAATGGAAACGGCACTGCCGCTAACATATAAAGCGGACGGATATGTAGGTTAAAGAAGCCATCTTTTTCGATACCGTCTTTTAATATACGACGCGAAAGAAATTCATCATACATCCTATCCCAACCGAAATGGACAAAGTTGCGGTCGCAATATTCATAAATATCGGCGAGAGAATCTCGTGATATATCGGTTTTGAAGGGGGAGGACTCCGCATCCATTATCTTTATTATTTCCCGAATTGTTGCGTATCGGTCAAATAAAGTATGGTCAAGGTCGAATACCGCAGCTTTTATCACAAAATATCACCCCGCATATACATTATATATTATATTTTTATCGGTGGTATTTGTCAACTGTAATAAAGAGATAAAAATCTGATAAGTTTCATAAAAACAAATTGCTATTATAGCGTCAGGAACGTTATTTTGTTTTTAATAAAAAAATAATGCTTTTTTCTACAATATGTGATAAAATATGTGTGGTGATTTATATGTTTTTCAAAACACAAAGTTCTCTGCCTGAAGGTGTTGGCTTCAACACATTTGATTTAACACATTTATTATGGATTACGGCGGCGGTACTTTTAGCGATTATTGCGTGTACTTTGTATCGCAGACTAGACGCAAAAAAGCAGGTAGTAATGTTAAGAGTAATCGGTTGTTATATTTTTATTCAGGAAATGCTTAAAAATGTGGTGGTAGCCGCGGTGGGCGAGTTCGGATACGGATATTTGCCGTTTCATTTGTGCGGAATAAATATACTGCTGATAGCTTTTGATATTATTAAGCCCACCACCACAGTTCGTTCGTTTCTTTATTTCTTTTGTATTCCGGGCGCTGCTTTGGCGCTACTGTTCCCAAACTGGACCGAAACGCCGTTTTTCAATTTCTTTCACTGGCATAGCTTTACAATACATATTTTACTCACTGTATATCCGTTACTACTGGTAACATCGGGACAGATAAAACCGAATTTCAAAACGGCGATAAAAAGCTTATTGTTGCTGGTAGGACTTGCAATACCGATTTATTTTTTGAATTTATTGTGGGGCACAAACTTTATGTTTTTAATGCGTCCCGATAAGGGAAACCCGCTTGAGATGTTTGAGAAATTGCTCGGCTCTCATTTATGGGGTTTCCCGATATTGCTACCTATCGTAATGCTTATAATGTATATACCGCTTGGTATTGCCTATAAGTGCAAAAAGTCAGTCCCACAAACAATCGAAATCGAAGAAAAAGAAAAAGTTACAGTGTAAAATAAAAAGGACTTGGATTTTCCCAAGTCCTTTTTGTTTTACATCGGGCGATTCTTGAATCGCCCCTACAGCTGCGCCCTAACTGTAACGGTAATTATATATAATTAACTACTGCTTTTTCATTTATAATTTTAATTTTGACGGGTTTGTCTAACTTTTTCGCACATTCAATCATTGATTTCGTACCTTTGCTTCTTCCGTCCCAAAAACAAATCACATAGTCGCTGGCTTCTGCCATTTGTTCGTTCCGTCTTGGTCCTGCGCTTCTGCCGTATTTTTCCCAATCGGCAGGGTGTTTTTCAACCTTAAATCCGTTTTCTTTGGCATACCGTTCTCCAATTGCATCAGCCCCATTTGCACCTCCCGAAACGATAATAATATCGTGTTCTTTTCGTATATTTGATAAACAAAAATCAATATACTGTCTTGCCTCATCATAATTGTTGTAATCTCTACACCCTGCTATGACAACTCGTTTAATGGTTTTCATATAACACCTCTGCAAATGGGGATTATATCCCCTTAATATTTAAGATTATAACCCCCATAATAATCTATGTCAAGGGGGTTAAATTATGATAGTATTTGATAAATTATGGATTACAATGAAGCAAAAGGGATTTTCAACATATAAATTAAGAGAACAGTGTGGTATTGATAGCAAAACCATAAGAAGACTTAAAGCAAATGAAAATATAGAAACCAAAACTATAGATAAATTATGTTCTGCTTTAAACTGCCGTGTTGAAGATATTTTAGAATATATTGAGAAATAGGTATGTTGATAATAATATGGAATTACCTAAAAGAAAACCTACGCGATTAAAGGATTATGATTACAGCAAAAACGGATATTATTTTATAACGATTTGCACCCACAACCGCAAAAATATATTATCAAATATAAACGTAGGGGAGGGGTTACCCCTCCCGCAATTAACACCGCAAGGTGTAATTGTAAACGAATATATTTTGTCGGTTAATGAAAAATATCCATCGGTTAATATTGACAAATATATTATTATGCCTAACCATATACATATAATTATTTGTATTGATAATAACGGGAGGGGCAACCCAAACGGGAGGGGCAACCCAAACGGGAGGGGCAACCCAAACGGGAGGGGCAACCCCTCCCCTACGGTGTCAAATGTTATTGGGTGGTTAAAATATAATGCAACCAAACAAATCAACGAGATAAACGGTACAAAAGGGGATATCGTTTTCCAACGATCTTTTCACGACCATATAATACGCGATGAAAACGATTATATAAGAATTTTCGAATATATCGAAAATAACCCTTTAAAATGGACGGAAGATTGTTTTTATAATGAAAAAATGCCTTAAGAGTGTGACTCTTAAGGCATTTAATTATTATGATGCAAATATTATGCTTGTTTACTTCTGTAGCTTTCCGCTTCCCAGTTGCGAATAAACTCAACCATTTCGGGAGCCATAGGGCGTTGTCCGCCAAAGGATGCGGCATATTTTGCAATTTTTTTAGCGTCTTCCCAAAGTAGTCGGGCATTGTTTGTGTCGGGCAGGTCGGGGCCTATTCCACAGTAAACAATATGGTCGGGTGTAAAGGGTTTGTCCAGAGTGGGCATTTTATCGGCAGAGGCATCATAATTCTTTTTAACCTCTTGCTCTAAAATATCAATCATACTTTGCAGCATATCATCCAATTCCTTTGGTGTGTCGGCGGCGAAAAATACGCCGTGATTTTGCAAAAGAACGGTGTTCACTTTATCGTCAATAACACTATAAACTTCCATAGCCAAGGTATATCCGGGACGACATTCATCAATCCAAACGGCATCGGGGAATAAACGCTTTGCATTAGCTTTGCCCAAAACTGAGCAAGTAAGTCCGTTTACCAAAGACGGATGTAAATGTAAAACATACCTTTTGGGGAATAAAGCGTGTAGCAGTGTTTCAACACTGGGACGCTTGGCTTCTTCGCCCGGAAGTTTTGCCGCCATAATATCGTTAAGAAATGCGGCTTCACGTTCAGCATCGGTAGTGGGGTAGGTGCGTTTGGGGATCTCCAATAATTTATTCATATCCAATGCCACAAAGTTTTCTTCACAAATAGTTGCAAGGGCACAGCCCGAACCTTTTACGTAAAGTACACCGTTTTCCTTCATTGAGGTGTTTCCGCCGCCTGCGGCAACCAAAGAAATATTTGAACCATAATGACGAGAAAATTCTACTAAGTTTTTCATAATGAATACCTCCGTTTAACTATATTATAGTAAATTTATATACTTTTGTCAATTAAACGCTGAAAACGGTTTTGCGGATTCTTCAACATTATAAAAAAGGGACCTTAATTTCCAAGGCATTTGTTTTATTGATTTTTTATTATATAAGTGGTATAATAAGTTTACCACATAACATTTTAATATTTTGCAAACAATAAGGTGTGTATTTTTATTTTTTGGTAAAAATGCAGACTCTTTTTTCGCATGCTTTGTTGTTTGTTTGAAAATGTTGTGTGGTAGCAATTGTGAGTCGCATTTTTCGGTGTGTGTGACCTCGGTTGCACACACTTTTTTGTTTTTAGGGGGGATATATTCTAACGCCGAAATAAAAGTAAAGGAATGATAATATGAACGAAAATACTGTGAAATTATCGTGTATCGTGCCATGTTTTAACGAAGAGCAGACCTTAGGATATTTTTATGAAGAAATAACAAAAGTTGATTCACAAATGCCAGGGATTGAATTTGAACTGCTTTTTGTCGACGATGGGAGTACCGATAACACATTAAAAGTTATTCATGAATTACGCGCAAAAGACAAAAGGGTTAAATATATTTCTTTTTCTCGTAATTTTGGCAAAGAAGCGGCAATTTTTGCAGGATTGTCCCATGCAAGCGGAGAATATGTTGCAATTATGGATGCCGATTTACAAGACCCACCCGCCCTTTTGCCAGAGATGGTTGAATGCATTGAAAGCGAGGGATACGATATTGTGGGCACAAAGAGAAGCACTCGAACAAACGAACCGCCTATTCGTTCTTTCTTTGCAAAACTCTTTTATAAAATAATAAACAAAATGAGCAGTGCTAATATTGTTGACGGCGCACGCGACTTTCAACTTATGACAAGGAAAGTGGTTGATGCCATACTTTCAATGGGTGAGTATAACCGTTTTTCAAAGGGTATATTCGGCTGGGTAGGTTTTAAGAAAAAGTGGATAGCGTACGAAAATATCGAGCGTGTCGCAGGTGACACAAAGTGGAAATTCTTTTCGCTTTTCAAATATGCGCTTGAAGGAATTATTGCATTTTCTACAGCACCGCTTGTATGGTCGTCAATCATTGGTATTGTATTTTGCTTTATTGCATTTTTGATTTTAATAGTGGTTGTGGTTAAAACGCTGGTGTTCGGCGACGCTGCAATGGGGTGGCCTTCCCTTGTATGCCTCATCATGATGGTGTCGGGTGTACAGCTTTTCTGTATGGGAATCATTGGTCAGTACATAGCGAAAACATATCTTGAAACAAAAAAACGCCCCATTTATATAATAGATGAGTGTAATGTTGAATTTGGAAACAAAAAATAGGTGACCCATATGAATATTTTAAATAAAACAATTGACAAATTAAGTAAAAAAGAAAACTCCACGCGATATTACATTGGGATATATACAATTTTATTTGTAATATTATGTTTTGCAGTGTATTCATCGTTCATTATTTTTGATAAAAGTTTTATTTGGAGTACCGACGGACTTCTCCAACATTATCCTGCACTTACATATATCGGAATTTGGGGTAGAGAGGTTATCCGAAACTTTTTGAGTGGTGATTTTACTGTTCCTGTTTGGGATTTTAGTATAGGATACGGGGCAGACGCAATTATAACAATGCATTATTACGGTCTGGGCGACCCATTGTCCCTTTTATCTATTTTCGTGCCATCTAGATATACAGAATATTTATATGATTTTCTTATAATATTGAGATTGTTCCTCTCAGGATTAGGTTTCATTTTATATTGCAAAAAAATGAAACAGGATTTAAGGATATCTATTTTAGGTTCATTTATATATATTTTTTGTGCATATGCCCTTCTGGCTAGTGTTCGCCATCCTTTCTTTTTAACACCTATGGTTTATTTCCCGGTTGTGCTTATAGGATGTGAAAAAATATTTAAAAAAGAAAATCCGTTGCTGTTTATAGCGGCTGTGGCTCTTTGCGTGTTGAGTAATTTCTATTTCGCATTTATGGTGATTATCATGACGGTTATTTACGTCGTTATCCGTTTTGCGTATATGAAGCACGAAAACTTTTTCAAAGAGATGTTTGTTAATTTAGGAAAATTTGCAGGATTTGGTGTTATTGCTATAACAATTTCGGCAATACTTCTTCTTCCGATTTTTATTGCATTTATTGGAAGTAGTCGTTCTGATGCTTCTCAAACTATACCAATACTTTACAATATAAGTTATTATGAAAAATTATTTGGCTCTTTTATGGGGTGTAAATCAAGCGGTTATTGGAATTGGAATGGTTACACCCCAATAAGTCTTGTTGCTGTTTTCTATATTTTCATAAAGAAAGGACACTATAAACCACTCAAAACTGCATTTATAATATCCTTGATCATACAAATTTTCCCGTTTTTTGGATATATGCTAAATGGTTTCTTGTATGTTACTAACCGTTTTATTTGGGCAAATGCTTTTTTGGTTGCCTTTATTACCGTATATACTTTTAAGGATATCATAAATTCTACAAAAGAAGAAAAGGTCAAGATTTTAATTATATCCTGCATATATACGCTGGTTTTCTTTGTTGTGCGCGAAGGAAAGAATGTCTCAACCATATCGCAGTTTGTACTATTGTTTGCTATTTTATTGCTTATAGTCGGAGGTAATTTACTGTTTGATAGATATATTTATAAGTACAGTTCTCTTTCTATTGCAATAATCTCTGCTATTGCTATTGTTATAAACAGTACTTTTTGTTATTCACCGGTATATAGTAATTATGTTTCGGAATTTCAGGATTCGGGAGTCTCTTTAAACGAGATAAAAAGTACACCAAATTATGCTTTTAAAGATAAAATTAACTATTCAGATACCGAGTTTTCTCGTTACGAATTAACAACAACCAAAGCCAATCAAAATTTATTTAATCAATCAGCAGGACTTTCATATTATTTTTCCTTTAATAACGACAAAATCAAACCGTTTTTATTAGAAATGGAAATTCCGTTGATTGCAAATTACTGGTACACAGATTTAAGTGGCCGTGGTTTCCTAACTGCCTTAACATCTACAAAACACCTTATAAAAAATAATACAAAAGCCATACCATACAATTATAAATATGTTGCCAAAAAAACTATTGATAATAAAAAATATTATCTGTATGAAAATAAATCATACTTACCTTTAGGTTACACCTATAAAAGTTACATAACAAGAGATGAATATCAAAAATTATCAGCAGTCGAAAAACAAGAAGTTCTAATGCAAAACATTTTACTTGAAGAGAAGGAAGATGGTTTTTCGCAACAAGAATACACTTTAACATCGCAAGAAATACCTTTTGAAATCGAATACGATAAAAATATAGTGCAATCCGAAAATGGAATTTATGTTAAAAAGAATAATGCCGTAATGAAATTGCATTTCAAGGGTATTAAAAACAGTGAAACATATTTAAGCTTTTCAAATCTTAATGCAGAAGCACTCGATGATTATGAGTTAATCAAGGCAACCGTACAAGAACAGAAAACGTTAGAGGAAGAATCAAATTATTCTAAACGCTTACGCATATACAATCATTTTTATAAGGGTATTACGGACAAGTTCAATATAACGGTTAAAGGAAATAACACTTCAACCGTAATAAGATACAGAACTCCAGAAAACTCACATTATAGTGATATACATGATTTCACTATAAATTTAGGATATTCAAAAAAAGCCCTTAAAGTTTGTTCTGTAACATTTCCCGAAAAAGGATTTTACAGTTGGGATAACATTAAAGTTGTTTGTCAGCCAATGAGCAATTACCTATCGTATACCCAAAAACTGTCTGAAGATGTGCTTGAAAACTTAAAACTTGAAGACAATAAGGTTAGTGGCAATATTTCCCTCAAAGAAGATAAGATTTTATGTCTTTCTATACCGTATTCAGCAGGATGGACTTGTTATGTGAACGGCAAAGAAACTGAGATTTTGCAGGCAAACACTTGGTGTATGGCATTGCCTTTAACGGCTGGCGAATATGATATTAATTTAGTATATTCTACACCCGGTTTAAAAATAGGTGCCATAGTAACATCGGTAGGAATCATATTAACAATAATAATATGTATATTTTATGTTAAAAGGAAAAAGAGAAATGAATAAACTGCTTAAAAAAATCAAACTGTTAGTAGATATAAAACTTATAAAATTTATTGTTGTAGGTATTATAAACACATTGGTTGGTAGTGCTATAATGTTCGGACTATACAACTTGGCGAATTGCTCGTATTGGTTTTCGTCCGCAGCAAACTATTTTTTAACCAGTATTTTAAGCTTTTTTCTCAACAAACACTTTACCTTTAATAACAAGGAAAAATCGGTTAAACAAATTTTGCGTTTTGCAATAAATATTGTTATTTGTTATATCTTGGCATATGGTATTGCTCAACCTATTACTGAATTTATTTTATCAGATGCATCTATCGTCGTAAGAGATAATATTTCAATGTTTGTAGGCATAGTATTGTTTACTGCTTTCAATTATCTCGGACAAAGATTTTTTGCATTCAAATAAGCAATATTTATATTCGGCATAAGCCACCAAAACTATACAAAAGTATTGTTTTGCATAATTTTCTCCTTTTAATGAAATGAATTCTTCATAAATTTTGCCTAATATAGCTTAATTTAAAAAAATGTGCCGTATCTTTTAGATACGGCACATTTTATGCTTTAGCATTTAATATACATTAAATACTCATTTTATACAAATTTTTCGCAATTTTATCATAATAAAATCTTTGTGGGTGCGATAAAAATGTGACAACAACATCACAAATGCGGTTGTAACAAAAGTGCACACAAAGAAATATATGTATATCTTCTTTTCGCTTGTGGAATTAGGCAAAATGGCGTTAAGTATTTTGACATAATTATAATGGCACAGATATAAGGGTAAGCTACATTTCCCTAAAAAGTACACGAATTTATTACAAAACAGAGAGGTATCCAAGCATTGTTGACTTAAGGTTAGAATTAGTGCCACAACAAGAACCACAAGATAATAAATATCTAAAGTCCATTTTGAACCAACACTCCACATATAATCGATAACAAGTACCCAACAGAACCATTTTACAATGGTCAGCATGGCTTTTATGTGGGCTTTTAAATGAAACTTCTTTAACCATTGAACTGCGAAGTAGCATTCTGCACCCACGCAAAGTTCCGCCATGGCACGTATATTACCTTTATACGTGAAATCAATCCAATTAGACGGGCCACGTAAATGAGTGAAATTTTGATATAAATATCCCAAAAGGAATAATCCAAGCAACGGCAAAACCACATGCCTCATTATTTGTGGATTTTTTCTTATCAGCGGATATAAAATCATCATACAAATCAACATGGAACTAAGATACCAAAGGGCTGCATTTAGCGCACTGCCGCCCACGCCCGTCATATCCACTAGTGTCAGTTCAAAAAAGGATGAACCAATAAATTTTGGCAGTTCCGTTGCTTTAAAATCGTGCACAAACAAATATACCGCAAAACCAATAATATACGATATCAACAACTCCGGGAAAAAAGAAGAAATTTTCTTGAAAACAAAACTACTTGTTTCTTTCCCCAAATTTTCTATGGGAGTATTCTTTTGCTTCTCTATAGAATGCATCATTAGGTAGCCGGAAAGTAAAAAGAAAAACTCAACCGCGAAAGCACCACCCGGAAAAAATATATTTTCGGTTACTAAATACCTCGCGTGATTGAAAAGAATAACAATACTGAAAAAGAATCTAAAGAATTCGATTTCGCCAACTTTTTTACGCATATATACCTCCCAATGTTTATAAAAAGTATCTCTCGCACTAGAAATACCGCGATAATGTTTTCATATGAATTTCTCTAAAATCTTGGTTTCATGATACAACAAAATACGATAAAAGTCAACATTTTCCGCCAGGTGAAGCGTAATATGTAACGTTTAAAGAGCATAGATGATGAGATTGAAAGAGTTGAGAAAAAATGCGGATATGAAAAAGTTGACAATCCAGCAGAATGGTTGGAAGATAAATTTTATTTGGAATTATAAAAAACAGGCATCATCCCCAACGGGTGATGCCTGTTTTTTCATAACGGGACGATGCGGACATCGTCCCCTACAAATTTCATTACAAATAATCACAGATTATTTGTTAAGCGCTTCGTTAACTGCAACTGCACAAGCAACAGTCATACCAACCATTGGGTTGTTACCTGCACCGATAAGTCCCATCATCTCAACGTGAGCGGGAACTGAAGAAGAACCTGCAAACTGAGCGTCTGAGTGCATACGGCCCATTGTATCGGTCATACCATAGGAAGCGGGACCTGCAGCCATATTATCGGGGTGGAGAGTACGTCCTGTACCGC
>CAZSIL010000017.1:0-34391 GCA_964607025.1 uncultured Eubacteriales bacterium
ATCTTAGGAAGGCGCCAGCCTTCCGTCATCCTTATCATAAAAATCTGCTCAAAATCTCACTCGTTTTAGGTCGTAGAATTTTGTAATAGCGGATTTTTATCCGGATGAGGCACAAAACGCAGTAAATCCTGTCGGATTTACGAGTATTTTAACAAAATACGGGTAACAAATCCGCATTTCAAAATCGAGTTCGGATTATTCTTGTTACCCTAAATTATTCTGTAAATAAATCTACAATTTTTGAATAAATTTCCGATGGGTTATCAAGAAATTTATTTTTTATTGAAACAGCTTGATTTTCATCGGTCACCATAAGTTTTACACTCATTATAATGGCGTTGTTATCTAGAGCCGAACAAGTGATAAAGGTGTTTTCGCCTTCTCGCGTTATGGCAATATCGGTTTCTTTTGTGTTCCTTATGCGCGAAAGCATCTTAAAGGTGGCTCGGCATGCTTTTTCACGAACACTAATAGGCACCGACGTTTTTAAGGTTTCGGCAATACCGTTACCGGAAACAGTAGTTGTGTATGATTCTTCGGCAGCATCGGCAAGGACGATATGCTTGTTTTGTAATAATGATTCAATATTATCGCTTACTTCAAAAGCGTTTGCTATGCCCTCGTAATTTAGAAGTTCACAAAGTTTTGTAGCAGGAACGGGCTCCTTAACGCATTTTAAAATATAGCAAATTAAAACCTTAATCTCGGATGAACTAACAAGTCCGCCCGGTGCGACCCCCTGTGTAAGTGCATCAAATTCCATACAATCACCGCCTCATTAAATATTAGTATACAATTTTTTGAATACTTTTTCAAGTCGGTAATTTAAAGATTTATATTTTATCCGTCAAAATCTTCTATAATTGACAAAACTTCATCGTAATTTTTAAGAACTATTCCGCTTTTTAAATTATCGCGATCGGTAGGGGGGAGTACCTCCGGCACAATACCTTCATATGTTTTAATTAATACATCACCGAAGTATAAATTGACACCGTTGGATTCTGCAATTAATACGTAATTGCTTTCTCTTGGTGAACTTGACTGATTATCTGGTGCTTGTCCGCGCAAATAATTTGTTACCGTTAGAAATACTGCACAAATGCTGATAAGTGCGAAAAGTATATATATTCTCTTCATATAAACCTCAAGAAGTTTTGTTTTTGAATATTATTAATCGGTTTGTATTGTTTTATGCAAAAAATGTTAAAATATTGTAACCCCATTTAGCAAAAAATATGGTATAATACCATTGTCGAATATTTGAAAGGGAGGTTTATTATGAATTTTAATAATGATAATTCGGATTATAATGAATTTAATAATTCTATAATTGACCTTAACAGTTTCTCTACAAATTCTCAAGATTCCAATAATGATAAACCCAAAAAGAAAAAAAACAGCACAACCAAATCAAAAATAATCAAGATTTCGTTATCTGTTTTTTTAGTTGGTGTTATAACGGCTTGTCTTGTTATGGGCGCATTTCTTATATACGCTTTTGCATTTGTTGATGCAACTATGGAAGAAGACCTTGATGATCTTGTTCTAGAGTTTTCCACTACAATTTATGCTATGGATAAAGACGGCGAATATCACCCATATCAGAGTTTACATGGGGAGTATAATCGCGAATGGGTATCGGACACCGATGGCAATATTCCCGATAATCTCAAAAATGCATTTATAGCAATTGAAGATAAGCGATTTAAGTCACATAAAGGTGTTGACTGGAAACGCACGTTTTCCGCTTTTGCAAACCTATTTTTCCATTTCTATTCATCGAATCAGGGCGGTTCAACCATCACGCAACAGTTGGTCAAAAACCTTACGGGTGATAATTCAAGCAGTCCCGCAAGAAAGGTGCGCGAAATTATGCGCGCTCATTATCTTGAAGAGCGTCACTCAAAGGATACAATCCTTGAGTGCTACCTGAACACAGTATCGATGGCAGGCGGTATGTATGGTGTGGAGGTTGCATCAAATTTTTATTTTAATAAGAGTACGAGCGAACTTGATTTGCTGGAATGTGCCGCTTTGGCATCGATTGTTAAAGCCCCCGAACAGTATAGACCTGATAAATTTCCGGATGCTAATAAAGAACGCAGACAAACTGTTCTTACCGAAATGTACAAGCAAAACTATATTACGAAAGAACAATATGATGAGGTTTATGATAAGGAACTGGTTGTAGTTGCTGACAAGAAAAATTTGCAAGAATTACAAATTAACTCATACTTTGTAGATGCTTTGATTGATGATGTTATTGATGGTCTTATGGAAGTATACGGTTTTGACCGCAAGTATGCGTCAAATAATTTTTACAACGGTGGTTATAAAATTTATGCTACGATAAATCCTGATGTTCAGTCTGCTATCGATGAGGTTTTCTATAATTCTAAATATTCTTATAAAGGTAAAGACGGTTCATTGTTACAGGGTGCAATGACGGTAATTGATTACAATGGCAATGTTCTTGGTATGGCAGGCGGTATTGGTGAGAAGACCAGTAACCGTGGATTGAACCGAGCGTTACAGGCAGTACGTCAACCGGGCTCCTCAATTAAACCGTTATCTGCATATGCACCGGCAATTGAAGAAGATTTAATTACCTATTCCACAATAGTTGATGACACCGAGCGTTATTACGGTAAAGATGAATATCGCTGGAAACCAAAAAACTGGTATAATAATGGCGGTTATTATGGAAAAATCACAGTAGAATACGCTCTTGAGCGTTCCTGCAATACCGTTCCTGTGGCTTTGGTTGATATGATAACACGTCAAAGCTCGTATGATTTTCTTGTTGGTAAGCTTGGCTTTAATAATCTTAATTCAAATGATATTAACTATTCGCCGCTTGGTATGGGCGGTACAAATGGCGGAGTTACCACCTATGAGGAAGCGGCTGCTTATGCTATATTCGGTAATGGTGGTATTTATAATGAGCCAAAACTTTATTACAAGGTTTGCGACCATGATGACCAAGTGATTTTACAAAACGAGACCAATTCTACAATTGCTATAAGCGAAGATACTGCAACTGTTATGAATCATCTTTTGCAAAATGTTGTATATGGAGCAGAAGGCACCGGTAGACAGGTTAAAACCTACCTAACACACAAGATTTTTGCAAAGACCGGTACGTCTAATGATGATATGAACTGTTGGTTTACAGGCGGTACGCCATATTGTGTTGGCTCACTTTGGTGTGGTTATGATACACTTCAAGAAGTTTCTCAAAACGATGTCGCTAAAGTTATGTGGCGCGAAGTTATGTCGCGTATACACAAAAATCTTCCTGCCAAGGAATTTGTTGACAGCACATACGCCGTTTCTAAGGAATATTGCACATCATCCGGTCTTTTAGCTACCGATGCTTGTCCTAAGAAAAAAACTGGTTGGTATAAGGTTACAAATGTGCCAACAATGTGTACAAAACACCCGTCGGCGCCTACTTCAGATAGTGTTATTTCAAACGATTCTGCAACCGAAACTACACCTACTGAATAAATTAAAAGCAGCAAGTAAAACTTGATGCTTTTAATTTATTTCATAAGTTTTGAGGCATCTTCTGCAATCAATTCAATATCTTTTTCTGCGGCAGAAAAACTGTTTTGAACTGAGCCGATGTAAATTTTAATTTTCGGTTCTGTGCCTGACGGACGGAAAATTACCTTTGAGCCATTTTCAAGCCCGAACACAACAACGTCAGATTTTGGTAATAAGATAGCAGTTTCGGTATTGGTGGATTTATCTAAACGAACTGATGAAAGGTAATCTTCAATATATACAACTTTTGAACCAGCAAAGAATGTTGGTGCTTCGGTTCTGAGTTTTCCCATAATTTCGCCCATTTTTGTCATACCCGACTGACCTTCAAAGGCGAAACTGCGTTGACGGTTAATATAATAACCATATTTTTCAAACAATTCATTCAGTTTATCTACAAGCGTAAGCCCCTTAGATTTGTAGTATGCTGCCATTTCACATATAAGCATTGAAGCAACCACCGCATCCTTGTCGCGAACATAACCGCCTGCAAGATAACCGTAACTTTCTTCAAAACCGAGTACAAAACGTTCTTCTTCACATTTTTCTTCCAAAATTGCAATTTGCTCACCAATATATTTAAAACCGGTAAGAACGTTTACAAGTTCGCATCCGTATTCATCAGCAATTTTCTGGCAAAGTTCGGTTGTAACAATAGTTTTAACAGCAATAGGATTTTTAGGAAGTGTGCCGAGAGCGGTGCGGCACTCTAAAATATAATTTAAAAGTAATGCACCAACATCATTACCGGTCATCAATGTGAATTCTTCACCGTTTCTAACGGCTATACCGACGCGGTCGGCATCAGGGTCGGTAGCCAATAAAATATCGGCGTTGGTAGATTTGGCAAGCTCGAGTGCTAACTCAAACGGCTGACGGATTTCAGGGTTAGGATAGGGGGCAGTTGGGAAGTTGCCGTCGGGCAATTCTTGTTCCTTAACAATAGTTACGTTTTTTATGCCGATTCGTTCTAATATCGCCCTGACAGGTTTATTACCGGTACCGTGTATAGGAGAATAAATTACGCCAAAATCGGACATATCTAGGTTGCTTTTATTTACGGATTGTTTTTGTACGGCATTGAGATAACTTTCAATAACATTTTCACCAATATAATCGATATTTCCGAGATTTAACTGTTCATTAAAGTCTGCATATTTAACATCGGTAAAACAGTCAATTTTATTTATCATATTCATTATTTTTTTTGCAGCATCGGGCGACAACTGGCAACCATCGGGGCCATACACCTTGTAGCCATTATACTGAGCAGGATTGTGACTTGCGGTAATTACTATGCCTGCATCACAATGCAACTCTCTTACTGCAAATGAAAGCATTGGTGTAGGCATAAGTTCCTTGTAAATATGAACTTTAACGCCATTAGACGCTAAAATACCTGCTGCGGTTTCGGCAAATAGGGTAGAATTAATGCGGCTATCATAAGCGATTGCAATGCTGGGTTTATCAGTTATCGATAAAACGTATTGAGCCAATGCCTGCGTTGCGCAACCGACAGTGTATATATTCATGCGGTTGGTACCGGCGCCAATAATACCACGCAGTCCTGCAGTACCAAAATCAAGTTCTTTATAAAAACGGTCAGAAACAAGTTCGGGATTTCCGTTAATGGATAAAAGTTCATCGTAAATTTCTTTATTGTTTTTGGTGTTACTTAACCAAACATTATAAATATTCGAGTACAAAAAAAGACCTCCTAAAATTTGCTAGTAATATTTTAATAATTAATTTATGCAATGTCAATATATTTTATAAAAAAAGTACTTGACTTTTTGTAGTTATTATTATAATATATAATAAATCATTATAGATTATTATGTGGTGCTGTTATGTCTGGTGATTCTTTAGGATTTGTTGAGCTTAATGATGAAGAACTTGTATCTTTGATTAACAAGGGCAACGGTTCGTTATTACAGGAATTATTTCACCGTTTTGACAGCATTTTACATGCCAAGGCAGTTAAGTATTCTTCTTGCGCTGATATTGATGATTTGGTTCAAGAGGGTCTTATTGCACTATTTTCGGCAACTAAGGTATATAATTCATCGCTTTCATCGTTTTCAACTTTTGCTTCAGTTTGCATCGAACGCGCCATGTGTTCGCTTTATCGTAAGGCCCTAGCAAAAAAGCAGATACCTGAAGGCAATATTGTTTCAATAGACGATGTTTGTTTTTTATCGGTTAATTCAACACCGGAATCGGATTTAATTGAAAAGGAAGAATGCAGTTTGTTGGCAGAGCAAATTAAAAATTCCTTATCTAACACCGAGTATAAAATATTACTTGCTTTTCTTTCGGGGGATTCTTTGGAATCTATATCCGTAAATTTTGGTGTTACCTTAAAAGCCGTTAATAATGCAATGTTTAGGGCTCGCGCAAAAATTAAAACATTGCACTGATATACGCCCGTAGTAGCTTAATAGAAGAGCGTTGTTCACAAAGATGGCGGTGCAAGTCCGTCCGGGGCAATAAAAACCAAATCAAGAGAGGTAAAAGAGATGTTTGAAGACAAGACATTGACGTGCAAGGATTGCGGAGAAGAGTTCGTTTTCACTGCCAGAGAACAGGAGTTCTACGAATCAAAAGGATTTGTGAATGAACCTCAGCGCTGTAAGCCCTGCCGTGACAAGCGCAAGAATGCAGGAAGAGCTCCCCGTGAGTATCACGAAACTGTATGCAGTGCGTGCGGTGGTGCAGCAAAAGTTCCTTTTATTCCGCGTGATGACCGTCCGGTATATTGCAGTGAATGCTATGCCAAAATGAAAGAAAATTCTGACGCTGAATAATTCAGGGTATATAAGAGACATTTTTTCACCACCCATTTCTATGGGTGGTTTTTTTAATAATTAACACTTTATTAATATTATTTTGATTTGCTTGTTGTAAAATATAGTAAAAGGAGGTATTAATATGTCTGGTTTTAAAATATTGATTGTTGATGATGATATAAATATATGTGAATTATTGCGTCTTTATCTTGAAAAAGATGGTTTTTTAACCGTTCTGGCTCACGATGGACAGATGGCTGTTAAGGTTTTTAATGAATCAAAACCGGATTTAGTGCTTTTGGATATTATGCTACCCCTTCTTGACGGATGGCAGGTTTGTCGTGAAATACGAAAGACGGCCGACACACCAATTATTATGTTGACCGCAAAAGGTGAAACTTTTGATAAAGTTTTAGGTCTTGAGCTTGGCGCTGATGATTACATTACAAAACCGTTTGATACAAAAGAAGTTACTGCAAGAATAAAAGCGGTTTTGCGTCGTACAAAACTTTCGTCAGCAAATGATACTGAGGTTGTTGAGTTTGACAAATTAATTGTCAATTTAACTAATTATGAGTTAATAGTGGATGGCAAAAATATTGATACACCTCCAAAAGAACTTGAATTGCTGTTCCATCTTGCAAGTAATCCAAACCGTGTGTATACCCGCGACCAATTGCTTGATGAGGTTTGGGGATTCGACTACTATGGCGATTCAAGAACTGTGGATGTGCATGTAAAAAGATTACGTGAAAAACTTGAAAACGTCTCAGATAAATGGTCGCTCAAAACTGTTTGGGGTGTTGGTTATAAATTTGAAGTGAAATAGTTATGAGATCGAAACTTTTTAATAAATATTTTCTAACAATATCGTTAATTATCATAGTTAGTTTTACTGTTGTTTTTGCAACAATAAGTTTTGTTATATCAAACCATTTTTCCAAGGAAAAATATTCCTTACTTAGTGAAAACTGTGCATCGGTTTCTAGAATGGTTGTGTCGGATATCAATTCAAGTAATTTTAGACGGAATATTTATAATATTATCTGCGTACAAAATGATATTTCTGATGCCGATATTTTTATATGTGATAAGGATGGAAAGATAATTATATGCGGTTGTGACGAATATTTAATGGGGGATAAGTGTATTCATCTATCCGTTATAATTCCTAAAGACATCATCAATAAAACTAATAACAATAGTTTTTCTGAAGTTAGTACACTAAACGGATTGTATAGTGAAAATAATTATCTTGTTGGGCAGCCAATAGTCAGTAACGATGATGTGGTATACGGATATTCATTTGCTGCCACATCAGCTCAATCCTTAAAAGAGTTGTTGGCAACCTTACGGCGTATGTCACTAATTTACTGTATTTTTCCAGTTATAATTACATTTTTTATTTTGTATTCTTTAACTTACAAATTTTCAAAGCCGCTTAAAAACATGTCAGAGGCCGCCAAACGTATGTCAAAAGGCGATTTTTCAAAACGAATTCCCGTTGTTAGTGATGACGAAATAGGTCAGTTATCAATATCTTTTAATAATATGACCGATTCTCTTTCAAAACTTGAAAAAATGCGCCGTAGTTTCATCGGTAACGTTTCCCATGAGCTTAGAACACCTATGACTACGATTGCCGGATTTATTGACGGTATTATTGACGGAACTATAGAAGAAGACAAGCGTGATTATTATTTAAAGATAGTTAGCAATGAAGTGAAACGTTTATCACGTGTTGTTGAATCAATGCTAAATCTTGCTGAGCTTGAGTCGGGAGAAAAAAAGATTAATCCAAGTAGTTTTAATATTTCTGAGGATATAGTTAATATTATTTTGAGCAGAGAACAAACTATTGAATCAAAAGGCATAAATGTTATTGGTCTTGATAAGTTGGAGCCGGTACAGATTTTTGCCGATTATGATTTGATTTATCAAGTTATTTATAATCTTATTGATAATGCGGTCAAGTTCACAAATCAGGGCGGTGATATCGCCTTTAAAATGTTAAGAACCGATAAAAACGTTCAATTCTCCATTAAAAACACCGGTGCTGGAATATCAAAAGAAGGAATCCAACACGTTTTTGAGCGTTTTTACAAAGACGATAAAGCACGTTCCGGTAACGTCGAGAGTACGGGCATAGGTTTATTTATTGTAAAAAAAATTATCGAAATTCACGGCGGAAAAATAGTTGCAGACAGCATCGAAAACGAGTATACTATTTTTAAAGTTATGTTACCGTTAAATACAACCACGGAGGATACAACAAATGGATGAAAACAAATTTGAATATAATTATCCGGAAGATGATACATTAGAAGATGAAACATTTGAGGATGAAACATTTGAGGATGAAACATTAGAGGATGAAACATTTGAGGATGACATTATTGAACCATTATACGACGATGAAGATTATGAACCGCTTGATTTACCGGTAGTTTCATCTGAAATTGACGATTTGCCCGAAAAAAGCAAAAAGCAAGGGTTAAAGGTTTTCTTTACAATTATATGCTTTTTATTGGCAATAAGCATTGCTGCGGGAGCGGGTTATATCGTTGGCAGCAATAAGGTAAATAGCTCCAACGGTACCTTAGATTTAGAACCAAAGCCGGATGCAGATAAACTGTTATCAACGGAAAATGTTTATAATACAGTAAATCCGTCAATTGTTGGCATTACTATTTATAATAGCGAAGGTGTTAAGGGATATGCCAGCGGTGTTGTTTATTCAGAAGACGGATATATTATCACAAATGACCATATTTACGAAGATGTAAAAGATGCAAAATTCAGGATACACGATTATCAGTCCAGCACCTATGAAGCAAAATACATTGCCGGTGATACTCGAAGTGATTTAGCAGTATTAAAAATAAATTCTGACGGATTTTTCCCCGCAACTTTTGGTGATTCGGAAGAGATAAATTTTGGTGAAGAAGTTGTTGCTATTGGTAGACCGAGCAGTCCGAGTGACGATTCGTCGATTACTAAAGGTATAGTATCTTATCCTAAACGCAGAGTTACTAACTCAACAAATTATTCTTCAAAGCTTATTCAAACCGACTCAGCCATTAATCCCGGCAGCTCTGGTGGTGCATTGGTTAATATGTACGGTCAGGTAATTGGTATAACTTCATCAAAACTTGTTGGAAGTTCATACGAAGGTATTGGTTATGCAATTCCTTCTGTTACTGTAAAAAAAGTGGTTGAATCTTTAATTAAAAACGGTTCTGTGGTTGACCGTGGTAGACTGGGCTTTACTTATCAAGAAATTGATTCTTTAGCAGTATCTGAAAAATATGCATCATATGGTTTACGTATTGTATCTGTTACCGAGGATAGTGATATGTACGGCAAAGTTACTGCGGGTGATATAATAACCGCTGTAAACGGACAAAAGGTTATAACAGATGATGTTCTAATTGACATTCTCGAATCGGTAAAACCGGGTGATACACTCCAGATGGATATAACTACAAAAAACGGCACGACAAAGCAAATAAATGTAAAAGTTTTGCAAGATTATGGTTCTTCAAGTTATAAAACCAGTGAAACTGATATTCCGCTCCTGCCGCAAAAATAATATTTTTTTAATCTGCCAAGAAGATTTTCTTGGCAGATTTTTTTTGCCCCTAAAATTTGACAAATTTTTCTTACATACATATGTATAATATTAACTACGGGGGTGACACAGTGACAGTTTATGCCGATGTTCTTATTACTGTAAATACATTTGTAAACTTTTTTATATTGCTTTTTTGTGCTTGGATAAATAAGCAAAAATACAAACGAGTAAGATTGATTTTAGGTGCTTTAGCCGGAGGAATTTGCGCTTTATCAATTTTTTTACCAACTGAAAATATAATTATTGATTTGTTAATTAAGATAATTACTGCGACAATTATGGTAGTTATATCGTTTGGTTTTAGGAAAATTAAGGTCTTTTTAAGAAATGTATCAATTCTTTTCACAACAACCTATCTTTTTGCTGGAATAATCTTTGGGGTTTGGTTTGTTTTTCGCCCGCAAAATATAATTATTAATAATTCGGTCATTTATTTTGATGTTTCAGTGACTTTTTTGGTAATTTTTACGGCGATTATTTATTTTGTGATAACCGTCGTGGGAACGCTATTAAAAAAAGAGGCAATCACTGCTAAAAGGTGCAGAGTAAAACTATTTTTACATAAAAATTGCATTTCATTTGATGCGATTTTTGATACGGGAAATTCACTGCACGACCCATTTGGCAACAGCGAAGTAGTTACTGTTAATAAAAATAAAATTCTTGAGTTATGTAAGAGTAATTTAGATAGTGAATACTTATCTGATAGGTACCGCTTATTGCCGTGCCGTACTGTGTCAGGTGATACCTTGCTCGAAGGGATTAGGTGTGATAATTTAGAAATTGAATTTGAAGATAAAACCTACGTTTCTAAAAATCCAATAGCCGTAATTTCAAAAACCCAATTTAATGATGATTTTGATGCGGTGCTAAATTCGGAAATTTTATCTAAGATGAGGTAATTTTTGTGTTTGTTTATATAAAAAAAATACTTAATAAAATTCTATTAAAATTTAAAATACTTAAGAGTTTATATTACATTAACGGGCCGCAAACGTTACCGCCGCCTTTATCGGCAAAAGAAGAACAGGATTTGCTAGACCAGTATGCCGAAAAAACAGAATATGTCAAAGAAAAACTTATAGTACATAATTTGCGTTTGGTGGTCTACATTGCGAGAAAATTTGATTCTAACACGGCAAACGTTGAAGATTTAATTTCTATAGGTACTATTGGGTTGATTAAAGCAGTAAACACATTTTGTCCAGAAAAAAACATCAAACTTGCTACTTATGCATCGCGTTGCATAGAAAATGAGATATTAATGTATCTTCGCAAAAACGCATCTCAAAAGTCCGAAATTTCACTTGACGAGCCCTTAAATGTAGACTGGGATGGAAACGAGCTGTTGCTTTCAGATGTTTTAGGGAGCGATGAGGAAGAAATTTGCAAGGGTGTAGAACAGGAGGATGAAAAGAGGTTACTGGATGGATTTGTTAAATTGCTTCCACCGAGAGAACGGGAAATTATTGAGCTTCGTTTTGGGTTAAACGGGCGGAATGAGCTAACTCAAAAACAGGTTGCCGACCTGCTTGGGATATCACAGTCATATATTTCGCGGCTTGAAAAAAGGATAATTGAAAAACTAAAAAAACAAATTGAAAAGGTGACATGACAAAAACACAGTGTTCTTAAAGAACACTGTGTTTTTGTCAAATACCCAGTAAAATTGTAGCAAGACCGAAGTAAATCACCAAAACAATAATATCAACTGCAGTTGTAATTATCGGACTTGCCATGACAGCAGGATCAAGCCCAATTTTACTTGCAAGTAAAGGTAATGCCGCACCAAGACATTTAGCGATAACTACTGTAAGCAGTAGCGTCAGACAAACTATAACATTGTCAATTACGGTGGCGGTGCTGCCGAATAATGCAATATCAATAAGCAAAATCTTTACAAAATTTACTGCTGCCAAAAGTATCCCACAAATGAGAGCCACACGCACTTCTTTCCATATTACACGAAAAATATCCTTAAACCGAATTTCCTCAAGTGAAATAGCGCGAATAATAGTAACCGAGGATTGTCCTCCTGAATTTCCCGCAGTACCCATCAGCATGGGTATAAAAGCGATAAGGGCAGGGAAGAGTGTTAATCTGCTCTCAAAACCAGAAATAGTCAGTCCTGTAAATGTTCCCGAAATCATAAGAAGCAATAACCAAGGGAAACGAGTTTTAAAAGTTTCGAAAACGCTTGTTTTAAAATAAGTTTTATCGTTAGGTACAATAGCCGCCATTTTTGCTATATCTTCGGTGGTTTCGGCTTCAATAACTTCGAGTACATCGTCTACCGTAACAATGCCTACAAGTCGATTTTCTGTATCAACAACCGGCATTGCAAGTAGCCCGTATTTGTTGAAGTCCTTAGCAACGGTTTCTCTATCTACATCGGTTGTAACCGAGATGAAATTTGTATCCATAAGCTTGGAAATCTCATCGCTTGGATTGGCGATTATAAGGGTTCGAAGTGATACAGTACCGAGCAAAACGCGGTCGTTAGTAATAACGTAACAGGTGTTCACAGTTTCTTTATCGATACCGGTTTTTCTTATGTTTTGTAGTGCCTGTTCTACGGTTAAGTGCAATTTTAGTCCGACAAATTCGGTAGTCATAACACTACCGGCACTGTCCTCGGGATATTTGAGTAACTGATTAATATCTTTGCGCATTTCGGGGTCTGCCTGCTTTAAAATCCGTTTTACAACATTTGCGGGCATTTCCTCAACAATATCAGCCGCATCATCGGCATATAACTCGCTGATTACTTCTTTTAGTTCCTTATCCGAGAAACCCTTAATCAATGTTTCTTGTAAATCGCTGTCAAATTCTACAAAAGTATCGGCGGCGAGTTCTTTTGGCAGTAAACGAAAAATTTTAAGACGTATATCTGCTGGTAACTCTTCAAAAAGCATTGCTAAGTCAACGCCGTTCATGTCAATGATACTATGTTTAACGGCGCCAAATTTCTTTTGTTCAATCAGTTCTAAAATTTCTTGTGTTAATTTGTTTTCCATTAGTCTTTCCTCCGTTTAATAAAAATAGTTTGGGTCGGAGTAAGACACCAGGCGTAATTATTTAACGGACGTATAGGTAACGTATGTTAAATGCATATTACGCCAATATATAGTGCCATTACCAGGATCCACGTCCATTAAATTCACCTCACAAAAATTATTTTAAATAATTTTACCACCAAAATATTTATTAGTCAACTTTTTTGTCAAAAGATTTAACCTTTAATATTATATAATATAATCTCAAATATATTGACAGTTTGATTAATTTATGTTAATATTTTAACCGATTTAGTTTTTATTTTCTTGGGGGTAATTATAATGTTAAAGGTTTTAAAGTTCGGCGGCAGTTCATTAGCCGATGCCAATCAGTTTAAAAAGGTTGCCGAAATTATTAAAGCAGAACCTCAGCGTAGATACATTGTAGCGTCTGCACCTGGCAAACGTTTTTCTGCCGATATTAAGGTGACCGACATGCTACTTGAATGTTTTGAAAACTCTTACGATAAGGATGCAGCGTCTGAGATTTTTTCAAAAATTGAAAAGAGATTTGAAGATATTATTGCCGATTTAGGTCTTAATTTTTCTCTCAAAGAGGATTTTACAAATATCAAAACTGCGCTAATTAATCACGCAGGTCGCGATTTCTTTGCAAGTCGCGGTGAGTATTTAAGCGCTAAAGTTTTGGCTAAATATCTTGATTATCCGTTTATTGATGCTGGAACTTGCGTTTTCTTTAACGAAAACGGTTCTCTTAATACCGAAAAAACAAACGAAACCATTGCACGAATTTTATCGCGTTATGATTACGCTGTAATACCCGGTTTTTACGGTTCTATGCCTAACGGCACGATTAAAACCTTCTCGCGAGGCGGTTCGGATATTACTGGCTCCTTGGTTGCTCGCGCAGTTGGTGCCGACATTTATGAAAACTGGACTGACGTATCCGGTCTTTTAATGGTTGACCCGAAAATCGTTGAAAATCCGTGTAAGGTTACCGAAATCACCTATAGAGAATTGCGAGAATTATCATATATGGGCGCAACCGTTCTCCACGAAGATGCGATCTTTCCGGTTAGAGTTGCTAATATACCGATTAATATCCGTAATACCAACGACCCACAGGATGACGGTACTATGATTGTATCTAAAGCCGTTACCGATTCAACCGAATATACCATTACGGGTATTGCTGGTATGAAGGGCTTTACTGCTATTTATATTGAAAAAGATATGATGAATTCCGAGGTTGGCTTTACACGTCGCGTTCTTGAAACGCTCGAAGAACATGATATTTGTTTTGAGCATTTACCGTCTGGAATTGATACCATGTCAATCGTTTTACGTTCAAATGCTATTAAGGATTTTAAGGGTAATATCACTGCTGATATTGTTAAGCGTGTTAATCCCGATTCAATTACATTGCTTGAAAATTTAGCGCTTATAGCAGTTGTTGGTCGCGGTATGATTCGCACCGCCGGTACAGCATCAAAAATTTTTAAGGCATTGGCGGATGCAAACATCAATATCCGCATGATAGATCAGGGTTCAAGTGAGCTTAATATTATCATTGGTGTTGAAGAAAAAGATTATAAAAATGCTATAAGAGCAATATACAATAAGTTTGTTAATGGGGAAAACAGTAATGATTTGTAATAATATCAAGGTTAACGAAAAGGGTAATCTTGAATTTGCTGCACAGGACGTAACTGTTTTAGCAAAAAAATACGGAACACCGCTATATCTTATGGATGAAGAGCGTATACGTCATAATTGTCGCACTTACGTAGATGCCATGCGCAAAAATTTTGGCGAAAATTTTGCGGTTTTGTATGCAAGTAAAGCAAATTCTTTTAAAAAAATTTATAATATTGTTGCATCCGAAGGAATGTTTGCTGACGTTGTATCCTTGGGTGAGCTTTATACTGCTTTAAAGGCGGGTTTTCCACCTAAAAATGCCTATTTTCATTGTAATAACAAGACCGATGATGATATAAAATTTGCCATAAATAACGGTATTGGCCATTTTGTTGTGGATTGTAGCGAAGAACTCGATGTAATTAATAAAACGGCAGGGGAGAGCGGTATTCGCCAAAATTTACTACTTCGCCTAACTCCAGGTATTGATACACACACGTACGAAGCTGTAAACACCGGAAAAGTAGATTCGAAATTCGGTACCGCTATTGAAACGGGACAAGCAGAAGAAATTGTAAAATATGCGTTGACGCTTAAAAATATCAAATTGTGTGGTTTTCATTGTCATATTGGCTCTATGGTTTTCGATTCAGATACTTTTTTACGCGGTTCTGGGATTATGCTTAATTTTATTAAAAAAATGCAGGATAAATTTGGATTTGTAACTGAGCAGTTGAACCTTGGCGGCGGTTATGGTGTAAGATATGTGGGTTCTGACCCGCAAATTGATATTGCTGATAATATCACTCAGGTTGCCGATTTTTTGAAAGCTAAATGCAAAGAGCTTGATATTGAACTTCCCAAAATTTTGATGGAGCCGGGTCGCAGCATTGTTGCAGACGCCGGTATGACAATTTATACTGTCGGTTCGGTTAAAGAAATACCGGGATATAAAAACTATATATCGGTTGACGGGGGTATGAGTGATAATCCGCGTTATGCGCTTTATCAGTCGAAATACACCGTATTTTTAGCCAATAAAATGCGTGAAGAAAGTAATTTTAAATGCGATTTGGTGGGACGTTGTTGCGAAAGCGGTGATATTATTCAGCCAAACGTTGAATTACCTAAAGCTACACGTGGTGACATAGTTGCTGTTTGTACTACTGGCGCATATAACTATTCGATGGCAATGAATTATAATCGATTACCGCGTCCGCCGATAGTTATGTTACACAATGGCGAAAGTTATATTGCGGTTAAACGCGAAACATTAGATGATTTAATATCGAACGATATTTAAAATAGTAATAATTGAATTCCTTCGCACATATTTTTTAGTAACTAACGGAATATTGTTGCGGAGGAATTTTTATGTCTACAAAATTAGGTATATACAAGGATATAGCACAAAGAACAAATGGCGATATATATATCGGTGTTGTTGGACCAGTGAGGACAGGTAAATCGACGTTTATCAAGCAATTTATGGATAAGCTGGTGTTGCCAAATATAAAGGGCGAATATCTAAAAGAACGAGCTAATGATGAACTGCCGCAGTCAGCCGCGGGCAGAACAATTATGACAACAGAACCGAAATTTATCCCTGAAAACGCCGTTGAGATTGATATCGATGATATGGCAAAGTTTAATGTACGGCTTATTGACTGCGTAGGTTATATTGTGCCGAGTTCATTAGGATATATCGAAGGTGACCAACCGCGTATGGTACAAACACCATGGCACGAATCACCGATTCCGTTTAACATGGCGGCGGAAATCGGCACAAAAAAGGTAATTAATGAGCACTCAACTATCGGGCTTGTAATAACAACCGATGGTAGTATTAGTGACATTCCGCGAAGTGAATATGCCGAGGCGGAAGAGCGGGTTATTAATGAGCTCAAAGAAATCAATAAACCGTTTATTGTGGTGCTAAACTGTATGTATCCGGAGTCTTCGGAAGCGCAAAATTTAGCAGAGGAACTCAGCATTAATTATTCAGTTCCTGTTATACCGCTTAATTGTTTGGACTTAACAGAAGATGATATAAAGGATATTTTATCAAAAATTTTATACGAATTTCCTATTAAAGAGATTGATATCGGTTTGCCGATGTGGATTAATTCGCTGCCGCTTGAGCATTGGTTGCGGTCAAATTTAACTGAATGTGTAAAAAACTCAAGTGAAGGTCTAGTGAAAATTCGGGATATTAACAACTTCGGTAAATCCTTAAATAATAATGAGTTTATAACCGATTCAAACGTAAACAATATCGATTTAGGTAGAGGTTTGGCAGAGGTAAAAGTAGATATTAATAAAAATTTGTTTTATAAAATAATTGCTGAAACTACAGGAATTGAAATAAACGGTGATAACGAACTCCTGGATACGCTTATTGACCTAGCAAAAATTAAAAAGGAATATATGCGATATAAGGATGCTCTCGATGAGGTTGAGGCCACAGGTTACGGCATTGTAATGCCGACTATTGAAGAATTATCACTGGAAGAACCTGAAATTATGCGTCAGGGCGGTAGGTACGGTGTACGTCTTCGCGCATCGGCACCGTCAATTCATATGATGAAGGCAGATATTACTACCGAAGTAAGCCCAATTGTTGGCAGCGAAAAGCAGAGTGAAGACCTGATAATGTATTTACTAAGTGAATTTGAAGAAGACCCTGTAAAAATTTGGGGCTCAAATATATTTGGTAAATCACTTAATGAACTAGTTAATGAAGGATTGCACACGAAACTTGCACATATGCCGAGCGAAGCGCGTATGCGTCTACAGGAAACCCTTGAGCGTGTAATTAATGAAGGTTGTAATGGTCTTGTATGTATTATTCTATAATAGAAAAACCGCAGTTTTACTGCGGTTTTTCTTCACTTTTATGACCATTTTTAACGTTTGCGAGAGGATTAGCGTTGATGGCAGACTGAATTTGCTTATTCGCAACGTGGGTATAAATTTGAGTAGTGCCAAGGTTTGCGTGACCTAATATTTCTTTTAGAACGCGAATATCAACGTCACCTTCTTGATACATTAGCGTTGCAGCTGTGTGCCGTAACTTATGGGTTGAGTAGCCCATATCGCCAAGTCCTGCCTTTTCAAGATAGGTTTTAACGATATGTTGTACTGTTTTATTGCTTATTCTTCGCTTATTTCGGCTAATAAATAGAGCATTTTTATCGTTTAGATGTACGCCTTCGGTAGGGCGGACCTTTAAATAGTCATTAATTGCATTTAAACAAGCCGAATTTAAGTATACAAGGCGTTCTTTGTTTCCTTTACCTGTAATAACAAGACTGCCATCACTTTTAATATCGGTAATATTTAATGAAACAAGTTCTGATAAGCGCATACCGCAGTTTAAAAATAAGGTTAAGATGCAGTAGTCTCGCTCTGAATTCTGCCCAATTACTGAATTTAGTAATTTTAAAGAATCATCTAAACTTAGGTGTTTTGGTAAAGATTGCTTAATTTTGGGAGATTCTAACATTTCGGCGGGGTTAACGTCGAGTAAATGTTCTTGTACAGTCAAATAACGGAAGAAGATTCTGAGTGTTGATACCTTACGGGCACGTGTAGCGGCGTTATTGCCGCGTTCATTTTTACAATATACTATAAACGCATATAAGTCTGATAAAGTAACTGTTTTAATTAAATTCACATCAATACCTGAAATATCGATTTTATCAAACTCGATTACAGACGATACAAGACCGCGCGACAATAGAAGGTATCGAAAGAAGGTCTGCAAATCAAGGAAGTATTCATCGATAGATTTAGAAGATTTGCCTTTAACGGTTTCATTATACATCAAAAAGTTTCTGACAAAAGGTGGTGATGATAAAAGAATTTCGTGTTTCAATTAAACAACTCCTAAATAAGTTTACATTAATATTATAATTTAGATAAAAAATTAAGTCAATATTTAAAAGCAATGATGTAAGTTTGATATAACATAAACCGGCTTAAATTTACCCTTAAAGAATAAAAACACCTCCCCTTAATTATACAAAATATTCATTTTGTATAATTTGACAAAACATTTTTTTGGTTAAATTAAGATGTAACTCTGTCCCATCCCCTATAATATAAATAAAAAACAGCGGCACAATGCCGCCGTTTTTAATTTATATTATCTTTCTTCGCGGAAATATGACATACCTAAACATTGTGGAGGTTGATTTTCACGGCGGTTACGTACACTTGTTATGATAAGTACAATGATTGTTACCACGTACGGCAACATTTTAAAAATTTCCTTACCTGCAAAACTAACGCCCGTAATATAACTACTTGCAATATAGAGGCCGCCAAAGATTATTGAGCCAGGAATTGCAACGTTTGGCTTCCAAACAGTAAAAATAACGAGAGCGATTGCTAACCATCCTATTTCATCAATACAGTACTCCCAGTTACCGTTAAGATAATCCATAACAAACGAGAGTCCGCCAAGTCCGGCAATTGCGCATCCAATACAAGTAGCGCAGTATCTATAAAGTGATACGTTGATACCGGCGGCGTCAGCTGTAGCGGGATTCTCCCCTACTGAGCGCAGATGTAAGCCAACACGAGTTTTCGTAAGTACGTAGGACGCCAAAAGAGCAATTATAATTGCAAGATAAATAAGCACACCATGGGAGAAGAATATCTCGCCAAACCAACCTAGGTCTTCAGCAAACGGCAATGATGCGGTAAAATACTTACTGCCGCGGCTATATGCAGGGCCCGTTTCAGAAATCATATAGTTAGAAACACCAACACCAAAAGTTGTGAGAGCAAGACCGGTAACATTTTGATTTGCTCTAAGTGTAACGGTTAAGAAACTGTAAATAAGACCCATAATTGCACCGCCGATAAGTGTTGCAATTATTGGAATAAGAACAGCAAAAAAAGAATTTACGTTTATTCCGACCGACTTCATATAGAGATACTCAGCAAAGCAACCGCATGAAGCACCAACGCACATTACACCGGGTATACCGAGATTAAGGTGACCTGATTTTTCAGTAATGGTCTCTCCTGTTGAGCCGAAAAGGAAGGTCATACCAAGACGAATTGCGCTGACAAGAAAAGCAACCATATTAGTTTTTCTCCTTTCCGTTTTTTGAAATCAATATTTTGTACTGCAAGAAAAACTCACAACCAATTATAAAGAAAAGAATAATACCGATTACGATATCAGAAATTGCACTTGGTAAACGGAAATCGGTTGAAACCTGCTGAGCGCCTTTTTCAAGGAAAACAATAAGAAATGTTGTGAAAATCATAAAAATAGGATTAAATTTAGCAAGCCACGAAACCATAATCGCCGTAAATCCGCGACCGCCTGCGGTTGTAGTGCTTATAGTATGGTTGGTGCCACCTACAAGTAAAAGACCAGCTATACCACAAAGAGCACCAGATACAATAAGAGTTCTAATAACAACTTTTTTAACGTTGATACCAATATACCTTGCGGTGTTCTCACTTTCGCCAACTACCGATATTTCATAACCTTGTTTAGTATTCTTAAGATAAATGTAGACCAAAATGGTAAGAATGGCTACAATGAGTATATTAAGTAAATACGATTTACCGAATAATATGGGTAAACCATACTCTGGCATGGGTGTTAAAACGCCCGAACCGTTTTTAACAAAATATTTTAAAAAGAACGCAATTAACTGTATGGCAACGTAGTTCATCATAAGTGTAAACAAGGTTTCGTTTGTATTCCAAAGTGCTTTAAATACTGCGGGTAAAACGGCCCAGATAATACCTGCAAGTACTGATGCCAGAATCATAACGATTAAAAGCAACGGTAACGGCATTTTATCGCCTAAAAACATCATAACTGATATCGTTGCAAGTCCGCCTACAAGCACCTGACCCTCGGCACCGCAGTTCCAAAAGCGCATTTTAAATGCGGGTGTAACCGCTAACGATATGCAAAGCAAAATTGCTACATTTTGAAAAAGACTCCAAATGCGAAGCGATGAGCCGAACGCACCACTAATCATTGATTTGTATACTGCCAAAGGATTAACTTCGGCTAAAAGAGTTATGACAACAGCCGAAACTAAAAGAGCGGCTATAATTGCAATAATACGCACCAAGAGTGCCTTATACCATGGCAAAGGTTCACGCTTAACAATATGAAAAAGTTGATTATGTAGCTTTTTTTGTGCTTTTTCCATAATTATGCTTCCTCCATTTCTTGATGCTTAGAAGATTTAGTCATTAATATACCAATTTCTTCTTTTGTTGTAGTTCTCGCGTCAACAACGCCTGTAATATGACCTGAACCGATAACAACGATGCGGTCACACAATTCAATAAGTACGTCAAGGTCTTCGCCAACAAACACAACGGCGACGCCATTTTCTTTTTGCTGATTAAGTAAATTATATATAGTATATGAAGAGTTAATATCAAGTCCGCGTACCGGATAAGCTGCCATTAAAACTGTAGGTGATGCAGCAATTTCACGGCCAACAAGCACCTTTTGAACATTACCGCCTGAAAGACGTCTAACAGGTGTTGTAGCGCCGGGAGTAACAATCTCAAGATCCTCAATTATATGCATAGCAAGGTCCTTGGGGGCTTTTCTTTCAAGGAATAACGATTTTCCCTTTCTGTAAGAACGCAACATCATATTATCAATAATATCCATATTGCCTACAAGTCCCATACCCAAGCGATCCTCAGGTACAAACGAAAGACGAACACCGAGTTCGCGGATTTGAAGCGGTGTTTTATCGCGCAAATCTTCAACCTTGCCAGTTTTTGGATCATGATAAACAATCTCACCGAATTCAATATGTTGCAGACCTGCGATAGCTTCGAGTAATTCTCTTTGACCGGAACCTGCAATACCTGCAACTCCTAAAATTTCACCGGAATATGCGGTAAACGATACATCATCAAGCACTTTCACGCCTTCGCGATTAACACAATCGAGTTTGTTAATAACCAATCTCGGTTCGGTATTTTTCGGTTTACTGCGGTGAATGTTTAATGAAACTTTTTTACCTACCATCATTTCGGTAAGTTCCGACTCGTTGGTTTCCGCAGTGTTAACAGTTCCTATATACTCGCCTTTTCTAAGCACAGCGACCTTATCGGAAAGCGATAATACTTCATGGAGTTTATGAGTAATGATTATTATAGATTTACCATCTTCTCGCATACGACGTAAAACGGCAAACAATTTTTGAGTCTCTTGCGGTGTAAGAACGGCAGTCGGTTCATCAAGAATTAAGATATCTGCGCCTCGGTAAAGAACTTTGATGATTTCAACCGTCTGTTTTTCCGAGACTGACATTTCGTGAATCTTTTTGTTTGGATCAATTTCAAAACCGTATTTATTAGCAATATCTTTTATATCAATGGCTGCACGTTTGACATCAAATTTACCTTTATCTCGGAGTCCTAAAATAATATTTTCGGTCGCAGAAAAAACATCAACAAGTTTAAAGTGCTGATGTATCATACCTATTTTGTGGTCAAATGCATCTTTGGGTGAACGGATAACTACCTCTTCCCCATCAATCAAAATTTGACCATGGTCAGGGAAATAAATACCCGCAATCATGTTCATAAGTGTTGTTTTCCCACTACCGTTTTCACCTAGAATTGATAAAATTTCACCGCGACTCACCTGTAAATTTACATCCTTATTAGCAACTACGTTGCCAAAAGTTTTGGTGATATTTTTAAGTTCGATAGCAAAATTAGATGACAAACTATATTCCCCCTAATCATTAATTAGTTAAAAAAAGCCGCTGAAACAGTGATTTTTTTTAACTAATTAAATAGAATACAGGCGGGACAGATATGTGCCCCGCCTTAGCGACTAACGCAAATCTATTAATACTTCTCGTTGAGAAGTTTGATACCGTCAATTCTTACATCGAAGTAAGGAGCGGAACGTTTTGTAGATTCGGTGAAAGTACCATTTTCAACAGCTTCAGTATCAGGTGTGAATGCAGCATCGGTATCAACGTCAGCTGTATAGGTTGTGAGTTCTTTGCCACCAACGGTGAAGTTTTTGGTGTTAAATACAGTAATTTTACCTGCCTTAAGATCAGCGACTGCAGCTTTGATAGCATCTACAGTACCTTCAGCAGCAACATCCTGGTTAATACCTGTAAGAACTACAGATCCTTCTTCAATACCGCCGCACCAGTCCGCAGCAATAGCTTCGCCCTTAGATACGCAACCGATAATGTAGTTAAAGTAAGGAGCCCAGTCAATTCTTGAAGAAACGATGAACGTTGTCGGGCAAGAATCGTATGTACTACCATTGTAAGATACGTTCGGAACGCCTGCAGCTTCACAAGCAGAAGGAGCACCCATAGAGTCAGCGTGCTGACTGATGAGTACGCAACCGTTAGAAAGAAGTTTTTCAGCAGCATTCTTTTCTTCGGTAGCATCGTACCAAGAACCTGTAAACTGAACTTCCATAGTTACGGTCGGGCAAACAGATTTAGCACCGAGATAGAAAGATGTATAACCAGAGATAACTTCGGCATAGGTGTATGCACCAACGTAACCCATTTTAGCATCTTCAGCTTTAATTTTGCCAGCTTCAATCATTTCATTGAGTTTCATACCAGCAGCGATACCAGCAAGGTAACGACCCTGGAAGATAGAGGCAAACGCATTGTGGTAGTTAGCAAGATTTTCAGTATGAGCTTTTGTACCTGTAGCGTGGCAGAACTGAACATTTGTAAACTCTTTTGCTGCCTGAATCATAAAGTCTTCGTGACCGAAAGAGTTAGCAAAAACGATTTTACAACCCTGGTCAACAAGGTCAGCTGCAGCAACGTAGCACTCGTTACCTTCAGGAACATTTGTCTTGATAATAACCTGCTCGTTCGTAAGACCTAAAGCTTTTTGAGCGGCTTTTGCAGCATTAATAAAGTTAAGGTCATAGGTGGAATTTTCATCGTGTAAGCAGATGAAACCAATTTTGAAATCGTCAGCGATTTTGTAATCAGCTTTGATTTCAAGTGAATCAAGCGGTGAAGCACTCATGCCAAGGGCATCCTTGTTTTCAGTGCCGCCGCAACCGGCAAATACAAAAATCATTGCCAATGCGAGAACTAATGCGAGAATTCTTTTCATTTTTACAATCTCCTCTTTTTTATTTATTAAAATAGCTTTGCGCTAATTTAATCACAGAATATTGCGCCGGTTTCTACCGACATTTCTTTAATCCGAGCCAAAGACTCAACGCGGATGCCTTTATCGCGAATAATCTTTCCGCCATCCTGAAAAGCTTTTTCTATGACAATACCGCAACCCACAGTTGTGGCACCGGCATCATTAACAATTTTAGTAAGACCCAATAGCGCCTGTCCATTTGCCAAAAAGTCATCAATAATTAAAACTCTATCAGAACTGTCCAAAAACTTTTTTGAAACAATAACATCATACACAGTGCCATGGGTGAAAGATTCAACTTTTGCGGTATAAATATCTCCTGCTATGTTTTTAGTTTTTGATTTTTTTGCAAAAACCATCGGAACTCCAAAATACTGCGCTGTAAGACAAGCAATACCAATTCCCGATGCCTCTATTGTGAGAATTTTTGTTACACCGCTATCTTTATATAAACGGTGAAATTCGGCAGCCAACTCATTAATTAGACTAATGTCCATCTGGTGATTTAAAAAACTATCAACCTTGAGAACATTACCCTCGCTTATTATACCGTCTTTACTAATACGCTCTTCTAATAGCCGCACAAAAACATCTCCCTAAATAAAAGAGACAGAAAAACTTAAAGTTCCCCTGTCGAAAATTCGATAGTCCAACATTTTACGGCTGTTGGGTAGAAACTTCAAAACCAAAACAATTGATATATATCGAATAATTATAGTACGATTATACACTATATGGTGGTATTTGTCAATTATCACACTCAAGTTTTTTATATAAAAGTCGAAAAAAGGTTTAAATATTTATAAATAGGTGAAATTTGTGAACATTCACTTGAAATATTTTCCGAAAGGTTATAGAATTAGATGTAGTTTTTTGGGTGGTTTGTAAAATGAGGAATATTAAAACAAAAATAATTAATTTTTTTAAATGGCTTTGGATGCAACTAAAGGATTGGCATAACCTGATTGTTTTAGCGGTTGTGACGATAGTTATGACGTCACCTATTTGGGTGTGCGGAATTTTGGGCCTAATCAATAATTCTACAATACTGATAGGAATTGCCGGCGGATATCTCGCGTTCTGGCTGGGACCCGCTACTCCCTTTTGGCCATTATGTATTGCTATTACACTGTTAATCAGAAAAATACTCGATAAGTTTCGCAATAATAAATAATTTAAAGCTCTGCCGATGCAGAGCTTATTTTTTTGAAATTCTACCATCAATCAAAGTTGGTTGATAGATGTAATTGATTAAAATACTATATTTTTGTGAAAAATCAAATTACCACAAATTTTAAGGAGATATTATGTACCAAGAAAACTTTTTGATTGCTGCAGATTCGGCTTGTGATTTATTTCATTTAGATAACATACCATTTAACGTGGCGCCGTTAAAGATAATTACCACTCAAAATGAATATGTTGATGATGAATACTTGAATACTTTACAAATGGTCAAATACCTTGAATTTTACAAGGGGAAATCATCTACATCCTGCCCTAATACTGAAGATTGGCTTAATGCGTTTGGAGATGCAAAGTTTGTGTTTTGTGTAACTATAACGGGGACCTTGTCGGGAAGTTACAATGCCGCATCATTAGCCAAAAAAATTTATGAGGAAAAACACCCAAACCGCCGTGTGTTTATAATTAACACTCTATCGGCAGGGCCTGAAATTGCTTTAATAATTGAAAAAATAGCAGAGTTAACGGTCAGTGGTATAGGTTTTAATGAAATATGCGAAAAAATTAGTAAATATAAAAATCAAACAGGGCTATTATTTATGCTCGAATCTATGAAAAATCTTGCTAATAATGGCAGAGTAAGTCCGCTTGTAGCAAAAATGGCAGGAATTCTCGGTATACGCGTTGTTGGTAAAGCTAGTGAAAAAGGCGACCTTCAACCGCTAAACAAATGCAGAGGCGAAAATAAAGCGCTTAAGACAATATTTGAACATATGATTGATTTAGGATTTAATGGCGGCAAAGTAAATATAGCACACTGTTTCAACCCGATTGCTGCAAACACGCTAAAAGAAATGATTAATAATAAATATAATAACGCAGTCGTTAAAACATATAGTTGCGGAGGGCTTTGCAGTTTCTATGCCGAAAAAGGCGGATTACTTGTTGGATTTGAAAAAGAGAGAGTTTTTTAAACTCTCTCTTTTTTTATAATTCTTTCTCATCATAAACTGCGCGGACTCCACCTATAAATTTAGGTCTTGTACGGGCAGCAACGATTACGGCATTTCCGATTTTATTTAATGATAAACGAACAGGTACAGCTACGGATTTCAGGTGCATACCTATTAAAGTAAGACCGATATCTAGTCCAGCATCTGCTTTAATATATTCAACCGCAACCGGTTCCTTAAAACCGTTATACGCGGCAGTTGCAAAAGAACCGCCTGCCTTAGGTCTTGGCACAACGTTTACAACGTTGTCTGTGTCTTTCAAAGCCGCTTTTTCGACGATAATGGCACGATTTAAGTGTTCGCAACATTGTGCCGCAAGATAGGCGCCACGATTACTGATTGTTTCGTTCGCCGCATTAAAAATTATTGTTCCTAAATCGGCATTTGAGTTTTTACCGATCATTCCGCCATCAACTTCACTAGTGGAACAACCGATAACAACTATGTCCCCCGCCGCTATTTTTGCCACATTGCACAATTCTTCAAGTGCTGTTTTTACATCACGTTCAATAGTTTTCATATTTTCTCCTTACAAAACGTCCGCCATATCATAAATCAGGCGCTCGGTTTTATCCCAACCAAGACACGGATCGGTGATTGATTGACCATAGGTCTTGCCGCCAACCTGCTGACAACCGTCAACTAGATAACTCTCAACCATAAAGCCCTTTACAAGTTTTTTAACTTCGGATGAATAACGGCAGCTATGCAATACCTCTTTGCAAATTCTTACCTGTTCTAAATACTGTTTTCCCGAATTTGCGTGATTTGTATCTACTATTACTGCTGGATTTGCAAGATTTGCATCATTATACAAATGAGATAACCTGATAATATCTTCAAAGTGATAATTAGGGAAAGATTCACCGCTTTCATTAACGTGTCCTCGCAAAATGGCGTGGGCAAGTGGGTTACCGTGAGACTGGACTTCCCAACCGCGGTAAATAAAGGTGTGAGAACTCTGGGCTGCAATAATTGAGTTGAGCATAATTGAATAATCTCCACAGGTGGGATTTTTCATACCAACGGGTATATCAAGTCCACTCGAGGTAAGTCGGTGTTTTTGATTTTCAACCGAACGAGCCCCCACAGCAACATAAGACAACAAGTCAGATAAGTATCTGTAGTTTTCGGGGTAAAGCATCTCGTCGGCGCAAGTGAATTCAGTATTAATTATGGTGTCCATATGCAATTTACGAATGGCGACTATTCCCGCCAACATATCGGGGGTTTCGTTAGCGTTGGGCTGATGCAACATTCCTTTATAACCTTTACCGGTTGTACGCGGTTTGTTTGTGTATAAACGCGGTACGATAACAATTTTATCTTTTACTTTTTCCTGAACTTCACGTAATTTAGAAACATATTCTAAAACCGCATCTTCACGATCAGCAGAGCACGGACCGATAATTAACAACATGCGATCATCCTCGCCTTTAAAAATATCGGCGATTTCCTTATCACGTTTTTCTTTAATACTCTCGTATTTTTTAGGAAGCGGATACTGTGCTTTTATATCAACAGGGACAGGTAACTTCCTTAAAAATTCCATATTCATTTTTATTTCTCCTTATTTATCAAAGAGTTTTCTGCGTGCAGTAGAAACTCTCATCATTTCCATAATTGCCAACTTGTCGTCATTTTCAATATAATGCGTCAGTTTATCAAAATCATCACGGAACAATTTCATCATTTGAAGGAGTGGCTCTTTATTAATTAAAAATAGTTCTGACCACATATATTCATTAATTTGGGCAATTCTTGTCAAATCACGGAAAGAGTCACCCGTATAGTCTTGCATATTGTCGCTTCCGTTACAGGTCATAAGGCAAACTGCAATACAGTGTGTTAACTGTGAGAGAAATGCGATCATTTCATCGTGCTTTTTAGGGGACAATTCAGAAATTGTAGCGAATCCAAGAATTTTCCCCAGTTCCTTGCATAATGCTATTGCTTCTTTGGTATTATTCTCAGTCGGCACAACGATATAGTTGGCTTTTTCGAAAATTTTATCATCACTGTTTTCTACACCGTAAACCTCACGTCCAGCCATTGGATGAGCAGCAATAAACTCAATATCATCACGGATAATTTCATTGATTTGAGTTATAAGCGACGTTTTGACACCGGTAACGTCGGTAAGAATAGTACCCGGACGGAAAAGGTGTTGATACTCCCCCAACCACTCGGTAAACACGTGCGGATATAGTGCAAATATAACAACATCAGTGTTTTTTATCAAATCTTCTTCAACCAAAGTTGTTCCGTAATTAATAATTTTATTCTTAAGCGCAAAATCGATTGAACTTTGGTCTTTGGTAATAGCGTTAACTACATAGCCACGTTTTGTAAGGGCTCTCGCATAACTTCCGCCCATAAGACCTAAACCAATTATTAAAAATCTTGTATCCTTATTTATTTTCATCTAAATCGACCCTAATTCCAAGTGATTTTATTTTTTCAAAAAAGTCAGGAAAACTCTTATTTACTGCTTCAACGCCGCAAATTTCAGCACCGTAAACCGAAGCAATAACGGCTAATGACATAACGATACGGTGGTCATTATGTCCCGAAAGTATTTCTGTTGGAGCATGTAAATCAACTTTATTTACGATAATTTTATTATCGAAAACAACAATATTAGCACCAAATTTGGCAAGTTCTTCGGCTATAGCAACACCACGATTGCTTTCTTTAATTTCAAGACGCTTTGTACCAATAAACTGGGCACCGTTTTTTAGTGCAGCCACAGTAACGAGTATTGGTGCTAAATCAGGACAGTCAGTAATATCAATTGTGGGCTTTTCGGCTTCCAATAAGTCGAAAAATTTATAATAGACTTTATCGCCCTGTAAACTATCCTGATTTAATCCTGATACAACTATGTTACCGCCTATACGATTAAATGCTTCATAAAAAGCAGCATTAGAATAATCGCCCTCTACAGTAACTATGTTGCTAAAATATCGTTGATTACCTTTAATAAACAGTGTATATTCATCCTGCCAAACAATATCAATGCCGAAAGTCTTAAGCGATAATATTGTCATATTAATATAAGAACGGCTTTCTACCGGCGGTATGATATGAATTATACTGTCATTTTCAAGTAACGGCAAAGCAAATAGTAAACCGCTGATAAATTGACTGCTGATATTACCATTGATAGTGTATTCGCCCAAATTTAATTTACCGTTAATATCCAATTTACCATAAGATAAATTAAATACAATACCCTGCTTTTCGCAAATTTCTTTATAAACGTCAAGTGGACGTCGGAATAAATATTCACTTCCAACAAGCGTACTTTTTTTACCGCAAAGCAATAAAATCGGTATAAAAAAACGAAGTGTACTACCACTTTCCCTGCAATTTGCAATAATATTATCATTGAATTTATCGGGAGTTACACCTTTAATTACAACGGTATTGCCATCAATATTAATTGTGGCACCAATAGCTTTTAAACAGTCTAAAGTGGCTAATATATCTTCTGAAAAAGCAACATTATTAACGGTGGTTATATTATCAGATAACCCCGCGCAAATAAGCAATCTATGTGACATACTTTTTGAAGGCGGTGCAGAAACCGAACCCTCGGCAATACTTTTATTAATGATTGCTAACACTAAAAATCAAGTCCTTCAAATATTTTAATAATTTCGTCAGCAGTTTTTTGCGGGCCGATTACCTTTACGCAATAATCGTTAGAAGAATTATAAATATCAATGCGTTCATTGTATCTTCTTATAATACTCTCTTTGCTGTTTGCTAGCGGACGGTCGGATGTCGGTAATAATTCGTTCAACTCACGGTCAAGGAAAAATACAATACCATTATGTTTTAGATGGCGGATGTTTTCAGGATTTAGCACGGCGCCACCACCGGTTGAAATAATCAAACCGTTCCCGAGTGATATTTCTTTTATTACTTCACTTTCAATTTTCCTAAATTCTACTTCACCGTCTGCGGCAAAAATATCGGTAATTTCTCTACCGGAGCGTTTTACGATCATTTCGTCGGTATCAACGAATTCGCGACCTAATTTATCGGCTAAAACTTTACCTATTGTAGTTTTACCACAACCTGGCATTCCGATAAGCACAATGTTTCTTTTTTTAGTTACGATATCTTTAAAAATCTCGTCGGTAACCGAAGATTTTATTTCTTTGCCAATAAAATGACCGGCTGCAAGTACCGCCTGACCTACAAGCATATAAAGCCCTGTAAGTGCGGGAATACCTTTTTCTTCCGCGGCAAGTGTTAAATCAGTGCGAAGAGGATTATAAACAACATCAATTACCAATTCGAGTGATTTAAAACAATCAATAGAAATGGCGGTTCCTGTTATATTTGGATACATACCAACGGGCGTAGCATTAATGATAATATTTGCATCATTGTGCAAGGTTTTGGCATCGGCATATGAGATTTTTTCATTTTCAGGAAAAAGACTTACAACGTAAATTTCTTTAGCATTTAGGTGTTTCAATACTGCATATGCCGCTTTGCTGGCGCCCCCATCACCTAAAATTAATGCCTTTTTACCTGTAAGGTCTTTTATTCTCTTTTTTACCAAAGCCAACAATCCGCCAAAATCGGTATTATAACCGTAAAGAACGCCGTTATCATTTACAACCGTGTTCACCGCACCGATTTCTTGCGCTTTTTTATCTATATAATCTAAATAAGGCATAACGGTTTGCTTGTAAGGTATTGTTACGTTAATCCCTTTAAATTCCCTATCTTTTATAAAGTTTTCAACGTTTTCTTTTGGTAATTCTATCAATTTATACGGTTTCCCCGTTATTTTAGGATGAATTTCGGCAGAAAAACTGTGACCTAGTTTTTCACCAATCAGACCGTAATCCATATTTTCACCGCCTATAAAAGTTCAATTAATTCTTCTGGTTTTGCCTTTTTGATTTGGAATTCCCCTACTGTATCTACGAAAATACAGGAAAGATGCTCGACGTCGGCTTTTTTATCGTGCTTTAAAACGGCTAATGCGTCCTGCTTATTACAAGAAATAACAGTTGGTAGGTTAAGTCTTTCAAAAACTGGCAATAAGCGTGATTTGACGTTGGGGGAACACATATAAAGCATTCCAAGCGCTACACACTCGCCGTGATATAATGTGCTGAAATTCAACGATTCAAATGCATGTCCGAGTGTATGACCGTAATTTAAAATTTTGCGCAATCCGTTTTCTTTTTCATCTTGTTCAACTACATACTTTTTAATACGTAATGATTTTTCGATAATAGTATCAATTTTTTCTAAATAATCATCATTTTCAAAAATTTCAAATAGAGATTTATCGGACGTAAGCCCCATTTTAACTGCCTCGGCAAGACCGTTTGAAATATGTCTTGTGGGTAACGTTTTTAGAACGTCAGGATCAATTATTACCGCTTTTGGCTGATAAAAAGCACCGATTATATTCTTAATTCCTTGAAAATTAACCGCAACTTTACCGCCAATGGAAGAATCAACCTGTGATAAAACAGTTGTAGGAATATTATAAAAATCAATGCCGCGCATGAAGGTGGCTGCCGCAAGACCTGATAAGTCCCCTACTACACCACCGCCAACCGCGACTACGCAGTCCTTACGTGAAAAATTATTAGAAAGCATAACACGGTAAAGTTCGGACAAAGTACCAATAGACTTGGAATCTTCACCTTGTTTCACTGTAACAATAAATGGTTCTTTGCAATGCTTTGCGATAATATTGGCATATTCACGTGGTACGCCGTTATCGGTTACGATAAGTACTCGGCGATTGAAGTTTAAAATTTCTCCTACTGTATGTAAAATACCGCGTTTTAAGTGTATATCATAACTGCGTTCCGCTAAATCAAGATGTATAATCATATATTTCTCCAATTATTTTAAATCAATATGGTTGTAGTATGAGCCGACAACCTTTAATTTATCGCAGTATTTTTTAAGGTCTTCAAGCATAGCGTCACCTTCATCCGTATGAAGATTACCTTCAACTTCAACGTAGAAGTAATACTGCCATAACAATTCTTTCATAGAACGGCTACGAAGATTTCGCATATTAAAGCCGTGCTCACCAATAACGTTTATAGCTTTTGCAAGAAAACCTGCTTCGTTGCGAACGGTAAACATTAAAATAGAATTGTTATCGGGTTTATTCACAGTTTTCAAATGCTCAGAACGTGAAATAACCGCAAAACGTGTTGTGTTTTGGTGGCTTTCGTTGATGTTTGAATCAAGTATTTTAAGACCGTAGAGTTCTGCGGTTTCGGTACTGGCAATAGCCGCAACAGTTTTATCGCCGTTCTTAGCAACGTTTTGAGCCGCGATGGCGGTATTATCGCACATTGAAACTTCAAATCCGTGAGATTTTATGTAAGAATCGCATTGTTCAAGGGCCTGAATATGACTAATTACCTTTTTAATATCAGAAATCGCAGCGTTTTGTACGCCGATAAGATTCTGTGAAACAGACAATTCGTAAACACCGTTAATATACAAGCTACCCGCAAAAATTAAATCAATAACAGCACCGACTTCACCGGCACTGCTGTTTTCAATCGGCAGAACAGCGCAATCGCATTCACCGTCCATAACAGCCCGATATGCGCTTTTGAAGTTAGGATATGAAATTCTCTCGCCGCTTTCAAAAATTTTACCTGCGGCAATATGCGCAAATGCACCTTCAACACCGCTATATGCAATTCTCATACCGTTTATTAATCTGTGTTGATAATTACGGGATATTTTCATAACATCCTGCAAAAAATTAACGTAATATTCTGCATATTTGCGGCAACTGAGCGATTTAGAATTATTAGTAATAATCGCTTCTTCACGGACGGCATCCAAAATCGGTAAGCCCTTTTCACGTTTATATTCGGCAACCATTTCTGCGGCTTTCATACGTTCACAAAATAAGTCAGCCATTTTCTTATCAACGTCATTAATTATCTTTCGGGCTTCATCAAGTTTATTCACTAAAACTCCCCATTTCTATAGCCATCGGCTAATTTTTTAAATGCAGGCAATGATTTTATAATTTGTTCTGTAGATACACAATACGAAATTCGAACGTATCCTGGATAACCAAAGCTATCGCCCGGTACTAATAAGAGTTCGAATTTCTTGGCATTCTCACAAAAACGATTTGCATCGTTTTCGAGTGCTTTTATAAAGAGATAAAAAGCGCCATCAGGGCTCGGTAACGTGTAGCCGTATTCGGTTAGTGCATCACATAATAAATCGCGATTCTTTTTGTAAATTCCAATATCGGCAGTTTTACCCATACAAACAGGTATTAGTTTTTGGAAAAGACTTGGTGCGCATACATATCCAAGTGCTCTGCCCGCACCCGCAACTGCTTCAAAAATGAGCCTCGGGTCAACAGATTTGTTTGAAATTAAAATATAACCAATACGCTCTCCCGGAATTGATAACGATTTACTGAAAGAGTAGCAAACTATAGTGTTATCATAATAATTCGGCACGAACGGTACCGTTATATTATCATATACCAGTTCTCTGTACGGCTCGTCCGAAATTAAGAAAATAGGATGACCAAATTCTTTTTCGGCATCACTTAAAACTGAGGCAAGATTTGAAATGGTATCCTCATTAAATACAACACCCGAGGGGTTACAGGGTGAATTTATAATAACTGCTTTGGTATTTTTATTAAGCGCATTTTTAAGGGCTTCAAAATCAATCTGAAAATCTTCTTCACGGCATTTTACCATTGTTACCTTAGCTGAGGCATTCTCAATAAAAACGCGGTACTCGGGGAAAAATGGTGCAAATACGATAAACTCATCATTTTCTTCTGCCAGTGCTTTAAAAGTAATGCTTAAAGCTGCGGCGGCACCCGAAGTTATGTAGATATTGTCGGCCAAAAAATCGGTTCCGTATTCTTTATTAAGATTATTTGCTATAGCGGCACGGACAGCGGGGTCTCCAGGAGCCGATGAATAGCTATGAATCGCCACTGGGTCTTCATTTTTAAGTAAATCAATAAGCGTTTCGTTAACTATCTCTGGGGCCGGCACACTTGGGTTTCCAAGACTATAATCAAAAACGTTTTCGCGACCTATTTCAGCGGCACGTTTATTGCCATACTCAAACATTTCACGTATTACAGACCTTACCTGTCCTAAATTTATCATATCTTTTGATAACATAAGAACACCTCGCGCTTTTATTAATAATATTATATTATAATATCTTGCAAAAGCGATGTCAATAAAGTATGAGGAAAAACAGCTCAAAAAAATAGATGTTTCTGTGTTCGATTCCTATCCATACAAAGAAAAAGAGAAGTCGTACCTAAAGGCACAACTTCTCTTTTTGGAGCGGGTGATGGGAATCGAACCCACACGACCAGCTTGGAAGGCTGGGA
>CAZSIL010000018.1:0-33762 GCA_964607025.1 uncultured Eubacteriales bacterium
AAAAAATATCCCATCACCGCTTTTGCGGTGGTGGGATATTTGGCGCGCTGAAGAAGATTCGAACTCCCGACCTTCTGGTCCGTAGCCAGACGCTCTATCCAGCTGAGCTATCAGCGCGTATATTAAATTGTAATGGTTCTTCTTCAGCGGCTGAAGAAGGTACTCTGCGCCGTCATTTTTTCGAACACTGCGGGTGTTACCGAAAAAATTTCCTTGCTCGAGACTCCGAAGTCCGACACACTTTGTGTCTCGGCTTCTCCGACGAACTCCCGACCTTCTGGTCCGTAGCCAGACGCTCTATCCAGCTGAGCTATCAGCGCGTATATTAAATTGTAACAAACTCCCGACTCATCAGGCCGTAGCCAGACGCTCTATCGGCTTAACTATCAACGCGTATATTTGCTTGTCACGTTTAGATATAATAACACACTTAAATAAAAAAATCAATAGGAAAAATTTATTTTCCTAAACTTTTTTTATAATTATTGAAATCTTTGTTCTCTTGCCTTATAATAAATTTATATTAAAATAAAAGGGTGTGGCTTATGCTTAGAAAAATTCTTTCTTTTTTGCTCATTTTTTGTTTTGTTTTTTCACTCGCTGCCTGTCGCGAACCCAAGCCGGTAGATAACAGTATGGTTTCTAATCCTTCTTCTTCGCCCGAGCCGGAACCCGAGAATCCATATGCTAAAAACTCGCTTACGGGTGTTTATGACTTAGATAAGGATAAAACAAATCTTCGTCCCGTCGCCGTTATGATAGATAACGATTCGTTGGCGCAACGCAACTCTCAATTTGCAGTATCAAACGCTGATATCGTTTACGAAACCGAAATTGAAGCAGGCATTACGCGGCTTATGGCTGTTTTTTCCGACCTTAGCAAAATAGGGCAAATAGGCGATGTCCGTTCTGCTCGTTACTGCTTTGTTGATTTGGCTATGGGGCACAATGCAATATATGTTCATTGCGGTCAGGACCCGACCTACTGTAAACCCCATCTTGCCGACCTTGACGACTTTAACATTTCGTACGGTTACTACGGAAAACGCATACACTACGGCGACGTTATGAGCTGGCAAGAACTCTTTACATCGGGTGAAACGCTACTTAAGGGTTTTAGCGATAAAAAATGGAAAACAACCGATGAAAATATAAAACCATGGCAAAATTTCGCAGAAGAAAAAGAAACCGTAACCCTTACAAACACTGCAAATAAAGCCACTATTGGTTTTAACAACGTGTATATTTCATATTTTGACTACGATGCTACAACAGGATTATATACAAAAACAAGCAAATTTACCGAAAATAAAGACCAAGGAAACTCAAAACCATACACCTTTAAAAACGTTTTTGTTTTAAAAACAGATATGAGTATGTATCCTAATAATTACCGCCGAAAAATAGAACTTGAAGGCGGCGACGGTTACTATATTGTAAACGGAACGTACGAAGAAATTAAATGGAAAAAAGGAAATGACTCCGACCCCATTGTGTTTACTAAAAGCGATGGCTCGCCGCTGACTGTTTCTGCAGGAAATTCGTGGGTTTGTATCGTAAAGAAAAGCGGAACATTTTCATTTGAATAATAATTCTTGAAACCGAAAAACGACTGCATTATGCAGTCGTTTTTATTATTATTTTTATATTTCTTATGAGATACAACACTAAAGATAAAACCATCGACACCGCCGAAATAAAAATAAGGAAAATTGATACCGCATCGGGTATTGAAAACCATACTATATGTAAAAAAAGCATTGAATACAGCAATACTGTGGCAAGTTTTCCGTGCCAGCACGCGCTTAACATTTTTCCCGTTTTTTTCTTCAAAAAAATAAAGGAAACAGCATTAATCATCTCCTTAACCGCCATTAAAACAAACACATAAATCATCTTTTCAAATCGGCTTATAAGGAAGAAAATGAGCGCCGCCTGTGTTAATTTATCGGCTATAGGGTCAATAAACTTACCGAATTCGCTTATCATATTAAATTTTCTTGCTATAATGCCATCTACCACGTCGGTTGCTCCCGAAAGCAATACAAGAAAGGCGGTAAGCACATAATCTTGTTTTAAAACATACGCATACCAAATAAAAGGAATCAGGCAAATTCTGAAAAGAGACATCATATTTGGTATTGTAAATATGTTTTTGTAATTTTTATTTTCCGTAATTATGTCCCCTTTTTTGAAAAAGTTGAGTATATTATACTCTTTTTTCCAAAAAAATCAAGTTTTTATCAAAATGTCGGTGAATGTCGCAAAATGAAACACTATAATATTCCTACAATTTGTTTATGCGTTTTTATCGCCTATTATATAATATAATTATATTATTATATTAAAGTGTTGCAAATTTTGGTACGCTGTGTTATACTTTAATGTGTATATTTATATGGGAATATTATAAAACGCGTTTAAAACAAAAATTTAAACACTTTTAGGAGAAAATAAAAATGCAAATTGAATCTTTGTCAGATATTTGGGAAGCAATATGCGAGGAATGTAAAAAAGAAATAAATGAAATCGCATTCAGAGTATGGTTTAAAGACTTAGAGCCGGTTGAGATTCAAAACGGTGTCCTTACTCTTTCAATTTATTCTTCCTATAAAAAGGAAATAGTTGAAAATACTTACAGTGATTTAATAAAAAAGAGTATTAAAACAATAATGGGTATTGATATGAATTTTAAAATCGTTGCAACCGATTTAAAAGGTACCCGTCCTGAAATAAACGAACAGCTCGGAAATTCCGAAGAAAGTTTTACCTTTGATAATTTTATTGTTGGACAAACCAACCGTTTTGCACACGCTGCAGCACAAGCCGTTGCCGAAAAACCGGCATACGAATATAATCCTCTTGTTATTTACGGCCCCTCAGGTGTAGGTAAAACCCATTTGCTTTTTGCAATTAAAAATGAAATTTCCCGTTTACATCCGAACCTAAAAATAGAGTGTACCCGCGGTGAAGAATTTACAAACGATTTGATTCATGCATTACACGATAATAAAATGAGAATCGACAGTATCGATGATTTCCGTAATAAATACCGAAATGTTGACGTTTTACTCATCGACGATATTCATTTTATTGCCGGAAAGGAATCCACACAGGAAGAATTTTTTAATACCTTTGATTTCTTACAGCGAAACAATAAACAGGTTGTTGTAACGCTTGACAGACCGCCAAAGATGATTATGACGCTTGAAAACAGAATCAAAACCCGCTTAGAGAGCGGACTGATGGCGGACATCACCCCTGCCGATTTTGAAACACGGGTTGGCATTATAAGGGTTAAATGCGAACAGGTAGGTATAACTCTTTCGGATGAAGTTGTTTATGAGATTGCTAAAAAGGTAAATGCAAGTAACCGACAGCTCGGCGGAGTTGTTAAAAAACTACGGGCTTACATAAATCTCGAAAAAAAGGCGCCGACGGTATCAGTTCTTAAAACACTTATTCGTGATGTTATTGCTGAACAAAAGGCAGAGCCGATAAAAATTGAGCGAATTATTGAAGAGGTTGCACGAACCTATCAGGTTTCACAGACAGAAATATTATCAAGCCGCCGAACCGCAGAACTTGTTAAAGCGCGTCAAATAGCAATGTATATAGCAAGGGAAACCACAGAACTTGCATATCAGTCAATAGGAGAAAGTTTCAGTAAGGACCACTCGACAGTTTTACACAACGTAAGACAAGCAGAAAAAACGCTAAAAGAGAATCCTTATGAAAAAGAAATTGTTGATGAAATTATCAGAAATTTAAAGGAAGAATAATTAAAAGTTATCCACATAATTAACAAGAATTAACTTTCTTTTTTCAACACTTTATATTTCTTAATATTTTAAAAAAAATTATTAAGAAGTTATCAAAAATCGAATTAACAAAGAAAAGCTTGTACTAAAGCCACTTTAAATTAGTTTTCAACCGTTTCAACACACTATATAACTACTACTATGTATTTATTTTTTTAAGAAAGGAAAAATGAAAAATGGAAATTTCAGTTGAACGTTCACAATTACTCGAAGCAGTTAATCATTTATCCAGAATAGTAAACAATAAAACTTCATTACCTGTACTTGAAGGTATATATCTTTGTGCCGAGCAGGGAAAATTAACACTTATTAGTTATAATCTCGAAATGGGAATAAAAAAAGAAATCTATTCAAATACTGCAGTTCCCGGTGAAATTGTAATTAATGCCAGAATTCTTGCTGAAATATTAAGAAAAATGAACGGAGTAAGTGTTGAAATTTCAACAGATGAACGCTTAATGTGCCATATAAAATCGGGTTCTGCAAACTTTGATATTATGGGTATGGCTGGAGCAGATTTTCCTGAAATGCCGACGGTTACTAATGATAACCCCATCTCTCTTGGAGGAGAAATACTTAAAAATATGGTTAGAAGAACTATATTCGCGGTGGCTCAAAATGAAGGAACAAGACCTATTCTTACTGGTGTTAAAGTAAGTATTAAAGAAGATGAAATACAGTTTGTAGCTATTGATGGATATCGCCTTGCTATACGAAAAGAAAAACTTAATATTAAAGCAGACGCAGAGTTTATAGTTTCAGGTAAAGCAATAAGTGAACTTATTAAATTAATAGATGATGAAAATGAAGATGTTATTATTCACACAGGCGTAAACCTTATATGCTTTGAAGCAAACGGTTATTCATTTATTTCACGTTTACTTGAAGGTAGTTTTGTTGATTACAGTAAAACAATTCCGCCTACATACCGTCAGAGAATATTTGTAAACACTTCTGATTTAATAAATACAATAGACCGCATAAGTCCTATTATTAACGATGCATTTTCAACACCTGTAAGATGCATTATAAGCGAAGAAAATATTTTATTTAGTTGTACATCAGCCATTGGACGTGCTACCGAAAACTTCCCTATAACCCTCGAAGGTGAAGAATTTGAAATTGGTCTTAACAGCCGTTATCTATTAGAAGCTCTTAAAGCGAGTGAAGTAGAAAATATCAAAATAGAATTTAATGGGGCAACTTCAGGCGTTCTTATAAAACCTACTGAAAACGATGAGTTTTTATATATGATAATGCCTATGAGGTTAAGATAATGGAAAAAATTAAAATAAAAGAAGAATTTATAAAGTTGGATTCATTACTTAAGTTTGCCGATATGGCGGCTACGGGCGGTCACGCAAAAATAATGATTCAAAACGGTGAAGTTTTGGTTAACGGCGAAGTTTGTTTAATGCGCGGGAAAAAAATAAGACCCGGAGATACCGTCAAAACTCAAGAAAAGGAAATAATTATTGAATAAATGATTATTAAAGATTTAAAGGTTAAAAATTTTAGAAATTTTGATTCTGCCGAAATTTTTCCTTGCGAAGAAATTAATATTATTTGCGGAGATAATGCGGGAGGTAAAACAAATTTAATAGAAGCAATCTGGTTATTAACAGGGACTAAAAGTTTTAAAAATATAAGGGATAATGAACTTATAAAATTTGAAAATAACGAAGCGCAGATTGATTCTGTTTTTATAAGCGGAGGAATCGAAAATAATTTAAAAATAAAAATTAAAGAGAAAAGACAATTTTTTTTAAACGGAAAACGGCAAAATAATCAAAATGAGATAATAGGAAAATTTTGCGCCGTTATTTTTTCTCCTACTGATTTAAATTTGGTTACCGATTCGCCATCATTAAGGCGCAGATTTATCGATACGGCAGTATGCCAGTTATATCCGAAATATATAGAAATTTTAAGACAGTATAACAAGGCGGTAATGCAAAGAAATAATATTTTAAAAGATTGCATAAAAGATGCTTCTCTTAAAATTCTATTAGAAGATTTTGAAAAGATAATAATAGAATACGGAGAAAAAATCATTACTTACAGAAAAAGATATATCGAAAGGTTAAATGAACACTGCCCAAAAATATACAGTGAACTATCAAGAAATAAAGAATTTCTTGAAATAGAATATATTTGTTCTTATAAAAATAATTTTCGTGAAGAATTATTACTTAAAAAACCGATTGATATTTTACACGGCTTTACGAGTGTAGGTCCGCATAGAGATGATATATTATTTAAAATAAACGGATTTAATGCAAGAGAATATTCTTCTCAGGGTCAAAAACGCAGTATTTGTTTAGCAATTAAATTATCAGAGGCAAACATAATAGAAAGTATAGTAGGCGAAAAACCCGTAACATTGCTTGACGACGTTATGAGTGAACTTGATAAGCATCGCCAAAATTACATACTTAACCACATAAAAGACCGTCAAGTTTTTATTACCTGTTGTGATAAAACAAACTTTGAAAATTTAGAAAAAGGTAAGGTCTTTTACATAGAAAACGGACAGGTAAAATAATGTATATACATTTAGGACAGGAAACAGTTGTAAAAAAACAGGATATAATAGGGATTTTTGATTTAGATACGGCAACTGTAAGCCGTCATACAAGAAAATATCTTAATTTATCTGAAAAAAATGGTGACGTCGTTTATATAACAAATGAATTGCCAAAATCGTTTATTGTATGTGCGCCGTCAAAAAGTAAAAGGAAAAAAATATATATTTCTCAGATTTCTTCAGTTACATTACTTAAAAGAAACGAGTTTTTAAAATAAAGAAAGGTGAAAATTAAAAATGTCAGAAAATATTAATTCACCCGCTGTAGAAAATACCTATGATGAAAGTTCAATACAGGTACTTGAAGGTCTTGAAGCGGTTAGAAAAAGACCTGGTATGTATATCGGTTCTACAGGAGAGCGTGGTTTACACCATTTGGTATACGAAATAGTTGATAACTCAATAGATGAAGCATTGGCAGGTTATTGTGATAAAATAACGGTTGAACTGCTTGATGACGGTATTGTACGCGTTACTGATAACGGACGTGGTATACCTGTTGGTATAAATCCGCAAAAAGGTATTCCAACAGTTACTGTTGTATTTACTATTCTCCACGCGGGCGGTAAATTCGGCGGTGGCGGCTATAAGGTATCGGGCGGATTACATGGTGTTGGTGCATCGGTCGTAAACGCACTTTCCAGTTGGCTTGAAGTAGAAGTAAGCGACGGTAAAAATATTTATCGTCAGCGTTATGAAAAGGGAAATATAGTAACAGAACTTGAAAAAATAGGAGATACCGATAAAACAGGTACAGTAGTTTCCTTTAAGCCCGACCCCACAATTTTTACTGATACTACAACCTATGATTTTGAAATACTTGAAAAGCGCCTTCGAGAACAAGCATTTTTAAATGCAGGTATCCGTATTGTTTTAACCGATAAACGAAAGGATATGGATGGCCGTACAGAAGAATTTTTCTATGAAGGCGGTATTCGTTCCTACGTTGATTTTTTACTTGAGAAAACAAAGGGCGAGAGCTTAAATAAAGAAGTAATTTATTTAAGCACCGAGGTTGCCGACCAAACTGCCGAAATTGCTATGGTATGGTCAACTAAAGACACAAAAATTATGTCTTTTGCAAACACCCTTTATACTGTTGACGGCGGTACTCACGAGCAGGGCTTTAAAATGGCTCTCAGCAATGCCGTTAATAAATATGCCTTTGATTTTAAGCATCTGAAAGAAGGAAATAAACGCTTAAAAGGTGAAGATATCTGCGAAGGATTGGTAGCCGTTGTATCGGTAAAACTGTCTGACGCGCAGTTTGAATCACAAACCAAGGCAAAACTCGGTAATACTTCAATTGGCAAGGTTGTTCGAGATATGGTAAACGACCAGCTTTATCATTTTCTTGAAGAGAATCCCGCAGAAGCTAAGAAAATTATTACAAAAATTATTGCTTATTCTAATGCCAGAGAAGCGGCTCAAGCGGCGCTTGAAGCATCTCTTAAAAAAGCAGGTGTTGCGGGCGTAAAAGCCAGAATGCCCGAAAAACTTTCGGACTGTATTTCAAAGGACCCCACAAAAACAGAAATATTTATAGTAGAGGGTGATTCTGCGGGCGGAAGCGCGGTTGAAGGAAGAAACTCTACTTATCAGGCAATTTTGCCGCTTTGGGGTAAAATGCTTAACGTTGAAAAGGCAAGAGACGATAAGGTTTACGGAAATGACAAACTTATGCCCGTAATTATCGCTCTTGGTACGGGTATTGGCGAAAACTTTGATATTAATAAACTTCGTTATGATAAAATTGTTATTATGGCCGATGCCGATGTTGACGGAAGCCATATTAGAACATTATTACTTACCTTTTTCTTCCGTTACATGCCCGAACTTATTGAAACGGGGCATATTTATTTAGCACAACCTCCGCTTTACAGAGTTTCTAAAGGTAAAAAACATTATGATGCCTTTACAGATGAAGAAAAAGCACAGTATATTGAAGAACTCGGCGGCAGCGCAGACGTTCAGCGATATAAAGGTCTTGGTGAAATGGACCCAGAACAGTTATGGGAAACAACGCTTGACCCAAAAGTTAGAACAATGCTTAAGGTAACTATGGCGGATGCAGAACTTGCCGACCAGACCTTCTCGATGCTTATGGGTGATGAAGTTGAGCCGAGAAAAATATTTATAGAAGAAAACGCGGTATTTGCGACCGATTTGGATATTTAAAGAAAGGAGAGCAAAAAAATGGCAAAAACAGACAACGTATATTGGCCTGAAAGTAGTGAAACCAATATAATCCCTGTAGAAATTGTTGATGAAGTTAAATCAAGCATGCTGCAGTACGGTATGTCGGTGCTTGTAGGACGTGCTCTCCCTGATGTCAGAGACGGTCTAAAGCCCGTACACCGCCGTATTCTTTATACAATGTATGAAAACGGATTAACTCCCGATAAAGCATACCGTAAGTGCGCCGATACAGTAGGTTCCGTACTCGGTCGATACCATCCGCACGGAGATGCTTCAGTGTATGACGCTATGGTGCGTATGGCACAGGATTTTTCGCTTCGTTATCCGTTAATTGACGGCCACGGAAACTTCGGTAATATTGACGGTTATCCCCCTGCGGCATACCGTTATACCGAGTCACGTATGAATAAAATATCCATCAATATGCTTGATGATATTGAAAAGGATACTGTAGATTTTGTACCTAACTATGATGACCGATTAAAAGAACCCACCGTTTTACCCGTTCGTTTTCCACAATTATTGGTAAACGGCTCAAGCGGTATTGCCTTCGGTATGGCAACCGAAATTCCGCCTCATAATTTAGGCGAAATAATTGACGGTATGTGTTATCTTATCGATAACCCCGAAGCCGAACTTTCCGACCTTTGCGAATTTATAAAGGGGCCCGACTTCCCTACAGGAGGTATCATTATGGGCAGAAGCGGTATCCGCGCCGCTTATGCTACGGGAAAAGGAAAAATTATAGTTCGCGGTAAGGCAGAAATTGAAGAAGATAACAAGGGTAGATTCCGTATAACCATTACGGAACTTCCATATAAGGTTAAAAAGAAAGATTTAGTAAAGAAAATTTACGATTTAGCGGTTGAAAAACGTATTGAAGGTATAGAAGACGTTGTTGACTATTCTTCAAAGCGAGATAGCGGTATAAGAATCGTTATAGATTTAAAGAAGGATGCCAATCCGCAGGTTGTACTTAATAAGATTTATTCTTACACCGAGCTTCAAACCACCTTTGGCGCCAACTTAATTGCCATAGTAAACGGCAAACCGCAGATTTTAACGCTTAAGGAAATGCTGCAAAACAGTATTGATTTCCAGTGTGAAATTATTGAGCGACGCACTCGATTTGATATGAAAAAAGCACAAGAGCGAGCTCATATTCTTGAAGCGCTAAAAAAGGCAATAGATTTTATTGATGAAGTTATCTCAATCATCCGTAATTCGAAAACCATACCCGAATCAAAAGAGCGTTTAGCCGAGCGTTTCGGTTTTGATGATGTTCAGACAACCGCTATAGTACAGATGCAGCTCGGTAAACTTGCAGGTATGGAAAAGCAAAAAATCGAAGAAGAATTACAGGAAAAATACGATTTTATTAAGGAATGTCAGGACATTTTAGCAAATCACAGCCGAGTGCTTGATATTGTTAAGACCGATTCTCTTAATCTTCGTGATAAATATGCCGATTCCCGTCGCACCGAGATTTCGGCAGTATCGGGCGAAGTTGATATTGAAGACTTAATTCCCGAAGAAGAGTGCGTTATCACAAAAACCGTTAACGGATATATTAAGCGTGTGTCGGCTTCGGAATATTCTGTACAAAACCGCGGCGGACGTGGTGTTAAGGGTCTTACTACACGAGAAGACGATATTACCGAGAATATGTTTGTATGCTCAACCCACGATTATATTATGATGTTTACAAATAAGGGCCGTGTATACCGACTTAAAGCATACGAAATACCTGAAGGTACGAGGACCAGCAAGGGTATGAACGTTGTTAATATAATACCGCTTCAGGAAGGCGAAAAACTCTCTATTATTCTGCCTTGTCCCGAAATTGACGGAGAACAGTATGTCGTTATGGGTACGAAAGACGGTTGCATTAAGCGTACCGCAATGGATGACTTTAAAAATACCCGAAAGACAGGTATTATCGCGCTCACGCTCGAAGAAAATGATGAGCTGCGTTTTGTTGCATTGACAAGGGGTGACGCTTCTCTCGTTGTTGCTACCAAGAAGGGTAAAGCAATTAGATTTATGGAAAGTGACGTGAGACCAATGGGCAGAACTGCCCGCGGTGTTCGTTCAATTAAACTTGCGGCAAACGATGAAGTTGTATCAATGGCTGTATGTAATGAGGATACTGTTTTACTAACCGTTAGCGAAACGGGATATGGCAGAAGAAGTCAGATCAGCGACTACCGCGTACAAACTCGTGGCGGCGGAGGCACTAAAAACTATCGTACCGAGCGTTTTGGTGACGTGGCTGCAGTTATGGCAGTAACTGAAGACCAGGATGTTATTATGATTTCGTCCGATGGTGTAATTATAAGAATTGCCGTTTCAAATATCAGTATGTTTGCGCGTCCGTCAAAGGGTGTCAGAATCATGAAGTTTGGCGCAAATTCGGATGCAAAAATTTTGTCGGTAGCCACTGCAGAACACGATGAAGAAGAAGTCAACGCAGTAGCCGATGAGCCGGAGGCAGATGCTGCTGAAACAGGAGACGCCCAAGAATAATAGCGGCAAAAGGAGAATTTTAATTGGAAGATAATTTTTCTTTAAGGCAAGATATGCCGCCGATATTAACCATAAAAAATGAGCAACGAAAGGTCGCGGGAGCCGTAGGCCTTTCGTTGCTTGCTTTATTTGCGGTTATGTTCGGTTGGAGCTTTGTTTATATGCGAATAATGGGCAATATGGGTTTTAATTATTCGTTTATCTTGAAAACACTCGAAAATCCCGCAGTAAATGAGTTGGTGCAAATAGTAGTTTCAACGCTTATGTTTATTATACCGACTTTTATTTTCTTGCGTATAACCCACGAAAAAGCATACAAAGTTATAAGTTTTTCACTACCAAAAATGAAAAACATATGGTGGTTCATAGTGGCGGCGATAGGATTTTGTATGTTTGCATCTCAGGCGGGAAGCTATATGGCTGATATTTTCGCTAAATTAGGAATTGACTTTCCGTCAATGGAAAGGGAAATGCCCACAGGCGCTGTTGGCTTTTTCCTTGTGGTGCTGTCAACTGCCATTTTTCCTGCACTTCTCGAAGAATTTATGATGCGCGGTGCGGTGCTTGGCGTTTTGAGAAAATTCGGTGACGGGTTTGCCATTATCGCATCATCGATAGTTTTCGCTTTAATGCACGCGTCGCTTATTCAGTTTGCGTTCGCATTTCTGGTGGGTGTTGTTTTGGGATTCGTAACGGTTAAATCAAAATCTATTTGGCCAGCAGTTATAATCCATGCGGTAAATAATTTTATAAGCGTTGTTTTTTCTTATTTGGAAATTTATTTGGGTAATTTGGAATTAAATACGGTGTTTTGCGTATTCTTGCTGATAATTTTTGCCCTCTGCGTTTTCGCAACGGTGAAAATATCAGAAGATAAAGAGTTTTTGAAATTGGAAAAATCGGGAACTGTCGCCACCGAAGCAAAAAAAATAGGTTGGTTTTTATCATCGCCCTTAATTGTGGTGGCAATTTGCATCGCCTTTGCGTTCGCTATATTTTTAAGGTAGGAGAAATTTATGTTACAGGTTGCTAATATCACAAAAAAATACGGAAAAATTGTTGCAAACAACAAGGTTTCTTTCACGGTTCCGGATGGAAGCATAACAGTGCTTTTAGGACCCAATGGCGCCGGCAAAAGCACGGTGATAAAATCAATTGTTGGTTTTTTAAAGTATGACGGAGTAATAACCGTTGACGGCAAGGAAAACAAGAGTATAGAAGCCAAGCGGCTTATCGGCTATGTGCCCGAAATCCCTGCGCTCTATCCCAATCTAACGGTAGCTGAGCATCTTGAATTTATCGCTAGAATTTACAAACTTAAAGATTACAAGGGCTATATGGATGAATTACTCGACCGAATGGAACTCCATGACAAGAGAAATAAATTTGGAGACGAGTTATCAAAGGGTATGCAACAAAAACTCAGTATTTGTTGCGGTCTTTTACCAAAGCCGAAGTTTTTGCTGTTTGATGAGCCAATGATTGGTCTTGACCCACATGCAATAAAAGAACTCAAAGAAATTTTCCTGGAACTTAAAGAGATGGGTTGCTCGGTGTTTATCAGCACGCATATGATAGACAGTATCGAAAATATGTGGGATAAAACGGTAATTATGCAAAACGGCGAAGTAAAAGCGCAGGTTTTGCGCGAAGAACTGAAAAAAACAGGGCAGACGCTAGAAGAAATATTCTTCTCGGTGACCGAAGGCGAAAAGGAATAATCAGATGGCTGCATATTTTTATTATATATCACATGCTTTTGTAAACTGCTTTAAAAAGATTTTCAGAACCTGGGTTGCTGCGATGCTTGGCATAATTTTGCTTTTTGGCATAATCGGCGGTCTTATCGGAGGCGCGGTGGGCACATACGTTGAAGATAACACAACAGAAGAGCAGGAATATGTTGAAGAGACAGTAGAAATTCCGCCCGAAGATTTCGAAAACATCGTTTTACCGATTATCGAAATGGTGGCATTTGCGGTACCGTTTGGGTTTATTTTCAGTTTTTTCTATACGGGAGATAAAAGGGGCTCGTCGATTTTTAATATGTCGGATGTGAATTTTTTGTTTTCCTCTCCCCGCCGACCGCAAAGTATACTGTGTTTTAAAAGTTTTATACAAATGGGAGCGGTATTTTTAAGTTCCCTGTATCTTATTGCGCAAATTCCTAATCTTGTGTTAAATTTAGGGCTTACAATACCCGCCGCGATAATAATAGTTCTAGCATTTATTGTTTGTATAATTATCGGTATGTTAACATCGGTTTGTACCTATACCGTTGTGGCTAGCAAACCGTCGCGCAAGAAGTTTATTACACCGATAGCCATTGCGGTGCTTTTGTTGGTCGGTTTAATATTGTTTCACGTGAAACATTTTGGAAATCTTAATTGGTTTGATGCGCTCAAGCTTACTTTTGCGTCACGTTACAGTCGTCTTTTCCCGATTTGTGGCTGGATGGCATTTTTAGTTGTGTCGGCGGTAAAGGGCAACTATTTTATGTGTCTTTTGATGTTATTTGCCATTATTGCTTTCACACTGTTCGTTTTTTACATTGTGTGGAGAATAGACGCCGATTTTTACGAAGATGCTGTTATCAGAGCCAACGATACCTTTGAAAAGCAACAAGCAGCACTTGAAGGAAAACAAAAGCGCACAAAACCGCGCAAAGAGATGAAAAAGCAACAGGAAATAGGCAAGGGATGGGGCGCAAACGCATTTTTCTTTAAGCAAATGCACGTGCGACGCAGAAACAGTTTTTTGGGACTCTTTTCAAAATCCGCAGTTACATATATACTGATAGCAGTTGGAATTTCGGCGGTAGTGAAGTTCTTAATGCAAAGCAGTGCCTTTACGCCGATTGGAATTACACTTTTAGTAATTCACTTTTTCAGAAATTTCGCGAGTCCTATTGATGAAGAAACGGGCGCCGATTTGATTTTCACTGCCCCCATAAACCGATACAAATCGGTGTTTTGGTTAATGTCAGCGGGCTTTGTTTCGGCAGCAATAGACGCCTTGCCCGCCTTTGCATTATCATATTTTGTGCTGGGGGACAGTATTCTGAATATGATAATGTGGTATTTGGTGTTCGTGACCTTTGATGCTTTCTCGGCAACGACGGGACTTGCCGTAGCGATGGTTTTGCCGAGCCGTATGCCCCCTGCAATTAATGCGGTGTTCTGTATCTATTTGAGAATGTTGCTTGCGGTTCCGGGGCTCATACTACTAATAGTAGGTATGGTGTCGGGCAATATCCTGACGTACGGAATTTGGACGGTGGTACTTAATACAGTTTTCAGTGTAGCGTGTTTCTTTATTGGCAGTGCACTGCTTAAAAAATAGGAGAAATTATGGATAGAAAATTTATGGATTTGGCAATAATAAGGGCTAAACGCGCCGGTGAAGATGGGGAAGTGCCGGTAGGGGCCATTATCGTGAAGGACGGGCAGGTTATAGCAACAGGCCGTAACCGCAGAGAAAAAAATCATGATGCTACAGCCCATGCCGAGATAGAAGCCATTAAATGCGCCTGCGAAGCAACGGGAGACTGGCGGCTGGATGGTTGCGAACTTTACGTAACGCTTGAGCCGTGTCCTATGTGCAGCGGTGCGATAATAAATTCGAGGATCAAAACGGTCGTTTTCGGCGCGTACGATACAAAGGCGGGTGCGCTTGGCTCGATTGCCAACTTTGCAAACTTGCCGTTTAGCCACACCCCCGAAGTGTATGGTGGGATATGTGAAGAAGAGTGCCGAAACCTATTAACCGATTTTTTTAAGGACAAAAGAAAATAATGGATAAAAGACAACAAAAAGTTGACATAATAAACATTATGTCAACTAACAATATGCCATATGTTTCGGTTTGTGGTTTCGATTATGTCAAAGATAAATTGATAAATTGCCGAAAAGCCGCCGAAATCCCCCGAAATGCAAAAAGTATAATATTGACAATCTTCCCCTATAAAGTGAATTTGGCACCGCCAAAACAAATCAGTCGATATGCTGCGGTCCCCGATTATCACAAGATATGTGAAAAAATGCTTTGCGCTGCAAAAAAACAGTTATCAGAACGATTTCCCAAAAATGAGTTTTGCTTTTTTATAGATAACTCCCCTATCCCCGAAGTTATGGCGGCGGTACACTCAGGTCTTGGCGTAATCGGAAATAACGGATTGCTTATACACGAAAAATACGGTTCGTACGTATTCATCGGTGAAATAGTTACCGATTTGGAAATAGAAGCTGACAAAGGCGACAAAAAATGTCTTGACTGTGGACGATGCAAAAGCGCTTGTCCTACCAAACTGTGTAAAGAGACCTGCCTATCGGCTGTAAACCAGCAGAAAAAAGCGCTCAGTGACGTTCAAATAGAACAAATCAAGAAATACGGATATATTTGGGGATGCGATATATGTAGCGAAGTTTGTCCGATGAATAAGAACGTGCCTGCAACATATATAAAAGAATTTATTGACGGTTACCGCAATGAATATATTGAAGGCGAGACGTATGAAAATCGCGCGTATGCTTGGCGCGGACCTGATATCATAAGAAGAAATGCGACGCTTATTAAGTAAGTAACCGCATTTCTTCTTTTTTTATACACCCAAAGGCGAATAGGCACGGAAAATATAGGGCACATGAGCCAAGGCACACAAAAATAATGTTTAATATTAAAGAGAGATTAAAAAGTTGGCTCAATGAACTCAGACAGAAAGTTACCGAAATTGCCAGAAGGCAGGGCAACAAAATCCCGCGGAAGAATTTTATGCGGACGCCTGATACACGAATCAGTCGGACAAGGTTTAGTATACAGGTGTAAGCATTACTTAGATACATTATCAATATGAAAGCGAATTCGCGGTAAATTGGTAGCAAAAAGAAAATTAACAGGATTCGCATTGCTGAATCACTAACCGAATTGCGAAAAGTAATCGACTGTTGGTCAAGGCCTTTTAATATACCATCGCTAATGCTGTCAAGGTACATAAACGGTACTAGCGGAGCCAGTACCTTGATTATAAAACCTACAGAGCGGTCGCGATAAATAATTTCTCCCAGATTTTCACCGCAAAAGAAGAAAACGGCAGAGAAAATAAAACCGAATAATGAGGTTATGACAAGGATTTTTTCTATCATACGACGAACGGAACCCGAATACCCCTTTGCAGTGGCTTCTGAGATTTCGGGGATAAGCAGAGTCGATAAGGAATTTAGCAATGATGACGGAAAGAATAAAATCGGCAACGCCATCCCCTTTATCATACCGAAAAACGATAAAGCGGCGGCGCGGGTAGACCCCGCTAAAACAAGACGTTGGGGAACAAGCGAACTTTCTATTATGCGAAGAACGGAATTTATATATTTACCACCGGTGATAGGAAGGGAAATGTGGGTGAGCTTTTTCACTATTGAAAAATCAGGCGATGCGCGTCCAACGAGCGAAGAAAGTCGCCCTGTATCACGACGATAATAAACGTAAAGGTATAAGCACGAGCAAAATTCCGCTATAACATCACCCGCGAGCACCACAGCACAAGCGTATTCTATGCCCAACATAGCAAATTGTTTCACGTGAAACAAAATAAAAAGTATGCGAACCACTTGCTCTATCATTTGAGAGAGTGACGGGGGCGCACTTTTGCGACGTGCAAGGAAATAACCTTTGATGCATGACGATACGCCCATAAATAAGAGACTGAAAGAAAGAGTTTTTACTGCAAGAGTTGCGCGCGGGTCGGCAATTATGTATACCGCGATGAATTTTGCACCGAAGAATATCAAAAGCAGCGAAAAGACTGACAGCAAAGAAATAACCGAAAAAGCACACCGCATTATTTTTTTAATCGATGCTGCGCTACCAATGCACATTTCATCTGCAACAAGACGTGTTACAGCAGTGTATATACCGCTTGTTGCAAAGGTTGCGGCAAGCATATAAAAAGAGAAAATTATTTGATAAAGGCCAATCCCTTCGCTGCCAATTTTGGCAGAGAGCCAAATACGTAATACTACGCCAAGCAAGCGCAAAATTAGTGACGTAGCCGTTAATATTAATGCGTTTTTTATAAATAATACTTTTTTCATAGTTGCCTCATTTAAGAATTGAATTTTGAAAAGAAAAGTAGTAGAATAAAATATATATATTAAAAAGGAAGGTGCGTTATGCCGAGTCCGTTAGCAGATCGTGTGCGCCCATTAGATATCTCTGAGGTTTGCGGTCAAAAGCATTTATTGGATGAAGGAAAAGTGCTTCGCAAAATAATAGATTCGGGTAATATCCCCAACTTAATTTTTTACGGCCCGTCGGGTGTGGGAAAAACGACGGTGGCTAATATTATTGCGGCCAAATGCGACAAAAAACTATATCATTTGAATGCGACAACTGCGTCAACGGCGGACATCAAGGAAATTATCGAAGGACTTGACACCATCGAAGCGGTAGGGGGCGTAATGCTCTATCTTGACGAAATACAGTACTTCAGCAAAAAGCAACAACAAATATTACTGCAGTATATAGAAAACGGTGATATAACCCTTATCGCATCCACGACAGAAAATCCGTATTTTTACGTTTATAATGCAATACTCAGTCGCTCATCGGTGTTTGAGTTTAAAACCGTTACTACAGAAGAAGTGATACCTGCAATATTTAGAGCCAAATCAATACTTGAGAACGAAAACGGCGTAGAAATAGAACTCAAAGAAGATGTTGTACTAAAAATCGCGCGGGCAGGAGCGGGAGATGTGCGTCGTTGTCTTAATATTCTCGATTTGTGTTTTATAACACAAAGTGGGACCGATAAGGTTGTAATTGATAACAACGTTGCTGAAGAGATTTTAAAAAACAATGCAGTAAGGTATGACCGTGAAGGCGATGAGCATTATGATATAATATCGGCATATCAAAAGTCAATGCGTGGCAGCGACCCTGATGCCGCAGTATATTATCTAGGACGACTTTTGGCGGCAGGAGATTTACAAAGTGCTTGCCGACGATTATTAGTGTGCGCAAATGAAGATGTTGGACTCGCCTATCCGCAAATAATTCCGATTGTAAAGGCGGCGGTTGATACAGCTATACAGGTTGGTTTGCCCGAAGCACGTATACCTTTGGCAAATGCGGTTATACTAACAGCAATAAGTCCTAAATCTGTTACCGGCCATGATGCTATCGCAGCTGCCATGGCTGACATTGAAAGTGGAATCACGGGAGACATACCGAGACAACTCCAAAACAAACATTTTGATGGAGAAGATGCTGCGGTTAAAGGTCAGCATTATCTCTATCCGCACAGTTTCCCAAATCATTATGTAGAGCAACAATATCTCCCAGAGAAATTAAAGGACAGGAAATATTATCGTTTTGGCGATAATGCATCGGAACAAAAATTCCGAGAGTATTGGTCGAAGATCAAGGGCAATAAATAAAAAAGGTGAAATAATTGAGAGAATATCGAGTACCACGGCGCGTGATAGTGTTATGGATTATAAGACTATGTAGCATCAATTTTTGCGTAGTGGCGGTACTTAAAATGTTTCACGTGAAACAAAATTTAATTCTTACAATAATAACCGCTACGATAACAATATCGATGGCGGTTATTTTATTTTTGCTTATTTATCGAAAAAATTACTCTATTTTGTTATCATCCAAAGCAATAACAGTAAAAAGCGGGGCAATAATAAATAAAGAACGTATTTTACCATCACCGCGCTTAATTTTTGCGGAAACCTATATCACACCATTAGAAAAACTTTTAAATGTGAAGGTTATTGTTTTTCGTGCGATTAAAGTTCGCTTGTTTACAATGCCGATTGATAAAAATGCCGCAGCGGAGATTTTAGGAGAGATTTCAGGTAAAAAATAAGAGTACAATCATAAAGACACATCCATTAATGATGGCCGAACACATAAGAATGACGGCTTTAATATTTGCGCTATTGGGAAAAAATGCCTGTGCTACAGCGGCGATTATTGTTATTCACACTATATTGGCGCTAATTTACTGGCGTAACACAAAGCTACAGGTTGCCGACGGATATTTGTATATCCAAAGGGGCGCAATAATAAGACGACAGGCACAAATTAAAATCACAGACATTTCAGCGGTTGCCACGACACGCTCATTGATTGATATAATAATGGGAAGCACTTCGGTTAAAATCTTTACTCAGGCGGGGGAAGTATGCGGTAAACGAGGAGTTAAGATTTTTGCAAAAAGCAGGGATGAATTGTGCTTGTTTCTAGGGTTCGTTAAAGGTGGTAAAAAGACAAGAAGTACGTTTTTTAAAGTACTTCTGCAGGCATTATCAACAACATCGGTTCTTGCCGGAATTTTTTTAATTTTTCCTCTTATGGAAAATAATGACGCACTGTTCACAAAAAACGAATTGTTTATAGAAAAGATAGAAAAACTTAGTGAAAAAATTTTTGGTTTACCTCCGCTTGTGAATTTAGCGATAACTATTTATTTAATAGCTATCGGAACGTCGTTAACGTTTCTTATTGTAAGACAAATCGGACATACTACTGTTAGCAACAGGGAAACGATTTCCGTTACTTTTGGGCTAATTCCAAAAAGTGAGTATGTTTTACGGCAAAATGCTATCAACAGCATATTTTATGAACAAACACCGGTTTTAAGTATTTTAGATAAATTCTTTTTAAAATCCGACATTGCAGGGCTGATTTATACAAGGAAAAATGAATTATATTTGTCGTTGCCGATTTCTCAAAGTGAACGTTCGGCATCCTTCTTAAAATTTCACGCAGTTACTTCTAAAAAACGAAAAGTTGTGGGAAAATTTAAAAGGGCAGAGCAATGGAGATATTTTGTAATTCCTTTTTGCTGTTTTTCCACTGCAGTAATAGTTCTTTTGGTGGTTTATACAATATCCCCCTGGCTTTCGGAACTAATAATAATAACCGCAACAATAGTACTTACCATATTTTTATATCAATTGTATTTAATGAAATATGCATACCTAAATACGAAAATAGATTTGATTGAGGGCGATGCGCACTTTACAAGGAACGCAAGTATTATAATTGCAAAGTTTCTCACCGAAAAGATAGGGCAAGTTACACTTACGACTTTTCCATATGACCGAAAATCCGGGGTGTGCACGTTAAAACTTGGTTTACGCACTGAACACGGAACAAAAATCAAAGTGAAGTTTATGGATCATGAGGAAATAAAGGAACAACTGAAAATTTTGAAGATATACTGAATAATAGGAAAAACATATGCCACAATATTTACGAGGTGTAAATATGGATATTTTATTGCATTGTCTTTATGCTTTTTCGGTTGGGGGAGCATTGTGCAGCATAGGTCAACTTCTAATAGATTATACAAAGTTGACACCGGCAAGAATATTGGTGGGTTATGTTGTGTCGGGTGTCGTTTTGACAGGTATAGGAGTCTACGAAACGGTTGTTAATTTCGCGGGTGCCGGCGCGACGGTACCCTTGACCGGTTTTGGATATTCTTTGGCAAAGGGTGTACAAAAAGCAGTTGCACAGTATGGTCTAGCGGGTGCGCTTTGTGGTGGACTTACGGCAACGGCTGCAGGCATTACGGCGGCACTCTTGTTCGGCTTTATAGCCAGCGTATTCTTTAAATCGGGAGATAAAACATAATGTTTCACGTGAAACAAACCGCAAAAGCGGTTTGTTTTTCTTTATACACTTTTTCTTGTACTGTTAGGAGTTGTGTGGTATAATTAAAAAAAGAGTAAGTCACGGACGGTGAAAAAATGGGGAAAATCATATCTATCGTTAACCAAAAGGGCGGAGTGGGAAAAACAACAACAGCCGTCAATTTGGCAGCAGGTCTTGGTAATATCGGAAAAAAGGTGTTGCTGGTGGATGCCGATCCACAGGGTAATTCAACCAGCGGATTCGGAATAAATAAAAAAGAAGTAATTTTTTCCACATATGATTTACTTATAGGCGCTCAAAAAGCCGAAGTGGTTACGGTTGAAACAACCTACAAAAACGTATGCGTTGCACCGGCAAGTATGGATTTGGCGGGAGCTGAAGTAGAACTGATATCGATAGAATCCCGAGAACAGCAGCTTAAACGTGCGCTTTCGCTGGTTCGCGACAAGTATGACTACATACTCATTGACTGTCCGCCGTCATTAGGGCTCATTACAATAAACGCGCTTACTGCTTGCGATACCGTTTTAGTGCCGTTGCAGTGCGAATACTATGCAATGGAAGGACTTTCGCAATTAATGGCGAGTATACGTCAGATCAAACGTTCATATAATCCGGAGTTGGAGTTAGAAGGCGTGTTACTTACGATGTATGATGGAAGACTAAATTTGACGCATCAAGTTGTAGAGGAGCTAAAAAAATTCTTTGCCAACAAACTATATAAAACAACTATACCGCGTGCCGTGCGCCTTTCCGAAGCTCCAAGCTACGGCATGCCGATACAATACTACGATAAGCGCTCTAAAGGCGCCAAGGCATATGATGATTTGGCGAGAGAGTTTGTAAAGAGAAACAGGGGGTAAAAATAATGGCGCTCAAAAAAGGTGGCCTTGGAAAGGGCTTGGAAGCATTATTTGGTGAGAATTCCACGGATGAAAATAGGTTAATAGAAGTTAAACTGATAGATATTGAACCAAACAAAGACCAGCCACGTAAGACATTTAATCAGGCGGCATTAATGGAACTTGCCGATAGCATACGTGAACACGGACTGTTGCAACCAATTATAGTTAAACCGCTTACAAACGGTACATATCGAATTATTGCAGGTGAACGCCGCTGGCGTGCAAGCCGTATTGCAGGGCTCGAAACAGTACCGGTTATTATTAAGGATTTTGGTGAGCGGGAAACTATGGAAGTTGCGCTTATTGAAAATCTTCAGCGACAAGATTTAAACCCCATCGAAGAAGCATTGGGATATCGCACTCTTATGGATACTTATGATATGACACAGGAAGAAGTTTCCGCAAGGGTTGGAAAATCTCGCTCGGCTGTGGCAAACTCCCTACGATTGTTATCTCTTGGAGAACGGGAAATAGAATTGCTAAAAAATGGGAATATAAGCGCCGGACACGCCAGAGCATTTCTTGCGACCGAAGATTTAATGGTACGAGAACAGTTGATAGATATGGCGATTAAAGGCGCGTCGGTACGCGACCTTGAGCGACATGTGAACGCAGCTAAAAAAGGTAAGGTTCGTACCTACGAGCCGAACGGTTTCGTCGGCGAAAACTTTTATACCGAAGTGCAACTAGCACTTACCGAAGCTTTGCACCGTAAGGTAAGGATCTCAAAACTGGGCGAAGACCACGGAGTTTTAAGTATTGAATTTTATGGCAATGAGGAATTAAGTGATATAGCAGCTCGGCTAGGCAGAACAAAACATTAATAAAACCCCAAAATGTTTCACGTGAAACATTTTGGGGTTTTTAAGGCGGTTGGGGATTGGAGCGAAGTTTACATAATTAATGTTATGTAAACAAACAAGCTAATCAAATATGATGTTTGCTATATCGCAAAGTTGCTGCATCGTCAGTTGTTCGCTTCTTACAGTTTCGGGGATGTTAAGAGCCGCGAGAGCATCTTTAATTTTGGATTTTTCGATATGCAACGAGTTGGACACAGTATTAATTAGTGTTTTACGGCGTTGCGCGAAGCACGCCTTTACAAATTTAAAGAAATTATCTTCGTTATGCACCTGAATCACGGGTGTTTTACGTATTTTTAATTGAATAACCGCCGAATCAACATTAGGTGGCGGCATAAAAGAATTTCTGTCCACGGCAAAAAGAATTTCGCTGGTAGCGTAATAATTAACAGACACCGTAACAGCACCTGCTGCACGTTCACCAACATCAGCGGCAATACGTTCGGCTGCCTCTTTTTGTACCATAACTGTTATAGTATCGAGTGGCAGTCGGCTTTCGAGTAACATCATAATTATCGGTGAAGTGATATAATATGGCAAATTTGCGCAGACCGATACCCGTTCGAAACCTAAAAACTCGGTATCAATAATTTCCTTAAGGTTCAGTTTCATTGCATCGCCAAAAATGACCTTCACGTTTTGGAATTCGCCAAGAGTTTTTGCCAAAATCGGTTTTAGGCGTTGGTCAAGTTCTATGGCGATAACTTTACCTGCTTTTTTTGCGAGTTCCTTGGTTAAAACGCCTATGCCGGGGCCGATTTCGATAACACCGGTCCTATTGTCTGTCACAGCGGCTGACGCCATTGCCGGACATACATTGGGGTTTATCAAAAAATTTTGACCGAGTGATTTTTTAAAGGAAAACCCGTTAGAGCGCAAAAGTTGTTCAATAGTTTTTATATCAGCAAGATTCATATATAAGCACCCTTAATAACATTATAATCCTATTATACACGAGATAATTTGCAGTTACAACAAAATTTTAGGTGACAAAGCGGAAATAATATAGTATAATAGGAGGGCAAATATAAAAATGGAAGTGAATTTAATGGAAAACAAGTGCTTAGAAGCGGTTTTGGCAGAGATGAAGCCGTTGCTTGACGGGCAAAAATTTGTTGCCGACGGCGAAATATATAAAAGCGACACTAAGGCGGTGCAAATTTGCTTTGATGAAGCGACAAAAATGTTCATTTTAAAAGTTGCCGATATAACCGAAGGCGAGAGTGGTGAGTTCGCTGTGCTTTCGAGTTGGCTTTTTGAAGATGACCAGACCGTAAAGGATGCGGCGGCGGTGGGAATAGATTTTGCCGATACATTGAGAAAACATCTGGGGCTTAAAAAGAATACCCGTGATGCATCGGTTAATATAGCTCTTCCGACCGTTGAAAAAGGCGACGCAGTTACAATTACCACGCTTACGCAAAAACTTCTTGCATTTTTCCCCGAATATAAGGACGATTATAAGGAGAGCATAGCAAAATACGGTAAATTCTTGTATCAAGATTTCTTCATAACTAAGTTTGTGCCTTCTATCAAGGCGTTATTGGCGGATAAGTCGGCTAACAAAAAACAAATCAAAAAATTATTTGATATGCTTTCTGAACTGTACGTAGAGGGTGACGGTGCGACAGTGGATCAGATTGTTGCCATAATTGCGGCGGTAATTTATAGCAACAAAGAATATATTGAAATTTTTAAAATGCATACCGATGGTAATGAACATTTGCAAAAATCGGTTGAAGAATTACTGTTAATCTTAAAAAGCAATAAAAAGCTTCGCATTGCGATTATTAAATAAAAAAGGTGAACTACGGTTCACCTTTTTTATTCTACGCCCCTGTAATAAAGGCCACGTGTATATTCGGTATCGGAAGCCGCACCGTTTTTATACGCTGAGATAATCTCACTCACGCGCTGTTTTGTTTCACGTGAAACATATAACATTATAAAGTCGAAATTAAGTTCATTAATTCTATCGGCAAGCCATATCGGGCGAGAGTTTAAAATTTCGCTCATACCCATACGGCATCTGACGGGAAAAACTATACCCTTACGGTCGGTTATATTAGTGTTTTTATCGCACTCAGCGCAGGTTCGGACATTTTTGCTCGGGCAGTTGGCGGTTAGCATAAGAGGTATGTTGCCGTAAGCCACAATGCCGGTGTTTTTACCAATTTTAACCGCATCGCGAAGCATCATTTCGGGAGAGAGCACTACCTTATCTAAGCCGTTTTTGAGCAGCCAATTTGCCGAGTATGAGTTGAACACGTTAAGTCCTATATTACCGATAATTTTAAAGCCGAGATTCTTTGCGGTGGCTACATCTGCGAGTGTTTGGCAAAGAGCATGGGTGAAACCCTTATCCTTAAATTCTATAAGGCGTCGATTTAATGCCTTGCTTTCAAAAGTGCGGGGAATATCCACTACCTTTATAATACCGTCGGGCAGTGATATATCAGATATATTAGATATATTGCTCTCAAGCGGTAGAGAGATATATTCAACATCTGAAAGATCATCGGGGATTTGATTAACATTTTCAAAACGGATAAAAATTTTCGGGTTGCCGACGTGTTTTTCGGCGGGTAAATCGGGAGCGACCTCTCTCTCGGTTATATCATATCCGCCAGCGCGTTTTTTGTTCAACTTTTCCACACACTCGCGGCGCAAATTGTTGATAATTTTGGCGGACACCGAGAGCCCGTCATCGAGTGCAATAAAAACGTTTTTTGCATAGTAAGGTGTACCGCCGAATTTTTGCAAATTGGCTCCCAGTATTTCTTGTGTAACCGCGCGGTTTATAGCTTTTTCAGGTGGCGGGGCGGTGGCTGTTACGGTATTTTTGCCGTCATTTAATATCAATTCGATGTTCCGGCTTTCCTTTACCGAAAGACGCACATCAAGAGGTATACTTTGTCGTTCGTTGCGGTAGAGTTCGTGAATTGCAGCAAAAACTTCTTTTGATGCCGTAACGTCATCGCGTGTGCGGATACCGAACATTTCAGGCCCTGTTTTATTTTTATAATATCCATCGGTAAATCCCGAGCGTGAAAAAACATTTTTAAGTGTTACAAGCAGTTCTCTATCGGTGATACCGTTATCAACCGCTTGACGTATTGCTGCGGTTGCAGCGGCAACGTACTCGGGGCGCTTCATTCTTCCCTCAATTTTAAAAGAAGTTACGCCGTATTCGATCATTTCCGTTATATATGGTGAAAGACAAAGGTCTTTTAAGCTTAAATCGTAGCGTTCATTTTTATTGTCTGCCGCCGAAAAGGGCAGACGGCAAGGACCTGCACACAGTCCGCGGTTACCGCTTCTGCCACCAAGCATGGAACTTAGCAAACACTGTCCTGATACACTCATACAAAGAGCGCCGTGCACAAAAATTTCGGTTTCAATATTTTCGTTATTTGCGGCGGCGCAAAACTCTTTTATTTGTTCACGGCTAAATTCTCTTGGCAACACAACGCGGCATATACCGAGTTGTTTTAATATCGGCAATGCGGCGGGGGAAAGAGTAGTCATTTGTGTTGATGCATGAATCGGCAGTTCGGGGAATTTTTGGTGCAGCAGTGAAATAAGACCCAAATCGGCGCAAATAATACCATCAATGCCATAGCGGTATGCCGTTCTCGCGGTGGCTAATGCGTCTGGCATTTCTTTATCAGATATAACAATATTAAGGGTTAAGTAAACCTTAACCCCCCTGATATGACAGTATTTAATTGCTTCTTCTAATTCCGCTTCTCCAAAATTTTCGGCATTTCTTCGCGCATTAAAATGTTCGGCGCCGAGATACACCGCATCGGCTCCGCTTCTAACAGCGGCTATCAGCATCTCGGTATTGCCAACAGGGGAGAGCACTTCTGATTTTAATTTCATAATTAAAAAGGTAAATCTCCGTTAGAATTGTTGTTACTATCACTAAGACCTGTAAGTTGGTCAACCTTGCGCCGTAGTATATCTGCATCTAGTTTTGCACAGGCGGTTTCTTCAAGCAGTTTTTTAATTTCTAGGCGCAACTTTTCGTTTTCGGCCTCACTTTTTTTGCACTCATCTAAGCAGTCAAGGGCTGCGACGATTGCCGTCATGGTGGTTGATAAAAAGGGACTGCGTTTTTGTATGGCATCAATGCGGCGTTCAAGTTCGCTCCCGAGAGAGCGGATATATGCTTCATCATCCTCACTGGTTACCGAATATTCTATGCCGCCGATTTTCATACGTATTGTGTTTGCCATATAAAACACCTCCATTTATTATATTCTATAATAAAACGCGAAAAAATTAAAGAGTTTTTTGTAAATTTATATATAATATTGCAGTTTTTTCTATAAATTGTTATATGGTGCGGTTTTGGACACAATAAGTAGTACTTTACTTTTTAAAAAGTTTGTGTTATAATGCTCAAGGTTATGTAATAACCCTTACCTTTACTGTGCTTTAGGCGTCCGCCGTTTGAACGGAACACTGTGGCCTACTGCTCGGTTTGGGCATCAAATATTAAAGGAGTGAAAACAATGTTAAAAGAACAAAAGCAGCAGATTATCGAGGAATACGCAGTTCACGAAGGCGACACAGGTTCTCCCGAAGTACAAATCGCTCTTCTCACAACTCGTATCAACGAGCTCAACGCGCACTTAAAGGTTCACGCTAAGGATCACCATTCCCGTCGCGGCCTTATGAAGATGGTTGGTCACAGACGTAACCTTCTCGCATACTTGCAGAAGAACGATATCGAAAGATACCGTGCTATTGTTAAGAAGCTTGGACTTCGTAAGTAGTTTATTAAGGCGGACCGTTTACGGTCTGCCTTATTATATTAAAAATGTTAAAAATGAGGTTTTTCGTTGTTTAGCGGTAAGTTGATAGTCCGACGGCTCGGGATATGAACTTATTGCTAAACGGAAACACCTCGCAAAAACAAATGGAGGTAAAAATTATGTTTGAAAACTATAAGGTTTATGAAACCGAACTTGCCGGCAGACCGCTTAAACTTGAAACCGGCAAAATGGCAGGTCTTGCTAATGCAGCGGTTTTAGCATCTTACGGTGAAACGCAGGTGCTTTGTACCGTAACCGCATCGGCAAAACCGCGCGAAGGCGTTGATTTCTTTCCGCTTTCGGTTGACTATGAAGAAAAAATGTATGCAGTAGGCCGTTTCCCCGGCTCCTTTACTCGCCGCGAAGGCAAAGCTGCCGATAAGGCAGTTTTGGCAGGTCGTTGTATTGACCGTCCTATTCGTCCGCTTTTCCCGAAGGATATGCGTAACGACTGCTCGGTTGTTGCAACGGTTATGTCGGTTGAGCCCGACTGCTCCCCCGAGGTTGCAGCCGCTATCGGTGTATCTGCGGCTATTGCGATTTCCGATATTCCGTGGGCTGGTCCTATTTCCAGCGTTAAGGTTGGTATTGTTGACGGCGAAATCGTTATCAACCCGACACTTGAACAGCGCGCAAAAACAACACTTGATTTAACTGTATCTTCTACGGCCGATTTGGTTGCTATGATTGAGGCAGGCGGTGACGAAATCCCAGATGACGTTATGTTTGATGCTATTATGAAGGGACACGAGGTTAATAAGGAAATCGTTAAGTTTATAAACGGTATCGTTGCCGAAATCGGCAAACCCAAATTTGAGTTTGAATCCAACGACCCCGACCCTGTAATTATGGCAGAAATCGAGGCATTTTGCATTGAGGACGTAAAGAAGGCGCTTGATACCGATGATAAACTCGTTCGCGATGCCGCTCTTTTACCGATTTACAATGCCGTACACGAGAAATTCGATGAAAAATTCGAAGGGAACGAGGCAAAACTTGATGAGATTATGTATCTGGTGCAAAAGCACGTTGTTCGCGATTGGCTCAAAAACGAGAAAAAGCGTGTTGACGGACGCGGTATTGATGAAATTCGCCCGTTAAATGCTCAGGTAGATTTGTTATCTCGCGTTCACGGTTCGGGTATGTTCACACGTGGTCAGACTCAGGTTCTCTCGGTCGCCACATTGGCATCGGTTTCCGATGCTCAAAAGCTTGACGGACTTGATGAAGAAACCGAAAAGAGATATATCCATCACTATAACTTCCCGTCCTATTCTGTAGGCGAAACCAAGCCCTCGCGTGGTCCGGGCAGACGTGAAATCGGTCATGGCGCATTGGCAGAACGTGCACTCGTTCCCGTGCTTCCGAGCATCGAAGAATTCCCCTACGCTATCCGCGTAGTAAGTGAAGTGTTATCTTCCAACGGCTCAACGTCTCAGGCATCTATCTGTGGCTCTACCTTGGCGCTTATGGCGGCTGGTGTTCCGATTAAGGCGCCCGTAGCAGGTATTTCTTGCGGTCTTATCACGGGTGACGACGGTGTTTACGGCGACTTTATGACAATGGTAGACATCCAGGGTCTTGAAGATTTCTACGGCGATATGGACTTTAAGGTTGCAGGAACCAAAAAGGGTATCACCGCAATTCAGATGGACCTAAAGGTACATGGCTTAACGCCTGAAATCATTAAAGAAGCATTTGCTAAAACAAACAAGGCGCGTAACTATATTTTGGATGACGTTATGTTACCTGTAATCGCAGAGCCGAGAGCTGAACTTTCAAAATATGCTCCGAAAATGCTCACAACCGTGATAAGCCCCGATAAAATCGGCGATGTTATCGGCAAACAAGGTAAGGTTATTCAGTCTATCCAAGAGCAGTGCGAATGTACTATCAATATTGAAGAAGACGGTCACGTATTTATTGCCGCTTTGGATGTTGAAAAAGCAAAGCAGGCGGTTATGATAATTGAGACCATCGCTAACGACCCCGAAATCGGCGCAGTTTACAGCGGTAAGGTTACAAGAATTATGAACTTTGGCGCATTTGTAGAAATTGCTCCCGGTAAGGAAGGCCTTGTACACATAAGCAAACTTGATGTAAAACGCGTTGAAAAGGTTGAAGACGTTGTAGCAGTCGGCGACCAGGTAATCGTTAAGGTAACCGAGATTGATGACCAGGGTAGAATTAATCTTTCACGCCGCGATGCATTGGTTGAAATCAACGGTGCGGTTGTTGAAGAGGGTGCTGACGAAGAGCAGCCCAGAGAACGCAAACCTCAGCGCCGCGGATTCAAAAACAGAAGAAACGATAAATAATTTAAAGCGGAGTACTAAGGTGCTCCGCTTTTTCACAAATAATTAACAAATTTTTACTTGATATTAATTTAGATTGGTTTTATAATTTTATATAATAATTTCTCAAAGAAAGAAGCGGCAAAATGATACGAAAATTAGCAAAAAGTATCCGTGAGTATAAAACTCCCAGTATCATCACCCTGCTATTAATGGTGGGAGAAGCAGGTATTGAGTGTTTGATTCCTTTCATTACGGCAAATTTAATTAACAGTATAAGCGCAGGTGCCCAGGTAAGCGAAATCGCAAAAACGGGCGCGGTGCTTGTTGGTATGGCACTTATATCTCTCGCTTGTGGTGGCACAGCAGGATTCACCTGTGCTAAAGCGTCATCGGGCTTTGCAAAAAATCTGCGTTACGATTTGTTTACTGCGGTGCAGACCTTCGCTTTCGAAAACATCGATAGGTTTTCATCATCATCTCTCGTAACCCGTCTTACAACCGACGTTACCAACGTGCAGATGTCTTATATGATGCTTATCCGCACAGCAATTCGAAGCCCCCTTATGTTTACCTTCTCAATAATTATGGCTTACAAAATGGGTGGCGCATTGGCGGGCACCTTTGTGGTGGTTGTTCCAATACTCGCATTTGGTTTAATTATGATTGCGCGCAAGGCAATGCCTGCTTTTCGTCGCGTTTTCAAAAAGTACGACCGTTTAAATGAGTCTATTGAAGAAAACGTTATGGGTATCCGCGTGGTCAAGGGCTTTTCGCGCGAGAATTATGAAAAAGAAAAATTTAATACCGCCGCCGAGGATATTTGTGGAGATTTTACCAAAGCTGAGCGCATAGTGGCTTTCAATATGCCGCTTATGCAGTTTTGCAGCTATTTTAATATGAGTTTTGTATTGCTTGTTGGCTCTATGATGGCGATTACGTCGAAGGGTACGACTGTTGACGTAGGTCAGATTTCGGCAATGCTCACCTATGGTATGCAGATACTTATGTCACTTATGATGCTTTCAATGATTTATGTAATGCTCACTATGTCACTTGAGAGTATGAAGCGTATTTGTGAAGTGCTGGACGAAAAGCCCGCCATTGTATCCCCCGAAAATTCAGATAAACAGGTTGCGGACGGCTCTATCGATTTTATAAATGTAAATTACAGTTATGCCCGCAATAAAAATAATTTAGCACTTAAAAACATCAATTTGCATATTGATTCGGGGCTTACCGTAGGTATTATCGGCGGCACGGGCTCAAGTAAATCAACACTTACTCAGTTGATTCCGCGACTTTATGACGTAAATGACGGTGAAGTCAGGGTGGGTGGCGTAAATGTCCGTGAATATAATATAAAGGTATTGCGTGATGCAGTTGCCTTTGTTTTGCAAAAGAATCAGCTTTTCTCGGGAACTATTAAGGAAAATTTGCGTTGGGGCAATGAAAATGCCACCGATGAACAGATAATAGAGGCATGCCGTATGGCAAATGCCGACGAGTTTGTAAGGGCATTTCCCGATGGGTATGATACTTATATAGAGCAAGGCGGCACCAACGTATCAGGCGGACAAAGACAACGCCTTTGTATTGCAAGGGCACTGCTTAAAAACCCCAAGGTTTTAATTCTTGATGATTCGACCAGCGCCGTAGACACCCGTACCGACGCGCAGATTCGAAAAGAGCTTAAAAGCTTTATCCCCGAAACCACAAAGATTATTATCGCTCAGCGTATTTCATCGGTTATGGACGCCGATATGATTATAGTTATGGATTCGGGCGAAATTTCGGCGGTCGGCGCGCATAGTGAACTTCTTAAAACAAGCGAAATTTATAGAGAAGTTTACGAGCAACAAATTCACGCAGGGGAGGAAAATTAATATGGCACCGGGAAACACACACTCTCCTTCAAATATGCGCCCCGTGGGTAAAAAACTGAATGTTAAAACACTCGGACGTACGATAAAACTCCTTTTTGGTTTCTATCCCGTTTTGGCACCGGTTACCTGTGTATGTATCTTGTTTTCGGCGATAGCGTCGGCTATTCCGGGACTTTTCATCCAACAGGTAATTGAGTCTATTCAGAAATGGCAGTCTACGGGCGACTGGGCAGCGGCAAAACCCGAGATAGTATCAAAGGTGTTGATTCTCATATCCCTTTATGTGTTGTCAATTATTGCAATAACCATTCATACGCAGCTTATGGCGTATATAACACAGGGCTTTTTAAAGAAAATGCGCTGTGCTATGTTCGGCGGTATGCAAAATTTACCCATTAGGTATTTTGATACCAATAAACACGGCGATATTATGAGCCGCTACACCAACGATATTGATACACTGCGTCAATTAGTATCGCAGTCGTTGCCGTCACTTTTGCAGTCGGCATCCATTGCGCTTTGCGTTTTTTCGATTATGCTGTATTTCAGTGTTTGGCTAACGCTTCTCGCTGTCGGCGGTGTTTTGATTATCTCTCTTGTTACCAAAAAGGTTGGCGGCGGTAGTGCAAAATACTTTATGCGACAACAAAAGGCGGTTGGTAAAACCGAGGGATACGTTCAGGAAATGATGAACGGTCAGAAGGTTGTTAAGGTGTTCTGCCACGAAGAAAAAATTACCGACGAGTTCGAGAAAATCAACAATCAACTTTATAACGATGCATACCGCGCTCACGCATATGCTAATATGTTAGGGCCCATTAATATGAATATAGGCAATATATTATATGTGTGTATTGCCGTTATCGGCGGTATTCTGGTGGTGGTTGATTTCCCCAATATATCACTTTCGGGTATGCCGATAGGTATAAGCATTGTTGTTCCGTTTCTTAATATGGTAAAGCAGTTTACCGCAAATATAAATCAGGCAACTCAACAAATCAACTCGATTGTTATGGGTATGGCGGGTGCTGAACGCATTTTTGAACTAATGGATGAAAAGCCCGAAACCGATGAAGGATACGTAACGCTCGTAAACTGCAAAATAGCCGAAGACGGCACTATAACCGAGTGTAAAGAGAGAACAGGTAATTGGGCATGGCGGCATCCGCATCATGATGGGACGCTTACCTATACTAAGGTTTGCGGTGACGTGCGTCTTACAGACGTTGATTTCGGTTACACAGAAGAAAAAACTGTACTTCATAATGTAACCGTTTATGCTGAGCCGGGACAGAAGGTTGCCTTTGTCGGCGCTACGGGTGCGGGTAAAACTACCATAACCAACCTTATAAATAGATTTTATGATATTGCCGACGGCAAAATCCGTTATGATGGTATTAATATCAATAAAATCAAAAAGTCCGACCTTCGCCGTTCTCTTGGCATAGTGCTTCAGGATACCAATCTGTTTACAGGTACCGTGCTCGAAAACATACGTTACGGACGGCTTGATGCAACCGATAGCGAGTGTATCGCTGCGGCAAAGCTCGTTGGCGCCGATGATTTTATATCGCGGCTTTCTTCGGGTTACGAAACCGAGTTGTCAGGAAATGGCGCTAATTTGTCACAAGGTCAGCGGCAGTTAATAGCCATCGCGCGCGCCGCAGTTGCCGACCCACCCGTTATGATAATGGATGAGGCAACGTCTTCTATTGATACACGTACCGAAGCGACGGTACAGCGCGGTATGGATAAACTGATGGAAGGCAGGACGGTATTTGTTATAGCGCATCGTCTGTCAACCGTAAGAAATTCCGATGTTATAATGGTGCTTGACAAGGGAAGAATAATTGAGCGCGGCAACCACGAAAAACTGATGAGCGAAAAGGGAACCTATTATCAGCTTTATACCGGCGCGTTTGAGTTGGATTAAAAAAACGTATTATATATAATGTATATATCCCGTGAAACCCACGGGATATATCTTTTTGGGGCATAAAAATAGTGTCAATGAGCGGTTTTAACTACAATATATAGTGCCCGAAAAAATAAGTAAAAAAATATCAAAAAAAGTTTCAAAAAGGGCTTGACAAAAGGGTTTTCTTTTGGTATTATAATTGGGCGCCTTAAAAAAGGCGAGCAAAAATGGACCTTGAAAATTAAACAACGACAATAATAAGGACCCGACA
>CAZSIL010000019.1:0-32451 GCA_964607025.1 uncultured Eubacteriales bacterium
ACATAGTCGAGACCAATCTTATGGCAGAACTCAACAGATACGGGGTCGCCGCCGTGCTCACCGCAGATACCGCAGTGGATTTCGGGACGTACCTTTTTACCCATTGTTACAGCCATATCCATAAGTTTGCCAACGCCTGTCTGGTCGAGCTTAGCAAACGGATCGTTCTCATAAATCTTGTTATCATAGTAAGCGCCTAAGAACTTACCAGCGTCATCACGGCTAAATCCAAATGTCATCTGGGTTAAGTCATTAGTACCGAAGCAGAAGAACTCAGCTTCGCGAGCTACTTCATCAGCAGTAAGACAAGCACGCGGAATTTCCATCATAGTACCTACTTCGTACTTAAGTTCTACGCCTGCGGCCTTGATTTCAGCATCAGCGGTAGCTACAACTACGTCCTTAACAAACTTCATTTCTTTAACTTCGCCAGTGAGCGGAATCATAATTTCAGGAACTATGTTCCAATCAGCGTGTGCTTTCTTAACGTTGATAGCAGCGCGGATAACAGCGGCAGTCTGCATCTTAGCAATTTCAGGATAGGTAACTGCCAGACGGCAACCACGGTGGCCCATCATCGGGTTAAATTCGTGGAGAGAAGCAATAATGTTCTTGATATCCTGAACGGTTTTGCCCTGAGCGTCAGCCAATGCCTTGATGTCAGCTTCTTCGGTCGGAACGAACTCGTGAAGCGGCGGGTCAAGGAAACGGATGCAAACAGGATTGCCTTCGAGTGCTTCGTAAAGCTTCTCAAAGTCGCCCTGCTGATAGGGAAGAATTTTAGCAAGAGCTGCTTCGCGCTCTGCAGCAGTGTCAGAACAAATCATTTCGCGGAAAGCGGCGATACGTTCTGCTTCGAAGAACATATGCTCGGTACGGCAAAGGCCGATACCCTCAGCACCGAGTTCACGAGCTTTCTTTGCGTCAGCCGGTGTGTCAGCGTTGGTGCGAACCTTTAATGTTCTGAACTCATCAGCCCAGTCCATAATTCTGCCGAACTCACCTGCGATTTCAGCATCAACAGTCGGGATAATACCGTCATAGATATTACCAGTTGAGCCGTCGATAGAAATATAGTCGCCTTCGTGGTAGGTTTTACCAGCCAAAGTAAATTTCTTATTTTCTTCATCCATAATAATGTCGCCGCAACCTGATACACAGCAAGTACCCATACCGCGAGCAACAACGGCAGCGTGAGAGGTCATACCGCCACGAACTGTCAAGATACCTTGAGATGCCTTCATACCTGTAATATCTTCAGGTGAAGTTTCAAGACGAACAAGAATAACCTTTTCGCCGCGAGCGTTCCAGTTTTCTGCATCTTCTGCAGTAAATACAACCTTACCGCAAGCAGCACCCGGAGAAGCGCCGAGGCCCTTACCTGCAGGAACAGCAGCTTTTAATGCCTTCTGGTCAAACTGCGGGTGGAGAAGGGTATCAAGGTTACGGGGATCGATCATAGCTACTGCCTGTTTCTTATCGATCATACCCTCATCTACCAAATCACAAGCGATTTTGAGAGCTGCCTTAGCGGTTCTCTTACCGTTACGTGTCTGGAGCATATAGAGTTTGCCGTTCTGGATAGTGAATTCCATATCCTGCATATCGCGGTAGTGGTCTTCAAGAATCTGACAAACTTTATTGAATTCAGCAAATGCTTCGGGGAATTTCTCAGCCATCTGAGCGATCGGCATAGGAGTACGAACGCCTGCAACAACGTCTTCACCCTGAGCGTTTACAAGGAACTCACCCATAAGGCCGGGCTCACCTGTAGCGGGGTCACGAGTAAAGGCAACACCTGTACCGCAATCGTCACCCATATTACCGAACGCCATCATCTGTACGTTAACAGCGGTACCCCAAGAATACGGAATATCGTTATCGCGGCGGTAAACGTTAGCGCGGGGGTTGTCCCATGAACGGAATACCGCTTCAACAGCGCCCATTAACTGCTCTTTCGGGTCAGACGGGAAATCCTTACCGATTTTGCTCTTATATTCAGCTTTGAACTGATTTGCGAGTTCTTTAAGGTCGTCAGCTGTAAGTTCAACGTCTTGCTTAACGCCCTTTTCTTCCTTCATTTTGTCGATAAGTTCTTCGAAATACTTCTTACCAACTTCCATAACTACGTCAGAATACATCTGGATAAAACGACGGTAGCAGTCATAAGCCCAACGAGCATTACCCGACTTTGCAGCCATTGTTTCAACAACGTCTTCATTAAGACCGAGGTTAAGAATAGTATCCATCATACCGGGCATTGATGCTCTGGCGCCCGAACGAACCGAAACGAGAAGCGGATTCTCCTTATCACCGAATTTCATACCGGTGATGCCTTCCATTTTGTCGATGTACTCCATAATCTGCGCCTGGATTTCATCGTTAATTTTTCTTCCATCTTCATAGTACTGTGTGCAAGCTTCTGTTGAAACGGTGAAGCCCTGCGGAACGGGAAGACCGATTTTGGTCATCTCAGCAAGGTTTGCACCCTTACCACCGAGAAGCTCACGCATGCTTGCGTCACCTTCTGAGAAAAGGTATACATACTTGTGACTCATATTTTTACCTCCTGATTATTAGCAAACTTTATGTTTGCATTGTTTACTTATTTTCCCAAAAAAACAGGGTAGCAATTTATTATATCACAAATTTTGAAAAATTAAAGTGTTTTTTTCATATTTTTACCGAATTTTCCTATTCTTTTCATATATTTTGCTTTTTTTGTGATTTTTAAACCTTTAAATTAAAAAAGGAAGCCGAAACTTCCTTTTTGCTATATTTTTTTAACTGCCTTGGTAACTCTGAGTAATGACGGTGCCATAACGGCGTTTATCGTGAACTCAATAATAAAGTTAACACCCACCAGTCCTGTAATTGCATAGGTTACAATATTTGCACCGCCCGCCCAAGAAGCCAAAATGTCTTTAAAGAACACAAACATTGCCGCCACAAAAATCCCTGTATTAACAACAGGTGCTGTAAGCGCCGCCAAAACGATAGCCAAATACTCATTTTTGCCTTTGAGTGCTTTTGCCACCAAAGCTGACGCGACACCTGCGGCAATACCTTTTATGATACACACAGCGCTTGTTAAAAATGGACTTGCAGTTACCAGTATATACCCGCCGCCGTCAAGCCCTGTAAAGCAACAAATTGTTACTACAAGCCCGAACACACCGCCGAGTATGGCGCCAACCTTTGCGCCGTAAAGATAAGCGCCAAGCACTATGGGAATAAGCACCAGTGATAAATTAAAGGTGCCTACTTTTATGGCATAGCTTAAAAGCTGTAATACCACCGTAACGGCAGAAAACATACCTAATATGGCTATGCTTTTGGTTTGCTCTTTGTTGTTTTTCATAATTTTTACCTCCGATACTATCCATTTCTGGTACAGTTCATTTTTGGAAATATCTTTCCAAACGCATTATAACACCGTTGTTTTCAAAAATCTACCCCTAATTTTAATTGAAATATATATATGTTTGTGTTAAAATAAGGTTTTAGAGAGGTGAAGAAGATGCAAAACCGAACAATTGCCGCCATTTCAACCCCTTTGGGCGAAGGCGGAATAGGAATAGTCAGGATATCAGGCCCCGATGCACTATTGATTGCCGATAAGATTTTCCATGCAAAATCGGGCAAAACGGCGAGTGCGCAAAAGGGATATACTGCTCTTTTCGGTAATGCGGTTTACGGCGACGAAATCATTGACACCGCCGTTTGCTTAGTCTTCCGCGCACCTCACAGTTACACAGGGGAAGACACTGCGGAAATTTCGGTTCACTCGGGCTCTTTTGTAATAAAAAGTGTACTTCGCGCAGCACTTTGCGCCGGTGCCGACAATGCCGCGCCCGGTGAATTTACAAAACGCGCCTTTTTAAATGGTAAACTCGACTTAACCCAAGCCGAAGGCATTATGGAACTTATTGCCGCCGACGGTGAGCGGCAGTTTAAATTAGCGAGTGGGGCTATGTCAGGAAAAATAAGCAAAGAAATTGCCGCCATCGAAGAAAAACTTATATCTGCCGCGGCATCGATTGCATATTTTGCCGATGAGCCCGATGAAATATTACCTGAGCTAAATGTGGACAACTTTGGCAAAATGCTGGAAGACTGCGAAACGCAGCTTATAAATATGCTCCATAACTACGACGCGGGAAAAATCCTGCGCGAAGGCATTGATACCGCCATTGTCGGAAAACCAAACGTTGGCAAAAGTACGCTTATGAATCTGCTTGTGGGCAGTACACGCTCTATTGTTACCGATATTGCGGGTACCACTCGCGATATTATAGAAGACGTTGTTCGAATCGGCGAAATAACCCTGCACCTTGCTGATACGGCGGGTATACACCATACCGATGACATTGTCGAGAGGGTGGGTGTGACACTGGCGAAAGACAAACTCCATGCCGCTGAACTTATTTTAGCGGTGTTTGATTCCACCGAACCGCTCGATAACGATGACCGACAGTTGCTTAAACAAATAAGTGACAAAAAAGCCATCATTATTATAAATAAAAGCGATGTTGGAAACTGCTTAAAATCCGAAGATTTCGGCAATTTACCTACTGTTACAATATCTGCTAAAACGGGGGACGGCAAAGAAGAACTCACCTGCGAAATAGAAAAAATTACAAAGGTATGTTACTTAAATCCCGATGCAGCGGTACTCGGAAGTGAGAGGCAACGCGACTGTGCTACCCGTGCGTTATCAGCGGTTACTGCCGCGAAGGACGCTTTGCTTTCAGGCCAGACGGTTGATGCGGTGGGCGTTTGTGTTGACGACGCTCTATCTTTTCTCTTTGAACTTACGGGAAAGCGGGCAACAAACGTTGTAACCGATGAAGTTTTCAGAAAATTTTGTGTAGGAAAATAGGTGTTTTATTTTGAGTTATAAGGCAGACTGTTATGATGTTGCGGTAATAGGCGGTGGACACGCCGGTATCGAAGCGGCTTTGGCGGCGGCGAAACTCGGCGCTAACACCATTATGTTTACCGTTAGTGCCGATTGGATAGGAAATATGCCCTGCAACCCATCAATCGGGGGTACTGCAAAGGGACACCTGGTGCGCGAACTTGACGCATTGGGCGGTGAAATGGGCAAGGCGGCGGACGCTAATATGCTCCAAAGCCGTATGCTTAATCTCGGCAAGGGTCCCGCCGTTCACTCACTTCGCGCACAAATCGACCGAAGAACCTACAGTGGCTATATGAAACACGCGGTGGAACTTCAAAAAGGGCTTGATGTAAGACAGGCAGAGGTTACCGATATTGAAAAGTGTGACGGTGGTTGGATATTAAAAACTATGCTCGGCGCCGAGCATTTTTGTAAAACTGTAATTTTGGCTACGGGCACCTTCCTCGGCGGTAAAATATACGTTGGCGAAGTATCCTATTCAAGCGGACCCGACGGGCAGTTTCCTGCAAATCTTTTATCCGAGTCGCTAAAACGTCTCGGTTTGCCGCTTCGCCGTTTTAAAACGGGAACACCCGCTAGGGTTGCGAAAGACAGTATTGATTTTTCAAAGACCGAAGAACAGTCGGGCGATACAAAAGTAGTGCCGTTCAGTTATTCAACCGAAAAACCGCGCGAAAACACCGTTTTATGCCACATCTCTTATACAAACGATGCTACAAAAAAGGTGATTCTTGAAAATCTGCACCGCTCCCCGTTATATTCAGGTAATATTGAAGGTATAGGGCCGAGATATTGCCCGAGTTTAGAAGATAAAATCGTGCGTTTTGCTGATAAAGAGCGTCATCAGTTATTTATCGAACCGTGTGGCGCCGATACAGAAGAGATGTATCTGCAAGGTATGTCGTCTTCTCTTCCCGAAGACGTGCAAATCGCTTTTTATAAGACAATACCGGGACTTGAAAATGTTAAAATTATACGCAACGCCTATGCTATAGAATACGACTGTATCGACCCGATAGGGCTTCACGCAACACTTGAAATCAAGGGCTTTGACGGGCTTTATGGCGCCGGACAATTCAACGGCTCATCTGGTTACGAAGAAGCCGCCGTTCAGGGCTTTGTGGCGGGGGTTAATGCCGCTAAAAAGGTTTTGGGTGAAGAGCCGTTTACACTATCTCGCGCATCGAGTTATATCGGAACGCTTATTGATGACCTTGTAACAAAAGGTTGCTCCGACCCATACCGCATGATGACCTCGCGAAGTGAATACCGCTTACTGCTGCGCCAAGACAATGCCGATGAGCGATTAATGCCAACGGGCAGAAGTTTGGGTCTTATAGATGATAAAACTTGGAATGATTTTCTTATCCGCAAAAAGCAAAAGGAAGAAGAGATTGAGCGGCTTCGCCACACAACACTGGCACCGAGCACTGAACTTAACGAGTTGTTAGTTTCTCTTGGAACCGCGCCGCTTAATACTGGTTGCAAAATGGACGACCTTATTCGACGTCCGCAATTAAATTACGCGGTTTTGGCGCCTTTTGACAAGGCGCGTCCCTCGCTTCCCGACAGTGTTGCCGAAAAGGTTGAAACCGAGATCAAATACGAGGGTTATATAACAAGACAAGCAGCCCAAGTTGAAGAAATGTTGCGGCTTGAAAATCAAAAAATACCCAACGATATAAATTATGATGATATTACGGGACTCCGCCTTGAAGCAAAAGAAAAATTAAACCGAGTAAAACCTCAAAATATAGGTCAGGCATCGCGCATTTCGGGCGTATCGCCTGCCGATATTTCGGTGCTTATAATCTATCTTGAACGATTGCGACAGGAGAAAAGCAAATGATAGAATTCCCAATAGATAAAATTTTTGATATTTGCAAAGGTTTCGGTGCCGAAATAACACCTGACAGGGCAGAGAAACTCAATCTCTACGGTAACCTATTGCTTGAGTGGAACGAAAAAATCAATCTCACCGCAATAACCGAACCCACCGATATAGTAATCAAGCATTTTCTTGATTGCATACTTTTTTTAAAACACGTAGATATACCTAAAAACGCTAAGGTTATTGACGTCGGAACGGGTGCGGGTTTCCCAGGTGTTGTGCTTAAAATAATGCGGGAGGACATTGATTTAACCTTGCTTGACGGACTCAACAAACGCCTTGTTTTTTTAAATGATGTTTTAGAAAAACTCCATTTGAGTGCAAAAACGGTACACGCAAGAGCCGAAGAAGCAGGTAGAAAGCAGGAATTTCGCGAACAGTATGATATAGCGTGTGCACGTGCAGTTGCAAGGCAAAACGTACTCTTAGAATACTGCTTACCCTTTGTAAAGGTGGGCGGACAGTTTGTAGCAATGAAGGGTCCCGCCGCCGAAGAAGAAGCAAGGGACGGCGCGAGGGCGTTATCGCTGCTCGGTGGCGGAAAACCTGAAATTATATGCGAAAAACTACCCACAAATGATGAAAGAAGTTTCATAATTACAAAAAAGATATCGCAGACTGCGCCAAAATATCCAAGAATATCCGCAAAAATATCAAAACAGCCGTTATAACGCGGCTGTTTTTGTCTTTATCTGTCAGTTTTGCCCGACCTGTTTTTCTTGATTTTTTAAGTGGACACGCCTTATAATTTAGACACAGGGCAGGTGAACGATTAAGTGCTAAAAGCAGAAACAAGTCGACTACGGAACATAAAGGTTGAAGATATATTTCCAAATGAGCAAGGACTGCGCAAACATTTTGACGATTTCGAACTCTGCCGACTTAAAGACAGTATTAAGGAAAATGGCATAATACAACCGCTGACTGTCAGAAAATGCGGTGCAGGTTATATGCTTATAGCGGGGGAACGCCGTCTTCGTGCCGCTAAAATGGCAGGTATGAAAAAGGTTCCTTGTGTTATATATAATGCGGATGAAATAACTTCGGGTTTTTATTCTGTAATAGAGAATTTGCAACGGAGCGACCTGACTATTTTTGAAGAAGCGGCGGGTATATCTCGGCTTATAAACGAATATGGGCTATCCCACTGCGACGTTGCCGCGCGGCTTGGAATTGCACAATCAACACTTTCAAACAAATTACGCATTTTACGGCTTAACGAACACTTGCGCCGAAGAATTGTGGGTGCGCGGCTTACCGAACGCCATGCCAGAGCGCTGCTTCGTGTGCACGAAAGCCAACAAGAGCAGGTGCTCGACTATATAATTTCAAACGGTCTATCCCTTTCACAAAGTGAAACGTATATAGATAAATTTTTAAGCGGTGAAACCGATAAAACACCCGATAAACCGAAGGATAAAAAGGCATCTATCGGTGACCTTAGAATTTTTGGCAACAGTTTAACCCGCCTTGTTGAAACTATGGTAAATGCGGGTATAAATGCTAAACAAGAACGCACCGAACGGCGCGATTATATCGAATACAAAATCCGAATTGTCAAAGATTCTCCAAGCGATGACGGTTCATCGCAACTTAAAATTTGCTAACTTCGGTGAAAATTGAAATCCATCTCCATCATTTTTCACCGTGGTCGTGTGACTTTTGTCACACTAATTTCTCCTTTCCCCATATCCCCATATCCCCAAAAGCCAAGGACCGCAGGGTAAAACCTGCGGTCCTTGGCTTGTATTATTCATTTTCAAAAATTTCTAATTGTTCGGCGGTGGCTTCTTCTGACTTTTCTTCTTTTGGCTTTTTAAAACACAAAATCATATAGTACAAAACGTAGATTACCAATACCGTATTGGTAAAGAAGGTGGCATTATGGTTGTGCAGAGCATCGCCCTTGCCCGATAATAATAACAACACCTGCGAAGCCGAATAAACGGCTCCCATAATAAACGCCGCCATAGCCGACGGGAAAATCCTTTTCTTTATGCGTTCGTTGTCAATTTCGTTTTCATACGCCGCGGCATTTAAGAAGAACACAAGTGCCGTACAAAGTGCCGCCATTTCGAAAACATTTTCGGAAATTACAGAAATCGAAATATGTGAGGAAAACACAATAATTACCCGTATTATCCAAAACAAAATAAGAGATACCGAGGTTATAGGTGTAATTTTCCCACCTGTAAATGCACAATAACCGCGGTAAGCCAAGACCAAAGCCGAGAGCAAACCGAAAACCATCTGCAGCAGTATTTGCCACGTATGTATGGTGTTTGATATATTGGAAAACAGCGACTCATAAAGTATTGCTAACGCTAAAAAGAAATGTATTACACCAAACGGTTTTGTAATGGTTACGGGATAAATCTGCTTATCCTTAGAATATGCTGCGTATATAACGCAAATTGCCGCTATAACGAATATACCGATGGTAACGCCATTGCCTATTGTTTCAAATCCTTTAATGAAAAAACCGGTTGCCGCTTCTGTCATTTGCGTTATTTGCAGAACGCGCAACAATACGGCACATACCGTAGAAATCAGAAACAACAAAATGTTTTTGTTCAGTCTTGCCTTCATTTAAACCACTCTCTATTTCTATAATTTTTTAATAATCTTTCTCATATACATTATTATACAATAAAATATTAAGGAAATATGAAAAATGAAAAATTTTTATTTAGTTACCGCCGCACTTTTGATAATTCTAATGTTGACTTTGCCGCTTATAAGTTTAACATCCACAAAAACTAATGATACTATCGATACACCCGACCCCGTAGAAACAACCGACCAAATCACCGTTTTGAACTGTGAAACGGGACAAACTGAAAAAATGGCTTTTCGAGATTATCTTTTCGGTGTTGTCGGCGCAGAAATATCTATAAGCAGCGAAGTGGAAACCATAAAAGCACAATCGGTTGCGGCATATACATATACGCTTTATAAAATAGAAAAAAACAAAAAAGAAAAATATGATATTACAACCGATTCGTCAACCGACCAGGCATATCTATCAAAAACGGCGTTAAAAGAAAAATGGGGCGATAAGGCAAGTGAATACGAAACAAAATTAAACGATTGCTTAACCGCCACCGAAGGTATTTATATAAGCTACGATAATAAACCGATTTTTGCGGCGTATCACGCAATTTCTTCGGGTAAAACCGAGAGTTGCGAGTCGGTTTGGGGCAATAAACTACCCTATCTTGTGGAAACCGAAAGCTTAGGCGACCTTTTATCGCCTGATTATTTAAGCGAAAAAAAGATATCGGTTGATGACTTTAAAGCCGCATTGGCGGGCACCTGCAAACTGCCGCAAAATGCCGCTGATTTTATAGGTGAAATCACACGTTCTTCGTCGGGCGGTGTTAAAACCATTGCCGTTGGAGATAAGGTTTTTACAGGCAACGAATTCCGCAAGGCACTCTCCCTTCGCTCTGCTAATTTCGACGTAACTTTCACCGATAACACCTTCCAGTTCACCGTTCGCGGATACGGACACGGCGTGGGGATGAGCCAATGCGGTGCCGAATATATGGCTAAGCAAGGCAGTACCTTCTCGGAAATACTTGCGTGGTATTACAAAGATTGTACGCTCAAAACTAAATAAGTTCTTTATAAATATCGCCTTTTTTAATACCCGAAACGTTTGCCGCTTCTTTAGCGGCAGCGGCGGTGGACATACCCTCCGCCATCAGTCTTTGGGCTAACGCTACTGCGTCGGTTAGCGTGTATTCTTTAATTTCCTCTTCGTTTTGTCCACCGATTATCAAAACGTACTCGCCCTTGGGCTGATTATTATTGAAATACTCTACGGCGGAAAAAAGCGTTGTATTAAGTACCGTTTCGTGTAGTTTTGTGAGTTCTTTTACAACCGAAATTTGCCTATCCCCTAAAACTGCCGCCATATCGGTAAGTGTTGCCAATAACTTGTGCGGCGCTTCGTAAAAAATCATAGTGCGCCTTTCGTTTTTTATTTCCTCAAGATGTTTTTTGCGGCTTAATTTATTAACCGATAAAAAACCCTCAAAACAAAATCTTCCGCTCGGCATACCCGAAAGTGCCAAAGCCGTAATTACCGCGCTCGGTCCCGGGACCGACTCGACGGTAACACCCTTTTCGTGCGCTAAACGGACAAGCTCTTCACCTGGGTCGGAAATAGCAGGCATACCCGCATCGGTTACGATAGCACAGCTTTCCCCCGCTAAAATGCGGTTGATTATTACTTCACCCTTTGCCGCTTTGTTATGCTCGAAATAAGAAATCATGGGTTTTTTTATTTCAAAATGATTAAGTAGTTTAACCGTTACCCTTGTGTCCTCCGCCGCGATAAAATCAACCTTCTTTAGTGTTTCAACTGCGCGCGCAGACATATCGGATAAATTACCTATCGGCGTACCTACAACGTAAAGTTTTCCGCTCATTATAAATACGCCTCCTTGTAAATTCCGTAAATTTTTTTCATTTCATCCGACCAGTCACCGTTTTCTTCCACGTAAAGCGGCGGCGCAATGCGAAGCCCCGTATTAGCGCATTTTTTTGCCTCTATCAGTATAAGCCATGGCTCTTCTCCAGTACGCTGATGCACTGTGCGAAAGCGCTTCGGCTCCAATTTGTACTGCCTCATTAAATCTATCAGTTCGGCGAGTCGTTCGGGGCGGTGGCACATGCAAAGCCGTCCCGACGTTTGCAAAAGTTTACTTGATACTCGGATAATATCTTCGAGTGTACACATAACCTCATGCCTTGCAACGCGGTGTTTTTCCCCTGAATTCTGAAGCCCCGCGCCGTTTGCTTTATATGGTGGATTACAGGTTATGAGCGTGTGGCATCCAAATTCCACCCTACCCTTTAAATCGTTTAAATCGGCGTTTATTGCGGTAAAATTATCAAGTCCTAACTCTTGTTTTGTGAGATTTGCAAGATTTATTGCTTCTTCACTTATATCAATGCCAACACTCGTTTGTGTCTTGCCGTCGCGAAGCAACAAAAATGGTATAATTCCGCAACCCGTTCCCAAATCTATATGCTTTTCTCGCGGGGTAGCATTACAAAAATCGGCAAGTAGCACCGCATCGGTACCGAATTTGTGATTTTCGCTTACATTTATAAAAAAGTCGTTTCCAAGCGGCTCTTTTTTCAATTTATTTTGCTCCATTTTACACCTTGCGGAGTGTCTTCCAAGACAATTCCCATCTCTTTTAATTTATCACGAATCGCATCAGCCGTTTGAAAATCGCGGTTTTTACGAGCATCGGTTCGCTTTGCTATTAATTCTTCGATTTCGCTGTCAAGTGTTTCGGTTTTGCGGTTGTAAAGTATACCCAAAACGTTTGTCAGTTCATCCATAAGTTGTGCTGCAGCAGTAAGCTCCTCTTTTTTGCCAGACGCATCTATAAGCAGATTTATGTCCCTTGCTAAATTAAACACTTCTGCCAAAGCATCGGCGGTGTTAAGGTCGTCCTCCATAGCGTCAATAAACTTTTCGCGGCGCACACTTACAAATTCGGGCGCTTCGCCGCCCGCCATAGCGTGAGAAATAGCAAAATCTAATCTATCACGACAGGTGTAAAGGCGCTCAAGCGCATTTTTGCCCTGTTCGATAATATCGGTTGAATAGTTTATCGGGCTACGGTACTGAGATGAAATCATAAGATAACGAATCGGCTCATAGCCGTATGCGTTTGCAACGTCACGAACGGTAAAGAAATTGCCGAGAGACTTTGACATCTTGTGGTTATCAACATTTATAAAGCCGTTGTGCATCCAATAACGAGCGAATTCACAACCGTTGGCGCACTCACTCTGTGCTATTTCGTTTTCGTGGTGTGGGAAAATAAGGTCAAGTCCGCCACAATGAATATCTATTGTTTTACCAAGATATCGTGTTGACATAGCCGAGCACTCGATATGCCAACCCGGTCTTCCTTTACCAAAGGGCGAATCCCAAAACGGCTCTCCGGGTTTTGCGCCTTTCCAAAGGCAGAAATCCATCGGGTCTTCCTTGATTTCGCCTACAGATATACGAGCACCCGCCTCTAAATCTTCAAGCGGTTGATGGGAGAGTTTGCCGTACTCATTAAACTTTTTGGCTCGGAAATAAACATCCCCACCCGATACATAAGCATAGCCCTTTTCTTCAAGTTCTGTAATAATTTTAATAATCTCATCAATATTTTCGGTGGCTCTCGGATGCACACTCGCCTCGCGTATATTCATCCCCTTAGCATCCACCCAGAATTCCTTTATATAGCGCTCGGCAACCTCGGGTACCGTAATACCTTCTTCGTTTGCCTTTTTGATGAGTTTATCATCTATATCGGTAAAGTTCTGAACAAAAGTCACGTCAAAACCGCGCCACTCTAAATAACGGCGCAAAACGTCAAACACGCAAAGAGGACGCGCGTTACCTATATGGATATAGTTATACACCGTCGGTCCGCAAGCGTAAATTTTCACCTTGCCTTCTTCGAGTGGTATAAATTCGTCTTTTTTACGGGTTAGTGTGTTAAATATTTTCATTGTTCGCTCTTTCCTTTCAGTTGCTTTTCGAGTTCAAAAATTCTACGCTCAAGTCGGCATATTTCCTGTGCCACAGGGTCGGGGATATGAATCTGGTCAAGCGGTTTCACCTTTATACCGTCGCGCTTTACAACACGTGCGGGTACACCCACAACGGTGCTATCGGGCGGTACTTCTTCGAGTACCACCGCCCCCGCGGCAATACGGGAATTATCCCCCACTTTAAATGGTCCCAAAACCTTAGCGCCCGAGCTTATCATAACGTTATTGCCAATAGTTGGGTGACGTTTTCCGGTATCTTTACCCGTACCGCCCAAGGTAACACCCTGGTAAATCAGCACATCATCGCCGATTTCGGCGGTTTCACCTATAACTACACCGTGGCCGTGGTCGATAACAAGTCGGCGGCCGATGGTAGCGCCAGGATGTATTTCAATGCCCGTTTTTTTGGCGGCGCGCTGGGAAATCCACCGCGCTAAAAAGGGCATATTATGTGTATAGAAAAAATGGGCGCGACGATACATGCGTATTGCTTTTACGCCCGGGTACAAGAAAAATATTTCCAGCGCACTTTTAGCCGCAGGGTCCCGCTCTCTCACGGCGGCGATATCTTCTCTTATTCTATCGAACAAAAAAACAACTCCTTAAAAATTACTGTATTCTAAATTCTAAACCCTAAATCCTAAATCCTAAAAAATCCGCCTCCGCGTCTTGCGACACGGAGGCGGTAATACCACGGTTCCACTCCTGTTTATAACTTGGAAGCTTTAACGGTGCTTATCCGCCCGAGCATACTGTTATTTCCGCACGGGTGCTGATGGGTGCATTCGCCGTAACACTTTGCCCGAAAACCTTTCAGTCTGTGAGTTTTCTTCCCTGTTGCAAGTAATATTCGGTTACTGGTCCCTTTAAACGCATCTTAAAAATATTATTTATTATATTATATCAAATTTTTTTAATTTGTCTACTCTAAATTATCTTCTTTTAAAATATTAATCATAAAGAACAAAAATACTATATTGCAAATTTCTCCCGCCAAGGTTAAAACCCCTTCCATGCTGAGTGAAGAAATACTGCCAAGCGTACCAACAGCCGAAATTATTGAAAATACAGCCATAGTAATAAGCCAACCGCGAGCCGACTTTTGCTTTGTTATAACGTTAATACCTGAATTCGCGGTGTCTTCATACTGTTTTGCGCATTTAACAAAGCTCGAATACATTGTAGCGGCGAATACCGCCAAAACAACGGCAGCAACTACAAATATAGCACCAAAAAAGATGATGAACACAAATATATTATCTATTATTGCACCAAAAACATCTTCAAATCCCGCAAGGTCGATGTCTATTGTACCTTGCTCAAAACCTTCAATAAATGCTGCAGCAAATTCTTCATCAAAACTTGCCCCTATTGCTACCATTAAAAGTCCCACAAAACCGAAAACACCGACGCCTATCCACATAAAAACACGCTGAATTGCGTTTATTATGCGCAAAATCTTAAAGGAAGAAGCAAACGAAGCCAGCGGGCTTTGGTTTTCTGCCTTGTTTTTTAACTGCCAGAAAGCAATTATAGCGAAAATATTAAAAATCGGTATTGTTATGTTGCCTGACACAGCACTTGCCAAAAATGACAGTACTGTAGCAACTGTAAAAAGAACGGTGGCGATACCGAAATTTTTAGAAGAAAATTTGCTTATAAACTCTTCTTCTATAGGTGATACCGCCACAGTATCACTATAACCTTCGGTCCACTGGAGTGACTTTCCGCAACTCGTGCAAAACAAAGCGCCTTCTTCTATTTCACATCCACAAAATTTACAAAACACAAAAATTCCCCCTATTTATTTGTATTAATTACGTCTTTGTTATCAAACAGGTATATAACGCCTGAAATAACCGCAAGAATCGCCGATATCCAAAGAACAATATCGGTAACTGTGCTAAGAATACTTGTAAGCCACTCGATTTTGAATATTTCTATAGCAATCTGGGCAGTCATAGTATAAATAATCGCTGCCATTTGGCTGACTGTCTTGAGTTTGCCCCATATATTTGCCGCAATTACCTTGCCGCCTGACGACACCGCAACAAGCCGCAAGGAAGAAATCAAAAATTCGCGGAAAAGAACGATAAATAATATCCACTCTATACCCCAGCCGATACCCTTTGCCGCAAAACCGATAAAGGCGGCGGTTGTGAGCATTTTATCGGCAAGCGGATCTAAAAACTTGCCGAAATCGGTAACCATATTGTGTTTACGTGCATACTGTCCGTCAAACATATCGGTAAGTGACGCGGCAATAAACAAAACCAGCGCTAAAATATAGTGTCCCGTAAAATCCCATGTTAAAAAGAGCATGAATACGGGTGTTGCAATAATACGCGCAACCGTTAATTTGTTTGGAAGATTTAATTTCATTGTACCTTTTCTCCTAATAAATCGTATTCTAAACTGTCGTTAATTAAAACCTTAACAAACTCGCCGATTATAAGCGGTGTGTCGGTTGTAAAGAAAATTTTTCCGTCGATTTCGGGCGCATCAAACTGCGTTCTGCCGAAATAACAACGTATATAATTATCGTATCCTTCAACCAAAACTTCCACCGTTTTGCCGATTTTTTCGTTATTCTTTTCAGCGGAAATTACGGTCTGGTCGGTCATTATCATATCGCTACGGTCTTGCTTTATCTGTTCATCTATTTGGTTTTCCATAGTAGCGGCAATGGTATCTTCTTCCGCCGAATAGGTAAAGCATCCAAGCCGGTCAAACTTTATTTCCTTTACAAATTTGTGTAATGTTTCAAACTGCTTATCGGTCTCGCCTGGGAATCCGGTTATAAATGTTGTGCGTATAGTTACGTCGGCTATTTTTTCTCGCAAACGCGCTATCAGTTTTTTGTAACTGTCGGCATCTCCCTTGCGATTCATTTTTTTCAAAATACCGCCGTCGGCATGTTGAAGCGGTATATCAAAATATTTAACGAGTTTCGGGTTAGAAGCCACAGTATCTATCAGCTTATCATCAATTTTTTCGGGATAGGTATACAGCGTTCTTATCCAGTGAATACCGTCTATTTTTGAGAGTTGAGTCAACAGTTCGGCAAGTTTCGGCTCACCGTAAATATCTTCACCGTAGGCGGTTGTATCCTGCGCCACAACTATGAGTTCTTTTACGCCGCCTTCAGATAAACGTTTTGCTTCGGCTACAATATCTTCTATTTTTCGGCTACGCATCCTACCGCGGATTTTTGGTATTGCGCAATATGTACAACAGTTATTGCACCCGTCGGCAACCTTTATATATGCCGTAAACGGAAAACCGCCTAAAATTCTCGGTATATTCATATCAAGGTCGCATTTTTCACCGTAACTGTTTTGCTTTTTCCCCTCAATAGCGTCTTTCGTGATTTTTGCGATATCTTTGTTTTTACCGATTCCAACAACAACGTCCACCTCGGGTATTTCTTCGGTAATATCATCGCGGTAACGTTCAGCCAGACAACCCGTTACTATAAGGGCTTTAAGATTGCCTTCATTTTTATATTTTGCCGCTTCAAGTATATTCTCAATGGCTTCCGCCTTAGCATCTTCAATAAAACCACAGGTGTTTATAATAATGGCATCAGCAACCGATTCTTCACACCCTATTTCAAACCCGTCTTCCTTTAATAAATATAGCATCTGCTCGGCATCAACCTGATTTTTGGGGCAACCGAGCGATACGATAGCAATTTTATATCCCATACTATTCCTCGCTGTATTTTAACTGCTCACTATACTCCGATAAGACGCTTTTTATATCGGAATAGTTAAATCCTTTTCTTTGTAGCGCCGCAAAAACTTTAGGTATATTTTCTGCCGTGCCGAGTTTTTCGCGGTATTTTTTATTTATCAGAAGTTTAATCTGCTGTGTTGCATCAACCTCAAATAAATCGAGCGCTTCCTTTGCCGTTTTCCTATCAATTCCTTTTAAAAACATCTTGTTCTCGGCTTCGCGCACCGATATGCCGCACTGCAGGTACTGCTCGGCTAATCGCTCGGCAAAGGCGGTGTCATTAATAAGGTCTAATTTCTCCATTTTTAAAACGGCTTTATGGCAGGCATCTCTCATGATACCTGCCGCCATTAGTTTTTCCGTTAATTTTTTCTTTGATAGACTGCCGCGTTCGATATACCAAACGGCACGCGACATGGCGCGGCGGTATTCCGACTCGGCAATTATATTTTTAAGTTCTGCGGCTGGTAGGTCGTCACCCGTTTTTAATGCCTTTTCCAAGACATAATCTTTATCAAGCAAAACCGTTTTGCCAGACGCAAACTTAATTTCAAAAAGGTGGCCTTTTTGCTGTTTTATGCCGTCAATTATCATTATTCATCAACCGCAATATCAATGTTAACCTTTTTGCGCGGACGGATTTCGGTTTCCGCCACCACATTATCAACCACACTCTCCGTGGTTTCTGCAACCTTTTCGCCGTTCATCGCAGCATAAATCTTTTCTTCAATTTCACGCGCTAACTCTTCATTGTCAGTTAAGAGCTGTTTTACGTTATCCCTGCCCTGACCGATACGGGTTTCTCCATAGTAGAACCAGGCACCGCTGCGGCGGAGCACCTCAAACTTAACGCCAAGGTCAACAATCTCGCCGACTCTGGAAATACCTGTGCCGTACATAATATCGAATTCTGCCTCGCGGAAAGGCGGAGCAACTTTATTTTTAACAATCTTTGCGCGGGTTCTGGAACCTATCATTTCGCCGTTTATTTTTATTGTTTCAACGCGGCGGATATCAATACGAACACTCGAATAGAATTTAAGTGCACGTCCACCCGTTGTTGTTTCACTGCTTCCGTAAATTACGCCGATTTTATCGCGCAGCTGATTAATAAATATGGCAACACAATTAGATTTTGAGATAACACCAGCAAGTTTTCTGAGCCCTTGCGACATAAGACGCGCGTGAAGACCAACGTGATTATCACCCATATCGCCTTCTATTTCGGCTTTGGGCACCAATGCTGCCACCGAGTCGATAACAACAACGTCAATAGCGCCCGAGCGCACAAGCGCTTCGGTAATTTCAAGTGCTTGCTCACCCGTATCGGGTTGGGAAACCAGCAGTGAATCAATATCTACACCGAGATTTTTGGAATACTCGGGGTCGAGCGCATGTTCAACGTCAATAAACGCGGCGTTTCCACCGTTTTTTTGCGCTTCGGCAACAATATGCAAAGCGACGGTGGTTTTACCTGAAGATTCGGGACCGTATATTTCGACGATTCTGCCGCGCGGCACACCGCCGATACCGAGAGCAATATCAAGAGATACCGAGCCGGTTTTAATGTGTTCAACGTTCATTCCGTAATTCTCGCCAAGGCGCATAACTGCACCCTTGCCGTACTGCTTTTCAATTTGGGATAACGCGGTTTCCAATGCTTTGTTTTTATCTTCTGCCATTGTTATCTTTTCCTTTCCGTTTATATAAAATTTGCTTTACATACTAATTCTACTTATTTCACTGTCCCAAAAACAACCCTTTGAATTCCGCCATAATCGGCGCGGGTTCCTATATCGCAATATCCGTTTCTTTCAAGAATCTTTTTTACAGCATCACTTTGGTCAAAACCGACCTCGAACGCTAACATACCGCCCGATTTTATGTGCTTTTTATAACGCGATGCTATATGCTCGTAAAAAAGCAGTCCGTCCTCGCCGCCATAGAGTGCGCTATCGGGCTCGAACGACGTTTCGGTATCTATAATATCCATACCGCCCGATGACACATAAGGCGGATTTGATACTATTATATCGTATTTTTTGTCCGGCTCGAAATTGAAAATGTCGGCAAGAATAGGGTTTACCTTTACGGCATTTCTTTTAATGTTTTTTTCAAGATACTCGTATGCCGCTTGATATTTTTCCACCGCATCCATTTGAGTATCGGTGTTTTTGCTGATAGCCACCGCTACACAGCCACTTCCCGAACATAAATCAAGCGCCGCAACATCTTTCTTGTTTTTCAAAAAGTCAATCGCCACTTCTACCAGCGTTTCGGTATCGGCACGGGGGATAAGCACCCCTTCACCCACGTAAAAATCAAGTCCATAAAATGACCACTCGCCGATAATATACTGAAGCGGATAGTGTTGAAGGCGCCTGTTTACAATGGAATTCAGCGCCGTTACTTTAAGTGGGGTTAATTGCTCGTTATAGCGCGATAGAATTTCACTGTTCGAGTATCCTGTCACGTATCTTATTATTTGCTTAGCTTCAAAGTTAGCAGGGGTGATTCCGGCATCTTTGAGCGCTTTTTTTGTTTCGTTATATGCGTGGAAAACTGTTACTTTACTCATTATCTTCAGGTAATACTTCCTTTACGGCGGCGATGGCAATTTCTATCATATCGTCCGCGGGTTCAATAGTGGTTATTCTCTGCAACCACATACCCGGTGCCGATATAATTTTTGTAAACCGGTTTTCGTATCTTCCACAAATTTTTATAAGCTCGTACCCGACACCGCAAATGACGGGGATAAGCAGAATCTTAACTGCAACCCAAAGCAATGTGTATCCGCGAAGCCAAGGGAAAAGCACTGTAATCAGTGCTGAAAAGAAAATGCCTACTAGCAGCATAAGTATTAAAAAAGATGTTCCGCAACGTGGATGGAATCGCTTGTGTTTCTTAATATTTTCAACCGTCAGTTCTTCGCCTGCTTCAAAGCAGAATATGGTTTTATGCTCGGCACCGTGGTACATAAACACACGCTTTATATCCTTCATACGTGAAACGATGAACATATATATTACCATTATCACGATTTTCATAATTCCTTCGAATACGGGGGCTAAAAATTCTATGGAATCACCTACAAGCAACAAAAGACCGTCAAAAATAAGGGCGGGTAAATACACAAAAAGAAACACCGATAAAATAACAGCTAAAACCGATGCTATAACCATAATTGCCGCCATTACCGATGACGATGTTTTTTCTCCGTCCTCTTCATCGGCAAATCCCGATTTATCCGCCGAAATACTAAGCGCTTTGTAGCCCTGAATCATAGATTCCACAAAATTCACGACGCCGCGAATTATCGGGATTCCTAAGAATTTATATTTGTCTTTAATGCTTTTTGTTTGCATTTCGGTGATATCAATACTGCCATCGGGCAGACGCACCGCCATTGCGGTTTTTTTAGGACCGCGCATCATAATTCCTTCTATCAGCGCTTGTCCGCCAATTGAAGTGTAGTTACATTTACTCATTTGTGTCTCCGTTCTCTTCGGGCTCTACCACAATATCCCCAGTATCTATTATTTCGGGCTCTTCATAAAGCGGCAATGCTACAGTTACCGTAGTGCCCACGCCTTCGGTGCTCTCAATAAATATAAGCCCCTTGTGTTGCTTTACAATTTCATCGGCCACCGCAAGACCGATACCCGAGCCGCGCACCGTTTTGTTCGATTTGAAAAATTTCTCTTTAACTCGGTCAATATCTTGTGCCGGAATCCCGACACCCGTATCTTTGACGGTTATTCTAACACATCCATCTTCTTCGGTTTGCTCAACCAAAACCTGACCGCCCGCTTCGGTATACTTGACGGCATTATCGATGATATTTATAAATACCTGCTTTAAGCGATTTTTATCTCCCATTATTACCGAATCATCAATAGGACGGGCATATTCGAGCGAAACATTGTGCTGATGCGCAAACTCCAGATACATATCCTTAACTTCACCCAACAAATCGGATATACCTGTAGGACTCATTGTTACCGACAAACGACCCGACTGCATACGCGAGAAATCAAGCAGCTCTTCAACGAGCCCCGACAAACGCTCGGCTTCACTAAGCACCACGTCCAAGCCCTTTTCAACAATAGCACTATCGGTCCCGAGTGACATTTTTGCCGTTTCTCCCCAGCCGCGAATAGCAGTGAGCGGTGTGCGCAATTCGTGAGAAACCGAGGAAATAAAATCGTTTTTCATATCTTCTGCTTGGCGAAGTTCACCTGCCATATAGTTAATCGAATCACAAAGTTCGCCTATTTCGTCATTGTGGCGGAGCGGAATTTTGGTTTCAAAGTCGCCACCCGCGATTTTTCTCGCCGCAGAACTTACTTCCCTTATCGGTTTTACGATAGATTTTGTGAAATAAATACCGGAAAGCGCGGTAGCACCGATTAGCAAAAGACCTATAGCCGCAAACATTATACGCAGGGTGTTAACCGATGAGTTCATTTTTTCGAGAGATACTCGAAAACGCACCGCACCGTTTGAGCCGCCACCATAGTCGGTGAGTAAATTTGTGCCGCAAAGTATGGGTTCACCGTATTCTGTTTTACTTTCGACGTAAGCGCTGCCGTCAGCCGATTTAACAGCCGCCTCGTAATCGGGCATCTCTTCATTTTCAGACGGTAAAAAACCGTTGGTTGATATAAATACGTTGCCGTAAGTATCAATGATTTCGATTTCTACCTTATCTTTATATTGGAAATTTTCAGCATATTCACGCGCCGTTGAATAAAAGTTTTCACTCGGCACCAAGGACAAAACAGAAAAATCCTGAGCATATTCATTAGCACGTGCCCTTACTCGCTCAACGTAAACCGTACGGATAAAGGAAAAAAGTATTATTTCGGCAATAACAACAAAAATCGCTACAACCAGTAACACATTTGTTATCCATTGCCTTGCAATACTCCGAAACTTTATGTGCAGTTCCATCTGTTTTGCTCCTTCCTTTAAAATTTTTAAGACAAATTATTCCGCTGTATTCCACTTATATCCCATACCCCAAACAGTTACTAAATGCTTGGGTGCGGACGGTTGGTCTTCAATCTTCATACGAAGACGACGGATATTAACGTCAACTATCTTTTCTTCGCCAAAATATGCGCTTCCCCAAACCTTGTTGAGAATATCCGAACGGTCAAGCGCTGTATCGGGGTTTGAGAAAAAATATTCGATTATCTGGAATTCCACTTGGGTGAGTTCAATGTTTTCACCGCGTTTTGATAACGTTCTGCGGCGAAGATTAAGAATAAAGTCTCCGAGCGCAATTTCATCACTGTTTTTAGCGGGAGATACGGTCTTTTGCATTTCAACTCGACGGTAGAGTGAATCAACGCGGGCAAGAAGTTCGGCAGGGCTGAACGGCTTGGTTATGTAGTCATCAGCGCCTATCATCAGTCCGCTTATTTTGTCCATCTCTTGCGCACGGGCGGTAAGCATGATAATACCGAGCGTTTTCGAACGTGCCCGCAACTCTTTACAGAGCGTAAAGCCATCCATGCCCGGCATTGATATATCGAGAAGCGCTATATCAAATCCGTCCTTATCGTTATCAAAAATATCAAGTGCTTCTTCACCCGACCCGGCTTCAATCGTTGTATATCCAACACGTGTTAGGTTTATGGCTTCAAATTCGCGAATTGCGGTTTCATCTTCAACTATCAGGATTCTTTTCATATTATTTACTCCAACACTTTAAATAAATTTTTAAACTCATCGAGAGTTACCCCTGCGGGATTAGTGGTATCTCCTATACTCACTATATAGCAATAGTCACCTTTACGGGTAATTTCGGTTGCATTTTCAATCTTTATAGAACCTTCTTCTGTCTTTTGGTCAATAGGCACAGTTTGTACTTTTACCAGAATATCGGAGGAATTTCCTGTTTTTTTATCTATCGCCATAATTGTTCGAATGCGGTTGGGTGTATCGCGCGTAACGGCGATTTTGTTTTTCCACTTTTCAGGAACAACTATATAATAACCGTCAACGTAATTCATAAGCGCCGAAATGTTATATGCTAACTTATCGTAGCCGACTGTATACCACTCTGTGATATAAACATTATCGCTCTCACTGTCTAAAGCTTGTGTTAAAAGTATCGGTATCGGTATTTCGTAAACGCCGTCGCCATTTAAATCCCGTATTTCCGCGCCTGATGAACGGTAGGTGGAAATGGGCGGCGCATCAATCGGTGTTAGGGCATTGGTCATAACCGAATCCTTAATCTGCAACACTTCAGTTATAAGTCCGCTTCCCTTTACTGCATCAAAATATATCGCAGTGTTGCCGTTATTAAGTTTGCCAACGATGGGTTTATAGTAAGACGTGACGGTGTTATCAAGTGAGCAATTTCCAAGTTCTAAAACGCCCGACTCGGTAAGGCGGATTAATTTCGCGACGGCAGTTTCGTTTTTAGAATCAAGATGGCTTACGAAAAGTTCCATATTGCCGTCGTTATCAAGGTCCTCACACAAATAATTTGTGTAGTTTTCCATAGCGCGCTGGGTGAACTTGCTATCGGCAAAGCTGTAAACTCCAAGCGACTTATCAACTGTACCGTAAACCGACCAACCAACCAAAATTTCCTCGATACCGTCATTATTCATATCTTTAAAATCGACCGTTTCAACACCTGTTGCAACGCATCTGAAATCGGCGGCTGAGTGCCACTCATCCTTATCTTTGATAATAAAATTCACGTGCATTGTAACGGCGTTGTCGGCAACCGTACTGTAAAACGCAATCGCTTCGGGGACTTTGTCCCCATTAATGTCTTTTTGGAAAATTGCCGAACGATAGTCCCCCAAAGTCGGAAATTTGAGGGTGTATTTTTCGGTGACTGAGTTTTCAAGCGCTTGTTGGATATAATACATTTCGCCGTTCGGGCGCGGTGGTTGTAAGAGTGAGTCCTCAGTAGCATCACGAAATGAGCAACCGCAAAGTGAAAAAATGAACACCAATATTAAAATAGCAGCGCATAATCTTTTAATCTTCACTTTAATCACTCCTTGTCCAATAATTTTATATATAATTATACATTATTGATTATATCATAAACTTTTTAAAAAATAAAGCAAAAGATTAGCGAATATAAAATTCATATTATTTTTAACTCTCACATACAATTTAGTAGTATATTTTGGAGTTGAGAGTTGATGAACGGCATTTATAAAGACAGGGCAGAAATTTTAGGGGAATACATAATAGATACAGGTGCTACAGTACGTGCCGCAGGCAAAAAATTCGGAGTTAGCAAATCAACCGTACACAAAGACGTTACCGAACGGCTGCGCCGCCAACATCCGCAACTGTTTTTACAGGTAAAACAGGTGCTTGAAAAAAACAAAGAAGAGCGACACATACGCGGCGGCATGGCAACAAGAAAAAAATATAAAGGAGAATAAAGGCAACCGTCCTTGACGGTTGCCTTTAAGTATTATTGGTGGTTGTAAAATTAATGCTTTTGTGTTATTATTTTTGTGTAGATTTCTTTTGGAGATGTTTTTATGGCTCGGTATAAAAAAAGGAGCGCGAGAGTGCGCCGTATAATTATGCGCCGCCGCATAATCACTGTTTTAGTGCTTATTGCACTGGTTTTAGGCGTATTTTTCGGCGTTCGCGCCTGTAAAAAGGAACCCGCAAACAACGGCGAAAACAATGAAAACGGGGGAACAAGCAGTAGTTCCGTATCGTCGGGCTCTGATGAGCCGTATATTATATCAAGCGCTAAAATCGGCTCTACGGGGGACGCTATTATGCATGATTCGGTGCTTTGGACGGTAGAAGATAAAGGGTACGATTTCAGTGGCATTTTTGCGACTGTAAAGCCCTATTATTCGGCTTACGACATAATGTGTATAAACCTTGAAGTAACCTTCGGCACAAATACAAATTATAAAGGATACCCCACCTTTAACAGTCCTGCAACCTTGGCTGATGCTATGAAGGGCGCAGGTATTGACCTGCTTCTTACTGCCAACAACCACTCTTACGATAATGGCTCTTCGGGTTTTAATAACACGATTACACAACTGAAAAACCGGAATATTGCCTTTATCGGAACGCGGCAGTCGGGTGATAAGAATTATAAGGTAATGGATATTAACGGAATAAAGGTTGGCTTTGCTAACTTCACCTATTCAACCATTTCAGGCGGAAGTACCGCGCTAAACGGTATTTCTATGACGTCGGCTGATAGTCAAAATATCAATTCCTTTACCTATGATAATCCCGAAAAATTTAAAAGAGATGCTAACGATATTATAAATAATATGAAAAAAGACGGCGCCGAAGCCACCGTTATTTATATGCATTGGGGCGATGAATACGCCGCAAGACCCAGTGATAGTAAACAGGTTAAATTTGCAAAAATCATAAACGAATTAGGTTATGACGTAATTGTGGGCAGCCATCCGCACGTAGTACAAGCCGTAGATACCCTTAAAAATGAGTCGGGGCACGAAACAGTTTGTATTTATTCGGTTGGTAATTCTATATCCAATCAGCGCAAAGAGATTCTTGGGTACGATGGCTATACCGAAGATGGCGTTGTTTTTGAAGTTAATTTTGATAAATACAGCGACGGAAGAGTAGTGCTAAGCGATGTAAACGCACTTCCCACCTGGGTTGATATGCGAATAGAACAAGGCGAAAAAACATATAACATAATTCCGCTTGATTTAAGTCGGGACTGGACAAGCTTTAAAGTATCGAGCATAACCGATGCAAAAGACTCCTACAACCGCACGATGAAACGTATCGGCGAAGGGCTCAATGACTGGCGCGTATCCCACGGAAAAACCTCCGTACCGCTGACAGCAAACTAATTTTCAACCGCGTAGGAAGCGGTACGCTGACATTAACCCCTATGTGCCGTTCCGCCCCTAATCCCTAAATCCTATATCCTAAATCCTAAAAAACCACCGATAAAAATCGGTGGTTTTTTTGTTAGTACGTTCCGTTTGCCATTTTTGCTGTATCGTTGATAAACTTTTCTACGTCGGTTGACGTTATCTGTCCTACCGAATATCCGTCAATTTCTGCCATATAACGAAGGGGTGAACACTTTTTAAAGGTCAGCACCGTATCGTTAATAGAATCTGAATGGATAAAGGTTATTTTTACATCAGCACCTTTTGTTTCTGCCACTTCGAAGGAGATGGGCGACATACCGATAAGTGTGCCGTAATAATCCTTAAACCTCTTTGTATCGAGTTTTGTTCCGCCGAAACTTATCTCAAAATCTACTTCGGCGTCTTCGGTGTATTTAATATCAAACACAAAACCTTCACTCTTAGTTTCAACCTTCATTTGTTTAAGTCCAGAAAGGTTTTCAAGGATTATAAATGTGCTGTAATAACTCTCAATTTTTGCGGTTGCAAATGAAATAGAGTCTAACGAAATCTTTTGCACCATATTTGTTTTTCCGTCAATAAACGCGGCGTAACTGCCGTCCACCTGCGAAAATTTAAGAGTGTGTTCTTCATCTGCGAGAGACAGCGTTACGATATAATCAGGGTTATCAAGCCCATATTTTCTGAGTGTTGCGCTATCTGTAGAATAAGCATACGCGCCATCCACAGAAAATCCGGAAGAAAACGTATCAAGTATCGACTGCGCCATGGTATCATCGCAAATTCTAACCGACGGCTTTACCATTTTAAATGCAAAATATGCATTTATCTTGTCATCCTCCTGAAGTGCGATTTCAAAGGGGGTTTCGTGCTTTTTGCCCGACACCTTTATATAATCAAAATCGGTAATCTCGGTATCGCTAAAGCAGGATTCATTTTTATCATTTTTAACACTTTGGAATCCCGTAGTATCGGCAAAATCGGTATCCGCCGCCGTCATAAAGGATACCGCCGTCGAATTATCAATAATATAAACATTTTCCTCATCAAGCGATAACCTACAGTAATATCCCAATTCTGCAGGAGCCGTGTTGCCGACAAGCAGCGAATATTCACTATCTGCAGTTTTAACCGTAACGGTCGCTTTTGGTGTAGAAAAACCATAATCGCTGCCGTTTTGAGACAGTTTTTCAAGAGCCGAAAGTGCTATTGCACCTTTTGCAAAACCCGAAATACTTGTAGTGGATGTAAGTGTGCTGTCCACACCGTCAACCGTCCATACAACCGTCGATTCTCCGTCGATTTCGGTGAGTTTGGCATTAAGTTTTACGGTGCCTTTTTCGTTATCTACCGTTAAACTTTCTACTTCGTTTTCGGCAGTGTTGGTTACGGTAATTGTTTTATTCTCTTTCGTTTCCTCGGTTATTTCCGGGATATATTTAAAAGCAAGAAAAGTAGCCGTCCCCAAAACTGCCACCGCAAGTAAAGCCGCTAACACTCTGATAAACAAGCGGTTTTTGGGGCGTTTTTTTATATCCGCGGCGGTGTTAAAATGCGCGGGGTCAGAGAAAATGGTGGATTCGGGTGTTTCGTTCACCTTTATTTCATCTTTTTTCTCACTCATCTGCGCTTCCTCCTAATCCATACAACAACACCTAATACCGTAACGATTACGGGAATTACTGCCATAAATATAATATTTATCGCCGCCACCTCAGCGGCGCTAACATCAGCAGCAAAACTCTCGGTAGCGATGGTCTTAGGAACGAACACCTTTTTATCGGTATTCATGCCCGATACAAACATAGCCGTATTCAATGCAACATCCATATTCTGAACATTGTCGGTTTTTGCCCATGTTGAATATATAAATTCCTGACTTGAAAATGCCGCAACGTAACTCGTAAGCCGAACGTTATCTACAAAATTTTCTTCTTCGGTTACAATAAGTCCTGCATAGCTTTTTTCTTCCGCATTGCTTGCAGGCGCCCAATCGTCCGATATGCCTTCGGGCGCTATCGTTACTGTATCGTTTGTACTAGCGATAACATAGGTATTGCGTGAAGAATAGGTTTCGTATGCCGTTTCTAACACAAGGTTACTGCCAAGCAAACTGAAATTTCCCGTTTTAGGTGCAATTTCTTCTGTTAAATCCGACTCGCTTATAAACATCGGCATAGTTGTGGGTTCGCTATAATAATAGTTAGCATTGGTCTGATAAAGCAAACCGTCGGAATACTTAATACCCCACTCTGCCAAAAACTGCTTTAATACCGGTAAATTAGACATCGTCGCGCCTGGAACAAAAATGAGTGATTTGCCCTTTTTACCGCCGTTATCCAGCCACTCGCTTATAACGTTAACTTCACTTGGTAAAAAGTCGGTTGTAGGGGCGGTGATGACCAAAACGTCTACTTCTTCAGGTATAGTCTTAACTATAGTTCCTTCAATTTGTGAAATCTCAAAGCCGTTAAGTTCAAGCGCTTCGGCATAAAGGGTTGTAAACACACTGGAATTGCTATGAGCAGATACCAAAGCCATATTTTTTGTTTCTCCGCTGACAAGCGTATTTATTGCACTGGAAACGGCGGTTTCAACGTTATTTCCGTCTACATAATAATAGCCGTAACCCATAGCGGCATATCCCGAATCATCACTGTAGGTATAGATATCCTCAAATGTGACAAGTCGACTTTTTTCGCCGCATTCTACCAGGATATCACCGTAAAAAAGTGACGGATATTCAGCGGTTAGCGACTCGATTTTATTGCTGTAAAAATTCTCGAAAACAACCTTTATTTTATCGTTGATTTGAGAATACTGTTTTAAAATATTAACGGTTTGGGTATAATACTCGCTTTCATCAACAACACCTAAATAATTTGCCGAAAACTCGTTCATAGAGCCGCCTGTGTAAGAATCTTCGGTTGACAGCATAGTAATGGTTACTTCCTTATCGACACTCTTTAAAAACTCTACGTTTTCTTCATCCATAGTGTTGACCTTGCTCGAGGTTATATCGAACGATAACACACCGCGCTCACTCAGTATGCCCATAAGCAGATTTAGAACAATAACTCCCGCGACAACAACCGCTATAATGGCAACCGAATACGAGCCGTGACGGAGCGCCGATTTGTTTTTAACTTTAAATTTACCAAACAAATTCTTTAAAAAGTTCATTTTCGCGCCCTCCTTTATGCCCAACGTCTTTTTTCAACCGAGCGCACCGTAAGGAATACGAAAAGCGCTGAAACGCTTAACATATACACAAGGTCCGAAAGGTCGGAAATTCCTGATGTAAAACTATAAAATCTGTCAATAAACGATACCGCGCTGTTAATCGCAATAAGCACGGCACTGTCGTTACTCGAGGCATAACTTCCAAGCAACATAACCGCCAAAAATACTGCAAAAGTAATCGCCGCCGAAATCACAGGACTTTCGGTAAGGGAAGATATAAACATACCGATGGATATCATAACCGCACCGAGCAATAAGATACCAAGCAGCGCATAAACATATAACAACCAATCTATGTTCGTATAGAAGGAAACAATAAAGGGATAAACGATAAGGGATGACAGCCCTGCGCCGTAAAGCGCCATAGCCGCTAAAAATTTACCCATAACAATGCCTGTCACCGACACGGGCGCGGTAAGCAATACCTGGTCTACCTTTTGTCTGCGGTCTTCACTGATTAAACGCATTGTAATAAAGGGTGTTGCAAAAATAACAACGGTGGACATAAAGCTTACAACGCCTTGAACGGCAGGGGAGCCCGCGCCAAATATCATACTAAAAGCCATACCTGAAAACAGGGTAAACACAGCAATAATGATAAATCCCAAGGGATTTGTAAAATAAGATTTAAACTCTCTTTTAAAAACGGCAGTCATTATTTTTCACCCTCCTCAATATCGGCATCATAGGTCAGGCGCATAAATACCTGTTCCAAAGTTAATTGATTGCTTGAAAGGGACAAAAGAGCGCGTTTGCGTTCAAATAACCTTGCGCCGATTTCTTTTCTTATATCGCAGTCTTGCTCGGGCGTTACAACAAAATCAAGCGAATTTTCTTCCTTTTCCCCAAGGCATAAAACCTTTTGTACGCCCTTAACACTTGATAGGATTTTGGTAAGTTCTTCCTTTTCTCCCACTGCGCGAACCACAATCGAGTGGTCGTTAGAAAGATTTTTGGAAAGTTCGGTCGGGGTATTATCGGCTACGAGACGGCCGCGGTTTATTATGATTACCCTCTCGCACACCGCCTGAATTTCAGACAAAATGTGTGAAGATAAAATAATTGTATGGTTTTTGCCGAGTCGCGCGATAAGGTCACGAATTTCAATTATTTGCTTTGGGTCAAGACCAACCGTTGGCTCATCAAGTATCAGCACATCAGGGTTGCCAACAAGCGCCCCGGCGATACCTACACGCTGTCTATAACCTTTGGACAATGTCTTTATAAGTCGGTTTTCAACCTCCTTAATTTTTACAAGATTTACAATTTCCTCAATATGCATTTGCTTTGGGAATTTTACCTTTTTCAAATCATATATAAAATAAAGGTATTCCAGCACCGTCATATCGGTATAAAGCGGCGGTATTTCGGGTAGATATCCAATGCGGCGCTTTGCAAGTTCGGGTTGCTCGAGCACGTCGTACCCGTCAACCGTAACCTTTCCGCCTGTAAGCGATAAATATCCCGTTAAAATATTCATAATGGTACTTTTACCGGCACCGTTGGGTCCTAAAAACCCAACCACTTCTCCACGATTTATGGTAAAGCTTACGTCATCAACCGCCAGAAAGTTGCCATACTTTTTGGTAAGAGATGTTACTTCTATCATAAACAAACCTCCAAATTTTTCTCACTCGCAAATTATATCAAAAATCCTTTTAAAAAGTGTTAAGATTTTTTGAACAGTTACAGGTATTATACAATAAATACGTTAAGTTTACAAGCACATATTGACTTTTAATATTTTATATAATAAAATTTAACTATACTTAAAAAGGGGATACCGCTATGGCAAATATTAAAGAATTTTCAGCATTAAGATTTACAGACAAGGCAGGGAAGGTCGGCTCGGTTTGTTGTCCGCCCTACGATATAATAAGCGCGGAAGAGAAAAAAGAATTTCTGAACAACAACGAGTATAACATTATCCGCCTTGAACTGCCCGAGCAAAGTGAAGAGGGTTATAACGGCGCAAATGCCACCTTTAAGCAGTGGCAACAAAACGGCATACTCGCACTTGATAGCGAACCTTCATTATATATATATGAAGAAAAGTTTTCGGTAAAGGGCGTAAATTACGCTTTTAAAGGATTTGTATGCTACGTTCAGTTGGCTGAATTCTCCGAAAACATTGTTTTGCCGCATGAAGAAACTCTTTCAAAGGCAAAAACCGACCGCTTTAACCTCATAAATGCAACGGGCTGCAGTTTCTCGCAGATATACTCTCTTTACAGTGATAAAAAAGGCGATACCGCGCGTATTCTCAGCGAATTATCAAGCCGTACGCCCGACCAGTCCTTTACCGACGACGCCGGTGTTACACATAATTTATGGATTATACCGAAAAGCGAAAAAACTGCCGAAATTTGCCGTCAGTTTGAAAACCGAAAGCTCTATATTGCCGACGGTCACCATAGATACGAAACCGCGCTTAACCATCGCCGATACGTGCGGGAAAACGGAATTGATGCGCCAAACAGCGAATATGTAATGATGTTCCTTGTCGATATGGAAAATGACGGACTTGTTGTTTTCCCCACACACCGCATAGTTCGGGGAATTGAGAATTTTAACGGCGCGGGGCTACTTAAAAAAGCCGAAAAATATTTTGATGTTGTCGATATTGAAAAATCTCAAATCGAGAACTTTTTAGACAGGGAGTATAATAACGGCAAAAAGGCGTATGTTTATTATGACGGTGAAAGATGTGCCGCTTTAACGCTTCGAGATATAACCGTTATGGATAATCTCATTGCCGATAAAAGCGAGGCGCTGCGCCGCCTTGACGTTACGGTGCTTCACAGCTTAGTGCTTGAAGAAACGCTCGGCATCGATAAAGAAAATATGGCAAATCAGAAAAATCTGACATATACGAGAAGTCTTGAAGAAGCGTTAAGCAGCGCCGAAGATATGGCTAACTGCTGCTTTATTCTGAATCCCACCAGAATTGAAGAAATTGCAGACGTTGCCGCCGCAGGTGAGAAAATGCCGCAAAAATCCACGTATTTTTATCCTAAACTCATAACAGGTATGGTTATGAATCAAATCAAAGATGTAAAATAACAAAAATTTACTCGGGACTGAAAAAAAGGGTTGACAAACCAAGTTGTTTCTTATATAATAATTCAGTCCCGCATAAATGGCTGTATAGCTCAGTTGGCTAGAGCATGCGGTTCATACCCGCAGTGTCATTGGTTCAA
>CAZSIL010000020.1:0-30510 GCA_964607025.1 uncultured Eubacteriales bacterium
AACGATGCTTACCGCTTAAAAGAAAAGGGCGCAGTTCTTAACTGGTTCGATATTGATGCGCCCGAAGGACGTTTTTCTCTCAACGATAAGATTTCAGATATTATGGAATCCCCTCGCGGTAAGCTCTGGTTTATGGGTATGGGTCTTCAAATCAAAAAGAAGATGGACGCAGGTAAGAAAAATCAGGGTGAGAAAAAGTCGGGCGGTTTCGAAGTAGATCTTAAAGCTGACGGCGGCCTTATGCAGATGATGGGTGGCTTTACGGTACTTCGTTTAACCAGTATGATGGGTATGATGAACGTAAACTTCACCAAGGAAGAACTCCTTAAAATGAACAAGAAGTTAAACCGCATCAAGAAGCCCAAGAAGAAATAATAATCGATAACGTAAATATCCCAACTGACTATACGTCAGTTGGGATATTTTATTATAAAAAACTCATATTTTTCTTTTAAAAAGTTTTTTGACCCACCTTTTAAATCTGCTTTTCTTTATTTGCCGATTAAACTCAGGAAAACAATATAAATAATAATCGCACTTGTCGCAACAGCAATCGTATTCCGGATGCTCACCATTACCCAGACATTTGCGACCTTATCTTGATGGTGTTAAGGGTGTACCTGTCACGTCAATTATTTGCTTTTTCCTCATATCTTTTATATTTTTACTGTTTAGTTTTCTTCTGTAACTTCTTCTATAGTTTCGGTTACCGTATCTTCCAAAACAACTTCCACGTTTTCGGCAGCCAACACCTTTTGGGTTCTTGCTTTTTTAATGAATACATACGCTACCATAAGCCCTATAGCGAAAACAAGTATAACAGCCGTTCTTATAGCCATACCCGTTTTGAAGGAAGATAATAAGGTTATAACAACGTCGCTTAACATTGCATTATCACTTAATAATTCGTTTGCAACACCTGAACCCAGGAAAAGCCCTGCGCATACCAAAATCAAAATGCCTGATACTACAAACAAATCAACCGAGAGCCATTTAAAGCCCCTGAATTCGAATAATCGGCAAACGAATATAAGTGCTGAAATAAACACAATACCGCCGATAACCGAGAGTTTTATGGTGTTAGCGTTGCCCATAATATCAAACGCTGTTTGTATTTCAGGATTTTCATTTACGAGTTGCTGTGTTAATTCCTGAGGCTTCGGCAAACTTTCCAAAAGTTCATCTGCACCCTCTTCAAGTGCGCCCTTTATTGCCGTTTTTATTTCTTCATCGGAAAGGTCACTGGGGGCACCATCAAATTCGCGCATAACTGTAACAAGCTCATCCATGTTATCTTCTATAATCTTTTTAAGCGTTTCCCCGTTGAGTTTTGATTCCACGTCCTTGCCGCTTAAACTATTTTTAATATCGGTTGCATACAGTTCAAAAACTTCTTTTGCGGCGTTGGTTGATAAAAGATCCGCCATTTCATTTTGCTCGGCATCTTCACCCGACCCGATAAGTTCCGACATATCCATACTCGTAATAGCATTTGATAAATTCTTCGGACTTAACAGAGAAAAAGAAGAAAATACAATCGGTGTAACAATTAAAGATATAACCAATACAATGCTTAAAATACTTGCGAAAATAATTCCAAAAACATTTAATACTTTTTTACCGCTACTCATAATCATACCCCTTTAATTTAATAATCAAAACAGCTTTTTGCTGTTGAATTAATTTTAATGGAATGCGCTTCAAAAGTCAATTAAAAAACTTTTTAAAACTTATCATCGCTCTTGGTAAAGAAATTTATTATAAAAGGTATGCTGACAAGTCCTGTTAATATATCGGCTAAGGGTTGGGAAATCTGTATGCCCGTAATTCCCCAAAAATGTGTTGTTAGCAAAAGGGTTGGTATAAACATAACACCCGAGCGCATTAGCGACAGAATAGATGACATAACGGGTTTTCTCGCGCTCTGATAAAACATATTTATCGGTACTGACAGTGCTAAAAATACCGTACCAAAGCAGGTGTATCTGAGCGCCGCGGTGCCGATTTTTACGGTTTCGGCATTGTGCTGAAAAAGGTACACTATATCCTTCGAAAATATCATACAAGGCACGGCAATTAAACATATAAGTACAGCGCCGATTGACATTGTAACGGTGAGTCCGCGCCGTACGCGGTCGTATTTTTTCGCTTGATAATTAAAGGATGCTACGGGCTGATAGCCCTGACCGATGCCAAGCCCCACGCACATAATAAACGAACCAACGCGGTTTACAACGCTCATAGCGGCAATGGCGGCATCGCCATATGGACGGGTAAGATTATTGAGAAGCCCATGGGATATGGAACTGAGCCCCTGACGGATAAGTGCGGGGAAACCCACTTTGCAAATCGTTAAATATTCGGTTACGGTTTTTGATACCGCCGAAATTTTTATAGTGCTTTGCGCTTTTTTCTTGAAGAAAACAAGTAAAACCGTAAAGCTGATGGTTTGCGAAGCAACCGTTGCAATACCCGCGCCCAGTATTCCCATATTAAATACTCTTACCAGCAGCCAGTCTCCAAAAATGTTGATTATGGCACCTGATACAAGTCCGAACATTGAATACAGCGCACGGCCTTCGTATCTTAAATTGTTGTTTAACACCATAGAGCCAATAACAATAGGACAACCGAGCAGCACACAGGCGCCGTACTGCTTAGCATACGGCAAAATAGTATCGGTACTGCCGAGTAACCTCAACAGCGGTGTTATAAATATACTGCCGAAAACAAAAAAAGCAATGCCTATGGAAATACCCGTAAAGAAAGCGGACGACACATATCTATCGGCTTCCTCGGTGTTTTTATCGGCAAGTGCCTTTGACACCATCGTACCCGAGCCCTGCCCTAGCATAAAAGCAATCGCCTGAATTACGGCTTGCAAAGCAAACAATATACCCGTTGCCGCTTGAGGACTCTCCCCCAGTGTTCCCACAAAATATGTATCCACCATATTGTAAATGTTGGTAACAAGCATTGATATGGTGGTTGGTATGCCGAGCGACACGATAAGTTTAGTCAGCGGTGTTTCGGTCATTTTCTTATAATAAATATCTGACGCCGTCATTTTTTTACGCCTTCTTTCGACAATAATTATACCACTTTTTCCTTGCCTTTACAACCGCATTACAATATTATCTCTTGAAATATATTATATTTAGTATTACAATGTTATTTGTAGAATTATGTATTATTTTCAGGTGATGCAAATGTACGAGAATTTTTATATAGTTATCCCTTCTCTAGACCCCGATGAGAAGCTAAAAAAGACAGTTGAGGGACTGCGTGACATCGGTTTTACCAAGTTTGTGTTGGTTGATGACGGAAGTAAAGAAGAAAACCATCGTTTTTTCCCCGAAGAAGACGAAAATACAGTGCTTCTGCACCACCGATATAACCGCGGTAAAGGCGCGGCGCTTAAAACTGCATTTAAGTATATTTTGCAGAACTGTCCCGATGCCGAGGTTATTATAACCGCAGACGGAGACGGTCAACATTTAGCGGGGGATATTCTATCTTGTGCTAAAAAAATAGAAAGCGACAACCAGGTAATTCTCGGTTGCCGTGATTTTTCGCGCCCCGATGTGCCAAAGCGCAGCCGCTTTGGTAACAATATAACTTCCTTCGTTTTCCGTTTGCTTTGCGGCATGAAAATAAGCGACACTCAAACGGGACTTCGCGCTTTCCCAAGGGCATTGCTTCCAAATTTGTTGGATATAAAGGGCGAACGCTTTGAATATGAAACCAATATGCTTCTTAAACTCTCAAGTCAGGGAGTCGGCTTTAAAGAAGTAAAAATTGAAACCGTTTATATCGAAGATAATCGCACTTCACACTTTCACCCAATCCGCGATTCCTTGCGTATTTACCGATTTATTCTTGCATATTTTTTAAGCGCGGGTATTTCTTTTATCACCGATATTTCGTTCTTTTATATCTTCTTGAAACTGTTAAGTTCTGTGCTCGGAAATTGGGCAGAAGCCATAGCAACGGTGGGCGCTAGATTAATTTCTTCGGTTATTAACTTCACTCTTAACCGAAAGACTGTTTTTGATAACCACCAACCTATACGAAAAACCGTTTTTAAGTATATCATCCTTGCCGTTTGCCAGATGCTCACATCTGCAGGACTGGTATCGCTTTTATCTATTTTATTAGCATCCCAGCCCTTTGGCAGTACACTCATTAAAATACTTGTAGATACTTGCCTTTTCTTCTTTAGTTTTCGTCTGCAGCGGTGTTGGGTTTTTAAAGAAAATAAGAATAAACAAAAAAGAAAATGTGATAAACTATCCGCTAAAAAATTTATAGGTCGTTCATTATTAGTCGTAGCAACGGCCATCATTTTGGTTGTTATCACAGTCGTTTCTGGTTGCCTTGTTATATGCTACGGACCGAGTGAATCGCTCCGTAATATGCTGGTTATTTCTGCGAAACAGGCAAGTGCTACAAAATGGTTGCCCGAACTGTTTTTACCAAAAGACACAGTTGGTAAAATCATGGCGGATAGCGAAAAGGTATCTACCGATAATGTCACCATTGATGAATTTTTAACCGACGGCGGTGAGGACGAGTGGGCAAACGCTATAGACGGTATGAAACTTGTATTCTTAAATGAACCGCGGTTTAAGGCATATTTATTGCTGGTTCGCGATCCATCGCGCATAAGCGTTGGGGTATCGAGTGAGAATTTTGCCTCTGCCACAGAAGGCCTTCGTATGCTTGACCTTGTGAGTAAATACGACTGTATCGCCGCCATAAACGCAGGCGAATTTGCCGATGCGGGCGGTACTGGTACGGGCGCTCATCCTATGGGGCTCACCTATTCGGGCGGAAAGGTCGTATGGAACGACGGCGCAAAACGTACTTTTATAGGTTTTGATAAAAATAATAAACTCATCTGCCGCGAATCCATTACTAAAGCAGAAGCTGACAAATTGGGAGTGCGCGACGCCGTTTGCTTCCAGACAGGCAACGTACTTATAGAGCAGTCGGGAAATGAGGTTAGGTTGCACTACGGCAACAACAACAGCGGTACTGCACAGCGCACTGCTATTGGTCAGCGAGCCGACGGAACAGTGCTTTTGCTTGTTACCGACGGCAGAACGGCTGAAAGCATCGGTGCCACACGAAACGATGTTATAGGCGTTATGGCGCGTTATGGAGCTGTTAATGCCGCTATGCTTGACGGCGGCTCATCGGCAATGCTCTACTATGAAGATTATTTCAATAAATATCCAGTAAACAAGGATGAGCTCGACACTTATCAGAATTTAGGACTCGTAAACCGCTACAAAGCGTTTATGCGCCCCCGCAAAATGCCGACCTACTTTATAGTATCAAAGGAGAATAACAATGACTAAGAAACCTTTATTCTATAAAATCTATTTTTCGGTTATTGCGCTTTTCCTTATAGTGCTTACAGTAGCATTAATTTGGCTTAATGGATGGCTCAAAAGCTATGAAGCCGCGCAACCCATAAATCTTATAAATAACATTATAGAAAATCATTTAAAGACGGGCGATATCAGCTATTTACAAGAAAATTGCGGATTGGAAATTTCACCCTACGAGACAGAAGATAACCTTAACGCATTTGTGCAAAGTGAAATTTCCAACAAAACGCTTACGACAGTTGTATCCACCAAAAGACCTGATGGGTGCGACGCCGCCTACACTGTAAAAGCCGACAATAAGAAGCTTTTAAATATCTATCTTAAAAAGAAATCTGGCGCGGCGGCTTTTTTACCAACCTACACTGTGCTTAGCAGTGAGCTTGACAGCGGTTTTTATAAAAGCATTTCTATAACTATGCCGCAAAACTCCGAAATTACTGTAAACGGTCTTACACTTGACGATAAACTTAGAAAAGACGGTGAAATTTCGGAATTTGCAAAAAAATATCTTGACGGTGAGAAAACCGAAAAACCGCAAACCGCCACCCTCCAAAAATTACTGAGCGATAATGTAACCGTTACCGCTAAACTCGACGGTAAGGAAACCAATGTTTCAAAGAGCGATAATAACTATTCGGTTCATCAATATATAGATAGTTCCCTCAAACAAAAAATTCAGAACGTTGCAACAAAGGGTTCCGAGATGTATGCAGGTTATATGCAAGCCGACGCAATGCTTTCAGACGTTGCCGCTTATTTCGATACAAATTGTGATTTTTATAAAAACATCCGTTCAAGCTATACCGACCATATTCTCGAACACACCGCCGCAGGTTTTGATAACGTAAAAAATGATGAGGTTTTTAAATACTCCGATAATATTTACAGTTGCAAGGTACAATTCACGCAGGTGCTTAAGCGAAACGGCATGACGTATAAAATTTATTTCGATAAATATGTATTTTTAAAGCGTAGCGGCGACGCTTTCGAAATTATTGATATTAAAAGTCCGGAGGGTGAATAGTGAACGAGTTTGAACTTAAAATTCTTGATTTTATAAGAGAAAATATTGCAAACCCCGTTCTTGATGCCATAATGCCGATAATCACAAAATTCGGTGACGGCGGGATTTTTTGGATAGCGTTGGCAGTTATATTTTTAATTTTCAAAAAAACGCGCAAAATGGGACTTTGTATGGGACTCGCACTCCTTATGGGCTTTATAACGGGCAACCTTATACTCAAAAACGTTGTAGCCAGAATACGCCCGTATGACCTAAACCCCGAAATTGAGCTACTGATTAAACATTTATCAGACTACTCTTTCCCTTCAGGCCATACTTTAGCATCTTTTGAAGCGGCAACGGCGATATTTATCAATAACAAGAAACTCGGTATACCCGCCCTTGTTTTAGCCGTTTTGATAGCAACTTCGAGAATTTACCTTTACGTGCACTACCCGAGCGATGTTTTAGCGGGTATGATACTCGGTATCGGATTTGCTATACTTTCTTGCTTCATTATTAAAAAATACGAGAATAAAATACCCACCCTTACTACTAATAATAATTAATAAATACTTAACACATTTTTTCTAAAAAAATGCTAAGATTTATTTAATAAAAAAATAAAGGAAATGCATATGGATAATAACAAAAGCGATACTTTATCTCAGCGCAAAAAAGCACAACAAGAATTTTTGGAACTAAAGCGTATGCAACAGGGTGAAGTCGTGCCCGAAGGACCATCGCCTGAAATAAAACCCAAAACCTTCAAAGAAAAAATAGTAAACTTTTGGTTTCACTATAAAGTTCATACACTGCTTATTGCGTTTTTTACGGTTGTTCTTGCCGTTGGGATATCACAGTGCGCGACTCAGGAAAAATATGACGGCAGGGTTGTTCTTTATATAGACCGAATTTGTACCGATGCCGAAGCCGAAATTTTTAAGGATTACCTTACCCCTTACTTTACCGATACCGACGGTGACGGCACTGTAAATATACAAATAGTAAACTGTGCCTATACAAACAAAGGCACCTTTGATATGGACTATTCTTCCGCACTCGCCGCAAAGCTGCAATCTACTATTTCGGGAGAAGGCGACGTACAGTTATTTATCGTAGACCCCGTTAAATTAGAGCAATTAAACAGTATATCGGCAGAAATTGGCGATTTCCTCGTCGAAACGGTGCCCTTCCCCGAAGAAATCTACAAAACCGCTAAAGACCAGGGCTTTCAACTTCCCGAAGGTTTAGTATTAGGCCGCCGAGTAGTTAGCGGAACAATAATAGAAAACACCGAAAACATTGAAGTTTATACAAAACAAGCCAAAGATGTTATTGCAGAATTTAAAAACTAAACTAAAAAGACACACGCTGAAAGCGTGTGTCTTTTTAATATGAGTCAATCTATAAGCCGAGTTCTGTCGTGAACGACTATCTATCTCGACACCGAATCGCTTCGGTGCTCCAGCCACTTTTCAGGGCACATCGGACAAATGTATAGCCCTACTTAGTGTTGCTTCGGATAGGGTTTACAGGGTTACTCGGTCTCCCGAATAACCGGTGAGCTCTTACCTCGCCTTTCCACCCTTACCACGTAAGCAAACGCGAATAATCCGAACCTGCCTAAAATGGCATAATTTAGGCGCTTTTCGGTTTGTCCTCGTTTGTAGGCGCCATCCTTACAAACTCCTTCGCACCAAAAATCATCCAAAATTCCACTCATTTTAGGTCGTAGAATTTTAAGGGAGAGAATTTTTGTCAGTGCGAAGCACAAAACGCAGCCAATACTGTCGTATTGGCGAGTATTTTAATAAAGCAATGGCGGAAATACTCCCCTTAAAATCAGGTTTGGCTTATTCGTGTTTGCTTACATGGCGGTATATCTCTGTTGCACTTTCCCTAAGGTCACCCTCGGCAGCCGTTAGCTGCTATCCTGTCCTGTGAAGCTCGGACTTTCCTCAGATAAAGCGATTTGCTTATATCCGCAGCCGTTCAATTGACTCACAGGTGTATTTTAGCATAAAAAAGCGTATGTGTCAAAACAAAATTCGGAGCATATTATGTTATGGGTGATCTTATGGATAATAAATATTTTTTGGCGGCAAATTCAGCCGACGGTTTTTTAAGTAAATTTGATAAATGCTACGATGCGATGAGTGGTTGGCGTGCTTACATAATAAAAGGTGGTCCGGGTACGGGTAAATCTTCCTTTATGCGAAAATTAGCCGAATCGGCAAGGCAAAAACAAATCCCCTTCGAGCTTTGCCCTTGCTCATCTGACCCCGACTCTCTTGATGCCGTAATTTTCCCGACACTCAAAAAAGTTATTATGGACGGCACCGCACCACACACTATCGACCCGAAATACCCAGCAGTTTGCGAAGAAATCATTAATATGGGTGAATTTTGGGATACCGATAAATTATTGGCAGCAAGCGAAGAAATTATATCTCTCTCCCAGAAAAACTCTAATTTTCACAAACTTGCTTCACAGTATATAAAAGCAGCAGGTCAGGTTACTAAAAACAACTTTTCAATCGCTTTGTCAGCCACCGATATAGAAAAATGCATACATACGGCTTTAAAACTTGCTGACAAACATTTACCCGTAAAACAAGACACAGGCATAAAATGGGAGCGTTTTTTGGGCGGTATTACACCAAAGGGTGAAATACACTATACCGAAACTGTAAACTCGTTTGAAAGAAAAATATTAATCGATGATAAATACGGCGCATCGGCAAGTATTATCCTATCGGCACTATCGGATATTGCCGTATCGCGCGGATATGAAATAATACTAATTAAAAACGCCCTTTTACCAAACGATGTAACCGATGGTATTCTTATCCCCGAATTATCCTTGGCGGTTTGCCGAGAAGATGAAAAAATCAAATACAAAAGTGACACCCGCCGAATACATTGGGGGCGTTTCACCGATATGGAGCATATAGGTCGTCATAAGCAAAAAATCGCCTTTAATAAAAAGCTATCACGCCGTTTACTGTCTGGAGCTATCGAAACACTGTCTGCCGCAAAAGACACACACGATAAGCTCGAAGCATATTATATTACCGCAATGGATTTTGATAAACTTCATCAATTCCGCGATATATTTATTGAAAAGTTTTTCTAAAGCAAAATTCTGCACCTATAAAGTCCATACTTATAGGTGCAGAATATTTTTACGGTTCAAACTGCTCGAAAATAGTTGTAAATCCTTCTTTTTCAAGCATTTGCATTTCATCCTTTGTTTTAACGGTCCATACAAATTTTTTAACCGACCAAATTTGAGTTGACAAAAAGATTTGCGCTGCTTTTCGGTCACTCTGTTTTACCGCTATAAAATCGGGACGGGTTAAACAGTTAAGTACAAGCGGTGTTAATAAAAGGCGTGTAAAAAATGACAAACCGCTTTTTTCTTTTATAAAATCTTGTGTTAATTGACCGCGCACGATTTCGGGAGCATTTTTCTTTAGCCACAAAATGCATCTGGGGTCAAACGACTCGATACAGTAGTCACCCTTATAATTTTTAAGTATTTCAACCGTTTTGGCGGTAACCTTAGCACAGTTGCCGTCGGTTTTTATTTCCACAAGCAACGGCACCTTGCCGTCAACCAAATCTAAAACCTCACTGAGCGTTGGAATTTTCTCGTTCGATTCTTCTAATGTAAAATTTTGAAGGTCGTGCGTTTCAAGCTCTTCTATTTTTAAATCCACGCCCGCCGTTCTTTTCAAACTTGAATCGTGTATTACTGCTATATTGTTATCTCGCATTAAGTGTACGTCGAGTTCTATAGCATAGCCCTTACTGGCGGCAGCTTTAAATGCCGCTATGCTATTTTCGGGTATGGTGGGTTTGTTATGCAGACCGCGGTGCGCATAGCGGTGACCTATAAATTTTTCAACATCTTTATTGCCGATTCTGCCGCGAAGCGACAAAACATAAATTGCTATAAAAAGTATAACAACGTCGGCTATTATAAAAGCAACCATATTTACACCTGCCGTTAAATAAGCGATTCCACCTTTTGCAAAGCTGATAAAATAACCTTATCCATATCATAATACTTGTATTCACCAAGTCGGCCTCCGAAAATCACCTTAGGTTCCTTTTCGGCTAACGCCTTATATTCTTCATAAAGTTTTCCGTTTTTCTCGTCATTTACGGGATAGTATGGCTCTTTTCCCACACTCCACTCGGCAGAATATTCATAGCTTATAACCGTTTTTTCCTGTGCGCCAAACTCAAAATGCTTGTGCTCAATTATTCTAGTGTAAGGGGTTTGGCCATCGGTATAGTTTACAACGGCATTTCCTTGATAATTATCGGTATTCATCACCATTGTATCAAAACGTACACTGCGATACTCTAAATGCCCTTTTGAATAGCCAAAAAATTCATCTATTGCGCCCGTATACACTGTTTTCTTGGCTATTTTTTGCAGTTCTTCACGGTTGTCAAGAAAATCAACATTTAATCTGACCTCAATGCCTTTTAGCATCTTTTCAACCATTTTTGTATAACCGCCTATGGCTATACCCTGATATAAATCGTTAAAGTAGTTATTATCGTATATAAATCGTACCGGTAAACGCCGTATTATAAAGGATGGCAACTCATTACACGGTCTGCCCCATTGCTTTTCGGTATAATATTTTATGAGTTTTTCATAAATGTCGCTTCCTACTAAACTTATTGCCTGTTCTTCTAAATTTTTAGGATTATCTATATTAGCACTTTTGCGCTGTTCTTCTATTTTAGCACGTGCTTCATCAGGGGTTGCAACACCCCACATTTTATTAAATGTATTCATATTAAATGGCAAATTATAAATTTCACCCTTATAATTTGCAACGGGCTGATTGGTATAACGATTGAACTCGGCAAAACGATTTACGTAGTCCCAAACACGTTTTTCACTTGTATGGAAAATATGTGCACCGTATTTATGCACGTTTATGCCTTCTATTTCTTCAGTATAAACATTTCCCGCAATATGCGGTCGCTTATCTATAACAAGACACTTAAAGCCCTTGTCGGTCATCTCCCTTGCGAAAACCGCGCCATAGAGACCCGCGCCCACTATCAAATAATCGTACATATCTTAAATTCTCCAATTAATTTTTTACTTTTTCAGTATATATTACGTGTAAATCAAAGTCAAGATTTACTTGGGTTGAAGGCGTTTTGCAATAAAAGAAAGCCCAAGTGACAGGAATACACTTGGGCTTTAATTTATAAGGAGTTTTTCATAGCGCTTAAGCGGTCTATACAACTAAGACACACCTTATGGCCTTTGAGCTGCATAACATTACCTTCGGCGCCGCAAAAAATACATTTTGGATTATATTTGCGCAAAATTATCATATCGCCATCGGCAAAAATTTCAAAACAATCCTGCTCATCGACAATGCCCAACTGTTTGCGCATTTCTTTTGGTATAACAACACGACCATTTCGGTCAACCGGTCTTAAAATTCCGCTGGTTTGCATAACATCACCCTTTTAGTATATTTTGTAATATTATACAATATTTGACATATTTTGTCAATAAATACTAAACTCCCACCCTGCCGTAATGCGCTAATGATAACCTGCGGTATAGCAGGTGGGTGTCGTGTGTGCGGTTTTGCGCTCCCTTCTTCCGTTAGTACAACGCATATAGCGGCATAACGGGAGGTCTGCATCCCGCCGCACAAGCCGGACCCCGATTAATAGCTTGTAGGGTTATAATAGAACAGTCCGCGAACAGGGTAGGATAATAATATTTTATTGAAAAAAACAAAAATTATTCTTCGGTTATTTCAAAAGCATTTTGCAAACGGTCGATAAACGCATCGGCTATCATTTCATACTCATCGTCATCGTCAATTTCTGAAAAGAACTCTTCGCCGTTTTCTTCTTCAACCTTAACGATTACTAATTCCCCGCTATCGTCAAGCAACTCTTGTGGGTCGGTGTGTACAGGAAGAAGCGCCAAATATCGCGCATCATCGGTTTCAACCGCATCAAGAACTTCAAAGGTGTATTCTTTGCCTTCATCATCAGACAAGGTTATTATATCGGGATTATATTCTTCCATTTTGTTTTCAGACATTTTTATTACCTCACATTAATATTTTGCTACTTATATTTTAAAATATTTTTTTATTTTAGTCAATGATATTTATTTTTTATCGTTATTTTTTACACATTTATATATTTTCAACAAAAGTTATAAACTTTTACTTGACAATTAGTGAATAATGTGGTATATTAAAGACAGAAAAGATGAGGAAAGGACTGATACCGATGTTCACGGAAACCGAACCGAAGCATTCAGCCCAAAATTTAAAAAGAGAGTGGTGAGTCCAAAATACAGTTAAATTATTATTTTGACAAAAAATTTATAAATTGGTGAGTCCAATGGTTTAATAAATTACTCAGGGGTACTTTTGTACCCCTGCTTTTTATTTAATAAATCAAAAATATCGGCGCAAAATAATATCGGAGGGATATTATGCGCAAGAATAAAAAAGATTTTGATGCGATAGATTTATTGCCGAGTGTAAACGCCATTGTCGGCCAACCGCAAAACGCTATAGAACAAATAAACAAGTACGGCACCTACAATATACAGCCAACGGGGGACAGCGATAACTCTTTTCCAAAAATCGCGCAGGGCTTAGCGAGGCGTGAGAACCGCAAAAAAATGAAAATCGAAGACAAAAAAAGTCGGGATATTTTTTAATATCCCGACTTTTTTAAAGTAATGTAATGCCTTTTTCTTCGCACTCTTTAACCATTTGTTTAGGCCAGACAGTTGATTGCACTTCGCCTATATGGGCTTTACGCAAAAACAACATACACATTCTTGACTGACCTATTCCGCCACCGATTGTGTACGGCAACTCTCCGTTTAAAAGTGCCTTATGAAACGATAATTCCTTACGCTCAGGACAGCCCGCAATATTGAGCTGATTTATAAGCGCCGTTTCATCAACGCGGATACCCATACTTGAAAGTTCCAATGGAGCGTCAAGCACGGGGTTATAAACCATTATGTCTCCGTTTAAGGACCAATCATCATAATCCGGAGCTCTGCCATCGTGTGGTTTACCAGATTTGAGTTTACCGCCGATTTGCATTATAAATACCGAGCCCATCTCTTTAACAATTTTGTCTTCGCGCTGTTTTGGAGTGAGTTCAGGATACTTTTCTTCGAGTTCGGCAGTTGTTATAAAATGAATTTTATCCGACAACGTTTTCTCGATAAATGAATACTGCTTCGATATATAATCTTCGGTTTCTTTAAGCGCCGAATATATCTTTTCCACGGTTGTTTTGAGCGTATCCATATTACGCTGGGATTTATCAATGATAAGCTCCCAATCCCACTGATCAACAAGCACCGAGTGGATATTATCAAGGTCCTCATCGCGTCGAATTGCATTCATATCGGTATAAAGACCTTCGCCTACAGAAAATCCGTGACGCTTTAATGAAAATCGTTTCCATTTCGCAAGGGAATGCACTATTTCAACATCATATCCGCCGTCCTTGATATCAAAGCTTACCGGTCGCTCAACACCGTTTAGTGTATCATTAAGCCCACTTGAACACTCTACAAAAAGCGGCGCGGAAACACGTGTTAAGTTGAGTTTTTTAGCAAGTGAACGCTCAAAATAATCTTTAACCTGTTTTATGGCAACCTCGGTTGAACGAATATCCAACAGCGAAGCATATCCATCAGGTATTTGTAATTTTCTCATAGTATAAACACCCTATTATTAATAACCTGTCGTATCGGGATAATAAACATTTTCCACCTTAAACTGCTTAGTGGATTTAGTATTCTCGGTAAAGGTAACATCCTTTGCCTGCTCATCAAGAAGACCCAGAAATTCTTCTGACTTCATAGAATCGAGAGCGGCAGCTTTTACGGCATCAAGATTGGTGTTGTTTTCACTCAAAATATCGCCTATATAAACTAAAAACATATATTTATAATTATCTACCGCTTTATCATTAACGATAATTTTCATCTCACCTTTTTTAAGGTCCTTAACGTCAGCAAAGAAGGGGCTTTCATAACTGCCAGTATTCTCACTTCCCCAAAGCATAGCATAGGAATTGCTGAAGGTTCCGTCATCGGTTTTATCTTCAGTAAAGGTGCCACCCTGTACTTCGGTATAAATCTTACCAAAGCTTTCGCCTTTTTCAATGCGTTCAATAAAACCTTTATATTTTTTTTCTTGGTCTTGCTGCTGTTTTTCGGTCATTTCGGTAATATCACAGCTTAGAGCATTCAAATATACGTAGTTTTCCTTGATATATTTATTGAGCACATCTTCGGTTACTTCTTCGGGACCGTCTTTACCGTAAAGGTATTCAAAATATGCAGTAGCATATTCCTGGTAAGCACAGAATTTCTGATAGCTTTCGAGACCTATTCCGTTCTTCTCAAAATATTCTTTGTTTGACTGCCACTCGGTTTTAGCCGATGCTTTAGCACTTTCGAGATAATCAGCCGTCTTTACCGTATTTTTTTCACAAAGCTGCTTTGCGGCAAGCATTTGTTTGAAAATTTCCTGAACCTCGGCTTTAACCCACTCGCTATATACCACTCCTTCAATCTTTTGACTGTAGAGATTTCGGCTGGTGATGGTTATGCCCTGTTCAGTTGCCTGTTCATATACTAATTCTTGCGCTGCATTGTCAGCCGCTAAAAACGCACATGCATAAAAACCGGATGTAAATTCTTCATCGCCAACAGTTACTGCAATTTCACCGGGCTTGTGACAACCTGTGAAACTAAAAATAAATAAAGTTACAAGTATGAAAACAACTGTTTTTTTGATTATGTTCTTCATTAATTTATCCTCCAAATATTTATATAAAACATACATAATAGATTATATAATAGAAATTCCTAAATGTCCATAAATTTTTTACATAATTTAAAGTGCCGCCGCGATTTCGCTTATGAGTGCTGCCGTATTTTGCCCGGCTTTAGCCGAAACGGTATAATACGGCTTATCCGCAGCCGATACTACCGCACGTTTACCAAACGCCATATTGATTTTTTCGATTTGCTCAGCATTAACCTGCGTGACCTTCAACACAAGGGCATTTTTGCCGTGAGAAATTTCATATATGCCGAGTTTTGCCGCTTTGTTTCTAAGCAGTGCTATATCAATGAGCCCTAAAACCGCTTTGGGCGGCTCACCGAAACGGTCGCAAAGCTCATCAATAACATCGCTTCGCCCCTCATCATCACTTATTTTGGCTATCCTCTTATAGATGCCAAGACGCGCAGGCAGTGACTCAATATACCGCTCGGGAATATGTGCCGAAACGTTTAGGTCTACCATACACTCGGCCGCCGTTTCAGTCGTTATGCCCTTTTCTTCATTTATTGCGTCATTGAGCAGTTTAATATACATATCATATCCTACTGCTTCCAAATTGCCATGTTGTTCACCGCCGAGAATACTGCCCGCTCCCCTTATTTCAAGGTCACGCATAGCAATTTTAAATCCCGCGCCGAACTCGGTATACTCTCGTATGGCTTCAAGTCGGTTTTCTGACACTTCAGATAACTGTTTGCTCGGCTTATAGCAAAAATAAGCATAGGCGCGACGAGGTGAACGCCCAACGCGGCCGCGCAACTGATGTAACTGGGATAACCCGAATCGGTCGGCATCTTCAACAATTAAGGTGTTAACGTTGGGTGCGTCCACGCCCGTCTCGATAATCGTTGTGCACACCAAAATATCTATTTCGTGTTCAAGTAGTCGCCTCCATACGCGCGAAAGCAATTCCTCGCTCATTTGCCCGTGCGCCACTTCAATTCTCGCGTCAGGCAAATTTTCTTTAAGTTTTGCGGCGCACGCATAAATTGACTCCACCTTATTGTGCAGATAATACACTTGCCCCGAACGGCGAATTTCTTTATTTATTGCGTCGATAATTACACCCTTGTTGTATTCAAGAACATAGGACTGTATTGGCAGACGGTCGCTGGGGGCTTCTTCAATGCTTGACATATCTCGAAGTCCTGACAAAGCCATATTAAGAGTTCTCGGTATCGGCGTTGCCGAAAGGGTTAAAACATCCACATCAGGATAATCCTGCTTTAGTTTTTCCTTTTGCGCCACACCAAAACGCTGCTCTTCGTCAATAATTACAAGCCCTAAATTTTTAAACGATATATCCTTTGATATAATCCTATGGGTGCCGATAACCATATCTATCTTGCCGGTTTTAAGCCCTGATATTATCTTCTTTTGCTCTGAGGGAGACACAAATCTCGATAACATTTTAACGTTTAGCGGTAATTCGCCAAACCGCGCCCGTGTGGTATTATAATGCTGTAATGCCAAAATTGTGGTAGGTACCAAAAATACACATTGTTTGCCTTCGCTTATACACTTAAATGCGGCTCTGAGCGCTACTTCGGTTTTACCAAAACCAACATCACCGCACAAAAGTCGGTCCATTGGAACGGGACGTTCCATATCCCTTTTTATTTCCTTTAAGCATTTGAGTTGGTCTTCTGTTTCGGTGTATGGGAAGGTGGATTCAAATTCGCGTTGCAGTTCGGTATCGGGGGAAAAAGCGTACCCTTTTACCGACATACGCTTAGCATAAAGCGCCGTTAATTCCTTAGCCATATTTTTTACGGCGTGTTTTACTCGGGCTCTCGTTTTTTGCCAATCGGATGAACCAAGTTTATTCAGTTTCACAGTGCCCGATTCGGCACTACCAATATATTTAGATATTAAATCAAGCTGTGTTACAGGCACGTAAAGAACATCGGTTTTGGCATAATTAATTTTAATATAATCCTTAGTAACAAGCCCTGTAGTTATCTTTTTTATACCTGCAAAAATACCGATACCGTGAGATACGTGTACAACGTAATCCCCCATTTTAAGTTCATCAAGACTTGAAAAAGCGCTCTCGCTCGGCTTTATTCTTTTAACTTTCCTGTCGGCATGAATATAGTTGCCGCTTATCAGCATAAACTTTTGCTCGGGTATTTCAATACCCGCAGATAAAGCGGAGTTTATAACCGTTATGCCCTTTTCTATTGTGTCGGGTATATTTTCGTGATAGAAAGTGGTAATACCACGTCTTTTTAGTGCTTCATACAGCACTGTTGCCGCCTTTTCGCCCGATACGAGTACGGCACATCTGCCGCCGCGCTGGAGTAAAAACTCGGTATCTTGAAGAAGCACCGATATTTCGCCTTTCCAAGGGGATATGCGCTTATAGTTAAAGTTTACTATATCCCTAACCGGTCGGTTATAGTTGCCGCGCGCAAAATTTTCAAGAAAAACGGCATTTTCGATTTTGGATAAATATTCAGTAAAGCTCAGTTCGAATTGGTTTTTTGAATAAACAAGCCCTTCTTCAATTAGCGACGGAATATCCATAACCGTTCTCTCTTGGGCGGTTTTTAAGTGTTCTTCGGTGTCATTGCTTTCAGCAACCACCACTAAGGCGTTTTCCATATAATCGAACACCGTACAAGGCCGATAAATTTCATTTATATATCGGTCTGTCGGAATTTTAATATTAGAAGAAAGCAAAGCAATATCACGTTCTATTGTCTTTCTTGCCGAATCGTTTAGGTTGCCGCTTTTAAGAAGTTTTTCTAACTTACTTGCAAGTAGCTCGTTATCGCAAATTATCTCACTCGCCTGAGGTATTTTTATAGACTTTAATATATCGGTTCGGCGCTGTGAAATAATATCAAAACTACTGAGAGAATCTATCTCATCGCCCCAGAATTCAATTCTGACAGGTGACTCGGCACTAACGGGGAAAACATCTACAATTCCGCCGCGAACCGAGAACTGACCGGCACCTTCAACCTGTGCGCTATTTTCGTAGCCCGCCGCTAAAAGTTTTATTTTAAGTTCTTGAAGTTCTATCTGCATCCCCACCGATAAAGTAACGGTGTTTTGCTTTAAAATCTCGGGCGGTACGGTATACTGCACTGCCGCCGCCACTGGACACACAAGTACGTGCAAGTCCCCGTCAAAAACTTTTGACAGGGTGTTTAATCTTCTTTGTTCATATTCATTTGAGCGGCCGAGCATATCCTTAAAGCAGAAATCTTTAACGGGAAAAACTGCCGATACGGTACCCAAAGCATTCAAATCGTTTGAAATTTCGGTGGCGGATGCTTCATCCCGAGTTATCAGCAGAATTTTTTGCTTTATATCAACTGCCAGACCACTTACCAGTGCCGCCTTGTGAATCCCTGAAAGTCCCGACGCTCCAACGGGCAAATGCCCGTTTTTAACGTCACTTTTAAGCGTTTTGTAAGGCGCACTGGCGCTTATAATTTTGTGTAAAAATTCCATACTTTACTTAAAAACTCTTTATTTAGCTATTGTATTTATTCATAGCGCGGTCGATATTGCCCGAAATTATCTCTTCAACCGATGCCACCGCCTTGGTGATCGATAATTCCTTGTTTTCCTTATCCTCCGCGCCGAATTTGCCAAGGACCCAATCCTTTAAATCATAATCGGGGTGCGGCTTTTTGCCGATACCGATTTTTATGCGCATTATATCATTAGATGCCAGTTGCTCCGATATATTTTTCATACCGTTATGTCCACCGTGAGAGCCGTTTCTGCGAATTCTCATTTTGCCGACGTCCAACGATATATCATCAAATATAACTATTATATTTTGTATCGGGATTTTATAGAAGCGGCAAATTTCACCTATTGCCACACCCGATAAGTTCATATATGTTTGCGGTTTTACTAAAAATATACGCTTATTTGCTATTTTACATTCAGAAATAAGTGCTTTATGCTTTAATTTAAACGGTGTGCCCTTAAATTTTTGGTGCAATAAATCCACAGCATCAAAACCTACGTTATGCCGTGTGTTTTTATATTCGTCGCCCGGGTTTCCAAGCCCTGCCACTAATATCATATCGTTTTCTCTCTTTTTAAAAAACATACTTTTCACCACTTGGTATTTTACCACACCGAATAAATAAAATCAAGCCGAAGCATACGCTTCGGCTTGATAGTTTTACTGTTTCGCAGCAATTACGTCTTTTGCCAACATTTCGGGCAACTGCTCATATCTTTCAAAGGTTAGTGTGAATTTAGCCCTACCCTGAGTTATGGAGCGCATAGCTGTTGAGAAATCCTGCATTTCAGAAATAGGCGTTTCGGCAACTATCTCCTGCATTTTATTCTCGGTCGGTGCCATACCGATAACACGACCGCGACGTTTATTGATTTCACCAATAACGTCACCCAGTGACTCATCGTTGGTTATAACCTTGAGTGTGCCGATCGGCTCAAGCAATACAGGGGATGCCTTCGGTATACCGTCCTTAAACGCCAACGATGCGGCGGTTTTAAATGACATTTCGGAAGAATCAACAGGGTGGTAAGAACCGTCAACCAATGTGGCTTTAATGCCCACCATCGGATAACCCGCTAAGACACCCGTTTTAACGCTATCTCTCAGTCCCTTCTCAACCGCGGGGAAGAAGTTTTTAGGCACAGCGCCGCCGAATACCTTTTCTTCAAATACAAGTTCTTCACTATCTGTCGGCTCAAATTCAATCCAGACGTCACCAAACTGACCGTGACCGCCCGACTGCTTCTTGTATCTACCCTGCACCTTAACCGACTTGCGTATGGTTTCTCTATAAGCCACCGACGGTTTTTTGAGCACAATACCAAGGCCGAATTTTTGCTTCAATTTTGAGACAATTATATCGATGTGCTGTTCGCCAAGACCGGATAATACTTGTTCGCGGGTTTCACCTACATATTCAACACTGATAGTGGGGTCTTCTTCGCAAAGACGCGCCAACGAGTTGGCAATTTTTTCTTCGTCACCCTTGTTTTGCGGGAACACCGCCATTGAATATTCAGCCGCTGGGAATACAGGCGGTTTTATAATCAAGCCGTCTTTTTCGGCAAGGGTATCACCCGTAGATGCACCCGAAATCTTGGTGGCAACACCGATATCTCCGGCACATATAACATCTGTTTCTTCCTGTTTTCCTGCCTTGGCTACCATAACCTTGCCTAAACGGAACTCTTCACCTGTGCGTAAATTCTTAAGTTTGGTATCTCCCGAGAGCACACCGTTTATAACCTTAAAGTAGGAAAGTTTGCCAACAAACGGGTCGGCAACCGTTTTAAATACTACCGCTGCGGCGGATGCATTTTCATCGGGTAAAATCTTCTTATCTTCACCGCTTATGGTAACTTCGGTTTCGCACTTATCGGCGGTGGGCATAATCTCATAAATTATATCGGCAAATAGTGATACCGCGTCACCCGTCTGCTGAATGCCGCAGAATACGGGACATATATCGCCCGATTTCACACCGCCTTTCAGCGCCTGTAATTTTTCTTCGGCAGTAAAGGTTTCGCCTTCAAAATATTTTTCCATCAGCGTTTCATCGGTTGATGCCACCGCTTCAACCATAATACTGCGCATCTGCTCGATTTCTTCATTACTCGGCATCTCGCACTCGGTTGCTAAGATTCCGTTATATGTATACGCCTTATCACTTATAAAATCAACGTAACAAACAACCTTTTCGTGCTCAATATAGGGTACTACAACGGGGCAGATAACCGCACCGTAAAGACCTGTAAGACGAGATATTACACGGTAAAAATGCGCGTGAGTTGAATCGAGTTTGCCTATAAAGAAGGCAGCAGGTTTGCCCATTTCTCTTGCTCTTTCAAAATTCTGCTGGGCGCCGACTGTATAGCCCGATTTTCCTGACAACACAATTACTGCACCGTCAGCCGCATAAATCGCCTCATAGGCGCCTGCTGACGCATCGAAAAGTCCGGGCGCATCAATGATATTTATTTTTTTATCGCCCGTTTCAAGCGGATAAAAAGATGCCGATAAAGAGCAACCGCGTTTTTTCTCTTCCGCATCACAGTCCATAACTGTTGTACCATCACCGGTCTTACCTATTCGCTCGGTTGCTTTGCCGTAATATAGCAATGCATCGGCAAGAGTAGTTTTGCCCGAGCCGCCGTGGCCGAGCAACGCAATGTTTTTGATTTGAGAGGTTGAATACCGTTTCAAGATGATACACTCCTTTGAGTTTGTTGTTGATTAGATTATAACACATAAATTGTAGTTTTTCAATAAATTTATATATATTTCTTAAAAAGTTTTATTGAAAATCAACAAATAACTATTATATGGCTTAATATAAGTAAAAATGTAACAAATTTGAAATTTTGTTATGTCTTTAGTTACAAAATTGATATTAAAATGTAATCAAAAAGAAAAGACTTTTTTATATGTTATTGATATAATAATCATAGAACAATGAAAAGGTGGCGAAAGTTATGAAGCGTTTTATATTTTTAAGCTTATTTTTAATCGGCTGTTTATGTATGAACGGCTTTATCTTGCCGCCCAATGAACAGAAATTGCCTGAGCCGCCCACAGCTGTGGCACCTGCCGATGCAGGAAAAGTAAAGGAAGCTAAAATCCTCAATCTCCTAAACCTTAACAACATTTACGGCGAAGATTTCACAAATAACGAAGCTCTCGTTAATGCTGCCGCAATAAACCTGCGTTCCTACGCTACCGAACAGGGTTTTATCGAAAGCAGTATCGTAACCGCTTACATCAAAGATATTTATGATATTGACATTGAGATTAATGACATGATAAATGTTAATATGCCGAAAAAGCAGGGCTATGTATATTTAATACCGCGTGGCTACTCCGCTTATTCTCACGAGATTGTCAGTGTTGCCGACAACGGTGATTATGTAACGGTTATTTCATTTGTATCGGTTGATTCGCACGATAATCAAACCATAATCGGCATCGCCACCACAAATCTCGCAAAAAACAGTAATGCCAGTTTCGGTTATAATATAATCAGTTCAGATATCGATTATAACGCCGTATCTCTTGCAGCATAAATTTTAATATATATAGGAAAAACGACCGTGGGGACACGGTCGTTTTTCTTTTTAGGGGTTTTGAGGAGAAACCCAAAATGTTTGGGTTGCAAAAAGGATTGCGGCTTCCCTTTTGCAACTTTATGATACACCCTATTTATGAACTTTTTTTTAATTAAGTGAGTATAATTTTAAAATTTTTGTGCGATACTATATTCAAAGCACTTAAATTTGAACGGAGACTATAAAAATGACAACTGAAAACGAAAGTAAATTTATAAAATTTTTCTCTGGCAAAAGGTTTTATGTTATTTTAGCCATTTGTCTTATTGCTGTAGGTGTTGCGGGATGGGCAGCGTTTGATTCGCTGAATAATATAACGACGGATGATGAAAATCCGTCATACGAACCCCCAAACGAATCATATAATGAACCAATAGAGGATATACCTTCCGAAATACCCGATACGCCCACCGACACCCCCGTTACCGATGAGCCATACTCTGAACCCACCGACACAACGCCCAAAAGACCTGTGGCTGAGAGTTTTATTATGCCTGTAAAAGATGGGGAAATAATTAAGGGATATGACGAAACCTCTTTGCAGTTTTCGGCAACATATTCCGATATGCGAATACATTTAGGCACCGATATTAAAGCGGAAGCCGATTCCCCCGTTTACGCTTGTGGCGACGGTGTAGTAAGCAAAATTTACGAAGACGAACTGTTTGGCAGAACGGTTGAAATCGACCACGGCAACGGCATTATCGTTAAATACACAGGCCTTGCCGATAATTTAGCCGTCAAAGAAGATTATATGGTGAGTTGTGGTGATAAACTCGGTACTCTCTCTGGCGTGCCGAGTGAGTGCGGCGACGATATGCATATTCATATTGAGGTTACCAAAAACGGCAAAGCCGTCGACCCTATTAAAACACTCAAACTTGACTAGCCGCCCCCGATTCGTTTAGGGGCAAAAATCTAAAAGACACCCTTTATAAAGGGTGTCTTTTTATTCGCTTAAATCATTTTTAATTGCGGTTTTGAGTTCTTCGAGCGAATCAAATTTTTGCTCGGGCCTAATAAACTTGACAAGGCGAACATCCGCTACCATACCGTAAATATCATCATAAAAATCCAAAATAAATGTTTCAGCCCGAACATCTCCCGTTTCATAGGTCGGGCGGTGACCTATATTTGTAATACCGTTATAGGTTTTTCCGTTCACAGTTATTATTGTTTTATAAACACCGTGTTTTACAGGGGCGAGTTCCTTTGGGTAAAGCTGATTAGCGGTTGGAAAACCCATTATATGCCCCCTGCCGTCTCCGTGTATTACCGTCGCTGAAAAGCCAAATAAACGTGCTAACAATTCATTGGCAGCAGCCACCCTGCCGTCCGATAAAAGCGATCTTATATACGTTGAAGATACTGTGGTGTTGCCTATAGCTATCGGCTCTGAAACCTTCAAAATTATGCCGTTCTTCTCGCAAAATTCACGCAAAAGTTCTATATCCCCTGCGCCGTTTTTACCAAATCTGTAGTTAAAACCGCAGCTTATAAACGCGCAGTTATATTCATTTTTTAAGAAATACAAAAAATCTGTGGGTGACATATCCCGTACTTCATTAAAATCGAGATAGTATATTTCTTTGAGTCCCAAGTCCCTTAATGACCCGTCCTTATCTGAAAAGGTGGTAATGCAACCGATACTGTCATCAAAGTATGCTTTGGGTGGAAATTTGAACGCTACTGCTAGGGACTTAAAGCCACTGTCTACAGCAGCTTTAATTACGGCTTGGTGACCGATATGCACACCATCAAACGTGCCGAGCGCTATCGCAGTTTTATTCATCGCCTACACCCCTTAAAATGCACTTAATAGCAACTTGTCCTTTTTCCAAATCTGCTATGCCAACACCGAGAAATTTATCGCGGTACTTTATGCGAAGTAACTCACCATCGGCATCAAAACTATAATTTAACCGTTCAAAGCTCAACTGCCCGCCGTTCGAAAAACGCACCGCCTGTTTTTCACTAACTTTTATTTCCCTTAAATGTTTAACCGCATTTTCTTCATCGATTAAAAAATCGGTTGCATTTTCAGGTGTTAAATCATCCAGATTTACACATTGTGCGAGTGTAAATCCCGAGGTTTCGTCACGCCTGAGTGCAGAAAGCGCCGCACCACAACCGAGGTACTCACCTATATCGTGGCATAAAGAACGGATATATGTTCCCTTTGAACAGGAAACCTGCACCGTAATTTCGTTGTTTGCGAACTTGCTTACGGGTTTTATAAAATTAATAGTAACCTCTCGCGAGGGTACATCAACCTTTACACCTTGTCGCGCCAATTTATAAAGCGGAACACCGTTTTTCTTTATTGCCGAATACATTGGCGGCACCTGTGTTATCTTACCCGTAAATCTATCTAAGGCATACAGTATTTCGGCTTCGGTTAATTCTACTTTTCTTTCACTTAATATATCCCCAGTTATATCGGCGGTGTTGGTTGTGATACCAAAACGGAACGTGGCGGTGTAAACCTTATCAGCGGAAAGTAAAAATTCCGATAAAGCGGTTGCTCTGCCTATAAAAACGGGCAAAACACCGGTTGCCATTGGGTCAAGCGTACCGGTGTGTCCTACTCTTTTTTGATGGAATAACCATTTAATTTTTGCAACAACCGAGAAGGATGTTTTATCCTTTGGCTTATTAATCAGTAATAGCCCTTGCATCATATTCATCGAAAGCCCTTCCCACAGCGGCAGTTATCTCTGCCTTAACCTTTTCTAAACTACCTTCAAGCGTACAACCCGCTGCCGATACGTGTCCGCCGCCGCCAAGTGTTGCGCAAATGCGCGAAGCATCAAGCGGTGGATACGTACGAAGGGATACCTTATAAACGTCGGGCTCCGACTGTTTTATTGAAACGCCGCAAAGCACACCCTCCACCGAGCGCGAAATGGCGGCAACGCCCTCTAGGTCGCTTTGCTCGCAACCCGATTTTTCCTGCATTTCACTCGTAACGGTGAGCATAAGACAACGCTCATTAAACAAGAATTCCGCCGTTTCAAGCACCATTTTTTCAAGCTCTATTCGGTTCTTGGATTTCGTATCAAACATAATTCTGTTAATTTCAGCCGCATCAATACCGTATTTGTAAAGCTCAGCGGCAATTAAATGGGTTTTGGGCGTTACATTTGAATACTTAAAGCAACCCGTATCTGTGGCAATACCCGTATAAAGTGCGGTGGCTATGAGCGGTGTAATTTCTATATTCATCTCCGTGAGTATGTCGTAAATACACTCCGCCGTAGCCGATGCCGCGCTGTCGAGATACAAATTTTTAGCATATCTCGTATTGGAAATATGGTGGTCTATATTGAGTTCTATTTTATCGCTGTATTTTTCATAAAGTGAGCCAAGTAACTTTGCATCGGCAACATCAACCGAGATTATGGTTTTGTAGTCAAATGATTTAAGTGCCGCCGCCTTTACGAAATAATCGTATTTGTGCGGTATTGCATCATTACAAACCACAAATGCCCTTTTGCCCACACTTAAAAGTCCAAGTGCCAAGGCATATGCCGAGCCCAAGGTATCGCCATCGGGCGATATATGGGTTAAAATAATATAATCATCGTGGGTTTTAATATATTCGCAAAGCTCAGCTAAATTTAACTCTTTACAAATCTTTTCCATAAATTAATCCTTATCAAATGAATTTATTATTTTAGAAATTTCAGTGCTTTTTTCAATAGAATTATCGGCAATAAATCTGAGTTCCGGCACTTTACGAAGTGACATACGAGCGCCCAATTCCCGTCGGATAAAACCCGACGCACCCTTTAGTGCTTTCACCGATTCCAGCGTTTTGTCATAACCTTCAATGGCACTAACATAAACGGTAGCATAAGATAAATCACCCGATACGTCCACCTTTACAATGCTTAAAAGACGGCTTACTCTGGGGTCTTTAACGTCCCTTAGAATATCCGAGAGCATTATTTTGATGTCCGAAGTTATTCTTCCTGATTTATAACCTGCCATTAGTCTCTATATTCCTCCATAATAAAGGCCTCAAATACGTCGCCTTCCTTAATATCGCCAAATTTTTCGAGTCCAATACCGCATTCATACCCTTGTGCTACTTCTTTAACGTCATCTTTAAAGCGGCGCAAAGAATCAATAGCATCTTCAGCAATAACTATGCCGTCGCGCACAACGCGGATGCTGCAAGAACGGGTTACCTTACCATTTGTAACATAAGCACCGGCAATAGTACCGACACCTGAAATTTTATAGGTATCGCGAACCTCAACCGTACCAAGTATAACCTCACGGAATTTCGGTGCTAACATACCCTTCATAGCCGCTTCTATTTCTTCAATACAGTTATAGATTACGCGGTAAAGCCGTACATCAACGCCGTCGCGCTCGGCAGATGCCTTGGCAACCGCATCGGGACGTACGTTAAAGCCAACTATAATGGCACCCGAAGTCTGAGCGAGCATTACGTCTGATTCATTAATGGCACCAACCGCACCGTGAATAACCTTAACGCGCACTTCTTCGTTGGAAAGTTTTTCAAGACTTTCGCGAACGGCCTCAACCGAGCCCTGAACGTCTGCCTTAACGATAATATTCAGTTCTTTTAAGTCGCCTTCGCTTAACTGGTCAAAGAGATTATCAAGTGTAACCTTTTGTTTTGCATTAAACATGTCTTCTTTAATCTTTTGCTTACGCTGTTCAACAAGTTGACGAGCGAGACGCTCATCCGACACCGCATCGAAGGTATCGCCTGCCGACGGAGTTTCGGCAAGACCTGCAATTTCAACAGGTACCGACGGACCCGCCTCTTTTACGTGCTGACCCTTTTCATTTGTCATAACACGAACACGGCCAACGGATGTACCCGCAACTATAATATCGCCTTCGTGCAAAGTACCTTTTTGTACGAGAAGTGTTGCAATAGGTCCGCGACCTTTATCAAGACACGCCTCAATTACAACACCGTTTGCGCGTCGGTCAGGGTTGGCTTTGAGTTCCATCATTTCGGCAACCAACAAGATACTCTCCAGTAAATTATCAATACCCATTTTTGTTTTAGCCGATACGGGAACACAGATAATGTCACCGCCCCATTCTTCAGGAACGAGAGAATGCTCGGTGAGTTGTTGCTTAATAACATCGGGATTAGCTGTCGGTTTATCCATCTTGTTTATTGCAACAATAATTTGTACACCAGCCGCTTTAGCGTGGTTGATAGCTTCAACCGTCTGCGGCATAATACCGTCGTCTGCTGCAACTACCAGCACCGCAATGTCCGTTGCCATAGCGCCGCGCTGACGCATAGCGGTAAATGCGGCGTGACCGGGGGTATCAAGGAAGGTAATATCCTGTCCCTTGCAGTTGACTCTATAAGCACCGATTGCCTGAGTAATACCTCCTGCTTCGGTATCGGTAACAGCCGAATTACGAATAGCATCAAGTAGCGACGTTTTACCGTGGTCAACGTGTCCCATAACAACAACAACGGGACTTCTCGGTTTTAAGGATTCTGCCGTATCTTCGGCGGCATCCATAATTTGCTCTTCAATAGTTACAACAACGGCGCGCTCAATTTTAGCGCCCATTTCGGTTACAACGATTTCGGCGGTATCATAATCGATTACCTGATTTACGGTTGCAAGCATACCGAGTTTCATAAGGTTTTTGATAACTTCAGCCGCCGTCTTTTTAAGAGCTGCCGCGAGTTCACCTACAGTAATTTCGTCACCAACAGTAACTGTGATAGGTGTCTTTTTAATCTTTTCAAGCTGAAGGCGACGCAGTTTGTCGGCTTCGGTTTCGCGTTTTGCGTTATGCGGACGCTTGTAATCCTGCGATTTCTGCTTGATTTTTTGTTTCCTTGAATAGTTATCGCGCATAGAATTTGCAGGCGCGATATTCTCATACTTTTCGTTGTATTTATCCATATCAACGTGTACAGTACGAGTATCTACATGGCGAACTTGAGCGGGACCGCGGTTAGGCGCTGCGCCGCCCACCTTTTGTTTCTTGGGCGGAGCCACCAAAATTTCTTCGGTTTCCACCTTTTTCTCGGCTTTTGCGGCTGGTTTTTCTGCCTTAGTATCGGCCTTCTTTTCAACCTTTTTCTCGGGTTTGGTTTCAGTTTTTGGGGCCGCCTTTTTAGGAGCCGCCTTTTCCTCTGCAGCTTTTTTCTCGGCTTCAGCCGCTGCTTTTAACTGTTCAAGTATAGCCATTTGCTCGGCTAACTTTTTGTCCTTTTCTGCCTGGCGCTTTTGCGCCGATGCAGCCCTCGCAGCTTCACCTGTTTTAAAATATTCATCGAAGCTCTTAACCTGATGTTTGGTGGTTAAAACCTCAAATATAATATCCAACTCGATTTCGGTGAGAGCAGAGCCGGCTTTTTTACTTTCCCCCGTCTTTTCCTCGATAATCGCGGATATTTCTTTGGCGCTAACATTAAAATCCTTGGCAAGTTCACTTACTTTATATTTTACCGTCATCGCATTTCCTCCTTTAGTGAGTCGTTTTGCCGTTTTGTTTTATGGCATCGGCAAAACCCGTATCATTTACCGAAAGCACACTGCACTGCCGTCCTACCGCATGGCTTAAATCATCTGCGGTAACACCATCGAGTACAACACTTTCCGTGCCGAATTTATCGGCGTGAAATATAAGTTCTTTTTTGCTTTTATCGGACGTATCTTCTGCCGCTAATACAAGGCGAGATACACCGCTTTTCAAAGCATTTACGGTATTATTCATACCGTAGGATAGTTTACCCGCTTTGGATGCAAAACCCAAAAGGGCAAGAATCTTACTGTCCATCGGTTAAATCCTTTTTAAGTGTTTCATAAATTTCATCCGAAATCTCGGTAGCGAAGGTCCGCTCAAGCCGTTTCGCTTTTACGGCTTTTTTAAGGCACTCAGCGTCGCGGCATATATACGCGCCGCGTCCGTTGGCTTTACCCCTTAAATCTACCATTATTTCATTTTCGGGTGTTCTTACAATGCGAATAAGCTCTTTTTTGGGCTTCATTTCATTACATCCCAAGCACATACGCATCGGTATCTTTTTCTTTTGCATCTCTTAGTCCTCGGTATCTTCTCCGTAGAATCCGCTTTCGGGTCTTATATCAATTTTCCATCCCGTAAGTTTAGCGGCAAGACGCGCGTTCTGTCCCTTGTTGCCGATAGCAAGAGATAACTGCGCATCGGGAACAGTGACGCGGCAAACCTTGGGATTTTCACTCTCAATTTCAACCGATAAAACCTTTGCGGGAGAAAGCGCTTCTCCGATAAACTTAGCGGGGTCGTCGCTGTATTTAACAATGTCTATTTTCTCGCCGCCGAGTTCTTCAACTATTGTATTAACTCTGGCTCCGCGCTGACCTATACAAGCGCCTACGGGGTCAATCTCTTCGTTTGCGCTGTAAACGGCAATTTTGGTGCGTGAACCCGCCTGACGCGAAATTGACTTAATTTCGATAGTGCCGTCAAATATTTCGGGAACTTCGGTTTCAAAAAGGCGTCGAACAAGACCTGCGTGTGTGCGCGAAATCATAATCTTCGGTCCCTTTTCGGTCTCCTTAACGTCTACTACGTAAACTTTAATATGGTCACCTTCATTTAACTCTTCACCGGGCACCTGCTCGAGTTTTGGAAGTATTGTTTCGGTGCGACCGATTTTAACTGTAGCATTACCTGTTTTTGCATCTATCTGCTGAACAACGGCGGTAAGCAACTCGCGGTTATGATTCTGGAACTCTGCAAGAGTGTGGCCGCGCTCGGCTTCTCGTATACCCTGACGGATAACGTGCTTTGCGGTCTGCGCTACGATTCTGCCGAACTGCTTGGTATCGAGTTTTATCTCAATAAACCCGTTTTCAATCGCCTTTGAGTCAATTGCAATGGCTTCATCGCGAAGAATCTGGGTGTACGGATCGATAACCTCGTCAACAATTTCCTTGCGTACAACAACGCTGAAAATCATTTTTTCAGGGTCGATAGTGCAAATAACGTTGTCCCCAGTGCCGTAGTCCTTACGGAGCGCTACAACGATAGCGTTCGCGATTTTCTCCGCAAGATATTCTTGCGGAACGCCTCTTTCTTCCTCCATAATTTTAAGTGCTTCAAAAAATTC
>CAZSIL010000021.1:0-27343 GCA_964607025.1 uncultured Eubacteriales bacterium
TAGTTCCCAAAACTAGCGCCCTACCAACTGGGCGACACCTCGATAAAGAATTAAGTTTTAAAAAATTTAAAGAAGTTTTGGTAACCCTCTTGCGGTACCCAAAATCAATCACGGCTTGGAGCGCCTATTGATTTTGACCGCGGCGCTTCGGCTTTGCTCGCTTTATCTCACGCTGTGAGCGCTCGCAACCTCACCCAAAACTAGCGCCCTACCAACTGGGCGACACCTCGTCTGCTATAATTTGCTTGGAATGAAAATTGTACGCAACATATAATATCATTTTTGGTGGGTTTTGTCAACCCGAAATTACTTTAAAATAGACCTTTTATATTCGGTGGGGGTCATGTTTGTATGTGTTTTGAAGCATTTTGAAAAATACTGCGGATTATCAAATCCAAGCATATCCGAAATTTGTGACATGTTGTGTTTGCCGCTACGGATTAACTTTTTTGCTTCACCTATTTTAAGTGTGTTATAGTACTTTATTAATCCGTCTTTACGGTATTTAAAAAACAGTTGCTTAACAGAACTCTCACTTTTTCCAACCGCTTTTGCTACATCGCTTATCGTTATTTTGGTGTACAAATTTTGCTTTAGGAAATCAAGTATTTCCTTTACATTATAGGGGACGTTAATGCCATCGATAATATAACTTCTACGCATCTTTTTTGTAACGATATCGGAGTTGCGGGATAACTTTATCAAAAATGCTTCAAGCAAATTTTTTGTCATTTGGCTGCTTCCGAAAGGAGCATTTTCGATTTTTTCAAGTCTTTGCAATAGGGGATTGGTTTCATCCACGATTTTATAGCACGAAAGTCCTTCGGAGAAAACCATAGAAAGCAGTTGGCGTTCTTCTGCGTCTAAACGGAAAATCTTACCCTCAAAATATTTCATTGCGCGGCTTTTACAGCAAAACGTTAATACACTAACGTTGGTGGAGGTATAATTATCTCCCGATAAATTATGAAATTCATTTGGCTTATGGAACGTAATCTCACCGCTTTTCAGCACAAAGCGGTTTTTATCTGCGGTGCAAATCATTTCACCTTTATCAATGTATACCATTTCCCAAAAGTCGTGTTTTTCGCCATCGTAACAAAAATTCTTATTAAGCTCCATATAAAATATGGTTATAATCTTTTCAACGTTGAAAATTTTGTTAAAACCCTGACCTGTAAAATTATTTTCCATAGTTTTCTCCAAATGTCTGATTTTACACTTATTGTAACCGATTTTACACTCCATTGCAAGTGGCAAAATGATATAATTAAATTATGAAATTAAAAGGAGGAATTAATATGTATAATGTTTTAGCAATTTCATGCCATCCCGACGATATGGAAATTTGCTGTGGCGGAACTTTGCTTCGTTGTGTTAAGCGCGGCGATAAAGTAACTGTATGCCACGTTGCAAACGGCAATATGGGTCATGTGGTTATCGAAAAAGATGAACTCAGAGAAACCCGCATAGCCGAGGCTAAGAAGGCAGGCGATATGGCCGGCTTTAAGACGGTTACATGTGATGTAGGAGATTTATTGGTGGATTCTTCGAGTAAGAAACAACACGACAAACTCGTTAAAATTATTCGCGATGCGCGTCCTGATTTTATAATCACTCACGGGCCTGATGATTATATGGGCGACCATACCGAAACCAGCAAGCTTGTTTTTAAAGCATCTTTTGCGGCAACCGTTCCGCATTATGAACCACAGCTCGGCGAAGCATGCGATGTAGTGCCGATTTTCTACATGGATAATTCAGCCCTTCTTTCTTGCGAACCGACAGAGTACGTTGATATAACTGATGAACTTGAAACAAAATTAGAGATGTTAAAGTGCCATGAAAGTCAGATAACATGGCTTCAGGACCACGATGACAATGACATTATCGAAATTACCCGCACGTATGCGAGATTTAGGGGGATTCAGTCGGGCGTTAAATATGCTGAAGGTTTCAGACAGTGTTTAATCGACCACAGAATAACAACCAAAAGACTTTTACCGTAAAGGTTTAAAAATATTTTAATTAAGGAGAGTTATTATGGACTTTAATTCAACAGTTAAGGGCTCTGCCCTTGAGGGCTTTTATCCTGCAGGATGGGACTTTGAAAAAATTGATGCTTGTATTGATTTGCCCGAAAAAATCACCGAGCGTCAGGCACATTGGAACAAAGATTTCACCCCCATAATGTGTGGTGACCTTGGAGAGTTTGAAACCTATATGGGCCATGAAATTGCAATTCAGATAAAAAATGCAAAAGACCGCGGCGAGAAAATAGCATTTATTCTCCCCGTAGGACCGATGGGTATGTACAAATGGGTTGTATTCTTCCTTAAAGCGTGGAACGTTTCTTGTGAGCACGTATACACCTTTAATATGGACGAATGGGCTGACGGTGAAGGAAACACCTTACCTAGCGATAATCCCGGTGCTTTCCAATATGCCATGGAACAGGCACTTTTCAATCCGCTTGGTGAACTTACAGTACCCAAAAATCAAAGAAATTTTGCAACAAAGCAGAATCTTCCTACATATCCTGAGAAAATTGCCGCCCTTAAGGCAGAAGGCGCAAAACTTGTTCTCGTATATGGTATAGGCAGAATGTGTCATATTGCTTTCTGGGAGCCGACCTTTGCAGCTGATTATGCTTCAGCGGCTGAGTGGGAAGCTGCACCTTATAGAATCGGTGCAAAAATCCATCCGCTGACGGTTGAACAAAATGCGCTTACAAGCTTTAAATCAAGAACTCCGCTTGTACCTTGCCGCGCTAACACAATAGGTCCCGGCTTATTTATGCAAGCAGATTATGCAATAGGTGGGGCTGACGGAACTTTAGGTCGTGGTATGCAGTGGCAGGGATTATCGCTTTGGATGACACTTCGCCATGAAACAACACCGTGGATAACATCTACTTATATTCCCAAGATTGCAGGAAAACTGTTCTTCTTAAAAGACCTTGCAGGTCCGCTTGAAGCAGAATGCAACTAAATTATAAAATATTTATAAAAGCCGCAGTTTTGCGGCTTTTACTTTTTTGTATAGTTTGTATTGAAAAAATCCTAAAAATAAGTATAATATTATTATATATTCAAAATGGGGTGGTGTTGCCGTATGAAAATTTTATGTGTAGGGGATGTTTGCGGCAGCATTGGCTGTGAAATGCTCGCGCATCATCTAAGCAGGATAAAACGAGAGTACGCTGTCGACTTTACCATAGTAAATGGTGAAAACTCGGCTGACGGCAACGGCATAGTACCCGCGAGTGCTGAATTTTTAATTAACATTGGTGCCGATGTTATTACGGGCGGTAATCACTCGTTCCGTCGCGAAGAAATATTTGCCTATTATGATTCGCACCCATACGTTTTGCGCCCACACAATTTAAGGGTTGCCGACTATGGCGGCGGATATTATCTTGCTGATTTAGGTAAGATAAAGATAGCCGTTATAAACTTAAGCGGTAAGGTGTATTTGGAACGACAGGAAGCGGATAATCCGTTTGCCGTAGCTGATGAATTGCTGATTAAGGCAAGAGAAGATGGTGCTAACATAATTCTGGTAGATTTTCACGCCGAAGCAACCAGCGAAAAACGAGCGTTAGGTTTTTATCTTGACGGCAAGGTATCGGCGGTGTTTGGCACCCACACACATGTAAGAACTGCTGATTTACAAGTTTTACCAAACGGCACGGGATATATAACTGACCTTGGTATGACGGGACCTAAAAACTCGGTACTCGGCGTTAAAAGTGAAATCATTATAAACCGATTAAAGAGTAACGATATGAGTCGTTTTGAACTCGCAAGCGGTCCAAGTATGATAAACGGATGTGTATTTGACATTGATGAAAAAACAGGTAAAACCCAAAAGGTAATACCGATATATTGCGAATAGGAAATATTATTATAGAAAAAGGGGGTGGCAGTATGAGAAGAATAATGGCAATATTTTTGTGTTTGTGTATAATTTTTGGACTTTGCGGTTGCGGTGATACAGGAAATTTCCAAAATGGGCAAGAAATACCGCAGACGGAAAATAGCGGTGATGGAATTAGTCTTGCCTGCAATACTGCCGACTCGTTTAACCCGTATAAATCAAAAACCGAACTCAATCGCCTTATTGGGTCACTGCTGTATGACTCGTTATTTTTGATTGATAATGCATATAACCCTATTAATGTTTTAGCCGAAAAATTCACCACCGAAGGCGGCGTTTGTACCATCACTTTAAAAACCGCGATATTTACCGATGGTAGTGCGGTAACAAGTGAGGATGTGGTATATTCATTTAATTTGGCTAAAGAGTCAGCGCGTTATTCTTCAAAACTCAGTAGTGTTTTGACTGTAAGCGCAGTAGATAGCAAAACGGTAGTTTTCACCGCCGACAAAAATGATGCTTATATGGTGAATCTGCTCACCTTCCCGATAATTAAAAAGGATAGTGATTTGCTTAAAAACCAAGATAATGTTGAACTGCCGCCCGTTGGTTGTGGAAGATATAGATTAAGCGATGATTTAGAAACGCTTACTGCTAATGAAAAGCATTATATGACGGTGCCGTCGGTTAAGAGTGTGAAACTCATAAATACCCCCGATGAAGAAGCGTTATCTCACGCTATAGAAATCGGTGCGGTTGATATGTACTATACCGATTTATCTGATTGCAATATTCTAAGGATGAGTGGCAACCGAGTAAACGTTACGCTTAACAATTTAGTTTATATTGGTGTAAACCTTAATAAATCGATTCTTAAAAACTCTTATATGCGCCACGGATTATCTCTTGCGCTGGACCGCGAAAAGATTTGTGAAGACGGATATTACACCAATGCGGTGGCGGCAACAGGTGTTTATAACCCCGCTTGGCAGACGGTAAAAGGCATACAAAGCATACAAACTACCAGTAAAATTGATTTTTCTATTGAGAATTTCAATAAAATAGGTTATAATAAGAAAGACAAACAGGGATTTTTTGTTAATGCCAATGATGATGCTATAGAATTGCGCTTATTGGTAAACCAAGAGAATAGTTTTAGAAATAATGCGGCGGAGCTTATAAAAACGCAGTTAGCTGCGGTGGGTATAAAAATAAATATTGAGAGTGTGCCGTATAATCAATATATCGCAAGATTAGAAGCGGGGCAGTTCGATTTATATTTAGCCGAAGTTTCGATAAACGACAATATGGATTTAACCGAACTTTTGTGTTCCGGCGGCAAGGCGGCATACGGAATAGAAAAGATTATAGAGGATAAAAAAACCGAAGAAAAAAACGAACAGGTAGAAGAAAAGCCACAAACGGTAAAACTTGAACAGGTAGTAAATGGGCTGTATAGCGGCACAAGTACTGTGTCGGACGTGGCAACAATGGCAATATCCGAGATGCATATAATTCCTGTGTGTTATAGAACGGGTATTTTGTTTTGCAGCGGCGAGGTTAAAGACCCGTCGGTTAACTCAAGTATGGATATTTACGGCGTTTTAAATACGCTTGTTTTAGAATAGGGAGGACTTTATATGATTGCTTATGAAACACGGTTGGGAACTGTCAGCATTACAAACGAGTATCTCACAAAGCTTATCGGTAATGCCGTTTCATCCTGCTATGGTGTTGTCGGTATGGCACCCGGCGGTAAAAGACAGCGCCTTTTAGGATTATTATCTAAAAAAGAATATGCAAATAAAGGTATTATCGTAAGGGGCAATGAAGACAGCATTTCGGTCGATTTGCACATCATTGTATCTTATGGTATGAATATTAACGCTATTGCTAAAAGCATTGTAAATAAGGTTAGATTTACGGTGGATGAAGCAATAGGCATCAAGGTTGAAAAAGTTACCGTTAAGGTTGATGGTATAGAAGAATAATTTTGACCTTTTAAAAGGAGTTGTTTTATTTTGTTTAACGGAGATATGTTGCGCGATGCCATTATTTCGGCAGCAAACAATATAGCCAATAATCGCAAACAGGTTGATGATTTGAACGTTTTCCCTGTGCCTGATGGGGACACGGGTACAAATATGTCGCTTAGTATAGGCAACGCCGCAAGAGAGCTTGAAAATCTTGAAGGTGAAACGGCGGGTAATGTAGCAAAGGTTGCGGCATCTGCCCTTCTTCGCGGTGCGCGTGGCAACTCGGGTGTTATTACATCTCTTTTGTTCCGCGGTATTGCAAACGGCTTAAAGGGTGCTGAGAGTGTTACAGCAGAAAACCTTAAAGAAGCTTTCCGTCTTGGTGTTGAAGCGGCTTATAAAGCCGTTATGAAGCCCACCGAGGGCACAATTCTTACCGTTGCGCGTATAGCTGCTGAATATGCCACCGAAGCATTTAACTCAGGTGCTGATGTTATGGGGGTTTTCGAAGCGGCAATGGAAGGCGCAAATAAAGCCCTTGCCGAAACACCCGAACTTTTGCCTGTGCTCAAACAAGCGGGCGTTGTTGACGCAGGTGGACGCGGTTTTGTTGTAATACTTGAAGGAATGTACTCGGTATTTAAAGACGGCAAAATAATTGAATCTGTAGGTGTAGCAAATGCCACAGAACAAAACAATGATGATGAGTGGGAAGGCAGAAATGCCGCAGGTGAGTTTGAAACCGAAATTACATTTACTTACTGTACAGAGTTTATAGTAAATCGCGATGAAACTATCACAAAAGAGCCAAGTGAACTAAGGGCTTTTCTTGAAACAATAGGTGACTGCGTTGTTGTAGTTGATGATGAAGAAATCATAAAGGTTCACGTTCATACCGACCATCCCGGTAAAGCTCTCGAAGAAGGTATCACCTTCGGTCAACTCGTAAAACTCAAGATTGAGAATATGCGTGACCAGCACGAACGTGCAAAACATGATGCCACCAAGAAACCGAAAAAAGCACCTAAGAGTGAATCGCGTGAAGAAATATTTAAATCCGTAGAGCCCACAAAAGAAGTTGGTTTTGTATCGGTAAGCGCGGGTGCAGGTCTTGAAGAATTATTTAAAGACTTGGGGGTTGACACCGTTGTATCAGGCGGTCAGACAATGAACCCGAGCACCGATGATATCTTACGTGCGGTAGAAGCAACTCCCGCAAAAACGGTATTTGTTTTGCCGAATAACAAGAATATTATTATGGCGGCTGAGCAGACAATTCCGCTTAGCACCCGTAAGGTAATTGTTCTGCATACAAGAACGATCCCACAGGGAATTACCGCAATGCTTAATTTTGACCCCGATGCTGATGACGACACAAACGCTATCGCAATGGCAAAAGCGTTTGAGAGTATATCGACGGGACAAATAACCTATGCCGCAAGAAATTCTAATTTCGACGGTAAGGATATTAAAGAAGGTCAGCTTTTAGCGCTTGATAACGGTAAGGTTTCCTTTACCGATACCGACCTTGAAAAATGTATATTAAAACTTGTAAAACAACTTGTTAAAAAGGACAGCAGTTTCTTAACCGTTATTTACGGTGAAGATATAAGTGATGAAAGAGCCGCAGAAATTGAAGCGGCATTAAACAAAAAGTTCTCTGACAAATTGGAGATTACTTTGGTGAACGGCGGTCAACCGGTTTATTATTTCATCATTTCTGTTGAATAGGATTTAAAAGATGTTATCAGATATTACAAATATCAGATATTTAAAGGGTGTTGGCGAAAAACGCGCCCAGCTGTTAACTAAGCTGGGCGTGGATACCGTCGGCGCTCTTTTGTCTTTTTATCCGCGAACTTATAAAGATTTAAGCGATATTAAACTGATTTATGATACAAATTTAGATGATACCGTATGCGTAAAAGCCAAAATCGTAACCCCCGTTACCGAGCATTACATACGTAAAAATATGACCATTTATAAATTCAGCGTAGCAGATGAAAGCGGAGCTATGAATGTTACGCTTTTTAATACAAAATACACCGCTAAAAAATTGCACGAGGGCAGTGAGTACCTTTTTTACGGCAAAATGTCGGGCGGTATTTTCAAAAGAGAAATGTCGGCACCCGAAATATATGAGAGTGGCAATAATTCTATTATGGCGGTGTATCCTTTAACGCATGGGATTTCATCAAAATATCTATCGGGCATTGTAAAAACGGCGCTTATGTCTTGCAAAATGTCCGATATAATTCCCGAAGTAATACGACAAAAATACGGGCTATGTGATATAAACTTTGCGCTTGAAAATATTCATTTTCCAAAAAGCCCCGAAGCACTTCATAAGGCAAAAAAACGCTTTATTTTTGAAGAGCTGTTTTTATTGCAAAGCGGTATGATGTATTTAAGAAATAAACGGCGCGGCAAAACGGCGGTGGTAGTGAAAAGGGACTATACTGATGAGTTTTTGAAAAATCTGCCTTTCGCTCCGACAAACTCGCAACTGAAATGCATTAAGGAAGCACTTGTCGATATGGGACGAGCCGTTCCTATGAGTCGGCTTTTACAGGGCGACGTTGGCAGCGGTAAAACACTGGTTGCCGCGGCGCTTATGTATAACTCTGTTAAAAACGGCTATCAGGCGGCGCTTATGGCACCCACCGTTATTTTGGCGGAGCAGCATTTTGCGAGTTTTGAAAAGTTTTTCGAAAACACAGGTATAAATTGTGCCCTTGTGACAAGTTCGCTGACTGCAACAAAGCGAAAAAAACTTGCCGAGAGCATTAAAAACGGCGAAATTGATATAGTTATCGGCACCCATTCGGTATTAAATGAGCAGATACAGTTCGATAATTTAGGTCTTGTGGTAACCGATGAACAGCACCGTTTCGGCGTGGCGCAGAGAGATGCGTTGACCCAAAAAGGCAACAGTCCCCATACGCTTGTTATGTCGGCAACCCCAATCCCCAGAACACTCGCGATGGTTATATACGGAGAACTTGACGTAAGTGTTATTACCGAGTATCCAAAGGGTAGAAAGCCGATAGAGTGTTATGCCGTTGGCAAAGAACTGCACGAGCGTGTGTATAACTATATAAAGAAGCATATAGACGAGGGCCGCCAGGGTTATATAGTGTGTCCATTGGTAGAAGAAGGCGAAACTGAGCGTATTTCGGCTGAGGAATACTATAAGCAATTATCACAAAAGGAGTTTAAAAACTATAAATTAGGGCTTTTGCACGGTAAAATGTCATCCACGGCAAAAGAAAAGGTTATGCGAAGCTTTTCTACGGGAGAAATCGACCTACTTATATCAACAACGGTAATCGAAGTGGGTGTTGACGTACCTAACGCCGCAATTATGGTGATAGAGGATGCCGAGTGCTTTGGACTGTCGCAACTTCATCAGTTGCGCGGCAGAATAGGCAGGGGAGAGCATAAGTCAACCTGTATATTGATTTCGGGCACAAAGGATACCCCCACCAACAGCCGACTTAAAGCGATATGCTCAACAAACGACGGCTTTAAAATTGCCGAAAAGGACTTAAAACTTAGAGGTCCGGGGGACTTTATGGGCAAACGCCAACACGGACTGCCGCAACTTAAAATCGCCGACCTTAATAACGATTATGACGTTTTAGCAGATACGGGTACGGCGGCAAGAAAACTGCTTACCGACGATTCCGATTTGAGCAACCCTCAAAACGCAATGCTTAAAGACAAAATACTTAATATGTTTTCATTAAACTAAAAAGCACGGTTTAATCCGTGCTTTTTGATTTAAAATAAAATTCCTATTATTGCCGCTAATGCCGCCGCTATGGTGCCCCACACAACGTCTCTTATAAAATGCACACCGCAAAGCACTCGCGTTACGGCTAAAATAACGGCGAGTAGTGTTAAAACAACACCGAGCGGCACCGATACATACATCGCACAAAAGCCGATAACAAATGCCGAGAAGGTGTGGCGCGATGGGCAGGACTGCCCTTTGGTATGCTTATCGTATAAAGGTTTTATATCAAATTTTTCATATGGGCGCGGCGCGTTAATTAGCCGCCGTACTATACTTAAAACTATAAAGGAAACAAGCGGAATCAAAACAATTTTTATAAGTCCGCTATACGAAATTGAGTATAAGTATATAAGAAAAATCGGATAAAAGATGTAGACAGCAAGGGTTATCACTTTGCCAGATATTACCGCAAACCGTTTTAAAAAATTATGGTTTTCCATAAATGCCAACATTTTTTTGTAAGAATTTTCACTCATAAAATTACCCTTTTTATTTTTCTTTAATAATATAGTAATATAAACCGAAAATTTAGTCAAATATTTTTTTAAAACCCCTTGAATATTTGGTTTAAAGTGGTATACTTTAGTTGATTTTTAGCGGGGGAGATGGCGCTATGCTGACGAAGACCAAGCGCATTGATATGTGTAACGGCCCGATTTTTGTGAACATAATTAAATACACAATACCCATAATTTTAACGGGTCTTCTGCAACTGTTCTTTAACGCTGCCGACCTTATTGTCGTGGGTTGGTTTTGCGGTAGTAACAGTGTGGGCGCCGTAGGTGCTACCGGATCTCTTATCAACCTTATTGTTAATTTGTTTATCGGCATAGCGTCGGGTGTCAGTGTTGTAACGGCAAATGCTATCGGTGCTAAAAGCGCCAAGGATACGTCTCGCATAGTACATACAGCAGTTTTGTTGGGACTTTTTGCGGGTGCTTTTTTAACGGTTGTGGGTTTCTTTTCATCGACGCCGTTGTTACGCCTTATGGATACTCCGAGCGAACTTCTGCCGCTTGCAAGTGTTTATACCAAAATTTATTTTTGCGGCATGATACCAAACCTTGCCTTTAATTTCTGCGCCGCAATACTGCGCGCTGCAGGGGACACCAAAACCCCGATGAACTATTTAATCATCGCGGGTGTGGTAAATGTTGTGTTAAACATTGTTTTTGTAACAGCATTTCAAATGGATGTTGCGGGCGTGGCACTTGCAACCATAATCTCTCAGTTAATTTCCTTTGTGTTGGTTTTAAGGGCGCTGTTACACCGTGATGACGATTGCAAGTTTGATATAAAGCGTATGAAAATCGATGGGGACGCGCTGGGCAAAATCGTGCGTATAGGTCTGCCTGCGGGTATTCAGTCCTCGATTTTCTCGTTATCTAATGTAATTATTCAGTCCTCGGTTAACTCTTTCGGTCCCGCCGTCGTTTCGGGCAATGCGGCAGCCGCAAGTTTAGAGGGCTTTGTGTATGTCAGTATGAACGCATTTTATCAGACGTCGCTTAATTTCACAGGTCAAAATGTGGGCGCAGGTAAATACGAGCGAGTAATAAAATCATTAAAGGCGTGTTTGATTAGTGTAATCTCGGTAGGTGCTGTTCTCGGTATAGTTTTTTGGATTTTGGCACCAAACTTGTTATCATTTTATATAACCGATAATCCTGCCGCCATAGAATACGGCATCAAGAGAATGTCGTACATATGCAGTTTTTATTTCTTGTGCGGAATTATGGAGGTTATGACGGGCACTATTCGAGGTATGGGAGCATCGGTAATAACATTGTTTATATCGGTTATCGGTGTGTGCGGTGTGCGGCTCGGTTGGATATTTACCATATTCAGAATAGAGCAGTTCCATACGCTTGACAGTTTGTATTTTTCCTATTTAATATCCTGGGTCACCTGCATAATAGCGCAAATAATCGCATTTATAATAATTTATAGAAAATATAAAAATACATTGATAAAAAGCACTGCTGATTAAAGCAGTGCTTTTTATATTGCATATTAGGTTAACAGCTTTTAAGCAGTCGGATATAGAACTCAACCGCGCGACCGAGCGCTTCTATTCTGATGCGCTCATTGTTGCCGTGTATGGTGGCTCGCTCTTCGCTTGTTAAGTCCATTGCTGAGAAGCGATAGACCTTATCACATATTCTGCCGTAATGGCGGCTATCCGAACACTGAACCATAAGATATGGGGAAACGATACAACCCTGCCAGGTATCAGCTACAGCTGTGGCAACCTTATTCCATTCATCACACTCGGTTTTTGATATGCGGCTCGGATTTGTGCCTTCAAGCATAGTGATTTCGATATTCTTATCATCAACCGTTTTCTTTAAGTAATCCAAAACACTGTCGGTTGTATCGTAGGGATTGATGCGAATATTAGATACAATGCTGGCTTCGGGCGGAATAACATTTGGTGCGCTGCTACCCTCCATCTGTGTAAAGGCAACCGTTGTGCGCATAAGCGCGTTTAATTCTCCGCCATTTTTTTGGCACATAGAATCAAGAACGCCCGAGAAGAGCCAAAGATTCGCAAATATCATACGGTAAAGGAAATTCGAGTGTCTGCCCAATGTATCAAACATTTCGGCAACGGGAACCGTCAGGTGCGATTTTGTGGGGTAATGAGATATATTTGATACCACATTTGCCAGACGTTCAATAGGAGTATTTGGTTTTGGTGCTGATGCGTGTCCGCCGCCTGATTTTGCGGTGTACTGAACATTCATAAGTCCCTTTTCGGCAATACCGATAAGTCCGCAGGGCGCCTTAACACCCGGGAAGACGTTTTCTACAACGCCGCCGCCTTCGTCCACTACAAACGAGATTTTTATACTGTTTTCTTCAAAATAATCTACAATGTTTATAGCACCCTGTCCATTAACCTCTTCGCCTCCAGAGAATGCAAAATATATGTCTTCTTGCGGCACAAAGCCGCCCGCGATTAAATGGTCTGCCGCCGATAATACGGCGTTCATAGTAATCTTTGTATCGAGAGTGCCGCGGCCCCATATAACGCCGTCTTCAAGTATGGCTTCAAATGGCGGCTTATCCCATAATTCTTCGTTTACGGGAACAACGTCATAATGCGCCATCATAACCGCGGCTTTTTCGCTGCTTTTACCTTTCCATTTAAAGAGTAAGGCGCGGTCAGGCAGTTGCTTAAACTCGCAAACTTTATCTACGTTTGGATAAAGTTTCGGCAACAGTGCAATTAACTTTTGGAATTCGGCATCGTCTTCAAGTTCTTTATCATAATAAGAAATTGTCTTGCAACGCACAAGTTCCCGCAAATTTTCGGCTGCGACATCGCGGTCAAATTCTATTTTTTGGGGTTCTGCAGTCGGCTTTTTATCGGGTATAAACAAAAGTGTGCGTGTGATAATAACAAGTATAAGAACAATAATTAAGCCCAATATAATCCACATATTAAAGCATTCCTTTCTTGTACATAATTCTGGCTACCGCTATTGTAAACAGTACGCCAACGGGCACCATAATGCCAACCGTTCCTGCATTAAGCGCAGGTACAAATATAAATAAGACAAGCATCAAAATTATAGGTGCTATAGATAATTTAGCGTTTTTAGAGATAAATACAACGGCAAGTCCGCCAAAGAGCGCGGGCAAAATCATATCAAACGCGGGTTTGAGTTCGGGGCTTTCAAGTATGGGTGTTAAGGGGATAATAAGAATAACACCGATAATTATTATAATCGTTGTAACTATGCTTGAAACGGCGATAGAGATGGTTGAGATTATTTCACCCTCTTCACTGCTCGGTTTTACGTTCGCGCGTTCCATCGCATCAACTGCGCAGGGGAGTTTAAGGTTGGATATATTACCAGTTACAAACGATAAATATGTGCCGCCTGCTCCCAGCATCGGAACGTATGTGAATATTTCAACAATACCAACCGCCCAATACATAGGAAGTGTCGCGAAAATGCCTTGTGCTAACGCCTTCCACTCAGGCACGGCTCCGAATATGAGGCAACAGGCAACGGGGAAGAGCAGTATTAAAAAGCACAAAGCAAGTCCCCAGATTTTTCCGTCACGGTGGACACTTTCAAGATACGTTAAATTCTTTTTCATTTCTGCGCCCTCCTTAACCTAACCAATTTGTGTAGGGTATAGCCGATACCATACCTATAACTAAACTTAGCGGCAATGCGTAATCTTCGAGCCAACGGATTTTGCATTTTTTTGCGAGCAGTCCGCATATAGCCATAACCACCGCCGACGTTGCCATTACGCAAACTGGGATAAGACCCGAAGTGTTGCCCTTAAATATGAGTCCCACGTCGCAGAAAACGTAACCTAAAAATGCTGAAATCATACCAAGGAACATGGCGTTGTTGAAGATTTCACCCCATTTTTTATCTTTCATCCCGATTTTGTTCATACCACCCTGTATTTTCTTGGTAATGAAGGGTACTAAGATAAGTCCAACTGCAATACCGAGGGTCATAACCCAGACTACAGTTACAAAAACCGAAGCGTCGGTTATTTTTTCACCTGCGGCAAGACCCAATGCCTGCAAAGCATTATTTGCGGCAACTGTTTCGTATGTAATGGAACCGATAATTGAAAGTCTAAGCCATGGAAGAGCAACCCCCAGACTTTTTGAAAGTGCCACAACACCAACCAGTATCGCAACTGCGGGCGCTACCGTAAACACCGCGGCGGAAGAAATGGTTTTCTTTACGGTGGTTTTATCAATACCGATTTCTTTGGCGCGGCGCATAGCCCGTAACAGAAAATAAACCGATTGCGCTAAAACAACGCAAATGAGAAGTCCGACCATTATAAACAGTATAGGACTATCTACACTAAAAGTCATAATAAACATCTCCTAATATTTAGTATAATTACAATTTATCACATTTTTTTGCTTTCTTCAACAATAAATATGGACTATTGCTTTTGTACGGCATTTAGGGTATAATAATTCAGGTGATAAAATGTACAGTACAGTGTTTTTTGATTTAGACGGTACGGTTATTAATTCCGAAAGAGGCATCTTAAATTCGGTCGAATATGCGCTTAAAAAGTATGGCGCCGAAATACCGCCACGTACCGAATTAAATTTCTTTTTAGGCCCACCGCTTGAAAATTCCTTTGCAAAGCTTTTGGATATATCGAGGCAAGAGGCGCAAACCCTTGTAAAATATTACCGTGAGTACTACCCCAAAAAAGGGATTGTTGAAGTAGAAATGTATAGTGGTATTGTATCATTGCTTGAAAAAATTAAAAAATCAGGCAGAAAAACCGTTATTGCAACCTCCAAGCCCGAAGAGTTTGCGGTGCGCATTTTAAAACATCTCGGTATCGCCGAACTGTTCGATGTTATCGCGGGTGCCACGTTCGATAATTCAAGAAGTGAAAAGCCCGACGTTTTAGCATACGCTATAGAAAAGGCGGGTGTTACCGAGATTAAAACCGCCGTAATGGTGGGCGACCGCAAGTATGACTGCACAGGCGCTAAACATTTCGGTATGGACAGTATCGGTGTTTTGTACGGATTTGGTGATTTTGAAGAACTTATGGGTGCCGGCGCTACCTACATAGCCGAAACGGTAGAAGATATTTATAAATTTCTATAAAAATAAGACCACCTTAATTCAGGTGGTCTTATTTTTAGTCTTCCATATCAAATGCTTCAAGCCCTGTTTTTGCCTGAAACTTACTGTCACCGTGTTTAACAAAAAGCATTGTGGTAAATGATATTAGCACTGCTACTGCGGCATATATAAATAATGTTTTGGGGTTAACTCGGTAAAGTGTTCCCGAAAGTATTGGAGTGATAACCTGTGCCGACATACTGAATGCGTAATAATAACCTGTAAATTTACCTATATCACTGCCGCTGCACATTTCAACAACCATCGGCAAACTGTTTACGTTTATAAGCGCCCATGCAATACCAACTGCTATAAATACTATATAGAGAGACCAGTGGAAACTTTTGGCAAATAAAGTGTAAATAAAAGCAACTGCAAAAGCAGATGAAAGCAGCGCTGCGCCAAGTTTAATGGTTTTTGCGCGTCCTATTTTACCAGCAATTATACCTGACGGAATATAGGTGGCAATAGCGCCAACGGTTGCTATTGTAAGGCAGAGTGTTGCGTTACCGTCCGACATATCCCACTGGTTTGTAGCATATACCGAAAACCATGTGGTTACTGCGTTATAACCGATATACCAAAACGCAACCGATAAAAGCAGGAAAATCAAACTTTTGCGAACGGATTTCGGCATAATCTCCTTTTTGCCGCTATCATCCTTTTTAGTTAACTGCTCTTCGGGGTGAGCAGCTTCGTATTCGGCTTGTTCAGCGGCGAGTTTCGGCTCATTGACAAAGAGCATAACGATAATGAGGGACACAAGCATTATTCCTGCTACAACAAGGAAAATCGGGAGATAGTTTATATGTCCGTCAGAAACCTTGCTACTAGAATATATAACCGTATTTACTATAAGGAACAGCACACCGCCTATGGCGCCCATGAGGTTTATAATGGCGTTACCTTTACTGCGAAGCGGTTTTGGTGTGACGTCGGGCATAAGCGCTACGGCGGGAGAACGGTAGGTTCCCATTGCTATAAGTGTAAGCGCCAGTATCGAAATAAAGATTATAGGCAATATGGGGGACGGCGCCGCGGCATATTTATTATCAATAATGGGTAATAGTATCATAAGTGCAGTAGCAAGTAGTGTACCTATCAAAATATAGGGCTTGCGTTTACCCATACGGCTTTGGCAACGGTCTGACAGTCCGCCGAAAAATGGTAGCAAAAATAGGGCTAAAATATTATCCGCCGCCATAATAACACCCGTAACGGTTTCGTTAAGTGAGAAGGTGTTTTGCAAAATAAGGGGGATTTTGTTATCGTACATTTGCCAGAATGCGCTGATAGACAAAAAGGCAAAGCCAACGAGTATGGTGCGTTTAACATTTAATTTCATATATTTTTACCTTCCTTTTTGCACTTTGTATATTTTAAGTATATAATATTTTACGTTAAAAGTCTACTATTGAAAAAAACTATGAAATAGTGTAATATATATATATAATTAAATCAAGGTGGGATACTAATGCGTAAAAAATTACTCTCTTTTGTTTCTTTAATAGTATGTATAGTTGTGTTTCTTGCCGCTTGTGGCGGCAATGGAAAAAACAATACGAATAGTTCAGATGTCACGGGTTCTGCGGATAGTTCTAACGTCACAAGCGGTGCGGATAGTTCTAACGTCACAAGCGGTGCGGATAGTTCTAATGTCACAGGTGGTACGAGCGGCACAGTTATCCTATATAACCCTAATGATAAAGGCGCGTATGGCACAAACGATACCGACAGCACCAGCAGCACAACAGGTACTAGTAGTACAACGGATACAAGTAGTATAACCAGCATAAACGACTTTAAAAGCGGTCAAATGACGCTCAGCGATTTTGAAAAGAAGTACCGTCCTTATACAGTTTCACGCATTAATGAAATTCGTAACGCAAAGAACAATGTGCAGCCGATAGGAGGCGGCACGAAATATTATGTTTCAAATAAAGGTAAAGCGGGGAATAACGGGTTAACGAAAAATACACCTGTACCCACATATGATTATATTAAGGATAAGCTGGAAAACGGTGACGTGGTTTACTTTGAGCGCGGCAGCGAATTTCGCGGCAGTATAAAGGTAAATGTAGGAAACTTTGCTTTGGCAGCATACGGTGAAGGAAAAGCCCCTGTTTTCCGTTTGTATAATGAGAGTGCGGCAGGCAAGGGGAAATGGGTAAAAACGGATGCGCCTAACGTTTATAAATTTTATAAAAGTGTAGAAAACGATGTTGGTACAGTTGTTTTTGACGATACCTATTATACATATAAATCTATATACACAGCAGATAGCGTATCAAAGAGATATGTAAATTCCTATAAAGATTTAAAGTACGATTTACAGCTTTATCACGACCCGTCAACAAAATACGTGTACGTATATTGCAAAAAAGGAAATCCGGGTGAAGTGTATAATAGCGTTGAACTCGCTCCAGGAGGCGCAATACTTACAATTTATGCTAACAATGTTACTGTGGACGGACTTTGCTTTAAAAATGCAGGTTTCGGTATAAGCGCTGTGGCAACTGACTGGTCAGAGACGCTTGAAGGACTAACGGTGAGAAATTGCGAGTTCGGTTGGATTGGCGGATATGTCAAGAATGATACTCGTCTTGGTAACGGCATTGAATTATGGGGCGGCGCTGTTGATTTTATAGTTGAAAACAACTATTTTTATCAGATTTACGATGCGGCAGCAACCTTCCAGTATTCTTCAACTCAAGTGACATGTGATGCCAAGGTTGACAATGTTCAGATAATAAATAATGTATTCGAATATTGCAATTATTCGGTAGAGTATTTTATGAAAACCAACGGAAGTAATCAAGTAAAGGATTTTGTTATAAGCGGTAATCTTTCTTGGTATGCGGGTGACGGTATGTGCTCACAACGTCCGGATATAGAAACCTCAGCCCATATAAAATCTTGGAGTGGCAGTGTTAGATGTGTAAATAAAATCAAAATTACAAATAACCTGTTCGCGCTTGGATTAAGGCAACTTTGCCAAACACTTGATAAAACAGGACTTGGCGCGGCGTACGACAATAATGTTTATGTTCAGAGAGAGTGGAAAAGTATGATTGTTAATAGTCCTGCTAGTTATTATTTTAAAATGGACGATAATGTTAGGGCTAATATTGAATCACAACTCGGCGATAAAAACGCTAAAATAATCACCATAATAAGATAATCAAAATAAATATGTTTTGCAAATAAAAATTCGTTTTTTTGTTGCAAAAAGATATAGAATAGTGTATTATAAGTGTACAGTTAATCCAAGGAGGAAAAGAAATGCTTAAGAAATTAATTTCAGTTATCGCATTAGTGTTATGTGTGGTTATGGTTTTCGGCGCTTGCGGCGAAAAAACCGGAACAAACGGAACAAACGGAACAAACGGAACAAGTAAAATAAGCGGCATCAGAGGCGTAGATAATGACGGCAACTTAATAAAGGTTGAGAAGGTTGCGGCTCCCGATTATAAAAGCGGGACTATGACGCTTGAGGAATTTGAAAATACATACCGTCCGTATACCGATTGGCGTATTTATGAAATTCGTACCACCAAGAGCGATGTAAAACCGGCAGCAGGCGGCACGGCGTATTATGTTTCCAATAACGGAAAAGCGAAAAATGACGGTTTAACCCCCGAAACCGCGGTATCTAAATTTATTAATATTAGCGGAAAAATCAAAAGTGGTGACGTGGTTTATTTCGAACGTGGCAGTGAGTTTTACGGTACGATGGCGATAAATCAGGAAGGCGTTACCTTGGCGGCTTATGGCGAAGGTAAGGCACCGGTTTTCCATATGCACAGCGAAAGCGCTGCAGGTGAAGGCAAATGGGAAGAAACCGATGTTCCTAACGTTTATAAATATCACGAAAAGATTATGAACGACATTGGTGTTATTGCTTTTGATGATGTGCTTTGTTCGTATAAGGCTTTTTATACAGGTACCAAAGGCAGCAAATCTAAAAAGAAAGTAAATTCCTATAAAGAATTGGATGATGATTTGCAGTTTTATCATGATTTTAGCAGAAAAGACCTGTATTTGTATAGCGAAAAGGGAAATCCGGGTGAAGTGTATAGCACTGTTGAACTCGCGCCGGGTGGAGCGTTGATTACAATTAAGGCCAACAACGTTACTGTAGACGGGCTTTGCATCAAAAATGCTGGATTTGGTATAAGTGCAACAACCACCGATGCATCCGAAACCGTTAGGGGATTAACGGTTAGAAACTGCGAGTTTGGCTGGATTGGCGGATACAGCAAGACCGATGGAGATTCAGGCCGTCTTGGAAATGCTATCGAAATTTGGGGCGGAGCAACTGATTTCACAGTTGAAAACTGCTATTTCTATCAGGTTTATGATGCAGCGGCAACCTTCCAGTATTCTTCAAATAATACCGCAGGAGAAGCTGAAAATATTCTTTTCAAAAATAACGTGTTCGACTATTGCAATTATTCGGTAGAGTATTTTATGAAAACAAAGGGTGTTGAAAACACTAAGAATTTTGTAATAGATGGCAACCTTTCTTGGTATGCAGGTGAGGGCTTGTGTTCGCAGCGACCTGATATTACCACTTCTGCCCACATCAAATCCTGGGGCGGTCTTACAATGGCAAAGCAAGTTAAGGTTACAAACAATTTGTTTGCCATAGGATTCCGTCAGCTTTGTCAGACAATAGACAAGACGAAACTTGGTGCGGCGTATGACAATAATATTTATGTTCAGACCAAGGGTAAACGTATGGTTGTTAACAGCCCCGCCACTGATTATTTCAAAATGGACGATAATGTAAAAACAAATATCGAAACACAACTAGGTGATAAAAACGCTACGATAATCACCATATCAAAGTAATAAAAATAATATAATTTACTTTAAGTTAGCACAGTGCTATAATAATTATAATGGAAAAGATTAGGCGAAACAGGATTATTTCGCCACAAAATCTTCAATTTTGGGACAAATTTTTTACTAAAAATTTGTCCTTTTCCATTGAAATGATTGTTGTGCAAAATTAAACATTATATTTTAATTTTACACAAGCCACTTAAAAGTGCCTTGTCGAAACGTCTTTTATGCGTTTCGACTAACTACGATCATTTTAGCACTGTGTTTTTTTGAGGTGAAAAATGAAGATAATTGCACATATAAAGACCGATTTCCCAACAAAATTCGGTCTGCCGCGGCAAAGCGGATTAGTAGACAGTATAAAGGGGAAAATAGTATTTGAAAATCCCTATCGTGATGTTGCGGCATTTCGCGGTCTTGAAAAATTTTCACATGTATGGATACTTTGGAAATTTTCCGAAGCAGAACGCGATGATTGGTCGCCAACCGTCCGCCCGCCGCTTCTTGGGGGAAATAAGCGTATGGGTGTTTTTGCAACCAGGTCACCTTTCAGACCAAATCCTATAGGTCTATCGGCGGTGAAGCTTGATAAAATAGAGTATGATGAAAATTTAGGTCCTGTGCTGTATGTTTCGGGGTGTGATTTAATGGATGGCACACCGATATATGATATAAAGCCGTATCTGCCGTATGCCGATAGCATAGCGGATGCTACAGGCGGATTTACCGATAGTTTGGTGGAACGTAAATTAGAAGTTGTTTTACCTGATGATATTTCAACAATATTTAACAGAGAAAAAATAACGGAATTAATAGGCATATTAAGTGGCGACCCGCGTCCGTCCTATATAGATGATGAAACACGAATTTATGGCTTCCGCTTTTGTGATAAAGAAATCAAGTTTATGGTAAGCGGCGGTGAGCTTACCGTTACAGAGATTAAATAAATATAAAAAAGCGTCTTTAAAAGACGCTTTTTTCAGTTAAGAAGATAAATTCCAAGATTTAAGTATCCCGCAAATGCAACCCATAAAATATAAGGTATCATCAAATATGCGGCAGGTTTTGAAATTTTATAGAATTTTACGGTGGTTATAATAATTAAAACAAGCAGCGCCAATAACCAAATAAATGCAAACAAATACATTTCTAAATTAAAGAAGATAATCGACCAAAAGAAATTAAAAATCAACTGCACAAAGTAAAAGAAAAGCGCATTGCCTGCCATACCCGCTGAATATTTAGCGGTATAGATCAAATATGATGCTATACCCATTAAAATATAAAGAATAGTCCACACAACAGGAAACAGCCATCCTGGCGGAGATAACGGCGGTTTTGCGATTTGCTCAAAATTCTGCATAGAATCACCGGTTAACAGCGCTGATAATCCCCCAACAATTAAGGGTATAGCAACCGCTACAAGCAATTCCTTCCATTTGATTTTCATATAATTCACCCCAACATAATATATGTTAAGCGGCAAAGGTTTATTCAAATTAGAATTTAATATAATTTTCTCTTGATTATTTTAGCCATATGTGTTAAAATAACTTTTGCCGTCAAATAAAGACGCAATACGCGCTGATAGCTCAGCTGGATAGAGCATCTGCCTTCTAAGCAGAGGGTCGGGGGTTCGAGTCCCTTTCAGCGCGCCAAATAAAAAGCAGACATCCGTAGGGTGTCTGTTTTTTAATTTTTATGTAGGGACTCAAACCCATTTGACAAGGGGACAACAATGCATTAAAATAATATCGGTGATAAAAAATGAACAACATAATTTTAATCGGTATGCCGGGATGCGGGAAAAGTACAGTCGGTGTATTACTTGCAAAAATTTTAGGATTTTCGTTTATTGATTCAGATTTACTTATACAAAAATCCGAAAATAAGAAGTTATATGAGATTATAAATGAAAACGGCACGGAATATTTCAAGCAGGTTGAAAACCGCATTAACGCGACTATTAATGCCGAAAATACAGTTATTGCAACGGGAGGCAGCGTGGTGTACTGCGAAGAAGCAATGGAACATCTTAAAAGTATAGGCAAGGTTGTCTATATAAAGGTAACCCCTGAGCAATTAAAAATGCGTATTAATAATATATCGACTCGCGGTATCGTGAAAAGGCAGGGGGAAACAATTTTAGACCTTTATAATGAACGCGCTCCGTTATATGAGAAATATGCCGACATTACTGTCGAGAGCACGGGAGAGTCACTTTTTATAAATGCCGAGAGAATTGCAGAAAAAATTTTTAAAAATTTTTAAAAAATACTTGCATTATTGAAAAAAGTGTGTTATTATACCCAAGTACGCTATGCGTATAGATATGCGTTGATGCGGGAGGTGGCCCATCTTGAATGGGGAAATTTCCGCGGAGTATGTCCGATTTTAAACCGGGCGAAAGAAACTTAGAACCCGCACAAAACGGCAACTTGCGACCGTAGAGTGCAACGGTAGGTCACCTACCGTACCCGGATTTTGCTGTAACCCCAGTGTATCCGGTTTTATAATGTGCAGTGAAGAAACACACGGCACGGTGTAAGTTTTGCCCGCCAACTATTTTAAGGAGGCGACTATCCATGGCAGTAAAAGAAAAGATTCGTATAAGAATCAAAGGTTACGATCACGCACTTGTAGACCAGTCCGCAGATAAAATTGTGGAAACCGCTAAACGTACAGGCGCCAGAGTATCGGGTCCGGTTCCGCTCCCGACAGAAAAAGAAGTTGTAACCATCCTACGCGCTGTTCATAAGTATAAGGACAGCCGTGAGCAGTTCGAAACAAGAACTCACAAAAGGCTTATCGACATTCTCAGACCTTCCAACAAAACTGTTGAAGCTCTGACAAGTCTTGAGCTTCCCGCCGGCGTAGAAATCGAAATTAAACTCTAATAATTAAGGTATCTACGTGGTGTGGTCATGTTGGGGGAACCCAACCAATAACCAAAGGAGGATAAAAAATGAAAAAAGCAATCGTAGGTAAAAAGCTTGGTATGACTCAGCTTTTCGATGCGAACGGTAACGTTGTTCCCGTAACTGTAATCGAAGCAGGCCCCTGTGTTGTGGCTCAGAAGAAAACAGTTGAAAACGACGGTTATGATGCAGTTCAGATCGGCTATGGCGATTTGAAAGCATCAAAGGTAAACGGTCCTATGAAGGGCCACTTTGCAAAAGGCGATGTAGCTCCCAAGAAGGTTCTTCGCGAGTTCCGTTTGGATGACATCAACGGTTTGAATGTTGGCGACATTATTAAGGCCGACATATTCGCCGAGGGTGACGCAGTGGACGTACGCGGCACTTCAAAGGGTAAGGGCTATGCTGGTGTGATTAAGCGCTGGAATTTCAGCCGTCTTAAAGAGTCACACGGTACAGGTCCTGTACACCGTCATGGCGGTTCTTTGGGCGTTATCGACCCTGCCAGAGTATTCAAAGGTAAGAAGATGGCAGGTCACTTAGGTAACGAACGCGTAACCGTTCAGAATTTAAGTGTAGTTAAGGTTGACGCTGAAAACAACATTATCGCAGTTAAGGGCGCGGTTCCCGGTCCTAAGGGCGGCATCGTTGTTCTTTTCGATAGCGTTAAAGCTTAAAGGAAGGAGTGTTTTAAATGCCTAATATAGCAGTAGTTGATATGGCAGGCAAAAATGTAGGCGAAATTACATTGAGCGATGCCATTTTCGGAATTGAACCTAATACAGTTGTAATGCATATGGCTGTTGTAAACTATCTTGCAAATCAGCGCCAGGGCACTCAGTCCACTTTAACACGTACCGAAGTTTCCGGCGGCGGTAAAAAGCCGTGGAGACAAAAAGGTACAGGCCACGCAAGACAGGGCTCTACAAGAGCACCCCAGTGGAGACATGGCGGTATCGTTCATGCTCCGAAGCCGAGAGATTATTCTTATGCCCTTAATAAAAAGGTTGCAAGACTTGCTCTTAAGTCTGCTCTTTCAGATAAGGTTGCAACAAACTCTCTCATCGTTCTTGACGAACTCAAAATGGATTCGTACAAGACAAAAACTGTTGCCGAGTGCTTAAAGGCAATCGGTGCAGCAAAGAAAACTCTCATTGTATTAGCCGATAATAACGCTTTTGCAGTTAAGAGCATTGCTAACATTGCGGGAGCTAAATCTGCGCAGGTAAACACAATTAACACTTATGATATCATTAATGCTGATACACTCGTAATTGTTAAAGATGCTGTAGCTAAATTAGAGGAGGTGTATGCATAATGAAAACCGCACAGGATATCATTATCGCTCCGGTAATTACCGAAAAGAGCATGTCAGGTATTGCTGACAAGAAATACACCTTTAAGGTAGACCGTAATGCCAACAAAATCGAAATCGCAGCCGCAGTTGAAGAACTTTTCAAGGTAAAGGTTGCAAAGGTAAACACCATTTCGGTTAGAGGTCAGGCAAGACGTATGGGCCGCTACAGCGGTTATACATCTGCTTGGAAAAAGGCAATCGTAACCCTTAAAGCAGATTCTAAACCGATTGAATTCTTTGACGGTTTAATGTAATCCGCAAAGAACACGATGAAATTAATACATTTAATTTCAGGTGATGTATGAAGCCGAGAACGGCTTCGCTAAGCCAAAATAGGAGAGTGAAACAAGATGGCAATTAAACATTACAAGCCGACTACTCCTGGTCGCCGCGGTATGACAACAATGGATTACTCCGAGTTGTCCAAAGTAGCACCTGAGAGAAGTTTGCTTGAGCCCTTAAAGAAAAATGCAGGTCGCAACAGTTATGGCCGCATTACCGTTCGCCACAGAGGCGGCGGAAACCGCAGAAAGTACAGAGTTATCGATTTCAAGCGTAACCGTTTCGGTATCGAAGCTACAGTTATGACTCTTGAATATGATCCTAACCGTTCTGCATTTATAGCACTTGTACAGTACACCGATGGCGTTAAGAGCTACATCATAGCTCCTATCGGTCTTAAGGTTGGCGATGTAATCGTAAGCGGTCCCGATGCTGATATTAAGCCGGGTAACGCACTTCCGCTTGCCAACATCCCCGTAGGTACAGTTATTCACAATATTGAACTTTATCCCGGTAAGGGCGCTCAGCTTGCCCGTTCGGCCGGTAATATGGCACAGCTTATGGCTAAGGAAAACGGTATGGCTTTGCTCAGACTTCCGTCTGGTGAACTCCGTAACGTTCCTGCAAACTGTATGGCAACTGTTGGTCAGGTAAGCAATCCTGAGCACGGAAACGTAAACTACGGTAAAGCAGGTCGTAAGCGTCATATGGGTTGGCGTCCTACAGTTCGCGGTTCTGTAATGAACCCCTGCGATCACCCGCACGGTGGTGGTGAAGGTAAGTCACCCATCGGTCGTCCCGGTCCTGTAACTCCGTGGGGCAAACCTGCTCTCGGTTATAAAACAAGGGATAAGAAGAAACGCTCTGATAAGTATATTGTTAAGCGTCGTTCTAAGTAGTCTGCGTAAAGGAGAATAATTATGGGTAGAAGTACTAAAAAAGGTCCTTTCGTGCAACCTGTGTTGCTTAAAAGGATTATAGAAATGAACGAAGCAGGCGAGAAGAGAGTTCTCAAGACCTGGTCACGTTCTTCAACCATATTCCCTGAATTCGTTGGACATACAATTGCTGTTCACGACGGACGTAAACATGTTCCGGTTTATGTAACCGAGGATATGGTTGGACACAAGCTCGGCGAATTTGCCCCCACAAGAACATTTAAGGGCCACGCCGGTGCAAAAACAACTAAATAAGCAGAAAGGAGAGTAAACAATGGAAGCAAGAGCTACTTTAAAATATGCTCGTATTTCACCCCGTAAGGTGAAAATTGTTATGGATATCATCCGTAACCAAGATGCTGACAAGGCAATGGCCATTCTCAAATTTACTCCCAAATCTGCTTGTGAGTATTTAGAGAAGCTTTTGGCTTCAGCTATGGCAAATGCCGAAAACAATCACAATATGGATGTTTCTAAGCTTTATGTTGCGGAATGTTTCGTATGCCCAGGCCCGATTCTCAAAAGAATCCGTCCGAAAGACCACGGCCGCGCACACCGCATTCTCAAAAGAACAAGCCATATGACAATCGTTCTTAAAGAACGTGAAGACTAGTAAAGGAGGTTAATGAAATGGGACAGAAGGTTCATCCGCATGGATTTCGTGTGGGCGTAATCAAAAACTGGGATTCCCGTTGGTTCGCCAATGACAAGGTTTTCGGAGACACTTTGGTTGAGGACTATAACCTCCGTAAGTTCTTAAAGAAAACACTTTATTCTGCAGGCGTTCCGAAAATCGAAATCGAACGTAGCGGCGAGAAAATCCGCCTTCACATTCACTGTGCAAAGCCGGGTATTGTAATCGGTCGTAACGGTTCTGAAATCGAAAAACTTCGAGCAGTATGTGAGAAGAAACTCGGTCAACCTGTAAACATCAACATTGTGGAAGTTAAAAATCCCGATGTTAATTCAACTCTCGTAGCTGAAAGCGTTGCTGAACAGCTCGAGAAACGTGTATCCTTCCGCCGCGCTATGAAAATGGCTATCAGCCGTGCTATGAAGTCGGGCGCTAAGGGTATTAAGATTATGGTTTCGGGTCGTCTCGGCGGCGCTGAAATCGCAAGAAGTGAGCAGTATCATGAAGGCACCATCCCGCTTCAAACCATCCGCGCTGATATCGACTACGGTTTTGCAGAAGCTGCAACAACCTATGGCCGTCTTGGTGTTAAGGTTTGGATTTACAAGGGTGAGGTTCTCCATGATTCCAAAGCTCGTAAGGAAGGAGGAGCCCGCTAATGTTATTACCGAAGCGTGTAAAATACCGTAGAGTACAGCGCGGTCGTTTGACCGGTACTGCTTCAAGAGGTACAACCGTATCTCACGGCGATTTTGGTCTTCAGGCACTTGAACCGGCGTGGATTACCTCTAACCAAATCGAAGCAGCCCGTATCGCTATGACACGTTACATCAAACGTGGCGGTAAGGTATGGATTAAAATATTCCCCGATAAGCCGATCACTGAAAAACCTGCTGAAACTCGAATGGGTTCAGGTAAAGGTTCACCGGAATATTGGGTAGCCGTTGTTAAGCCGGGCAGAATCATGTTCGAAATCGGCGGCGTTAGCGAGGAATTGGCTCGTGAAGCTATGCGTCTCGCAGCAAACAAGCTTCCTATCAAATGTAAGTTTGTTACTAAGCAGGAAATGG
>CAZSIL010000022.1:0-27337 GCA_964607025.1 uncultured Eubacteriales bacterium
ACCCACACGACCAGCTTGGAAGGCTGGGATTCTAGCCATTGAACTACACCCGCATAAATCGGCAAGAAGTATAATAACACACTTTTTGCCGATAGTCAAGCGAAAAATTAAATTATTTATGTGAAATTTTATAACCATTTTTATAGGTTATGTTAATCTCGGTTAACGGAGTTTCGCAGTTGTTAATAATCAAGTCAACTATGCGGTCTTCTATGTTTTTACGAATTTTGTTTCTGAGTTCCCTGGCGCCCGATTTTGAACCTTCCGAGTCAAGAGCCAACTGCTTACAAACAGACTTATCGAAACAGAGATTTATTCCTTTTTCGTTCATAACCCCCTTTAAGTCGTTCATCATAAGTTCTGCGATTTTTTCCAGAGCGTTGATATCAAGCGGGGCGAAGACAACAATCTCATCAATTCTGCCCAAGAATTCGGGGCGCATAAATTCACCGAGAGCTTTAAGCACTTTATCTTTTGAGATTTCTGCCGAAGTTTTACCGAAACCGACGGCGTAATCATTGCGCTCACTGCCTGCGTTAGAGGTCATAACAATGATGGTGTTTTCGAAATTTACCACCCTACCCTGCGCATCGGTAATTCTGCCGTCATCAAAAATTTGCAGTAAAATATTGAGTACATCAGGATGAGCTTTTTCTATTTCGTCAAGCAAAATAACGGAATATGGTTTTCTTCTTACCTTTTCGGTTAACTGGCCTGCTTCATCATAGCCGACATATCCGGGCGGCGAGCCAATAATTCGTGACACCGAGTGCTTCTCCATAAACTCTGACATGTCAAGACGTATCATTGTTTCGGGAGTTGAAAACAGATGTTCGGAGAGTACTTTTACAAGTTCTGTTTTACCAACACCTGTGGGACCTACGAATATAAATGATGCAGGTCTGCGGTGAGGAGTTGTCTGCACACGCGAACGACGTACTGCCGCGGCAACCAAGTCGGCCGCCGTGTCCTGACCAATTACACGTTTTTTAATTTCTTCACTTAAATTTGCGAGTTTTTTAAGGTCGTTTTCCTGAATCTTTGAAGACGGAATCCCCGTCCAGAGCTCAATTACCTTGGCAACGTCCATTTCGGTTACCGTAATGTTTGATGCGGGCGCATATAATACATCGGCTTGTTTTTTGTATTTATCAAGTAACGATTTTTTATGTGCCAACTTTTCGTAATCAATGTTTTCCACATCATTTTCAAGGGTCTCTATTTCGATATTAATGTCTTTAATTTTTTTGTTAACATCATAAAGTTCATCAACCGATTTATTAGCAAGTGAGGCGCAAGCACACGCTTCATCTAATAAATCTATTGCTTTGTCGGGCAAAAACCTATCGTTAACATATCGTTCTGATAAGCGCACGATTTTACGCACGAGTTCATCCGATACAGTGACGTTATGAAATCCTTCATAATATCCTTTAACACCTAAAACTATATTTTCGGCGTCTGCAATAGACGGTTCTTCTACAGTTATCGGTTGAAAACGGCGTTCAAGAGCAGCATCCTTTTCGATGTATTTTCTGTACTCTTTAAAAGTAGTAGCACCAATAACCTGTATTTCACCACGAGAAAGAGCTGGTTTTAATATGTTTGCGGCATTCATCGAGCCCTCTGCTGAATCACCCGCACCTACAAGATTGTGTATTTCATCAATAAATAAAATAATATTACCGCGGCTTTTTATTTCATCAACAAGACCTTTTACACGGCTTTCGAACTGACCGCGGAACTGTGTACCTGCAACAAGACCGGTTAAATCAAGTAAATGAATCTCTTTATCGAGTAATCGTGCCGGTGCGGAACCTGTTGCTATCATAAGTGCTAATCCTTCGGCAATAGCGGTTTTACCTACACCCGGCTCACCTATAAGGCAAGGATTATTTTTAGAACGACGGGAGAGTATTTGTATCGCGCGGGCCAGTTCACCATTTCTGCCTATAATGGCATCAAGCTGACCGCTTTTGGCTTTCTCGGTTAAATTAGTGCAATATTGTTCTAAAAAACGGGCACGTTTTTTCTTAGATTTATTGTTATCGGATTTTTTATCATCTTTGGTATCCGATGAATTATCTATTTTATCCGATGTTCCAAAGATATTATTTAGAAACGGGAAAGCCGGTGTTGTACCGAGCGAAAAAGCATCATCATCGCCATCATTTTCTTCATTGAGAGCCATTATATCCATAAATTGTTCGCTCATTTGTTCAATATCTTCGTCGGATATGTTCATCTTACTCAACATATCATCAATCGGCTTAATTCCAAGTTCTTTAGCACACATAAGGCACAATCCCTTGGGACTGGCGTCGGACTGCGTAGGGTCAGAAATAAACACAACCGCAGGCCGCTTTTTACACTTGTAACATAATTTCATTTACACAAATACTCCCTTCGAGTAAGCAAAGTTATTATAAATTAATTGGTATTTGATTTATAATCCATTTAAAAAGTAAGGTGTTATTTATATTATCCCCTGTGAAGATGGAAAAACCGCCATTTAATGAAACGATTAAATTGATAACTAATGTGAAAATCAAAGCAAAAATCACACCCATAATTATTCCTATGACACCGCCAAGTACTGAGTTAAGTTTACCAACAATACTGAAAGAAAACACCTTATTTAGAATTTTTACAACAAATTTTAAAACAATACTTAAAACAATAAATAAAATTAAAAAGAAAATAATCTCAAGGAGATACGTAGCGGTGGGTCTAACGACGCTCTCACATATTTTTTCAGCCATTGTTTCAGGTGTGTCAATATTTGAAGCAATAAAATCTGAATTATCCATGTTAAAATCGCTAATATTGTTTTTAATAAAACTTGGTAATGCTTCAATAATATTATCCTTAATTGCGCCTTGTGTATCAGATATGGCACCTTCAATAGCGGTAGTAACGGTGGGCTTGACGGCATTTTCGTATGTAAAATTACTTAGAGGGCCACTTAAAGCAAAAGCCAAAGCAACCGCCACAACAAAACCGACAACACCAAAAACCGATTTAATAAAACCGCGCTTTGAATAGATTAACACACAAATAAGTAAAATCGCAACAATAATTAAATCAATTAAATACCACATAAAAGTACCTCCTATGTTGTGACTTTTTTAATATTATTATCGGTGAATGTAGCAACACCGAAGCTGGAAATTGGCACAATACGTTTTACACCAAAATCACAGGTAACTGTATTTAATGCATCACCTTTAACATTATAAATATATATCTTTCTATCCGTTAAAATGTAAATATAATTGCCTCGTAAAGCAATATCTATAATTTCCTGAGAAAAAATGAATTTTGTTTTTTGTTTTCCTTTGCTGTTAAGGACCAAAATTTCATTATCGGCTTTATTTGCTTCGTTTGCATTGACTAAAATAGTATGATTTTTAGTATTACGCACAAAGAATACTTTTTTGTCGGTTATAACCGTACTGTTACTTAAATCCTTCCATTTATAAAAGGTGATGTTACTATCAAACACTGCATAAAAAGAATCTGAAGCTGCCGTTGATAGCGACAAAATAATTTCGTCTTCATATTCAAATAAATTGATAGGAGTTGCGGATTTATAGCCCAAAATATAAAGCTTTGAAATATATTTTCCTTCTTGTGTGTTAAACACCGAAACCGCCAAACGCCGCCCATCAGGCGATAACTCAACGTTATTTACAATATAATCAGCACACATCCACTTATAAACTTGCTTGTTGTTTTTATCGTAAACGGTAACCTGCGAAGAATAACTGTCTGACTGTGTGGCAACGGCATAGTATCCATTATCAGATATGGCAGCGGCGAGAATTTTATTATTGGCTGTGGCAGAATACAGTTGTTTATTTAAATTATAAATTGAGTATTCTTTTTCTCCCAGACCGTAAACAATAAAACGCTCTTGGGACCGACTGATAACAGGGTATTCATAGCCGTGAGGATAAGAAAACATTGACTTACCGTTGTTATTATATCCATCGATGCTTCCTGCGGTAACTGCGATATAGTAGTTTTTTCCTTGTACAGTTGAAATGAGCGTTCCACCAGAAGAAAGCGATACAGGATAACCCCCATTTCCGAACAGAGCTATTCTGTTTTCAAAAAATTCAAACAAACCGGTTGGTACGCATAAAGCAAACACAACGACAAATATTATAATAGCGCCGATTAGCGACACCGTCGTGTATCGACGTTTTTTAATTTTATTTTTAAAACCGGGAATTACCTTCATTACGGTATTGCGCATAGGTTTAGTTTTTTGCGAATTTCCAACGTTGGCATTTTCATTTTTAATGGTCGTCCGATTTTTAGAACCGTCCGCCTTTTTCATCGGTATTTTTTCAGTAACAGAGTTTTTTATCGGTCTTTTACGGCTCGAAACTCTTTTTTTCTTATAATCCGCCATTATATCACCTGTCTTTAATAAAAAACTTTATTGAGAAATAGCCCATGTGGTAATAATGTTGCACCCGCACGTTCTCTATTTTTCGATTTGACGATGCTTTCTGTGTCATGCGGATTAATTTTACCGAGAGATACTTCAAGTGCCGTACCGGCAATTATTCGAACCATATTATATAAAAATCCATCGGCAGTAACACTCAAAACAGCAAATTCGCCGTCACGATACACCCTACATTCACTAATTGTACGCACAGTATCGGTAACGGTACGTTTTGCCGAAGAAAAACCGCAAAAATCGTGAGTACCAACAAGACGCGAACAAAAATCATCCATTAACTCAATGTTAAGCTTGTTTGGTACACGTAAAGCATAATTGCGATAAAAAGGATTTTCGACATCACCATCATAAAACCTGTAAATATAGTTTTTGCCTTTTGCAGAATAACGAGCATGAAAATCGGCATCAACACTAAAACAGTCAAGCACAGATATATCGTTTGGTAAAATAGCATTTAATCCCTTAATATAAGCCGTTACGGGAATAGTTAAATCGGTATCAAAATGACAGTAAAATTCATTAGCGTGAACACCTGCATCTGTTCTGCTACAACCCGTAACCGCCGTATTACATTTACATATATTACTTAAAGCATTACAAAGCACACCCTGAACGGTTATACCGTTGGGCTGCACCTGCCAACCGTGATAAGCTGTTCCATCATATGCAATTTTAAGTAAAAATCTGCTCATATAGACTACACTTTCATAAAATATTTATTGTAACAACCACTCCAAAGGACAGCACAACCAAACAAATCGAAATAATATCTTTTGCTGATATTTTTAATACCTTCATACGTCGTCTACCAACACCGCCGTTATAGCAGCGGCTTTCCATTGCCTCAGCCAAATCATATGCGCGGCGTACCGATGAAATAAGCAGTGGAATTAGAATGGGAATTATGGCTTTGATTCGTTCGGTTAGTTTTCCGCTTTCGAAGTCAGCACCACGCGCTTTTTGTGCGTTTATAATCTTTTCGGTTTCTTCAACCAGTGTTGGTATAAAGCGAAGCGCAATAGTCATCATCATTGACATAGCGTGTACCGCACCGCCAAGACCAATATACTTTAATGGGGATAACAACCGTTCGATAGCGTCGGTTAGGTCATTTGGTGTTGTTGTGTAGGTAAGAACCGAACTCGTGATAATCAGTAAAATTACTCTCATACCCATAAACACCGAACGTTCGATACCGCCGGTTGTAATCTTTATTTTCCAAAAATCCAATAAAACCGTACCGTCATTTACATAAAAAACGTTTAAAAGCATCGTAATTATCAAAATCGGAATGATTATTTTTAGGTTTTTGAGGTAAACGCTTATCGGCACTTTCGTAATTAGCAAAAGAATAAAAATCAGCATCGTTAACACTGCTAAAGATATGAGATTAGTGGCACAAAAAATTAAAATTATTAAAGAAATCAGCAAAACGATTTTTACTCTTGGATCTAATTTGTGAACAAAAGAATCGGTAGCAAAATACTGACCTATTGTTAAATCTTTAATCATTGTCACCACCGCCCTTTCTGATTTTTGATATAGCTGTGGCGGCTTCCTCGACTGTAATTATATCACTCGGCAGGTTAACTCCCTTTTCGATAAGCCCGTGTACAATTCTGGTGACCTGCGGTACGTCAAGTCCCATCTTTTCAAGTTCTATGCGCTTTGAAAAAACATTTTTCGGTGTATCAAACATGGCTACATTGCCGTGATTTAAAACCAAAATCTTATCGGCAATATATGCCATATCTTCCATTGAGTGTGATACTACAAATACAGTAGCATTATACCGTTCGCGGTAATTTTTAATTATTTGCATAACTGTTGCCCTGCCCTGCGGGTCAAGACCTGCTGTTGGCTCATCAAAAACAATAATTTCGGGTTTCATAGCTAAAACGCCCGCGATAGCAACGCGTCTTTTCTCTCCCCCCGATAAATCAAAGGGTGATTTTTCTAGATATTCTTCTGGTATTTCAACGTCTTTAATTGAATTTTTTACGGCAAATTCAATTTCTTCATCACTCATACCCATATTTTTTGGACCGAAGGCGATATCTTTATAGACAGTTTCATCAAACAACTGATATTCTGGATATTGAAAAACAAGACCTATTTTTGAACGTATTTTGCGTATATCTTTTGGGTTTTCCCAAATATTTTTATCTTTATATAAAATTTTGCCGCCTGTAGGTCGAAGCAACCCGTTCAAATGTTGAACGAGCGTGGATTTGCCGGAACCGGTGTGACCTATAATACCAATTATCTCGCCTTTTTCGGCGGTAAAAGAAACATCGGTTATTGCATCATTACAAAATGGAGTGTTAGGGTTATAGGTATATGTTAAATTTTCAACCGATAACAGTGACAAAATTATTCCTCCGTTTTTAAATTTTCGATGATTGCGGTTACTGTATCATCAACCGAAACAACTCCCGCATTAATTTTAAGTTTGTTTAACAGTTCGGTGGTCTGTGGAACGCTAAGATGCGAGTTTTTAAGTAACTCTGCATCGCCGAAGATATCGGCAGCAGAGCCGTCCTTAACGATTTTTCCGTCATCCATAACAATAACTCTGTCGGCGAACTCGGCCTCATCCATATAATGTGTTATGAGAATAACCGTAATTCCCTTTTCTTTATTTAAACGGTGTATCGTATTTACAACTTCACGTCTACCGGACGGGTCAAGCATTGCCGTCGGCTCATCAAGGACGATGCATTCAGGTTGCATTGCAATAACACCGGCAATTGCTACACGCTGTTTTTGTCCGCCTGAGAGCTTGTTTGGAGCTAAGTGCCTCAGTTTATACATATCTACGCTTTTTAGCGCTTCATCAACCCGCAAACGAATTTCATCTGGCTCTAACCCTAAATTTTCAGGACCAAATGCTACGTCATCTTCGACAACCGATGCAATAAGCTGATTATCGGGATTTTGAAAAACAAGTCCGACGGTACGTTTAATATCAAGTTCTGTATCTGTATCAATAGTAGAGATACCATTAACCAAAATTGTGCCAAAGGTTGGCTTATGCAAACCGTTTAATAGTTTTGCCAAAGTCGATTTCCCTGAGCCATTATGACCTAAAATCACGTTAAATGAGCCACGCTCTATCGATAAATTCAGGTTATCAATAACAGTTTCGGTGCCAAGATCAGAATCGTTAAACTCAAATTTCAAATTTTTAATCTCAATGATATTATCCAATTTATTATTCACCAATCCAAACCGTAGTATTGCCACATGGCAATACTATGTTTTTATTTGTAACTTTAAGCCCTATCTCATCGGTAAATACTTTTTGTCCTTTTCCATGAGATATGTATAATTCTGTTAAGTAGTTAAGAATTGTTGGAGAAAGACCGGTTGTATAGGAATTTAAGAAAAAGAACAACGGTTTATCACTAAACAGTTTGCCGGTTTCCATTAGCAGTTCTGATATTTGCTGTTCTAGTTTCCAAACTTCACCGCCAGGTCCCCTTCCATAAGAAGGTGGGTCCATAATAATGGCGTCATAAGTATTGCCACGGCGAATTTCACGCCTGACAAATTTTAAGCAGTCATCCACAAGCCAACGAACAGGTGCATCAGCGAGACCGGATACAGCGGCATTTTCCTTTGCCCATTGCACCATACCCTTCGATGCGTCAACGTGAGTAACCTCTGCGCCTGCTTTAAGACAGGCAATGGTTGCACCACCCGTATAGGCAAACAAATTTAGAACCCTAATTTTTCTACCGGATTTTTTGATTAAATCCATTGCAAGTGCCCAGTTGACTGCTTGTTCGGGGAAAAGTCCAGTATGCTTAAATCCCATAGGTTTTAAGCGAAACTCTAAATCGCGGTATTTGATATTCCAAGCATCAGGTACATTTTTAACAGTCTCCCAATATCCGCCACCCGAACTTGAGCGGTGATATACAGCGTGTGGCTCGGACCAACGCGCATCTTTCTTTTCGGTTTGCCACATAACAGTTGGATCAGGGCGCACAAGTACGATATTTCCCCAACGCTCTAACCGTTCACCCGAATCGGCATCGATTAATTCATAATCATTAAAATCTTCTACAAAACGCATAACGAATTCCCTTTAAAGAAGTTTTTGTTGTAAGCCATCGTTTTTGATATCAGGATGTTTAAGTCCCAAATGCTCATAAGCGGCTGGCGTGACACATCGTCCTCTTGTAGTTCTCGATAAGAACCCTATTTGCATAAGGTACGGCTCGTAAACATCTTCTATAGTAATGCTTTCTTCTCCCAAAGCCGCAGCCAAGGTATCAAGTCCTACAGGTCCGCCGCCATAAACCGAAATAATAGTGTTGAGCATACGACGGTCAAACTCATCAAGACCCAATTCATCAATTTCAAAACGCTGAAGTGCCGCACGTGCAACCTTTTCATTAATAACGCCATCATATTCGATTTGTGCTATATCGCGAACACGCTTAAGTAAACGATTGGCAATACGCGGAGTACCGCGTGAGCGAGATGCAATTTCAAGAGCACCATCGTTATCGATTTCAATCCCCAAAATTCTTGCTGAACGCTTTATAATCTCGGCAAGTTCTTCGGGTGTATATAATTCCAGACGTAATAAAACGCCGAACCTATCACGAAGCGGTGCGGTGAGTTGTCCCGAACGAGTTGTAGCGCCCACGAGTGTAAAGTGTGGTAAATCAAGTCGGATTGAACGCGCCGACGGACCTTTACCTATAATTATATCAACCGAAAAATCTTCCATAGCAGGATATAATATTTCTTCTACACTACGTGATAAACGGTGAATTTCATCGATAAAAAGTACGTCGCCTTCGTTAAGATTTGTAAGTATTGCTACTAAGTCGCCCTGCTTTTCTATGGCAGGACCGGACGTTACACGAAGATTAACGCCCATTTCCCGCGCTATTATTCCCGATAGAGTTGTTTTACCGAGTCCGGGCGGACCATATAATAATACGTGGTCTAATGATTCTTTGCGTAAAAGAGCCGCTTTAATGTAAATCGTAAGATTTTCTTTAACCTTGGTTTGTCCGATATATTCATCAAGTGAGCGCGGTCTTAATGAATTTTCAACGTCCTCATCATCGGCTGTGTATTCAGGTGTTATAATTCGGTTTTCAAAATCTAAATCTTCCATTAGTTACACCCTCCTCGATAATTCTTTTAATGCGCCCTTAATTAAATCTTCAGTTGTAAGCGATTGGTCTAATCGGCTAACCGCCACAGATGCTTCGCTTTGTGAAAATCCAAGAGCCACAAGGGCTGATATCGCTTCTCTTGAACTACTGTTATCGTGGGCCGATACTACGGCGGATACGGTAACGTTTTCGCTTATGCTGCCTGAAGTAACCTTATCCTTTAATTCAAGTACAATTCGTTGAGCTAACTTATTTCCAACACCCGAAGCCGCAGTTAATGACTTTGAATCCCCCGTAGCGATGAATAAGGTGATTTTATCGGGTGAAAATTCAGACAACAAGGCAATAGCCATTTTGGGACCAACACCGCTTACTGATACAAGCAATTTAAAGCAAGCAAGTTCATCTGCACCCGAGAGTCCATACAAATCAATCGCATCTTCTTTAACCGACATGTAGGTATGTAAAAACACTTCGGAATTTAGTGGCGGCAATTTAGTAAAAGTATTATAACCGATGGTGCAGCGAAGTCCCACCCCGCCACATTCTATCACGGCTGTATCCTTATCCGCGTAAATAAGCTTCCCACGTAATGAATTAATCATATTCTACCCTCCGAGTATATCTTTCCGTATGATGATGCCGCATAATGTGAGTGACATATTGCAATAGCCAGAGCATCTGCAGTATCATCCGGTTTTGGTACACTCTCTAACTTTAATATGTGCTTGACCATTTCTTGAACTTGTTTTTTCTCGGCTCTGCCGTACCCAGTCACCGCTTGTTTAACCTGTAATGGTGTATATTCATAAACCGGTACACCTTTGAGTTTTGCTGCAAGTACAATAACACCCCTTGCCTGCGCTACGTCAATGGCGGTTGTGGTATTGGTGTTAAAATATAGTTTCTCAATTGACAATGCATCGGGGTTATATTTTTCGATAATGGATGTAACTGCACAAAAAATTTGCTCTAACCTATCCGAAAACAATATTTTAGCAGGAGTTGTTATTGCGCCAAATTCAATAGGTTTAAAACGAATATTATCAAAACTAACAACGCCGTAACCGACTATTGCATAACCGGGGTCAATACCCAATATCGTCAATCAACTCACCTACTCGCATATTAATTCAAGATATTATAACATAATAATTAAAATACGGCAATATATATATTCAATAATTTTAAAAATTTTAACGAAATTCTGTTCTGATAAAGCTATCGCGCATTTTTAAGAAAAAATGAGAAAAAGCGAGTATTTAAGAGTTTACATTTGAAAACTTGGAAAATATTCGGTTCCCTAGACGATTTTTCGAAAAAAGTGTTGACTTTTACGGGATTTTGTTCTATATTAACGATAAATGTTTATAGCATCTGTGTTGAATGTAATTTCAAGACTTCGGCTAATCACTTTTTGATTATAAAACTCTTTGCGGAGGCCGTTGTTAGAGATATTACGGGTATCGCGCAGGGCTGAAAAGCTTTCGCGGCACTATGTGTCCGCAAAGGGGGATGCTTAAATGGAAAAACAAAAAAATATTGTAGAATTAAAGGACATTTCTGTTGTTTTTGATGGTGAGACGGTACTTGATAACCTAAATCTTGAAATCAAAGATAAAGAGTTTATCACACTTTTAGGTCCTTCGGGTTGCGGTAAAACAACAACCCTGCGCATTATTGCGGGATTTGTAGAGCCGGATATGGGAGAAGTGTTCTTTGACGGTAAAAAAATTAATGGTGTTCCTGCTTTTAAGCGACAGGTTAACACCATTTTTCAGCGTTACGCCCTGTTTCCGCACCTAAATGTGTACGAAAACATAGCGTTTGGTCTTCGCATAAAGAAATTGAAGGAAAGTGAAATTGATAAAAAAGTACGTGAAATGCTGTCTTTGGTCAATTTGGTTGGGCTAGAAAAGCGTAAAATTGACACACTATCAGGCGGTCAGCAACAACGTGTTGCCATCGCTAGAGCCATAGCCAACAATCCTAAAGTTTTACTGCTTGATGAACCGCTCGCGGCTCTTGATTTAAAATTGCGTAAGGATATGCAAACCGAGCTTAAAAAGATACAACAGCAGCTCGGCATTACCTTTATTTTCGTTACACACGACCAAGAAGAAGCGCTTTCTATGTCGGACCGTGTTGTTGTTATGGATGGAGGTAAAATCCAACAAGTAGGTACACCGCAGGATATCTATAACGAGCCCGAAAATGCCTTCGTAGCTGATTTTATTGGTGAATCCAATATTCTAGACGGCGTTATGCTTGATGATTATATTGCCGAATTTTCCGGCAAAAAGTTCAAATGTCTCGATTCGGGTTTTTCAAAAAACGAAAATGTTGACGTTGTTGTGCGTCCGGAGGATGTTGATATTGTTCAACCCGAAAAAGGTATGCTTCAAGGCATTGTAACTTCGGTTACTTTTTTAGGTGTGCATTATGAAATAATAGTTGATATCGGCGGTTTCAAGTGGATGATACAAACTACCGATGAAAGCCGCGTTGGAGATAACGTCGGCCTATTTATTGAGCCCGATGCAATTCATATTATGAAAAAGAGTGAATATTCAGGTAAATACGGCGATTACAGTTCTTACAGTGAAGAAATCGACCATCTGTCTGACGCAGAGGAGGTTGAAAATTGAGAAAAAAGTCATTAGCAAGTCGTTTAGTTGCCGCGCCGTATATCGTTTGGGCTGCGATATTTATAATTGTACCGCTGATAATTATGATTTATTACAGTTTTACCGATGCATCAGGTGTTTTTTCTTTTGCCAATATTGCACAACTCGGTAAATACAAAAAGGCATTTTTGCTATCAATTATTTATGCAATTGTTGCGACGCTCATCACCTTTATTATTGCATATCCCCTTGCCTATTTTATGACAAAACTTAAAGTTAGCTCCCAGAAAATGATTTTGATGATTGTTATTTTCCCGATGTGGATGAACTTTCTTATCCGTACTTACTCTTGGATAAGCATTCTCGCCAACACCGGTCTTATTAATAAGTTTTTAGGGCTGCTTGGTATTGGACCGCTAAAATTAATTAATACTCCCGGTGCCATTATTCTCGGTATGGTTTATGACTTTTTACCATATATGGTTTTGCCGATTTATACTGTTATGACAAAAATCGACCGCTCGTTGTTGGAAGCAGCCGAAGATTTAGGTTCTGGCGCATTTGATAAACTGAGAAAGGTCATTTTCCCGTTAAGTTTGCCGGGTGTTATATCAGGTATAACGATGGTCTTTGTGCCGTCTGTCAGTACGTTCTATATATCACAAAAACTCGGCGGCAACAAAACAATGCTTATCGGCGACGCCATTGAATATTTGTTTAATCTGGGACCTGACCACTATAACGTGGCATCGGCTTTGTCACTTGTACTTATGGCACTAATACTTATCTGTATGGCGGTTATGAATCACTTTTCAGGTGACGATGAGGAGGGCGTTATTATATGAAAATACTCTCCCGAATTTACATTGCGCTAATTTTAGTTTTTCTATATGCACCGATACTTGTTATGGTGCTCTTCTCGTTTAACTCAGCGGAAAGTGTTTGGGTTTTTGAGAGCTTTTCGTTTGACTGGTATAAAGAGTTAATCTATAACGGCACTATGCTTACAGCGCTTGAGCACACGGTTATTATCGCAGTATTATCGGCAGTAATTTCCACCGTTGTCGGCACTGCCGCGGCTGTTGGCATTATGGCAATTCGCAATAAAATAGCAAAAAGCACATTAATGTCGGTAACAAATATTCCAATGATGAACGCCGATATAGTAACCGGTATTTCGCTTATGCTTTTATTTGTTTTTGTTGGAAATATCATAGGTCTTAAAGAATCTTTGGGCTTTTTTACAGTACTTATTGCGCACATAACCTTTAACTTACCATATGTTATCCTATCGGTTATTCCAAAACTAAAACAAACCGATGCGCATTTATCTGAAGCCGCGTTAGACCTTGGGTGTCCCCCATTTAAAGCGTTTTTTAAAGTTGTATTGCCTTCGATTGCGTCGGGTGTATTCAGTGGGTTTATAATGGCCTTCACGCTCTCTCTTGACGATTTTGTTATAAGTTATTTCACTTGCGGACATTATCAGACGTTACCTATTGTTATTTACAATATGACTAAAAAGACAGTAACCCCCGATGCTTATGCGCTTTCAACAATAATTTTTGTAGTAATCTTTGCTTTGTTGGTGCTATATAACGCCATACAAAACAAGGCCGACCGGAAAGGTGTGGTGGGCGTATGAGAAAGATAATTTCACACATTTTAGCACTGCTAATAATTATTATGCCTATATTTTCGCTTACGGGTTGCGGATATACCTATGCCGACCTTGATTTGATAGATACTTACACCCGCGAATTTGAAGGCACAACTCTTAATGTGTACAACTGGGGCGAATATATCTCGGACGGTACCGATGATTCGGTAAATGTTGTCAAAGAATTTGAAAAGCTTACGGGAATTAACGTGAATTACACAACGTTCGACAGCAACGAAACTATGTATTCGCAGCTCAAAAACGGCGGTGTAGCTTACGACGTTATAGTGCCTTCCGACTATATGATAGAACGACTGATTCGCGAAGATATGTTGGCAAAGATCGATACTTCTGCCTTGTCAAACTTCAATTTGATTGACAATAAGTATAAATCACTCTATTTTGATTTAGAAAACCAATACACCGTTGCTTACAGTGTAGGTCTTGTTGGACTGATTTATAACACAAAGGTTGTAAAAGAAACACCAGACAGTTGGCATATTTTATGGGACAGACAGTATAAGGACCAGATTCTAATGTTTAACAACCCGCGTGATGCTTTCGCCATTGCGCAATTTATGTTAGGTCAGGACCTTAATAACACCGATAAAACTCAGTGGGATAAAGCAGCAGTTCTACTTAAGAGCCAAAAACAGTATCTACAATCCTATGTTATGGATGAAGTTTACGGCAAGATGGAAACAGGCGAAGCATCCATAGCACCTTATTACGCAGGTGACTATTTAACTATGGTTGAAAATAATCCTGATTTGGCTTTTGTTTACCCAAAGGAAGGCACAAACATTTTTGTTGATTCACTTTGTATACCAAAAAACACCAAAAACTATGGTGCGGCGCTTATGTTTATTAACTTTATGATGGAGCCCGACATAGCACTTGCCAACGCCGAATATATCGGTTATGCATCGCCAAATACCGCCGTTGTGAACAACCCGGATTACTATTATTACGATAATGATATTTTATATCCAGAAGAAACTTCATTACCCCCCACCCAGTATTTTCACGACATAGACCCATCGGTTCGTAATTACTACGAAAACCTTTGGATAGACGTAAAATTGCATTGAAAAAGAGCTTGGAACTAAATTTTAGTTTCAAGCTCTTCTAATTTGCTAAGGGATGATATTTTTTATAAGCAGCGGCATACTTGTTTTTCATCAACTGTGCATATACCTGCGTTGAGGAAATATCTGAGTGGCCGAGCATCGCCTGAATATCGCTGAGCGGTGCTCCATTTTCAAGCAAATGTGCCGCAAACGAATGTCGCAAAGTGTGAGGTGTAATATCCTTATTAATCTTTGCCGCGGCGGCATACTGCTTAATGATTTTCCAAAATCCCTGACGAGTTAAGGGTTGTCCGTTCATATTGGTAAATAAACGCTCTTCTGTTGGGTTGCTTACTACAACCGCTCTGACTTGTGTTATGTAATTCTTGAGCGCTTTAACGGCTTGTGGGTAAATAGGTATAATTCTATCTGCTTTCTTTATGTTTTGCAAATGTAAAATACCAATCTGAAGATTAATATCAGTAATTTTGAGTTCTATAAGCTCAGTCACTTTAATACCGGTTGCGTAAAGTAATTCAAGCATTGCTTTATCGCGGCAACTCTTATAATCTTTTCCATCGGGTTGATTAAGTAATTGTAAAACCTCTTTATTTGTCAAAATTTGAGGTAATTTTTTAACTGTTTTATGCTTTTCAAGATTAATCATTGGTGTTTCGGAAATATATTTTTCGCGCACCAAAAAATTAAAGTAACACCGAAGTGATGCTAAGGTGCGCATAATACTTGCGTCACTTTGACCATTAAAAGACATGAACTGTTCGTATTTTTTAATTACATCACTGGTAACCGAATTAATCTTTTGGATTTTGTTAATATCGCAATATGTGAAAAATTTATTCAAATCACGCATATATGATTCTATCGTGTTTTTAGAAGACTTTTTCTCATCTACAAGATAACTGTTAAAGTCCTCAGCGTAACTCTTCATATTTTTCACATCCTTTACTAAAAATTAAAAAATTTGAGAAATGCCAGATTAAGTAATGAATCAGCCAACGCAGAACCGATAAATATAAAAATTATCATTATGAAATGTCTGCAATAACCCTTAAAACCAGTATAAACATTTTGGCTTTTATTATTAGGAGCTGTTAAGCGCAAAAGCTGATAAGAAAAAGAAAACGCTTCGCGGCTAATTAAAATGTAACCAATAATCGCAATCAACGTGCACGGGATTAAAATCAGCGAATTAAAAGCAATACCCTGTAATAAATACTGCTTATAAAGATAGGCGGTGCTAATGCCATAATCAAACCCGCAATAGCAAACTGCAATAGGTATTAACACAATTCCCACAACCGACGTACCACATAAAAATAAAACTAAGCAAATCGGAAGCAACGAAAAAAACGCATCTATAAACACGTTGAAAAAAGACGTGTCCTGCCGCACCGATAAATAATTATCAAAATCCGCCTTTGCAATATCAAAAACAGCATCGCTGCCTTTGGTACACACTACACCAAAAATAATCCCCAACACATAGCAAAGCAATAAAAGAATCAGAAAACGATTCTTAACAAACACTGCGAAAAAATTTGTTTTGTTTAAATTTAATATTGCCGAATTTTTCATATTTACTTCCTCCGTCCATAATCAATATATGAACATAAAGGACAAGATATAACCAAATAACAATATATAGATCAAATAAATATGAAATGACACAACATCTCGATAATAAAACATTATGTAACCTAATAGAAACATAAAAAAATCACACAATAAGTGCGACCAGACAAAACAAAACCCATCATCAATGGATTGTAATATAGTTATACACTAAAATTTATGTTATGTCAACCATTAATTTTGCGCCAAAAAACATTATGTAAACTTATTATGTAAACCATACAATATATAGTTTTTTTATCTCAAAGCAAATCTATCAGTAGGGTTTTCATGAGAAAAAATTTAATAAATTGATTTTAATAATTATTTGTGTTATAATTACACTAAAATAAAATTAGGGGTAATTATTATGAATAAAAAAACAGTTATTGTTACTGGCGGCTCAAAAGGCATCGGTGCCGATATCGCAATCCATTTTGCTGAAAAGGGTTACAACGTAGTTATTAATTACAATTCTTCATTGCAGTCCGCCCTACTCTTGCAACGTTCTTTAGCACAAAACGGCTATTCTGTTATCGCACACAAGGCAAACGTAACCAACAAACTTGAAGTTGAATTAATGGTAAAGGAAACAATTTACCAGTTTGGCTCGGTTGACGTTATCGTAAATAACGCAGGGATTGCTTATGACGGTTTGCTCACCGAAACGGAAGATTATGATATTGATAACGTTATAAACGTAAACCTAAAAGGTGTTATTAATTGTTGCCGCGCAGTGTTACCGCATATGATTAAAAACAAATCAGGCAAGATTATCAATATTTCTTCAATTTGGGGTATTACGGGTGCTGCGTGTGAATCGGTATATTCAGCTAGTAAAGCGGGTGTAATTGGTCTTACGAAAGCACTTGCCAAAGAAGCGGGTCCCAGCGGTATTACCGTAAACTGCGTGGCACCAGGTATGATAGATACCCAGATGAACGCTTCTCTTACGGTTGAAGAAGTAAATGAATTTACAAATAAATTACCTATATCCCGTATAGGTACAACATCAGAGATCGCCGACACCGTTCTATTCTTAGCGTCCGATTCGGCAAACTACATAACCGGTCAGACAATTGCCGTTGATGGCGGACTTACAATTTAATTGAAATTTAAAGAAATAAGACGGACTTTAAGGGTCGTACACTTGAGGAAAGTAAAAAAGCTGTGTAGAAAATTTCTACACAGCTTTTAATTTTGTCTCATATTATAATCCAATTTAACTGTTTAATAAACTCTAATCTATCGTTTCGTATTTTTGCAAATTCTATAAATACCCACGCCAATAAAAATCAAACTCATAAACAAAAGCGATAATAAAATAATAAAGAGAACATTTCCGTTAATGTTTTGATCCCAGTTATAAAAATTAATTTCATAATGGTTTTCTGACAGGTTAAACAAGCGGTTCACAATATGCCCCGAAAAATAATAGACCGCCGTACTAAGCAACGTGCAGATGCCTGCCTTAATATATGAATCAAAACGGAGCATACATATAACACTGCAAAAAAAGACGGGGATGAATCCAAAACAGGTCATCTTTATTGCAGAGGTGAGCATAAATGGTTGCCAAACATAAATACTTAGCAGCAGTGAAATTGTAAGAAAAAATGTCATCACAAATGAAATCAAAAATCTAACAACTTTGATTTTTGATTTAGATAACAGCATCGGAAGAAACAACAACGTGTATCCCATTAAAATTCCGATACATGCTGTTGGGAACCAAAACAAAGTATTTGTATATGCCGCACCGGTGTATAAAAGTAGACAAATCGAAACAAAACTTGTTACCGAAAAAACCAACAGTTTTTTCGATTTGAAAAAGGATGTAAAGGTTGGGATAAACGAGTATCCGCAAAGCAGTGCAGTTAATATAATGAAGAACCAAGATAGCGTGTGGTCTACGGCAAGGTTGCAAATGAAACAAATTAAGAGTGCGACTGCGTATGAAATTGTCGGAACCCAAAACCATATGCCGCGAATCACACGGAATTTCCGCGCTTCGCGTTTCAGTCTTCTTGAATCTGTGTCGGTTGAGGCGGTAATCAATTCGTGCTCGCTTATATCGAGTACACGGCAAATATCGGCGATTAAAGTAATGTCAGGATAGGACACGCCCCTCTCCCATTTACTTACTGCGCCTTCAGTAACAAACAGCATTTCCGCCAAATCTTTTTGCGAATAATTTTTCTCGGTTCGTTTGATTTTTATGAATGAACCAAACGTTTTTTTATCAGTCATATTCGACCACCTCCGTCCATCATTCTACGGCAACAAAAGTTATCCGTCAATGGACTGTCAAGCCACCTCCCTTATTTTAACGAGGTGGTATTAAAATCTTGTTTATCGGTTAATTTCGGCAATTGTTACGCCGTTTTCTCCTTCGCCAAACAAGCCAACCCTGAAAGTTTTAATTGATTTATGCCGTCGCAAATGAGCTTGTACGGCATTTCGTAATGCACCGGTACCCTTACCATGAATTATAGTTATTGTGTTAATACCTGTCATAACAGCGTTGTCGATAAATCTGTCAAGCTCAATTATGCCTTCATCAGTTGCCATACCGCGCATATCAAACTCGGTACTCGCCGTTCGTTCCATACCGGATTTAATGCCCGTAACAGTATGTTTACGGGATTCTTTTTTTGGTTCATTTTTAAGTAAAATTATATTTTTAATATCTGTCCATATCTTTATATTGCCGCAATTAACATATACTTTGCCGTCCTTAACATCAAGCACAGTACCGTTCTTTTCAATATCAGCAAGTTTAACACTATCACCGACCATTAAGTCGCGCGGTAAAACATAGCTTGTTTTCTTAACGGTTACAGGATTCGCATCATCTTGCATAGTATTAAGCGTACGCTGAGTCATTCGCGATGCAGCTGTAAATGAGCCAGTATTTTCCCCTTTTGTTGCCTTTTTGCGAAGTTCATCAAGTTCATTTAAAAGCTCGTTTGACTTACGACGGGTATTTTCTATAATATTTATTGCCTGTTCACGTGCTTTTAGGATGATTTTATCATATTCAGCGCTTAATAATTCCTTTTGCTTATCAGACTCGAGTTTCGCAGTAACAAGTTCGGCTTTAAGTTTAGATACCGCTTCCCTGTCACGTTGTGCGTTCTGACGTTCGGTTTCGAGAGAAGCAATTATATTTTCAAATCGTTTATTTTCTTCGGAAATATAACTTTTCGCGTTATCAATAACATCATCTGTAATACCGAGTTTGCTTGAGATAGCAAAGGCATTTGAGCGCCCCGGTACACCTATTAATAAACGGTACGTGGGTTTTAGTGTGTCAATATCAAACTCGCAACACGCGTTTTCAACGCCATCAGTATCAATAGCATAGGATTTAAGCTCTGCATAATGCGTTGTTGAAGCCGTTCTGCAACCTTTTAAAGTAAGCTTATGCAGAATTGCGCGTGCTAAAGCGGCTCCTTCTATCGGGTCGGTTCCAGCGCCTAATTCATCGAGTAAAACCAAACTAAATGGGGTCGCCTCATTGAGTAGGTTTACGATATTAACCATATGAGAAGAAAAAGTTGAGAGAGATTGCTCAATACTTTGTTCATCACCAATATCAACCAATATTTTATCAAAAATACAAATCTCACTTGAATCATCGCATGGAATCATAAGTCCACACATTGTCATTAGCGTCAACAAGCCAATAGTTTTAAGAGTGACGGTTTTACCGCCGGTGTTGGGTCCTGTAATTATAAGTGAATTAAAATCGATACCTAGTGTCAATGAAATCGGAACAACTTTATTTGAATCAATCAAAGGATGCCGCGCATTTTTTAGCACAATACGGCCTGATGAATTAATTAAAGGCATGGTAGCTTTTTGTTTGTAAGCGAAATTTGCTTTTGCAAAAATTACGGCAAGTTTTATTAGAGCATTATAAGAATCTTTAATAGACTCTGCAAAGGTTGCCGACTCGGCAGACAATTCTGATAAAATGCGGTCGATTTCCTCTTTTTCTTTGAGTTTTAGAACGCGCAAATCGTTATTGATTTCAACAATCGGCATCGGCTCAATAAATAACGTAGCGCCCGATGATGAAGAATCGTGCACAATGCCAGCAAATTCGCCGCGAAACTCGGTTTTAACAGGAACCACAAATCTACCGTCGCGTTGAGTAATAATCGACTCTTGCAAAAATTTTGCATAATTGGGGCTTTTTATAATTCTATCAAGACGTTCTCTAATATTTACCGACGCCGAAACAATTTTTCGGCGAATATTACGCAACTCGGGAGAAGCATCATCATTTAGATCTTCTTCGTTTTTTATAGAGAAAAATATTTTATCCTCAAAATACTTATTAGTGGACAATTCTTCAAATAAGTAATCAATTTCTGTGTTACCGCCAACTTCTGAAGAATTGTGCCATTCGGATAATAAACGGATAGCCCTTAAGGTTTCACCGATATCTAATAGTTCTTTAAAAGAAAGCACTGCACCAATACCGGCTCTCGAAAGTGCCGACGCATTGTTTACAGCTCGTCCAAACGGCGGAAATGTTGATTTAGCCAACATCTTATAAGCCGCAAAGGTTTTACCTAATTCCTTTGCAACTGTGTCTTCATCGGTGCTGATTTCAAGATTTAAAAGCTTTTCGGCGGCGTCAGGCAAAGACGTCTCGCGGGATAACATTTCAAGCACCTTATTAAGCTCGAGTGTGTTGGCATATTTTTTATGGTTATATGACATTATGTAACTCCTAAACAATGCTATAATAAAAGTCCAGTGTTTTAAAACGTTTTTCGGTTTGAGAGATTAAAAACCTTTCTGTAACCTTAGATAATCTTTTTGCCTTATCAAGCGGTATTTCAAAGAAGAAAAGTTTTTCAATGTCGGAATAAACTATATATTTCATTGCGGTAAGCAATGTCGAATCAAGATATATTCCGCCGTCACTTTCCATACGGCATTTTTTACAGGATAAAACACCTTCATCCGCATAAAAATACATTTCGTTATCATCGTTACCGCCACATTGATTGCAAGACGATAAATCGGGCATATATCCCGAAATTGACAGTGCGCGCAGTTCAAAAATTCCTTTTAACAGCGGTAAAGAAATTTTATCGGAATTTATATAATGAAGCGAATTAAGCAAAAGCCGCAGCATCGCTTCCGATTCGGCATCAGGCGGAGAGAGGGTTTCTGCCACTTCGCAAAAATACTGCCCGAGAGCAAGTTTTTTTATATCGCAACCAATTTTAAAAAAACTGTGTGACAGCACTGCATCGGCAACTCTATAAGATCCCTTGATATCACGCAATGTAAAATCAGAGTAGCACAGCGCCGATGTGGCTGAATTATATTTATTGGTAAGCCGTTTCGCATTGGATGCAAACGCCTTTATAATTCCGTTATCCTTAGTTAAAAGTGTTAGAAGGCGGTCGTTCTCCCCCACGTCCGTCACTTTTATTACTAATGCCTGAGTTTTTATTTGCATTTTTAAATTCCCTACTGCCTTGTAATTTTTTGTATTCTATATAAAACTCAATATTGCCGGTTTTTGTGAAGTTTTTCCAAATATCTTCCAAGCTCATAATAACCACTCCGAAAATTTATGTGTTTATAATTTGCCCAAAAGAACAATGTGTATTATAGGAAATAATTACTGATCCAAACCAAATGAATGGATCAAATTCTGACGGTTACGCCAATCTTCCTTAACCTTTACCCATAGTTTTAAATCGGTTTTTATTCCAAAAAAATTTTCTAAATCATAGCGCGCCCGTGTGCCGACCTTTTTAAGCATGGCTCCGCCTTTACCTATAACAATTCCTTTGTGTGACTCTTTTTCACAGTAAATACAAGCTTCAACACAAAGCAACGGCTCACCGCCCGCAGTATCGCGCTCATAAAACCGCTCAATATCAACCGCTATTCCGTGCGGAACTTCGCGGCTTAATAAATTAAGTAGTTTTTCTCTGATAATCTCGGAAACTAAAACCCTATCGGGCTGGTCAGTAAAATCATCGGCAGCAAAATAATGTACCGATTCTTTTGCAAATTTTGATGCTTCATTAATTAATATGTCAACGCCGTCCCCTGTTTTTGCCGAAAACGGCACAACCGCATCAAACTCAAATTTTGACATATATGTACTAATTAGTTTAAACAAATCTTCTTTGTCTTTGAGTAAATCAATTTTATTAATCCCCAAAATAGCTTTTAGACCGCGGCGGTTAATTTCGACTATAAGTTCTTCTTCAGCGTGCGGTAACTCACCATCTTCGGTACAAAATTTGGTTGATGCTTCGACAATTAACAAAACTGCATCAACGTCGGTAAGCCCAGAAGTTACCGCTTTTATCATATTTTCACCGAGTGTATTATGCGGTTTGTGGAAACCGGGTGTATCCATAAAAACGAGTTGCAAATCACCTTTATTAATCACGCCGCTGACTCTCGTCCTTGTGGTTTGCGGTTTATCCGAAACGATAGAGATTTTATGACCGAGAGCTCGGTTTATAAATGAAGATTTGCCAACGTTTGGCCTACCAATAATGCTTATAAAAGCCGACGTAGTCATTTTATTTCTCCTAATCCTTAATTAACGAAAGTCCTAAAAGGTCTAAAACATTTTCTTCTTTTTCGCGCATCCGCATTTTTTCAAGACCGCCATTTACGTGGTCATAACCCAGCAAATGAAGAACCGAGTGCACTGTTAAATAGGCAATTTCACGCTCAGGGGAATGACCATACAAATCGGCTTGTTGAAACGCTTTTTCGGCACTTATGACGACGTCACCGAGCATCTTTGAGCCATTTTCAGGATTTATATCATACACCCCGTTTTCTCCTAAAGGAAATGACAAAACATCGGTTGGGGCATCTATTTTACGAAATTCCAGATTGATTTCGTGAATTGCCTTGTTATCAACAAATGTAACATTGATTTCGGCATCACCCTCAAAGTTTTCAAGTTTAAGGGTGGCAATACATGCTTTTCTTACCAAAATGCGTGTACCAGAAGGTAACTTAACTGACTTTTGTTTATCACAAATTATAACCTTAACCTTATCCATTATTTTTTCTCATCTAACCTTTCGTACGCCTTAATAATTTCCTGTACCAGTTTATGTCTTACGACATCGCGCCCGCTTAAACGGATAATCGCTATATCGTCAATATTTTTAAGAATATTCAAAATTGTTTTTAAGCCCGACGATTTGCCCGACGGCAAATCAACTTGAGTTATATCACCCGTTACAACAATTTTTGAGTTGTTTCCAAGGCGGGTTAAAAACATTTTCATTTGCTCGTTGGTGGTGTTTTGTGCTTCATCAAGGATTATAAAACTGTCTTCCAAAGTTCTGCCGCGCATATACGCTAAGGGCGCCACTTCAATATCGCCGCGTTCCTGACATTTCATAAAATTTTCTGCACCCAGCATATCAAAAAGTGCATCATACAGCGGTCTCAGATACGGGTCAACCTTTTGTTGAAGGTCACCTGGCAGAAAGCCGAGACTCTCACCTGCTTCAACTGCAGGGCGTGTAAGCACAATGCGGCTGACGAGTTTTGAACGGTATGCCGTAACCGCCATGGCAACGGCTAAATAGGTTTTACCCGTACCCGCAGGGCCCACTCCGATTGTAATGGTGTTGTCCTTTATAGCTTTGACGTATTTTTGCTGACCAAGAGTTTTTGGCTTAATCGGTTTACCCTTTCGCGTTACTGTGATACATTCTATATCTTTAAGTGCACTGACGTTTTCGCCGTTACCGTCATCAATCAATCCCATAATGTAATTGATGTTTTGTAGTGTAATATTTTCTCCTTTTTCGATAAGGGATAGCAGTGCATTGACGGTATCTTCCGCCGGCGCAACACCTTCATCTCCGCGAATTTTAATTTCACCGCCGTGAGAAGTAATGGTAACGTCATAATTACTCTCTACTAATTTAATATTTTCATCGTAATTCCCAAACAGTGAAGAAATATAATTAATATCTTTAATTTTAATGATACTTTCCGTAAAGAATCAAACCCTTCAAAATATTATTCAAATTAATTATAACACAGGTTATTATAAATTAAAATAATATTTTTTCCTTTATACCGATATTTTTCAAATATTTTATCGTATACACTGTTATACTCGCTTTATCGTTGATTTCATTTGTAATTTCAGTGATTTCCACCTTATCAATCCCCTTTTCTTGAAGCAACTTTTTAAAAAGCGTATCTGTCTCGTTTTTTATCATTTCTGGACTCTTTTGATATAAATTTGGTGTATATGGGCTAATTTCGAGTTTATACAAATATACGGGCATTTCTTTACCAAACAAATATAGTGGTTGTTTGGTTGAGGTATAATCATAATACCTATTTTCCTTGCCAAGATACAAGGGTAACTTAATATTAAAAAAGTCAACCGCATATTTTTTGTAAGGACGTGCAATTGGTTTTTTTTCAAGCGCCGTCAAATTAGAACTAATGGAAACTTTTTCTTCAACTTCGGCAGTAACAATACCGATTGCGTTGGTGAAGTATATATTGTTTTCAACAGATACAATGCCGCTTATCAGTAAATCACCTTTTTGTACGGCATCCCCTTTTTGAACGGTGGCACTTCCCTTTTGAACCTTAATATCTTTAATAACTCCGTTAAAATCAGATACAATATTGTAAAATTCTCGGTCATCAAAACTGTTCATTATTTCGCTTACATTTACCGTTACAACACTGCCTTCTAGGTTAATCGATGCCCATGCTAATTTATCGGAATTTAAAAGCAACCTATCACGCATTTGATATGAGTTAACCAAGGATTTTTTAACACCTGTTTTTAGACCAATTTTATCGCATATTTCAATTATTTCTGCCGAATCTACAGTCTGATTACCAACTATTTCAACTCGCCAGACAAATAAATTTAAAACGTAAATGATCACAAAATAAAGAATTACACCAACAAAAAAGCCATAACGAAGTCGGTTCCGTTTTATTAAGAAAGGCAGCCCGTATTTATCGATTATTTTAATTCTAATTTTTGTTTTGCCGCGAAATTTTCTTATTTTTTTATAATCTTTGATTTTGATAAATAAAATTATTTTTTCATCCTTCTTCTCAATTCCCCAAACGTTAACTTTATGGTGCGAAAATAAATTCAGCATCCGTTCGCAAAACTCACCGGATATCTCCACCGACAAATATCCCAATAGAAAATGCAAAAATCTAATTATCATATCTAACAAAACTCAACAGCAGCAATCTCTCCTAATACCATTACTTCGTTACTGTCGAGCAAGGTAATTTTTAGGTCGATGCCGTGAATATTTATATACCCCTTTCCAAGATTTAGTTTTATAAGTGTTGGTGTATATTCTACGATGCTTTTACAACCTTCAACCCGAACTCCTTTGTTACCCGTAAGTATTATATTAGAACAACGTCCCGTATCGCTGACAACTGATATGTCACCCGAAAAATCAAATAGTTTAATTTTCTCCTTATCTGCTTTTTTACCGATTTTAATCTTTTTAATCATTGATTGACCACCTAAAAACATAATTATTATAAAATATGAAATTTATAATAAGTTAATAACCGGGTGACACAATGAGATTTAAAAATAAGATTTATGATTTTTTTACGCTTAGTTTTGTATTGCTGTTAATGATAATTTTAGTTATGTACCCGCAAAAAATGGCGTCGGGCATTGCCAATGGACTTTTGATTTGCGGAAATGTTTTGATCCCATCTTTGTTTCCATTCACGGTTTTATCGGTTTTTTTATTAGAGTGTGGTATTCTAGAGAAACATATAAAATCACCATTAATGTTCTGTGTTTTTATCTATATTTTATCAGTTGTAGGCGGATACCCCATCGGTGCTAAAATTATCGCATCGGCGCATAATAAAGGGATGATATCACATAATGATGCTGAACGGCTTGTATTTGTGTGTATTAATGCTGGTCCCGCTTTTATAATAACAGTATGCGGGGAGACAATATTTGGCAGCGCAAAACTCGGTATCTTGCTATTTTTAGCGCATATTTTAGGCAGTTTAACTCTTTTTATGTTTAACGCAAAAAAATTCGCAAAGATGAATTTTTCAGCAATTTATCAAATACAACCGAGTTTCTCTGAGGCGTTTGTTTCTTCGGTGGCAACTGCCAGTTCATCGCTTATAAATATTTGCAGTTATGTTGTCTTGTTTTCGGGAATAATAAAGTTTATAAATAACAAAATAATTAGCGGATTTTTAGAAATTTCAAATGGAATTTTAAACATTAATAATTTTTATTTAGTTTCTTTTTTACTTGGTTTTTCGGGTTTTTGTATTATTCTGCAAGTTATTTCTATAGGTAAAAAAATTATTAAAAATCCATTAAAACTAGTACTATATCGTGTGTTGCACGGTTCCCTTTCGGTTGCAATTTTAAAATTATTACTATTCATTTTCCCAATCGAACTGCAAACCATAAGCAATAGTATTAATTTTGATTTCAAACGGGTAACACATAACACCCTTGGGAGCTTACTGCTAATTTTCTTTGCGGTAATATTCATCTACTCACTTGATTGTAAAAAATATTGTGGAAAATTTTTTGAGGATGTTTGGTAAAAAAATTGATTTTTCTATTGACAAACACGATAATTATGATATAATTATCGTTGCATGCGGTGGATGTAGCTTAGTTGGTTAAAGCGCCAGTTTGTGGCACTGGAGACCGTGGG
>CAZSIL010000023.1:0-23590 GCA_964607025.1 uncultured Eubacteriales bacterium
GGAGACAAAGGTTTTCGGAATAATTAAGGGCTTGTATGATTATTATATGCACCATCCCGACAAACTAACCGATGAATATAAAATTATTATGCAAAATGAAGGTGTCGAACGCGCGGTGGTTGATTATATAGCGGGTATGACCGACCATTTTGCATCCATCACGTTTAGCGATATCTACATACCGAAATCTTGGAGTAATTAATTTTAAAGGGGGGTTTATCTTGGCAATACCTGAACAGGTTTTAATGGAAATTAAATACCGTAATGATATTGAAGAAGTTATATCTCCTTATGTTAATTTAAAGCGCAATGGCAGAATTTTGAAGGGGCTTTGCCCATTTCATAATGAAAAAACGCCATCATTTACAGTTTATCCCGATAGTAGTTCTTTTTATTGCTTCGGTTGTCAGGTCGGCGGTGATATTTTCACCTTCACAAAATTAATTGAGAACCTTGATTATATTGAAGCGGTTAAATTATTAGCCGACCGCTCTGGCGTCACTATACCTGAAGACGGATATGATGACTCAATGCAGCGGCTTCGCCAAAATATTCTTAATATTAATAAGGAGTCAGCGAAGTTTTTTCATAATTATTTGCTGTCTCCCGGTGGTAAATGGGCGCTGGATTATCTAATAGGACGCGGCTTGAATCTTAAAAGCATTAAAAGATTTGGTCTCGGTGCTGCGCCTGATAACTGGGATATGCTCCTAAAACACTTAAAAAGTCTTGGTTTTTCTGAAAATGATATGGTGCAGGCAAACGTTATTACGCGTGGAAATTCGGGGAAGTGTTACGACCGTTTCAGACGTCGTGTAATGTTTCCAATAATTAATTTACGCGGCAATGTTATTGCCTTTAGCGGACGCAAAGATCCAAAGGATGAAAAAGCCGCAAAATTTGTCAATACTGCGGATACATTGGTCTATAAAAAAGGGCAAAATCTTTTTGGTATTAACTATGCTAAAAACGATTGTTCTGAGCGTATAATACTTGTTGAAGGCAATATGGATGTTGTTTCGATGCATCAGGCGGGATTTACCAATACTGTCGGCTCTTTGGGTACAGCTTTGACTATTGAACAGGCAAAACTGCTTAGCCGCTATACAAAAGAAATAGTTGTAACGCTCGACTCGGACGAAGCGGGGCAAAAAGCAGTTATGAAGGCACTCGACCAAATGAAAGATATCGGGTTACCAATTAGAGTGTTGGTTCTTCCTGAGTGTAAGGACCCCGATGAATTTATTAAGAAAAATGGTGCGGCAAGATTTAAAAAATTGCTCGATGGCGCTGTGAGTGACGTTGAGTACCGATTGCTTAGAGCTTCGGAAGGTATTGATATGTCGGGTGACGACGGACTGCTTAAATATTTGGTTAAGGCGGCAGAAGTTTTAGCCAACATTGATGATTCATTAACTGTTGATTTATACGAAAATAAATTGTCCCAAAAATACGGTGTTTCAAAAACGGCTCTTTCTTCTAAAATTGCCGAAATTCGCAAAAACCGTACAAAAATCCGTCATAAAAAAGAAATTAGCGATGTTATAACCCCACGGTTTTCGCGAGATGACGTTAATCCCGAAAGACGCACAATACCAAAAATTGTTGCGGCTGAAGAAACGGTATTATCGGTGTTACTACAACACCCCGATTTATTTGAAATGGCTTATGAAAAACTTAAACCTGATGATATGGTGTCTGTGTTTAATAAGCGTGTTTATGGGGAATTTGTGAATATTTTGCTTAATAAATCGGCAATAGATATTTCACTTTTGGGGGACAAGTTTTCTCCAACTGAGCTAGGATTTATTGTGTCACTTCAAAACGAAATTATGAATCCCGAAAATATGTTGATGGACTGCATAAATGTTATTTTAACCGATGGAAAAATTAAGGCGATGGGGAATGCCCAGGAAGCATCGGTAGATGAGTGGCAAAAAAACTTACAGGATATTATTAATTCAAAAAGGGAGAATAGGGTATGAATAAGGAAATGGAAAACAACGAAAAGATTACTATTGAGAGCATCGTAGAAATTGAAGAAAACGCGGTTAAGGGCAACTCATTGGATGAACTTGAAAATGCACCGGATGATATCGATGAGCTTTTTGCAGAGCCACCGCTTTTAGAGCTTGATGATGAGCCGACAGATGACGACCTAAAACTCGAAGAAATGGATATCGATAATTTTGAAGATGACGCTTCTTTAAATATGGTATCACTCGACGACCCGGTTAAAGTGTATTTAAGAGAAATTGGACGTGTGCCGCTTTTGTCTTCTGAAGAAGAAATCGATTTGGCTATAAAACTCGGTCAAGGTGATGAAACAGCAAAACAACGTCTTACTGAGGCCAACCTTCGTCTTGTTGTAAGTATAGCTAAAAAATATGTTGGACGCGGCATGTATTTTCTTGATTTAATTCAAGAAGGTAACGTTGGTCTTATCAAAGCGGTTGATAAATTTGACTATACCAAGGGCTTCAAATTCTCAACCTATGCTACATGGTGGATTCGTCAGGCAATTACCCGCGCTATTGCCGATCAGGCGCGTACTATCCGTATACCCGTTCATATGGTTGAAACCATCAACCGTCTTAAAAAGATTCAGAGTCAGTTGCTTCACGAAAACGGTTTTGAGCCGAGCGAAGAGTTGATTGCTGAAAAAATGAATTTATCGGTTGAGCGTGTTCGCGAGATTATGCGTGTGGCTCAAGAGCCCGTTTCTATGGAAACACCAATCGGGCCCGAAGAAGACAGTCGCCTTATGGACTTTATCCGCGATGAAGATGCATTGGCACCTGATGAAGCAGCGCTTAAAACTATTACTAATGAAGATATTGACAGTGTTCTTAAAACACTCAGCCCACGAGAAGAAGCGGTTATCCGTTTGCGCTTCGGTTTGCACGACGGAAGATGTCATACTCTCGAAGAAGTAGGCACCGAGTTTAACGTTACGCGAGAACGCATCAGACAAATTGAAGCAAAGGCACTTAGAAAACTTCGCCATCCCGTTCGAAGCAATAAATTCAAGGATAGGTAAGCGGTATGTTTTTAAATTGTGAAACCGATTATGCTATCAGAATTGTGGCGTGTTTGGCGGACTGTTATGATAGGATAGATGCAGGCAAAATTTCGGAACTTACCGGTGTAACCCAGAGATATTGCTTAAAAATCCTGCATAAACTTACTAAAGGTGAAATTGTAAAATCATATAAGGGCGCTAAGGGTGGATATGTGCTGTCACGTGAGCCAGAAACCATCACTTTGTATGAAATTATTGAGTTAATTTCGGGACCCATAAGTTTCAGTCAATGTCAAAAGGAAGGCACAGTATGTACTCACCCCGCGGGTGCTTGCTATTTTAGAAGCACCTTTGAAAAAGTAAGTGAGTATGCCGAAAAATCTTTCAGAGAAGCAACTTTTTCAAGGAGAAAATAAGATGAAATTTAGTTATACACCAAAAAACGTATGTTCAAGAAATATCGAAATAGAAATTGATGATGCCGAAATAATTCAATCTATTACTTTCCTTGGCGGTTGTAATGGTAATCTTAAGGGTATTTCTTTGTTATGTCAGGGTATGCATATTGACGACGTTATCAACAAACTTGAAAATATCCGTTGCGGTTTTAAAAATACATCTTGCCCCGCGCAGTTGGCAAATGCCCTTAAATTTTATAAAAGCGATAAGGAGGGATAATATGTTTGATGACAGCGATATCAAAATCGTCGGCGAAAAACCGTCCGAAACTGTCAAAAAACATATCGGGGAATATTCAGATGACCTTTTGCCAAAAAATTTGGTCCAAAAATGTAATTCACTTGGTAAAAATCTTGCCGAAATTTTGATTAGAAATACCGATAATGTATTTATCGATGATAATACCGATTCGCAAATGCTTATACAACGTCGTTTGCTATTGTCGTTTACGGTTAACACCACACTTGAAGAGTATTGCATTAATGATACCGTTTCCGGTATTGCTGTTAAAAGTTTTCTTGATACTCTGGCAAAAATCTCGCCACAAATTTATGAATCGTGTAACGATACGGGTGCTTTTTCTTTTTACTATCTCGCATATAGGCGTCGTGTCGACGTTGAGCGCCGAATAGGGCAGACCTTTGCAATGCTATGTTCTCACGATGGTGACCCGATTTATCAAGAACTCGGAGAAGCACTTTACTGTTGGTTTGTATCGGTTGTAAAAGGCGAAATCAAAAAACTTGATTTAAACAAATAAACAAATACACTCTCTTTTGCATAAACTGCAAAAAGGGAGTGTTTATTTTATGCCAAGTATTTATTTAAGTCCGTCAACACAGGAATTTAACCCTTATGTAAATGGCGGCAACGAAGAATATTATATGAATTTAGTTGCCGATGCCATGATTCCGTATCTTAATGCAACGGGTATTTCATATTCAAGAAATACACCCGATATGACGGCGGCGTCATCTATCGCTGCATCAAATATGGGTAATTATGACGCACACGTAGCTCTACATTCTAATGCATCCCCTCCGCAAAATGCGGGGCAAAATCGCGGTAGCGAAGTTTATTTTTACCCGGGTAGCGCAAACGGTAGGCGATTAGCCGAAATCATCGCTAATAACCTGAAATTAATCTACCCGTTACCCGATAGGGTGCGTACAGTGCCAACTACAACCTTGGGAGAAGTTCGCCGAACTAAGGCGCCGAGCGTACTTATTGAGTTTGCTTACCACGATAATGCAGAAGATGCCGATTGGATAAGAAACAATATTGATCCTATCGCCGCGAACGTTGTGGCATCGTTAGCCGATTACTTCGGTATCCCATTTATGACACCAAATGGCGAGCGAAATGCCGTGGTTACCACGGCGGGTAGAAATCTAAATCTACGTAGCGGACCAAATCTTAATGCATCGGTTATCGGCAGTATACCAAACGGCGCTACAGTTACGATTTATTCGGTGAACGGGCAGTGGAGTGCCGTAGGGTATAACGGCAAAACAGGTTACGCCAATAACGCATATCTTACATTTATTTAAAGCTTGTGAATTTTCACAAGCTTTTTCTTGTTTTTTTAATGATTATAGTATATAATATTAATTTAGATTGGAGTGGTATATCTTGTTAAGAGAAGCAATCAGCGGAGATATTGGCTTAATAGAGTTTATTACCTATGCTATATCGGCTATTGTGGTAATTTTTCTCACAATGCCCGTGCACGAATTTGCTCACGCTTTTGCGGCAAATAAGTTAGGCGACCCGACCGCTAAATATACGGGCCGACTGTCAATTAATCCGCTAAGACACATTGACTGGGTAGGCGCCGCTTGTATTTTACTTTTCGGCTTCGGTTGGGCCAAGCCCGTACCGATAAATTCACGCTATTTTAAGCGTGGTAAAACCGACGTAGCTCTAACGGCTTTTGCAGGTCCGCTTTCAAACTTAATCGTAGCGTTTGTTTCGGTATTTTTTATGTTTTTAGTTTCGGTTTTATTATCATGGTTTGATTATAGCGGATATATTACTGCTTTTTTCTACTATATAGCAATAATTAATATTCACCTTGCGGTGTTTAACTTAATCCCTATACCGCCGCTTGATGGTTCAAAAATTTTGGCGGCAATATTGCCAAATAATATTTACTATAAGATTATGCAGTATGAGCGATATGTGTATATTGTGCTTGTTGTCTTACTATATACTGGTGTTTTATCGCGCCCATTAGGTGTTATTTCTAACGTGATTTTTTCCGGATTTATTAGATTGTTTAGCATGATTTTTTCATTATTTATTTAAAGGTTTGGGGTATTTTAATGGAAACAACGTTTTCGTATAAGCTGGATAGCTTTGAAGGTCCGCTCGACCTACTGCTTTCACTTATTGCAAAAAATAAACTTGATATTTACGATATTCAGTTGACGGTGTTAATTGACCAGTATTTAGAGCAAATTAATTTAATGCAGCAGGATACTGCCGATATTGCTAGTGAATTTTTAGAGATGGCATCTCGTTTGATCTATCTCAAAACCGCTAAACTCTTACCCAAGCACGAAGAGTATGAGCAGTTAAAGGATGAGTTTCTGGGCGAACTGATTGAATATCAGACCTGTCGGAAAATTGCTGAGTTATTAGCACAGCAAATGGACGGATTTGATAAGTTTGTTAAAGGTCCGTCAAAAGTGGAACTACCCAAAACTTACGAGCTGGTGCATCCTAAGGAAACTGTGTTTGATGCATATATTTCGGCAGTTGGTCGTGGACAAAGGCGCTTACCGCCCAATACCGATGCTTTCGCAAAAATCGTTGCGAAAAAGATTGTTTCGGTATCAACAAAAATTGTTTACGTAATGCGTAATTTAATTACACGCGGTCCGCAAAAGTTATCAAAACTTTACCACAGCGCTAAAAGCCGCTCAGAACTAGTTGCAACCTTTTTGGCTGTGCTTGAGCTTTGCAAAGCCAACCGCGTACATATTAACGGTGACGGCACCGATGCCGAGATAAAAATAATCAAGGAGAGAAAATAGCTTTGGATATTAAAGAATTGATTAACGGTATTGAAGCCGTATTGTTCGCAAACGGCGACCCGATAAGCATACAGCGTCTGTGTCAGACCTTTGAAGTTGAGCCCGATACGGTGCGCAGTGCGGTTATGGCGCTTAACGAGAATTATAAAAAGACGGCACTTGAGATTGTAACTCTTGAAAATACCTTTCAGATTTGTACTAAAAAGGAATATGCACCGCATATAAAAAAGGCATTTGATATTAAACGTAAAACTCCGTTATCCCAAGCCGCGCTTGAAGTTCTCGCGGTTGTAGCGTATAATCAACCTGTAACTAAAGCATTTATTGAGCAGGTTCGCGGTGTTGATTGTTCGGGCGTTATGATGACGCTTATTGAAAAAGAACTCATAGAAGAAGTCGGTCGTCTTGAGTTGCCCGGCAGACCGCTTTTATATTCAACAACCAAAAACTTTTTAAGATGTTTTTCAATAAGCGATTTAAACGAATTGCCGCAAATTCCTAAAGATTCAACTGATACTTTACCCGACGTTGCCGAACAGTTATCGGTCAGCGTTGATAATGAAGAATAATCAAAGGTTTAATGTTAAAAATAGTTAATAGGTGTATTTAATGTTGGCTGTATATATTATTTGCGCCGTTATTATTGTTATTATTTTGCTTTTGTTGATGCCGATTAAATTAAAAGTGTTAATTGATAAAAATTTCACTTATAAGGTTTCGGTAGGTCCCGTAAGTATTTTACACGATAAACCCCTAAAAGCAAAAAAAACACAAAAAACAAAGGATATCGGCAAGAGAGAAAATGAAAATTATTTAGCGAAGCTCTATCGTGAAAGAGGTTTTTCGGGAACGGTTGCAGAACTGTTCTCATATCTCAAAATCATATTTTCCGAACTTGGATATTTCCTTGGAAAAATCAAAATAAGGGATTTTATATGCAATGTGAGAGTGTCGGATGATGATGCCGCCGAAACGGCTATTTCATATGGCATAGTTTCAGCCGCTGTTTACGGATTTACGGGATTTCTTAATAACGTTACCGATTTCAAATACAAAAGTATAACTGTTAATGCTGATTATTCATCCGATTCCGGTTCGTTTGAATTAGGATTCACAGTAAAAAGCAAGGTTATTTATTTGCTGATGACAGCATTAAAACTTATAATTAAATTTGTAAATTATAAAAGGGAAGTGTAATTATGGGAGAAAACAGTATAAAGGGTATTATGGATACCACTATGGAAAAATTAAGGGCTATTGTTGATGCAGATACTATTATCGGGACCCCAATTGTTTCGGGCAATATTACGATGATTCCTGTATCAAGAGTTTCTTTCGGTATGGCAACGGGCGGCTCGGATTTTGCAGCCAAAACAGGCAATAATACGCTGTTTGGTGGCGGCGGGGGAGCAGGTGTTTCAATTATACCTATTTCATTTATCGTTATTTCAGGTGATAACGTTAAAATGTTACCTATTAATAATGATTATACCGCAATTGATAAGGCAGTTGCTTTAGCACCCGAGTTGTTCGAAAAAGTTAAAAAACTGTTTTCCAAGGAAAAAACTGATATACAAGAGTTATAGAAAATTCACATCTTAAATATTATTTAACAGTATATTTAGGGTGTGATTTTTTGAAAAAAATTATTGGCATATTTATCGTTGTAATGGTGTTTACTAATATGTGTTTTGTACGTGCAGTAAATAATTCTGCGGCTTCTGCAATTGTTATGAACGCCAGAACTCGCACTGTTATTTACGAAAAGAACGCAAATACAAAGCGTGCTATGGCGAGTACCACTAAAATTATGACAGCATTGTTATTGGCTGAATGCAATACACCGCAAAAAAAAGTTACTGTTACGGCACCGATGGTGGCTGTTGAGGGCTCTTCAATGGGGCTGAGAGCGGGTGATACAGTTACGTATAATGATTTATTATACGGCATCTTACTTCCATCGGGCAATGATGCGGCGAATACCGCCGCGATATCTATTTGCGGTTCTATAGAAAAATTTGCCCAGTTAATGAACAAAAGAGCCAAGGAATTAGGTCTTAAAAACACACATTTTGTAACGCCATCGGGTCTTGATGCAGATTCACACTATACAACAGCATATGATTTGGCTTTGCTTACATCTTTTGCACTTGAAAACAATGATTTTTTAAGTGTTGCATCAAGTAAATCTGTTGTTCTTGAGTTCGGTGGTGAAAAGCGATATCTTGCCAACCACAACCGTTTGCTAAAAACCTATGACGGTGCTATAGGTGTTAAAACGGGATATACGAGCAAGGCGGGGCGGTGCTTAGTATCTGCTGCGCAAAAAAATGATTCAGAGATTATTGTTGTCACTCTTAATGATAGAAATGATTGGGAGGACCATGCACGACTGCTTGATTACGGTTTTCAAAACTGTAATGTGCTCTCTGCGATGCCCACAATTCCTGCAACAGTGTCATGTGTTGGCGCAGATGCGAGTGAGATTAATCTTGTAACTAGTAAGATTGATATCGGCTTGTCGGGAGCAGATAATTTGGAATATAAAACCTACTTACCGCGATTTGTTTATGCACCAATAAGCAGAGGAGATATTGTAGGATATACCGATGCATTTTCTAACGGATACAAGGTGGCAACTATACCAATTTATGCCGATAGTGCTGCCCAATCTGAAAATCAGCATAGTATATTATTTAACAAGATTTTTAAAAGATTTATAATATTGATTAGAGGTTTATAATGAAAGGTTTAAAAATTAGGTTACAAAAGCATTTATCGGAGTGCGGCGTGGCATCGCGTCGCAAATCTGAAGAATTAATTTTTGCGGGCAAGGTAAAAGTAAACGGCAGAATTGCGCAAATTGGCGATAGTATCGACCCCAAACGCGATAAGGTTACAGTTTACGGAAAGCCTGTTATCGCCATCAAGGAAAAGGTTTACATAATGTTGCACAAGCCGCGTGGTTTTATCACAACTATGAGTGATGAACGTGACCGAAAGTGCGTTGCGGAACTTATAAATGACGTACCTTGTAAGCTTTTTCCTGTAGGTCGTCTTGATAAAGATTCGGAAGGTCTTTTGTTTATGACTAATGATGGTGATTTTGCAAACAAACTAACACACCCTTCAAGTCACGTTAATAAAACTTATCGTGTTACAGTTAAAGGCACCGTTTCCGATGAACAGTTGGACAAGCTTTGTACTGGAATCGAGTTAGATGGTATAAATACTCTTCCTTGTGACGTTTTCGTTGCCGAAAGAAAAATCGATAGAACGGTGCTTATATTTATTATTCACGAAGGAAGAAACCGACAAATCAGGCGTATGTGTGAAGCGGTAAAACTCGAAGTTTTACGCCTAAAACGCACCGAAATTGCGGGTGTGAAACTCGGTATGTTGGGGCAAGGCAAGTGGCGAAATCTTAACGAAAAAGAGTTGCACCGCTTAATGTCGATTAGTGCTTCAGTGCGAGGTAAAGCCAATGATTAATGTTTCACCGATTACCGATACTTCTTTGCTTTGTGATTTTTGCGAAAATAACGGCATCGAATTTATGCAAAACAGGGGAGTAACTGTTGCAAAAGATGGAGAAGAAATTTTGGGCTTTTGTGCCTATATTCTAACATTTGACAGTATTACCATTACCCACCTTTCTCCCGAAGAAGACGTTATGTTGGCGGACGGTATTTTGCGCAGTGCGTTACATATAGCGGATTTTCGGGGCATTATCAATGCTTATTATGCCGATACGGCACCGATTAACCTTTTTTCGCAGCTTGGGTTTATCACCAGTGAAAAGGAAAAGACGCTTAAAATAGAAAAATTGCACGAAAGTTGCTGTTCGTGCGGAAAATAAAAAATAGTTCTTGCAAATTTATATTAACTGTGGTAATATACTACTTGTATTTACAAAATTTTAGGAGGTGTTCCTATGGGACCGTTAGAAATAATTATTGGTATTTTGGTAATTTTAATTTCTCTTGTAATAATTATTGCGGTTATTTTCCAACAAAGTCACCGTCGCGGCGTTAATGGTGTAATATCTGGTGGAGCCGATACCTTTCTTTCCAAGAACAAAGCAAAAACTGCCGAAGCCATGATGGCTAAATGGACAAAGATTTTTGCGATAGTGTTCTTCTTGTTGGTGATAGTTGCAAATGTTATTGCAATCGCTATGAAATAAAACAAAAAAATTTACCGCTCTACTTTTGTAGAGCGGTTTTAATTTATAATTGTATCCACATACAAGGTCGTACTGTGCATGACTCCTGATTTACCTGACTTCCAATGGCACTGAATTGCTTTTGAAAATGGTTGGTCATTGCGCTTGTGTTGGCGGCACCAGGGGTTCTTAGCCACCACCACGCGTTTCCGCTTTCGGCATTAACATATGCCTGTAGGGATTTAACCGTTTCGGTAGCTTTAACGTTGATTAATTCTTCTTTATTCAAATAATATTTCGCTTCATAATAACTTAGTGTGAACACCTTATCGGTTGTTGCTTTGCCTGGTTTTGGAGCAATGTAGTTTGGGTTTTTGTTGTTTGTAAGGCGTGTCTTTACAATTTTTTCTTTTTCAACATCAGAAAAGGCATTTTCGATAAATTCTGAATTAAGCCACTCCCTGAGTGAACATTTGTCCCAAGTAACGTCAGTTAATGTATGATGATATGGGATTTTATCAATACAGTAGCGGGAGATAATAAGTAATTTGTTACCCTTTTTATCAAGCACAGTCCATTCAAGTGGTTCATCTCCGTTATCAACTTTTGCATCTTGTTCATAAGTACCAAAAATGATAGTATCACCGATATCAGCTGTGTAAATAGATAACGAACTATCTTTTTTGGCAAGCTGCTCAATCTTTTTATAACTGTCTTTATAATTACCGATGCCGTAAAGCTCACTACAAGCGGCGGCATAATCGTGGTTGTCAATAAATTTCTGCGCATTTTTGTATTTTATATTAGGGTAAACAACCGTAGGAATAATAACCGCCAGTGCTAAAATTGCAATTAGTGAAGGTATCACCGCAAATTTTATAGTTTTTTTACAGATGAAATTTTTAATATCAACAAGTGTGTTTTTAAACACCTTTTGCGACAACGCGATTACAACAAAATTTACTATAAAAAGTGTAAATGCAGATACTGGTGTTATCCAACCGGGAATAACGGGGAATAAGACTATTGTAACAGCCACGAGCATTATAAGAACTAAAAAGCCGAGATTTTTAGCCAAAACTACAAGCACCGGTAATTCGTCTTTATGGGTTACATGAGTAATTTTAGTTATATAAAAACTAAAGTATAACTGTAATAAAAACGCTATATCAGTTAGAACCAGACGGATAAAAAACATAGTATCGTATTTATAAAATTCACCCACGTCACCGTAGGTAGCAAAGGTGACTATGTTAAAAATTAACACAATAATTATCCAAACGGTAAAATAAATTTTAAATAAATTTTTCATTAAAATCCCAACTTTATTAAAATAGTGAATTGCCAAATGAATCTATACCTACAAAAAGCGGAAAATCTTTTAAGGTAACTTTTTTGATCGATTCGCATCCAAGCTCATTAAATGCGATTACTTCGCACTGGGTAACCGACTGTGCAGCAAGTGCACCAGCCCCTCCAATAGCGCAAAGATACAAACCGCCGTTTTTAATTATTGAGTCGGTAACTGCGGAACTTCTCGGTCCCTTACCAATGGTGCACGCCATACCCATATCATATAGCGTTGCAGCAAAGGAATCCATACGCATTGAAGTTGTGGGCCCGCAACTGCCTATCACTCTACCTTCGGGTGCGGGTGTAGGACCCGCGTAATAAATAACCGAGTTTTTAATGTCAAACGGTAAGTCGGTGCCGTTATTTATAATTTCAAAAATGCGTTTATGTGCCGCATCACGTGCGGTGTACGCAGTACCGGATAAATAAATTTTATCGCCGCATGAAACCTTTGTTTTCCATTCGGCGATGTTTTTTGTGTTTAGGTAAAATGCTTTCATTCTGTTATGTTTTTAAATACCTTGTCAAAGTTTGAAATCTTGTCATCGCCGTGCTTTTCTGCTGCAGTAGCAATTTTCTTAATTTGTTCGAGGGAAGAGGTAAGGTTCTCAATTTCTTTGACGAAATTATCGCTCATTGTAAGAATACGTGATTTTATTTCGGTAAGAGAATCGTTTGTTTTTGTGATGGCGGCGATATTTTCTTCAATCTCTTCAAAAGATGCAACACGTACATTATCTGCCGCGTCAATTATTGATTTTGCATTGGTTTGTGCAACAAGATATAATTTACCGATGTTCTCACTTAACGTCTTAACTTCCTCATATTTAGTCTTATAAAAACCAAGCTGGGACTGCAAATCGGAAATTTCGTTTTGCAAATTTGTATTGGTTTCTTCCGCTGATGAGAGGTTGTCCTTTATTTGTTTAATATTTTCATTGAGGGACGAAATTACTTGCTTGTGTGAATTTTGAGTTTTAAGTATGTATTCCGAAACTTCTTCACAATTATATCCAAAGATACTCTTTCTAAACCCCAAAGCCATATTTTATTTCCTCCAAAAAATAACTTCTCACATTATTATAACAGTATTTCGAAAAATTTACAAGTACTAACTTTATGCATTTCTTCTTGCAAAAATATGCAATATAGATTATAATCATATTAATAATATCTATTTTTAAGGATTGGTGTATTTATGCTTAACCGAAAAGCCGCAAGAGAACAGGCATTTATTTTGATTTTCGAAAAAATATTCAATGATATCCCATGTGAAGAAATCATTGAGTCGGCAGTTGATGTAAGGGATTTTGAAACGGATGAGTACTGTATATCGGTTTTCTCTGGTGTGTATGAAAATTTAGAAAAAATCGATGTTCTAATTTCTGATAACTCAAATGGTTGGAGTATATCACGTATTGGTAAAGTTTCATTGGCGATTTTGCGGTTGGCGATATATGAAGTGCTTTTCAGAGATGATATTCCCACGAGCGTTTCGGTTAATGAAGCGGTTGAACTATGCAAAAAATTTGCAACAAGTGATGATGCGTCATTTGTAAATGGTGTTTTAGGCACTGTTGTTAAGAAGGTGGCGGCAGATAAGTAATGGCGGGTATTGTTTCCGTAAAACAGTTAAATACCTATGTGCGCTCCATAATCGAAGGCGATGCACGTTTAAGTTATATTAATGTGCGCGGTGAAATATCTAATCTTAAACACCATTATGCTAGCGGACATTTATATTTTTCACTTAAAGATAATGATGCGGTTATTCGATGTGTTATGTTTAGAACTCAAGCCCTTCGTTGCAATTTTAAAGCAGCCGACGGCGCTCGAGTAGTTTGCAGCGGTAAAGTGTCACTTTATGAAAAAGATGGGCAATATCAGTTATTTGTTGAAAATATGGTCTCCGACGGGGTTGGCGATTTATCCGAGCAATTTCGGTTAATAAAGGAAAAACTTGAAAAAGAAGGGCTATTTGATATTTCTACAAAGCGTCCTATTCCTAAATTTCCGAGAAACATAGCGGTTGTTACATCCCAGTCGGGCGCGGCGCTTCGAGACATTTTAAATATTATATCAAGGCGCTATCCTCTATGTACAGTTACCGTTTGTCCGGTAACAGTACAAGGAGAAACGGCTGCTAAGTCAATTATTAATGTTCTTAATAAGTTGTACGAAAATTGCCTCGCAGACGTGATAATTGTCGGTCGTGGCGGAGGCTCAGTAGAAGACCTATGGGCGTTTAATGATGAAGAACTTGCGCGTAAGGTTTATGAGTCCCCAGTACCAATAATTTCGGCGGTAGGCCACGAGACAGATTTTACTATTTGTGATTTTGTTGCTGACCTTCGCGCACCGACCCCTTCCGCCGCAGCCGAGTTAGCCGTCCCCGATGTTATGGAATTAAGGAAACAACTAGACACTTTTGCTAATAGGTTAAAGCGTGGGCTTGAATATAAATTTTCAGCCGCAAAGTTACGCCTTACGGAACTTACCCAGTCGGTTTATCTTATTAAACCTATGCAAATTGTAAATGAACGGCGGGATTTACTTGATAATTTGCAAAATAGGTTGTGCAGTAATTTTAAGGCGACTATAGATAAAAAAGATTTAAGGTTTAAAACACTTGTTTCTAAACTTGAAACGTCAAGTCCTTTAAAAGTTCTCAGCCGTGGATATGCGGTTTTGGAAAAGGGCGGTAAACGCGTGAAATCGGTTTCCGATTTAGAAAAAAATGATAATGTTGCTATTACATTGTCGGACGGGAAAGTTTCAGCCGATATCACAAAAATTGATAAGGGGTAAATTATGTCTGATAATATTAGTTTTGAAAAATCATTGGAAGAGCTCGAAGTTATTGTTGCAAAATTAGAAAAGGAAGATTGTTCTCTTACCGATGCAATCGAGCTTTTCGAAAAAGGTGTTACGTTTACCAAAATCTGCAACGATCAACTAAATTGTGCAAAACTTAAAATAGAAACACTAACAGGGGAAAATGCGGATGAGTAACTTTAAAAATCAACTTGCCGATTACGCAAATAATATCGAAAAAGAATTTGACAATGTAGTTGTGTGTAATTCCAAAAGTTATGCTTTACTTCGTGAAGCCATGCTTTATAGTTTAAAAATCGGCGGTAAACGTATTCGCCCAATAATACTGCTTGAGTTTTTCAAACTGTGCGGCGGTAAAGGTGTTGGAGCCATGAATTTTGCTCTAGCGCTGGAAATGATACACACTTATTCCTTAATTCACGATGATTTGCCGTGTATGGATGATGATGATTTCCGCCGCGGCAAACCCGCGTGTCACAAGGTTTACGGTGAAGCGACAGCAGTTTTAGCGGGTGATGCGCTCTTAACCGAAGCGTTTAATATTGCTTCACGTGCCACCGACGTTAAACCCGAAAATGTTGTTAAAGCCATTTATATTTTATCTCATTTATCGGGTGTAAATGGTATGATTGGTGGGCAAATTATTGATATTGCGAACGAAGGCAAGGATGTCGATATCGAATCCCTGTCGGAGTTATATGCTTTAAAGACAGGTGCGCTAATAGTTGCCGCTGCCAAAATCGGCTGTATTTTGGCAGATAGGGAAGATATGTGTCCCCACGCCGAAAGATTTGCCAAAAATATTGGCCTTGCTTTTCAAATTGTTGATGATATTTTAGATGTGTGCGGTGATGCGGCAATACTTGGTAAACCCGTAAATAGTGATTTAAAAAATCATAAAAACACTTTTGCTTTGATTTTAGGCGTTGAAAAATGTAAAGATGCAGTAAAAGAATTAACCTCATCCGCGATCGATGAATTAAAGTGTTTTGATGCGGATACAACATTTATGAAAGAACTTGCCGAATTTTTGGCGGGCCGTAATTTTTAGGAGATTTTAGTTTGGAATATAGGTTATTAAATAACATAAAGTCACCCGATGATGTAAAAAAACTTGAATATGATTCCCTTAAAGTCTTATGCGAAGAGATTAGGGATTGCATGATAAACACCGTTTCAAAAAACGGCGGTCATTTAGCGTCTAATCTCGGCACTGTTGAACTTACGGTTGCTTTACACAAGGTTTTTGATTCGCCACGTGATTCATTACTTTTCGACGTGGGTCATCAGTGTTATACACATAAGCTTTTAACCGGTAGATTTGACCGATTTTCAACTTTACGAACAGAGAACGGTTTATCGGGCTTTATGCGCCCTGATGAAAGCGAACACGACCCATTTATTACGGGTCACAGCAGCAATTCTATTTCGGCATCATACGGCATTTATAAAGCCAAATCTTTGCAGGGGGAACGCAGCTATGTTGTAACCGTAATTGGCGACGGTGCTTTAACAGGCGGTATGGTTTATGAAGCACTAAACAATTCGGGTAACGGACACAAAAATTTTATTGTTATTCTAAATGATAATAAAATGTCGATTTCCCGAAATGTCGGTAGCTTGGCAAAACACTTAACTGTTATGCGTTCTAAGAAATCGTATCATAAATTTAAAAATTTTGTAAAATCATTTTTAGAAAGTATTCCTTTTTGTGGTCATTATCTTTCTGATAAGGTTTTTAAATCTAAAACGATGATAAAAAATGCAATTTACAAGAGTAATTTGTTTGAGAGTATGGGCTTTAATTATTTAGGCCCTGTTGACGGGCATAACATTAAAGCACTTGTAAATATATTGAATATTGCTAAAAATGAAACCAGGCCGGTATTGATACACGCACTTACAACCAAGGGAAAGGGATATAGTTTCGCTGAAAATTCTCCTCAAAATTATCATGGGGTTTCTTCATTTGATGTATTGCAGGGTGCAGAATTTGGAAATGTTAAGACGTTTTCCGATGTTTGCGGTGATGCTCTTTGCAATATGGCAGGAAAAGACAAAAAGGTTTGCGCTATAACAGCGGCAATGACGTCGGGTACAGGTCTTACCGAGTTTTCAAAAAAGTACCGCAACCGATTCTTTGACGTTGGAATTGCCGAAGAACATGCCGTAACCTTTTGCGGAGGACTTGCAATAAAGGGAATGAAACCGTATTTTGTGGTTTATTCATCATTTTTGCAACGTGCCTACGACCAAATTATCCACGATATCGCAGTTGTCGGTTTGCCCGTACGGCTTTGTATTGACCGCGCAGGCATTGTTGGTGAAGATGGAGAAACCCATCAAGGAATTTTCGATGTTGCTTTTTTAAGCACTGTACCAGGTATGAATATATACTCACCGACATATTATAACGAATTAGAAGAGTTACTATATCGCTCTCTTGATTTTGATTTTCCGGTAGCAATTCGTTATCCGCGCGGTATTGAGAGCTCGGAACATAAATATTGTGTAACCAATAATGATTTTGACGTTTTCGGTAACGGTGAAAAACTAATTATCACCTACGGCAGAGTTTTTGATAACGCGTTATCGGCTTTAAATTCGCTTGATAATACAGCGGTATTAAAGTTAAATAAAATTTATCCATTTTCGAATGAGTTGATTGATGAAATTGGTAGCTATAGTGAAATCTACTTTTTCGAAGAGGGAATTAAAAGCGGCGGTGTTGCCGAAAAACTCGGTGCAAAACTACTGGAAACGGGCATTACCGCAAAATATAAAATAACCGCTATTGATGATACGTTTGTTCCGGCATCTACCACAAAATCCGCGTTGAAAAAATACGGCTTGGATACAAACTCTATCATCAAATCTGTAAAAGGGGAATAATTTTGGCAGAGAAACTTCGTTTGGATTTGGCTCTTGTAAACGGCGGCTATGCCGAAAGCCGAGAAAAAGCAAAGGCATATATTATGTCGGGGATAGTGTTTGTAAATAATCAAAAATGCGATAAACCCGGTCTTAACATAAAGCCCGATGATAAAATAGAGGTTCGTGGAGCAACGCTTAAATATGTTAGTCGTGGCGGTCTTAAGCTTGAAAAAGCCATAGCTAATTTTGACATAAATCTCGACGGAAAGATTTGCGCCGATATAGGCGCTTCAACAGGCGGATTCACCGACTGTATGTTGCAAAACAATGCTTCAAAAGTTTATGCGGTTGACGTCGGCTATGGTCAACTTGCTTGGAAATTGCGTTGTGATGAGCGTGTAATTAACCTTGAACGCACTAATTTTAGATACGTTACAAATAATGAAATTCCCGATAAGCTCGATTTTGCATCGGTAGATGTATCTTTTATCTCATTATCACTAATTTTGCCCGTTATGAAAGATTTTTTGAGAGATAACGCCTGTGCCGTCTGTCTTATAAAGCCGCAGTTTGAAGCGGGGAGAGAAAACGTCGGTAAAAAAGGTGTTGTACGGGATATAAACGTACATAAGGATGTTATAAATAAGGTTTCCACCTATTTTTTAGATAACGGTTTCTCGCTTATTGGTCTTGAATTTTCACCTATAAAAGGACCTGAGGGCAATATCGAGTATTTGGCGTTTATTGAAAAAACAGTTGGTGAACCCCAAATTTTGGAAAATATTGATATAAATAAAGTTGTATATGATTCTCATTTTGAATTGAGTGGTGATTAATATGAAAGTTGGAGTCTTGGCAAATCTTGATAAGCGTGGCGCGGCAGAAGTTGTCGATAAGATGGGCAAAATTTTTAAAAAGTTAGGTATTGAAGCATATCTGCCCGACAGTATTTGCGCGACCGATTATTTGCATATTCCAGAAAAAGAAATTTATGAAATAGCGGATATTATTGTCACCGTTGGCGGAGATGGCACGATTATCCGCTTTGGAAAACTTGCGGCTCGTCACGATAAACCTGTTTTGGGGATAAATGCAGGGCGCCTCGGATTCTTGGCAAACGTTGAACCCGGTGAACTTGATTTACTTGAAAAACTAAAAACAGGCGACTATACTGTTGAAGACCGTATGCTTTTAAACGTAACTGTTTCCGATAACGGCAGGGAATCATATACTCAAACGGCTATGAACGATATAGTAATAACCAGTGGATTTATGTCACGGATTATTGATATTAAGGCATATTTTAATACCGACTGTATTTCTTATAGGGCTGATGGTTTAATTATTGCAACTCCCACCGGATCAACAGCTTATTCATTGTCAGCCGGTGGGCCGATTGTAGACCCGTTATGTGAGAATATTTGCATTACACCTATTTGTTCGCACTCGCTTTCGGCTAAACCGATTTTGCTTAATAAAAATGCAGTTGTGCGCTTTAATGCAATGTCGCTTAAACACGCCGACGTTTATTTGTCGGTTGACGGGCGTAAAGGACCCGTTATTAAGCCGAATTCGGATATAGTTGTATCACGTTCGGATTTTAACGTTAAACTTATTCGACTCAATAATAAATCCTTCTATAAAACGTTGTCCGAAAAATTTAAGGAAAAGTAATATGGGTGGAAATTATGAAAAATAAAAGACATGAAAAAATCCTTCAGATTATCAAAGAAAAAATAATCGTAACTCAGGATGAATTACAAAATTTATTGGTTGAAATGGGTTTTAACGTAACTCAGTCAACCGTTTCGCGAGATATCAAGGAACTTCGTATTGTAAAGGCGCAGGATATTAACGGCATTTACCGATATATGTCGCCTCAAAACGGACAAATATCGGTGCAAGATAATACAAAAGAACACTACATCGATATGTTCAGCAAGGGCGCAATAGATGTTAAGTATGCGGTTAATAATATCGTAGTTAAATGTTACAACGGTATGGCTTCGAGTACCTGTGTTGCAATAGATACTCTTTTCGGTAATGAAATTTTGGGTTCGCTCGCGGGTGACGACACAATTATCATCGTTGCCGCAACCGAGCACGATGCAAGATCCTTGGCTGTTAAATTGTTAAATCTTATAAAATAATGGCGGTTTTTTTATGTTAGAATTTTTGCACATAGAAAATATAGCGGTTATAGAACTTGCAGATATTGAGTTTTATTCGGGATTTAACGTGTTAACCGGTGAAACGGGCGCGGGTAAATCAATAATTATTGATTCAATTAATGCGGTTTTGGGAGCTAGAACATCAAAGGATGTAATTCGCAGCGGCTGTGATACCGCTTGTGTTATTGCGCAGTTTTCGGACATTAATGAATCTGCTTTGGCGGTTTTGACTGAAAATGGTTTGTCACCTGATGAAGACGGCAAGGTAATTATTCAGCGGACTTTATCACACGATTCAAAAACGAGTTTCAGGGTTTGCGGACGTCCGGTTAATGCTGCTACCGTTAGGGAGCTAGGTAAATACCTAATTAATATTCACGGTCAGCACGATAATCAAAGCTTATTAGACGTTGATAAGCATTACGGATTTATTGATAAATTGGCTGAAAATGATAAAGTTTTTGATGAGTACACAAACGAGTTTAAAAACTTCGTTAATCTGAGGCGTGAATTTAATTCGCTCGAAACCGATGACCAAGCTAAGGCGCGAAAAATTGATTTATTGACATATCAGATAGATGAACTTGAACGGGCAAACATAATTGTCGGTGAATACGAAAAACTAAAGAGTGACCTTAAAACTGCTCAGAATTTTGATAATCTAGCAAAGCGACTTAACGAGTCATTGCTAATTTTGAAAGGTGACGAAAACCCAGGTGTTTCTGAAAAAGTAAATAATGCAATTAAATTGCTTAGCACCGAAAGATTTGATACGATTAGCGAAAAGTTAAATTCTGCGCTTGAACTGTTAAATGATTCGCAGGCAGATTTGCAAATTTTAATAGAAAATGAATTTTCGGTGCCTTTAGACACCGAAAAAATCGAAGATCGTATTGATTTACTTAACCGCCTTATGCTAAAATACGGAAATAGCGAAGAAAAAATGCTTGAATTTTTGTCAACTTCCAAAACAGAACTTGAAAGAATTCAGTTTTCCGATAAGCGTATGGCTGAACTTGAAGATTTACTTGAGGAATCACAAGCCCGATTGATTAAAAAGGGTGAAGCGCTTACCATTTCACGTCAAGTAGCAGGGGAGAGATTTTCAACCGACGTATGTGAGATATTAAAATACCTTGATATGCCTAAGGTTAAATTTAAGGTTAATATAACAAAAGGTACATACACCAAAAACGGCTGCGATAATGTTGAGTTTTTGATTTCTGCAAATATGGGCGAAGAATTAAAGCCACTTGCTAAAATTGCTTCAGGCGGCGAATTATCGCGTATTATGTTGGCAATCAAAAGTGTGCTTACCGATAAAGATGATGTTGAAACCTTAATTTTTGATGAAGTTGATACTGGTATTAGCGGTCAGGCGGCAACTAAGGTTGCAAGGCGGCTTAGGAAAACGGCTGATAGCCGACAGGTGATTTGTGTTACGCATTTAGCGCAAATAGCAGCATACGCCGAAAAGCAACTTTTAATAGAAAAAGAAATTCGAAATGGCAAAACCTTTACAACAGTAAAGTCTCTTGGCTATGAAGAAAGAATACATGAACTAGCCAGAATTATGTCGGGCACTGAAATAACCGAAAACTTATATAATTCTGCAAAGGAATTATTAGATAAAAGTAATTGAACTTTTGAAAGGAAATGTGATAACAATGGGAATTTATGAAGAACTCGTGGCTCGCGGTCTTATTGCGCAGGTTACTGATGAAAAGGAAATCAGAGAGCTTGTTAACAACGGCAAGGCGGTATTTTATATCGGTTTTGACCCGACTGCCGATAGTTTACACGTTGGTCATTTTATGGCGCTGTGTCTTATGAAGCGTTTGCAAATGGCAGGTAACCGCCCGATAGCACTTATTGGCGGGGGTACAGGATATATCGGTGACCCATCCGGTAGAAGTGATATGCGCTCTATGATGACACCCGAAACAATACAACATAACTGCGATTGCTTTAAGGAGCAAATGTCGAAGTTTATTGAGTTTGGCGAAGGAAAGGCGATGATGGTAAATAATGCTGACTGGTTGCTCAAACTGAATTACATTGATGTTTTGCGTGATGTTGGACATTGTTTTTCGGTTAACAATATGTTAAGAGCCGAATGCTACAAGCAACGCATGGAAAAAGGTCTCAGCTTCCTTGAGTTTAACTATATGATTATGCAAAGTTATGACTTCTACCATCTTTTCAAAGAATATGGCTGTAATATGCAGTTCGGTGGTGATGACCAGTGGTCTAATATGCTTGGCGGTACAGAACTTATCCGCCGAAAACTCGGTAAAGACGCATATGCTATGACAATTACTCTGCTTATGAATTCTGAAGGTAAAAAGATGGGTAAAACCGCTAACGGCGCCGTTTGGCTTGACCCCCAAAAAACGTCTCCTTATGAATTTTATCAGTATTGGAGAAACGTAGGCGATGATGATGTTCTTAAATGCATCCGTATGCTTACATTTTTACCGCTCGAAGAAATCGACAAGATGAACGATTGGCAGGGAAGTCAACTTAATGACGCAAAAGATATTTTGGCGTTTGAGCTTACCAAACTGGTTCACGGCGAAGAAGAAGCATCAAAGGCGCGTGATATTTCGAAATCTCTCTTTGCAGGCGGCGGCGATAGTGCGGATATGCCCAACACCGTGCTAACCGATGATAACTTTACAGATGCCAAAATTGGCATTTTAGACCTTATGGTTGCGGGTGGTCTTGCCGCATCCAAGGGTGAGGCCAGACGTTTAGTACAGCAAGGTGGCGTTTCGGTTGACGGCGAAAAGATTACCGACCCTGCATTTATTTTTAATATGGCAGAGTTTTCCAATGGAATAATTATTAAAAAAGGCAAAAAGGTTTTCCACAAATTCACAGTATAAAAAACGGTGAGCAATAAGCTCACCGTTTTACAATTTTTGTGTATAATCTAAAATTTTCGATTGATTTTCGGGGGATTGCTCCCTGAATTTTTTAAGTAGTTCTTTTTCCTTTTCAGTTAAATAAACCGGATCAGAGTCCTGGGAAATCGAAATGGTTGTTTCCGGCTCATTCACAAAAACCGTGTCGGTACGCCCATAGTTTATTCGCATTGGATTAAAAGGAGCGTCTGAAATCAGAACATCATAGGAAAAGTTAAGAGCTCTGCAAATTCTCTGCAATTCATCAGTAGTGAATTTATCCTCACGTTCCTTGTATGAAAAGGTGGATTTCGACATATTTAATACACCGCACAATATTTCTTGCGACACATTGCGGCATTTACGCAACGCTCTTACTTTTTGACTTATGGTTTGTGACATTTTTTTACCTCACATAAAATACTTGACTAACCGAGAAATAATTGATATAATCTATTTCGGGTTTGCTGGAGTGGCTCAGTTGGTAGAGCAGCTGATTCGTAATCAGCAGGTCGTGGGTTCGAGTCCCATCTTCAGCTCCAGAAAGGGAATGCTATTTGGCATTCTCTTTTTTTATTGTAATATTTTTGTCGATAAATGTCAATATTTATAATTTTTTAAGCAAAAAGCAACGCAAAAGCGTTGCTTTAGGGTAACAAGAATAATTAGAACTCGCCTAAAACGGCAACATTTTGGCATCTTTTTACTCTTCATCTTAGGAAGGCGCCAGCCTTCCGTCATCCTTATCATAAAAATCTGCTCAAAAT